>CBFHRA010000041.1:0-1054 GCA_965658115.1 Candidatus Arcticimaribacter sp. | reverse complement strand
GCTCGTATTGATCATTCTGCCGATTAGTCTGGCAATGCTGTCATTTCGAAGTCTTCAGGCAATGGTGCAAATCTATCGTGGTGAGCGTGACATGGTCATCGCTGGACACGAAGCCGAAGATCTTGTGAACGAAAACAAAGACGTTTTAAAGGACTAATTCAGTATGGAAACATTAATTCTCTTTGCCATGGTCCTTGGCTTTTTGTTTGTCGGTGTTCCGGTTGGACTATCTTTGGGGCTGTCATCGATTCTGTATGTCGCATTATTTACGACAGAATCCTTGTCTTCCGTTGCGATTTCGTTATTTGGTGTCGGTACCCACTACACCTTGCTTGCGATCCCGTTCTTTATTTTGGCCTCAAGTTTTATGTCCACCGGTGGAGTGGCCAAGCGCCTGATTCGGTTTGCGATCGCCTCGGTCGGCCACTTCCGTGGTGGTCTTGCGATGGCATCGGTACTCGCTTGCATGATGTTCGCAGCACTCTCAGGCTCTTCGCCAGCAACGGTTGTTGCGATTGGGACGATTGCGATCGCGGGTATGCGGCAGGTGGGTTACTCCAAAGAGTTTGCTTCAGGAATTATTGCCAACGCCGGTACGCTCGGGATTTTGATCCCACCCTCGATTGTCATGGTGGTTTATGCCGCATCGGTTGATGTATCAGTCGGACGGATGTTTCTTGCGGGCGTGATTCCAGGTGCTTTAGCTGGATTGATGTTAATGCTTGCGATCTACGTCGTGGCCCGATACAAAAATCTTCCCGCCGAAGAATGGAAAGGGATGGGTGAGCTGATCTCAGGCGGTAAAGATGCCTTCTGGGGGCTCTTCCTGATCGTAATCATCATGGGTGGAATTTACGGTGGGGTCTTTACACCCACCGAAGCGGCTGCAGCTGCAGCTGTTTATTCCGCATTTGTGGCGATTTTCATCTATCGCGATATGGGTCCATTTAAGGACGAGCCTTGGGTTCGTGAGTCAGATCGACCAGAAGCTGTCGTTGGGTTTAAAAGCACCGTGTACGGTGTTTCCTTCCTGCTGGTGTGTTTAATCTTATCC
>CBFHRA010000040.1:0-1605 GCA_965658115.1 Candidatus Arcticimaribacter sp. | reverse complement strand
ATTTCTTCAGGCAAAAACGCAGTACTTAAGCCTAGAAAAAAGTATAGCACAAATGAAAGACCAAGTGGCCAAAACAACCATTAAGGCGCCTTTTGATGGTGTGGTTGATCATCTTTTAGCAGATGTGGGAAGTAATCTAGCACCTGGTATGACCCCAGTGGTAAGAATCATCAATTTAGATGAGATGAAGGTGAGCGCACAAATTCCAGAGATCCACTTAAACAATATCAAAATGGCGGCAAAAGTAGGCGTAGATATCCCTGTGCTTGATAAGACTTTAGCGGCAGAGATCAGCGCAGTAGGAAACTTTATCAATCCTAACAATCGCTCTTTTCGTGTAGAGATTGCTTTAGACAATTCAACGGGGGATTTAAAGCCTAATATGACGGTCTTGCTCAATATAAACGACTATAAAAACGATGCGGCAATTTTGATTCCTTCCAAAAACATTTTAGAAGATCAAGCTGGATCAAAATACGTTTATGTCCTCGAAACAGTGGAAGGACAAGATGAAATGTACAAGGCGGTAAAAACCTTTGTAAAAACGGGTAAAAGTTCTAATAATCAAACCGAAATTCTCGAAGGTTTATCTGCTGGTGATCAATTAGTAGAAGATGGAATTCGCCTGGTTAAAGATCAACAATTGGTGAAAATCATTCAATCTTAAATCGCCCTATCAATGAAAAAATCATCAGAACTTAAAGAATTTTCGCTCTCCTCCTGGGCCATCGATCACAGTACAGTGATTTATGTTATTATTGGCTTGTTCTTCATTTTGGGGATCTCCTCTTATATGAATCTCCCACGAGAGAATTATCCAGAAATCAACACCAATGAAGTCTTTGTTAGCTCAATTTATCCTGGTAACACCGCCGAAGATATGGAGCGACTTATCACAGATCCATTAGAGGAACAATTAAAAGGGGTGCCCAATTTAGTAGGAATCGAATCTACCTCCTTAGAAAATTTCTCTTTGATCACAGTAGAGTTTGACGAGAACATCAGCAAAGAAAGTGCAAAGCTTAAGGTACAGGATAAAATCGACGCTGTTACCGCTAGTGCAGACTGGCCTACTTTTAATAATGCCAAAGTAGAACCAACTGCTTTTGAATTTAGTCTTTCTGAAGAAATCCCAATATTAAACATTGGGCTAAGTGGTGACTTACCCATAGAAGAAATGAAATTCTATGGAGAATTATTGCAAGACAAGATTGAGCAGATGTCTGAAATAAAGGAAGTTGCCTTGAGAGGAGTCCAAGATTTTGAAATCGAGGTTGCCATAGACCTGCTTAAAATGAATGCCGCAACAGTTTCTTTTGACGATGTGATTAACGCCATTATACGAGGTAACAGCACGGTATCTGCAGGGAATATTGAAGGCAATGGCCTAAAAAGAAACTTACGTGTTGTTGGGGAAATTGAACGCCCAGAAGACCTTGAGAAATTTGTTTTAAAAAATCAAAATGGGACTGTTTATATGGGCGATATCGCCACCATCTCTTTTCACGAAAAAGAAAAAAATTCTTACGCGCGTTCAGATGGTAAAAAAGCGATTGTCCTAGACATTAAAAAGCGCAGCGGGAAAAACTTGATCAGAACGGTTGA
>CBFHRA010000039.1:0-1964 GCA_965658115.1 Candidatus Arcticimaribacter sp. | reverse complement strand
CTGCATCAACACTTTGCCCTTGTGGCGTGTTTGGACACACATCGATACTATCCTCAACACCGTCTCCATCCTGATCTGCTGTGCTGTTATTCCCTCCGCAAGCTGCTCCCCATATTGGTTGATTCTCTTGAGTTAATGCAGAGTTAGTTGCAAAATTATCAGGTTCATTAGGGATTATGTCTACGCACCAGTTAGAGAGATCTTGATTAAATGCAGAAGCTTCTCTGAACATATTATTCATGTCATTTACTTGACTAGTATCCCAATTTCCAATATCCTTGTTGAATGAATATGCCCCAAAAAACATACTTTCCATATTGTTAACATTACTGGTATTCCAAGTGCTTATATCTTGGTTAAACGCTTCGGCAGAGTCAAACACTCCAGACATTCCAATAATATTACTGGTATTCCAACCTCCAATATTTTGATTAAAAACCGTTGCACCATTAAACATATTGTCAATGTATAGTACATTTGTCATATTCCACATCCCAATATTTTGATTGAAACTTACGGCTCCAAAAAACATTTGTCCCATATGTGTTACAGAGGATGTATCCCAAGTTGAGATGTTTTGGTTAAATGCTATAGCGCCTTCAAACATACCTCTCATACTTACAATATTACTGGTATTCCAAGAACTTAGATCTTGATTGAAGGAAGAAGCATATCGAAAAATCTCCCATATGTCAGTTACATTTGAAATATTCCAATTCCCAATATTTTGATTAAATGAAGATGCTCCTGAAAACATTCCATTCATTGCACCAACATTTGACGTATCCCAACTACTTATATCTTGATTAAAGGAAGTAGCATTTGCAAAGGTTAATTGCATGCCTAGTACATTAGAAGTGTCCCAAAAACCTATGTCGGCATTAAACGAAGTGTTATCAGAAAATAATCCATTCATGTCTGTAACAAAGGTTGTACACAGGTTAATATTTCCAGAAGTAATTTCACTTCTAAGGGTAGTATCATCAACCACTATATAGTTAACTCCGTCTATTGTTGCTGTATCTCCTAGACTAGCTTGAGGACATTTACAAGTGCCATTTTCAAAATATATATTTCCTGAATTCGCAGTTGAAGTTGAGGTGGTAGAATCTGCTATGACAGCGATTGTTCCTCCAATTGTTGTAGATACTGTCGAACTGCTAATGGTTTGACCATTATAATATTCGATTACATAATTGTAAGTTCCTTGTGTTGTGGGTGTACCATTCACAATAATAATATTGTTAGCTCCATCAAAGCTATATGTTACACCAATGGGTAAACCCTCTGACGAGGAGTTGAGAAGGGTGATATTATCGTTATCAACACAGTCGGTTTCTAATTGTATGCTAATGGTTTCTATGGCGTCTCCTTGGGTTATATTTTGGTTGAGACTACCTCCTATGACATTTAATGATGCATAAGTACATTCTTGTGCAGGATTAATCACACTAACACTAATATTGGCAGGTGCAGTGGCATTAAAACCGTTGAGGTCATTAATATTAGTTCTTTCTGCCCTTAGGGTGTAATCACCCTCAGGAATTTGATCTGGTTCAATGGTTTTAAAACATTTATAAATTCCATCAAATTGATCGCCACTCACTCTGACCCAATGAGAGAAATAAATATTTCCACTGGGGGTTCCCGTGATATAGGCCCCACCATAATTTGAACTGGGAGTTACTACCCCTGTTTGATCTGTAATTCTAACGGTAGCAGTTACTGTTACAGAGCCGTTAGATAGATCAATTGAACTCGGTGAAAGGGAAAATTCTGACATAACAGGACCTTCAAAGTCACCGCTACTAGGATTAATCACACTAACACTAATATTGGCAGGTGCAGTGGCATTAAAACCGTTGAGGTCATTAATATTAGTTCTTACTGCCCTTAGGGTGTAATCACCCTCAGGAATTTGATCTGGTTCAATGGTTTTAAAACATTTATAAATTCCATCAAAT
>CBFHRA010000038.1:0-3566 GCA_965658115.1 Candidatus Arcticimaribacter sp. | reverse complement strand
CCCCATAAACCTACATCGGTATTATTTAGGGAAGATTTAGTACCATTTGAAGTATCTATATCGTCATTTACTGAAGTGAAAATAATGGGTTTTTCTGCAGTTCCTTTCGCAATTAATTTTGCTCCTCGAGCGACAACTAGCATAGAGACATTAGGTGCTTCTTGCGCATTAGCCTTAATAACTGTACCTGGTTCAATGGCTAAGGTGGCTCCAGGGAGTACTGTTACCTGTTGGTCCAGTATGTAATTTTTATCTGCAGTCCATTGAATGTCTTGTGTGATATCTCCACTAATAACTATGGTTTTGTTATCTTCTTGTTTATCTTGACACCCTATGATTAGTAGCGAAAAAATACTGATGGAGCATAATTTTATATAGTAGAAGTGTTTCATTTTATTTGGTTTTCTAAATATAGTATTTAAATATAAAGATTTTTCCTTCGTTTTTATAGATTCCTATTAAAAATCAAAATTTTAAAGTTTTATGTAAGGGAATATTGCACAATTAGTGTCAAGGTTTAATGCAATTGGTTACCAAACAGAAACAGTTCAAGTTGGAGAATTGATCCGTATAATTGTTTCTCAATCAGATCGTTATCGAGCGCTGGGTGAAATTAAATTGCAGCTAGAGCAAGAATCAATCACTAGTTGGATAATAGAAAATCCTTGTTATCAATTAAGTGAAGAAGAGCATCAAGCGAATAGAAGAACAGATTTCAAGGTAATTCAACTCTAGAATTGCCATTGCAAGTTCACATAAATTTCTCGTTCAGGAGCGGCTTCATAATAACGCCCCCCAAAGGCGTTAATCCGAATATTGTCACTATATAAGCTGTTAAACAGATTGTTGCAACCTATTACAATGGCTGTTTTATCGCTGATTTTATTGAACGGAATACTAAAATTTATGTCATCCCTATAAAATGAATCAACACGAGTCGCGTTGTTGTTGTCTGCAAATAAGTCACCTCGATAAGTTTTTGTATAATTGATCAAAGGACCATTTTCCCATTGATAAGAAAGGCGTAAAACGCCAAAGTTTTTAGGGATTCCAGGCAGTCTCTTCCCTGAATAATTCTCTCCGTTTTGCGCAAAATCTTTATAGGTAAAATGAGCGGAATTAAGGGTGAGATTGGCGTTCAATCTTTGATTAAACCGGTGTTGAAGTAAGAGTTCAATACCTTCTCGTTTGGTGCTTCCAGCATTTTGATAAAAAGTCCTTCCAGGAGAATCAGCGAGTTCATAAGCCACTAAGTCATTCGTTGTATTAATCTTAAAATAGACTAAACTACCTTTTGTTTTTTTGGTGGTAAAATGAACACCCCATTCAAGATTCTCGGCCACTTGAATATCAATTAGAGGGTTGAATCCACCGTTTCCGTTTGGGTTAGCACTTAATTCACTCAGGGTTGGGGTTTCATAGCTTTTAGAAAAATTTCCAAAGCCAGTTAAACCAGGAAAAAAAGTATAGGAGATTCCCGCTTGTGGGCTCCATGCATTTAAGGTTCTTGCTGCTGTATCGTTCCCATCGTTTAGGAAGTAATCGTCCACCTTTAGTTCATTTGCATCCCAGCGAAGCCCTCCATTAAATACTATGGGTCCATAGGTTAAATGTTGTATTAAGGCTACGCCAAAGCTGTTAAAGCTTTCTTTTTGATCTAAGGTTAATTCCCCTTTTACGCCCTCATTATTGACAAAGCGTTTTCTAAGATCTCCCTGACTTGCGATATCATAGCTCAGTTGTGTTTTAAAACCTAACTTTTGCTTCTTGTCAGAAAAACTAAAACGACCGCCTTGACCAGCATATTTTCTATCTAAATCAACCCATCCGCCATTGGCAAAGGGGAGTTTTCCTTCAAAGTTGCGTTTAGCGATAAAGCCATACAACGCGCCATCGACTTTTCCTTTTTGATAAGAAATATTTGCTCCGCTTTTATAATGTGTTATTTTTTCTCCTGTTTTGTATTGAAGATTTCTATCTCTTGCACTGCGTCTGTTGTTATTGAATTCCTCAATTGTTTGCCCTCCAGCATCTTGAGCATAGGGACTCTTTGTCGCGTTAAATTGAAGCTGTGCATGGAGAGTAGGAGAGAAGTGATGGCGAACTTTGGCATTAAACAAATTGTTTTCAAATTGGCTATTGTCACGGTAGCCTTTTGCTTTAGCGTGATTAAGGTGTAAAATAGCTGTCGTTTTTTCTTTCTTTAAGCCAGCAGTGTATTGTGCTTGTTGTGCACCATAACTCCCTATTCTAAGTCCAATTTGATGAAAGTTTTCTTCTACTTCCTCAAGGGTATTAATCGCGAGAACTCCGCCAGCTGCATTACCATAGCGCACGGCACTAGGGCCTCTTAGTATTTCAATGGAGGATAAAATACCTAAAGGCAGATTGTCTAACTGCCCTTGTCCGTCTGGGGTAGTCTCTGGGATACCATCTACAATTAATTTGATGCCCCTAATACCAAAGGCTGCCCTTGATCCAAAACCGCGAATAGAGATGCGTAAATCCTGTGCATAGTTAGATCGATTAAAACTAATTAAGCCAGGTAAACCTTCAATGTATTCTTGTAGTGAACTTTGGGATCCCTGCCATAAGGCTGGAATTTCTTTTTTGTAAATACCCGCTGGAAATTGTTCTACGGCTGTTGTTAGTTGAATGGATTTTAACTCAACTTCTTCTAATTGAATCAACGCTAAACTATCGATTTGCGCCCAGCTAAATTGACCACAAAACAGGAGTAATAATAGGATTCTTTTCATGCCTTGTAAAGATAAGAAATAAAAAAAGCCCCCGAGCAGAGCTCGAGGACTTCTAACCATAAACCAATTCATTTGTGTAGAATTGATGCTGCAAATCTAAAAATTAATTTCAAACACAAAAATTAAATTTGAAATTAATATCAGATAGTTGTTAAGAAAAGTTAAACAAAAAACTTTAAGGGATATTAAACGCCGATAATAAGCACTTTGTGATTTAATTAAATTCATCTATTATTTACTATATTAATTTATTAAATAATGTTTTTGAAAAAAAAGCCTTATTTTTTGGTCAATTGCCCCCAAAATAAAAACCCCTCTTTTAAAAGAGAAGTTTCTTTGTAGCGGGAACAGGATTCATTCTTCCACTTCGTTCCAGAATGTGCCGCTAAGGGAAACAGCCCAAAGAAACTACGATTGGTTCGCAATCTAATTTTTTCTTTTGTTCTCAATAAGATGCAAGCATCAATTGATCCCAAAATAAAAACTCCTTGATTTCTCAAGGAGTTTCTTTGTAGCGGGAACAGAGCTTGTCCGCCTCTGGCGGAACTCAAACCTGTGTCCGCCAGGGGCGGATTATTCGCCCTTGTTGAGCAGGGATTGATGAATCCACTTTCTTCCGGAGCCATATTTGAGATAGCGTTCCCTGTCAACGGCTTGTTTTTTGGTTTGAAAAACCTCCACATGAATCACTTCCCAAGGGCGATATCTAATGGTGTATCCTTTTGTTGCTAAGTGATTATGAGATTTAAATCGTTGAATAAGGTTGGAGGTATATCCAATATAGATTTTATCGAAGGAGAGACTTTT
>CBFHRA010000037.1:0-4704 GCA_965658115.1 Candidatus Arcticimaribacter sp. | reverse complement strand
AAAATTGATGTGGACGGCAATATGCAAGAAGCCATTAAACTGGTTTATGCCGATCGTACACTACCCGCCACTGTGGCCATTCCACCCACCATAACGAGATAGATTTCTGAGCGTTTCATTTTATCTAAATAAGCTTTGATCAATAAGGGGGCTTCGGTTTGTCCTAAAAAGATGTTTCCTGTCAAGGAAAGACTTTCTGCCCCGCTTATATCAACCAGCTTGCGAAGTGCTAAAGCTAAAAAGCCTACAATCTTTTGAATTATCCCTAAATAATACAAGACTGAAGTAAGAGCAGAGAAGAATAAAATCACCGGCAGCACTTGAAAAGCGAAAATATAGGCGGTTTTTGTCAAGTCAACAATCTCCCCAAAAAGGAAGCTGCTTCCTGCTATAGTGTATTCAATTACTTTAATAAAGAAGCCCCCTAATTGCTCAAATAAAGCTTGAATAAAAGGGACTTTAAGGATGCAAATTCCAATGAATAATTGTGTGGCTAAAGCCAAAATAACCGTTTTCCAAGGAATGTTTTTACGGTTACTACTTGCTCCAAAAGCAATGAGCAAGAGCACAATAATCCCTATACAACCTTTAAGGATAGAAGTAAGGGTTATTCCATTGGAGGGGATAAATTCCATGTGGTTCAATTCAATTAATTATAATAGTGTTGAAACGACAAGATACGATCTTGACCTACTTTATTGAAAAAAAATTAATTAACTGCATTAAAAAAAGAGCAATTGATAGGGTTGTCCTTTAATTGTAAACAATCATTTGACTAGGCTTTTCTTTTTGATTAAATTTAACCTTATTCAACTGTGTTAAATATGAAAAGAAGAACTTTTTTGCGAAATACTGCTGCAGCCAGTCCTGCGCTAACCCTTCCTGTTAATTGGATAAAAGATCTTATAGAAGATAAAACATTGACCTCGATAGGACTTCAATTATTTTCTCTACCACAACTGTTGCAACAAGACCTAAAAAAGGGAATTGAAATGATTGCCTCTATGGGCTATGATGAGATTGAACTCTTTGGCCCTTATCCCTTTAGTGTTACGGCGGCGAAAGAGCGCTGGGCAGAAGTCACTCGCCCCTTTGGAGGAATAGAAAGTGGTTATTTTAGGCAAAGCCAAAAAGATTTCAAACAGCTCGTTCAAGAGAATAATTTAAAAGTATCCTCTTTCCATACAGATCTTCAATCGCTCGAACAAAATATAGATGAACTTTGTGATGCCGCTAATGATCTAGGGGCCTCTTATCTTGTTCTACCATCCATCCCAGCAGAAAGAAGAACGTCTTTAGACGATTACAAGCGCATGGCGGATACCTTTAATACAATAGGAGAGGAGGCAAAGAAAAGAGGCGTTCGATTTGCATATCACAACCACGGTTATGGCTGGGTTGAAAAGAATGGACAGCGCCCCATAGATATCATTTTTAACGAAACTGATCCCAGCACTGTTTTTTTTGAAATGGATGTATTCTGGACTGCTGCGGCTGGGGTCGATATAATAGCCTGTCTAAACAATCATGCCAACCGTTATCATTTAATGCATTTAAAAGATATGAAAGAAGCAGTGCGCTTTAAAACAAATGGCGAAGATTCTAGAGAATGGTTTAGTTTATTTCCATCAATTACATCTTGTGGAGATGGCGTTTTAAACCTGAAAGAAATCGTCAAAACAGCCCAAAAAAATGGAGTAAAACATTTTTTTGTGGAACAAGATATTGCGCCACAACCAAGGGTATCGCTTCAGAAAAGCCACCACTATCTCGATCAAATCTAATTCAAAAATCGATTTTAGCTTTTCTTACTCAAGCGTAAATTAAACCCATAAACTTGGTGTAAAAAAGCCGCCATAAAAGTGAGTACAATTGATTTTTGAGCGATTACTTGTAGCATAAGATCTTCTTCGCTATAGATTTTTCCAGGGCCAATCTGTGGTCCAAAAAAGATAATTCTTAAGTAAACAAAAAGCACAATACAGAAGACGACATATCCTACAACATAGTTATTACTAAGTGACTTTGAATGATAAATCGTAAGACTGTGAAGAATGCAAAGAAAAAAGAGGGTTAGAAAAGCATAATTAGCAAAAAACACATGTGCTTCAAAATGAAGATCATGTGGTACAAGTCCAACTCCAGCATAAAAGAATCCTGCGAGTAATCCCACTGGCATAGAGATTTTAGAAAAGAAGATTGATTTGCTAGTGTCTTCCATTAGCGGAAATACCTTTTTAAAGTGAAAGTAAAAGAGCATTAATGTGATCCCAATTAAAATCAAACTTCCATTAAATAGCAGCATTGATGGGGTGTTGTCTTCTTGAATTATCGCTGGATTGGTCTCGTCTGTATTTGTTTTTAAACTCCCTAACTCACTCAGGAAATTGTGCGTAAATGAATAATAGTCAGATTGATAATTGATGATCTCTTTATGAGAACCAGGGTGAATCAAAGCTGCTATAATACAACAAACAAAAAAGATTGAGATTGATATAATGGGGAGCTGGACTAAATATAGTTGTGCTTTCTTCATAAAATTAATATAGTGTAGTAAGACCTTTAAGTAACGAATTATTTAAATGAGAAACGATTAAATGCCTAAACAGTTTTCTCCCACATCGCTCTAAGGTAGTCAAGGTCTTTTTGAATACGCGAAATGACTTCTTGTTCGCTTATGGTAAGTTTAGAACGTCCTTTTTCGGCTCCGCCTAACTCATGTTCTACATGCAAAGAAACAGGGACGTTAATATGGTGCTTTTTGAGCAAAGAAAAATAATGGCTAAAGTCGACCATACCTTCTCCTAGAGGAACATTGATGATGTTCCATTTGCCATCTACCATACACCATTTAAAATCTTTGATTACGATGGAATTAATGTAAGGAAGAATGCGTTTTAAGCCCAGCTCCCAACTTTTCCCGCCTTCCACTACGGCATGTCTAATATCGTATTGACAGCCAATATGTTTCCCTTGAGTGGCTTCAAAAATAGGAAGCAAGTCCCAAACTGGTGCTCCGACATGTTTTCCGGCATGGTTTTGATAGCCTCCAATAAGGCCTAATCTTTCATTTAATTCCTCCAACTCTTTGGCTTGTAAGCCATATAAAGCTTGGCTTTCTTGAATAGGGGTGTCTTCTGGATATTTTAGCCAATCCGTTCTATAATGGGTAATCCCCAAAGAACTAGCTGTTTCTAATACTTTCTTTTGGACGGAGTCATTTGCATCCCAGACATTTGTGGTCATCATTTTTACCGCAAGTGCATGTTTTTGCATTGCGGCTACGGCCTTAGGTAAATCAGTAACTACATTTTCTGGAAGTACATGACCTTTTGGGCGAACGGTTAAATCAAGACCATCAAAACCCACAACTTACGTCATGGGTTTTTTTTTGCGGAGAAAGAGGGATTACTTCGTGATCCCAAATAGGGGAGGGTAAACAACCATAAAAACCCACAAGCCACTTTGTGGCTTTGCTTTCTTGTTTTTATTCACAAACCAAAACAAGTTTTGTTCGTTCCAAAAACAAAAAACCCACAACTTACGTCATGGGTTTTTTTTTGCGGAGAAAGAGGAACTATCCATTATATTCAAATGTTTTGATAATCAGATAGTTAAATTTTTAAAAATTATAATTACGCACCGAATTACGCACCTATTTTTCAACCACTTGAAATACAGTGATTTACAGCGTGGTTTTAATGTAATATTAATTTTAACTTCAAAATCTGCATAAGTTATTTTGAAACAAATTGGGTGCAAAATTATTTTTGCATTTTCTTAAACTTTAACATTTGAAAATGGCTTACTCCGAGGGTTCGAATGTTTTTGTCTAGGTTCGGGAGTAAATTATATTGTATCCGTAAATTCCGAAATAATAGGAGAATATATTTCTGAGTTTTTGACCAAATTTATTGAAACATTAAGCTGACTCTCATAACCCGAAGGTCACTGGTTCGAGTCCAGTTCCCGCTACTAGATAAATCAAGCCTTCACAGAAATGTGAGGGCTTTTTTTATGCCTTGGGTACAGAATAGGTACAGAATTGACCCTGCTTTTGATGAATTAATTTTATTTACTTCTATTTGATGAAGAATGATTCAAATAGAATTGAACTAATCAATATTTATACTTTATAATTTTTCCAAAAAAAATTGGAGAAAATAAATTTTAGTTCAAATTCACATTATACTAGTAAAATCAATACCTAGTTTAAAACTCTATAGCTATTGTTAATTTCCAATTTAATAGACTCTTAAATTATTAGATTGATAAAATTTTAACAATTCATTTTTTTTATTTATATTTAGAGCTTAATCCTAATTTTTATTTAAAAATATGGCAAATGTTTTATGGTTACAAGGAGGGGCTTGCAGTGGAAACACAATGTCCTTTCTTAACGCAGAAGAACCAACTGTTGTAGAACTTATAACAGACTTCGGTTTAAATATTCTCTGGCACCCAACTACGGGTTTGCAAATTGGAGACCAAGTTCAAGACTTACTTAAAGATATTCTAGCAGGAAAAGTCCAAATGGATATTCTCGTGTATGAAGGTTCTTTAATTCAAGGTCCTAATAACACAGGTACTATGAATTACTTTGCCGATAGACCAATGATGGACTGGATTAAAGAATTATCAGAGGTAGCTGGTTATGTTGTAGCTATTGGAGATTGTGCAACTTGGGGAGGAATTCCTGCGGTA
>CBFHRA010000036.1:3126-7822 GCA_965658115.1 Candidatus Arcticimaribacter sp. | reverse complement strand
CTTAGGGGTTGCTTCCATATATCGTGCGACAAAGCCCTAAAACGTCATTATTACTTCTGTTTTGTTGTTTCTTTTTTATAGGAAACAGTTTCGTCATGGGGCAATATTACCGCGTGCGAGAAAGGGTGCAACATTTACAAAACTTTGACAATAAAATTATTCATTACGGATACTTCTTTGGCTTTAATGAATTTGGGTACCAAACTGAATATGTCAGCAACTATAATGCTAGGGTAAATGGTCAAGGTTTCCCAAATATTGAACTCACAAAAAACCTGGGCTTTAATGTTGGACTGGTTGGAGACTTGAGAATTAATCGCTATCTCAATCTTCGTGTAGAACCCGGGCTATATTACTCGCAAAGAGATTTACTTTATCCCTATGAATCTGCTGCATGGCAAAGAAATTTCCCTAGTCATACCGCTGAAAATGATGGCTTGAGAGAAGTAAAATCTACTTATATCCACATCCCGCTCTTAGTGAAATTTAGTGCAGAACGAATCAACAACTGGAAACCCTATATTGTAGGCGGAATGTCTACGTCATTTAACCTTTCGAGCAATCAAAAAAACAACGACGACAACTTCAACAATGTCTTTAGGGTAACGAGTCAAACATTTAACTATGAAGTAGGCTTTGGCGTAGATTTTTATTTGGTTTACTTTAAATTTTCCCCCTCGATTCGCGGGATTTTTTCCATTCAAAACGAATTAGTCCCAGATAATGGTGAAAATGGACGTAGCCCATGGACCTCTAATATTGTAAACCTATTGACAAGAGGTGTAATCATCAATTTGACTTTTGAATAATTAACGGGAAATTTCTCCTAAAACTAAGGCAGTAGCAATTGCAACGTTCAAACTTTCTGGCCCATTTAATGACTTTTTAGGAATGGTAACTTTTTGATCAATTAACGCCTCTAATTCAGTCGAAATGCCGTTTGCCTCACTTCCCATTACTAAAATAGCGTCTTCGGGGAACTCAGTTTCATAGATCGACTTTCCAACTAAGTATGTGCCAAAAATAGGCAGCGATGTATTTGACAAAAACTCATTTAAGTCTGTATACTGGCATTGCACACGAGCTAAGGAAGCCATACTCGCTTGAACCACTTTAGGATTATAACAATCTACTGTATCTAGCGAGCCAATAATATTTTTTATACCAAACCAGTCACAGATACGCAATATAGTTCCTAGGTTTCCTGGATCTGCAACTTTATCTAATATTAAAATACGCCCTTTATTTGGCAAAGCATTTGCCTTTGGAATCTCAAAAACACCTAAATAAGGAGAAGCATTTTTTAAGCAACTCATCTTTTGCATTTCACTTTCTGTCACTAAGACTGCTCCTTCAAGCTTAGTGTTTTCGGTTGAAAAAAGCTTTTTTGGTTGAAAACCTCCTGCAATAAATTCTTCAACAGATTTCTTTCCTTCAACAAGAAATTGTTGTTCGGTCTTTCTCGCTTTTTTAGTGGCGAGTGAATTGATCTGTTTGAGCTCCTTTTTGGTAATCATAAATGATGTATTTTTGCCTTCAAAGACTCCCTTCTTGAATTTGGCCAATACAAAAATAGTAATTCTCCTTGTGGTATGTGTGATTTTACACAGCTGTAACAGTACCAAAAAGTTAGCGAAAGAAGAAAGCCTTATTGTCAAGCAAAGTTTTGTCCTAAATGATGAATTAATTACCCAAGACCCTGTAATTGTATTATCACAAACTCCAGAAAACCAAAGCCTGCTAGGGATACCCTATAAATTACATCTGTATAACCTGAGTAAATCAGACACTGAAGAGCGTTTTGAGGCATGGCTAAAGAAGAAACCTAAACGTGAAAAGCGGCTTAACAAATGGCTATCACCAAAACAACTAGAACAAGTTAAACGCTACAGGGTAGGCTTTTCTAATTGGATTAAAAAAGCTGGGGAGCCTCCCAGTATAATCGACCAGGATAAAATTGCACTAACTAATTCACTTTTTACCCAGTACTATAACAACTTAGGCTATTTTAATACCACCGCAACTGCAACAGTTGAAACATTGCGGCCGCAAAAATCAAGTATTCGCTACAAAATTACTACTGGGCCTCGCTTTAGCCTTGATAGTATCACAAGTGTGATCGCATCACAAGACATAGATTCTATTTATAAAGTGCATCAAAAAGAAAGTGTTGTAAAACAAGGGGAAGCGTTTAAAGTAGAAAACATCAATGCAGAAAGAGAACGTTTGATCAATGTATTTAGAAATAATGGTATTTTCAACTTCCAGCAAAGATCTATTCGATTTAAAGCCTTTAAAGACAGTTTAGGCATCGATACAAAAATCCCCTTGGTTGTAGAAATCAAAAATGCACAAAAGCGGGTACAAGACACCCTAGTGGAAGTCCCTTATCGCGTTCAAAAAGTAAGATCTCTCTCAGTTTATGTAGAAAATCCAGAACAAGATTTTTCTATCTACACAGATTCTATTGATTATAATGGAATCAAAATTTTCTCTGTAGGCCCTTTAAAATACAATCCTAGCGTATTGGCAAAAGGAGTTAAAATCACTCCAAATCAAGCCTACAGCTATCAAGACAGAACTGCTACCTATCGTTACTTCAACGAATTGCAAAACTTCAAATACCCCACCATTAGTTATGCAGCAGTAGAAAATGCCCCATCTTTACTTGACGCCAATGTATATCTTAGCCCCAAAGAGCGTTTCTCCCTGGGATTTGATTTTGATGTTTCTCATTCAAATATTCAAGATATCGGGATTACCTTGGGGTCTTCAGTCATTAGTAGAAATGTTTTTAGAGGCGCAGAAATTCTTGAATTCGGAGTAAAAAGCACCATAGGATCCTCAAGAGATGTCGCCGAAGAAAAAAGCACTTTTTTCAACCTCTTTGAAGTGGGTGGAAATTTACTACTTAGGGTACCTCGATTATTAGCTCCAAAGAAAATAAAAAATGTTTTTTTTGAAAACATAAATGTGAAAACAAATATTTCTTTAGGAATATCACTTCAAGAAAACATAGGGCTCGATCGACAGAGTTTTACCGGGAATTTTGAATACCAATGGAAAACAAAACCCGCCTACACTTTCACTTTAAAACTCGCTGATATTGAATATGTTGACAATAGAGCAATTGACAACTATTTCAATGTTTACCGCAATTCTTATGATCGATTAAATTCGATTGCCACTTCGCTTCCAGGATACAATAATCCTTATCTAGATCAAAACGGAAACCTTTCTATTCCTTCAGGAACAGATCGCTTTATCGACCACGTTTTAAATAATCGAACAGATATTTCTTCAGAAGATGCTCGATTTACTAATGTCTCAAACATCAATGAACGTAAAAATCGATTGACTGCAAACAACTTTATTGTGGGATCATCTTTTAGCTTTTTAAAAAATAATCAAGAAAGTATCATCGACGAAAGCTTTTCTCAATTTAGAGTCAAATTTGAATGGGTTGGGAATTTACTCAACGGGATTTTAAATTTAACAGACACTCCTAAAGACAGTGATGGAAATCGATTTATTCTAAATCTTGCCCCATCACAGTACTTCAAATCAGAGGTGAGTTATATCAAACACTGGGAAGTAGGCAGAGAAAGAATTCTTGCTTTTAGAGGGTTTACCGGGATTGCTCTTCCTTATGGGAATTCAAAAAGTATCCCCTTTACACGCTCCTACTATGCCGGAGGAACAAATGACAATAGAGCATGGAAAGCCTATAAACTGGGACCAGGTTCCAGTAGTGGTATTAACGAATTTAACGAAGCAAACTTTAAAATAGCTCTCAATCTTGAATACCGCTATCCTATCATTGGCCCTGTAAAAGGTGCCTTTTTTATCGATGCAGGAAACATCTGGAATGTCAACAACAATGTCCCAGATAGTAGTCAAAGTCTAAATAGCTATCATGATTTAAACCAACTCGCGGTGGGAACAGGGTTTGGCCTTCGCTATGATTTTGATTACTTCATATTTAGACTCGATACCGCTTTTAAAACCTTTGACCCTTCTCAAGCTCCACAAGAAAGATGGGGATCACAAATCTCCCTTGACAAAGCTGTCTTTAATGTGGGGATAAATTACCCCTTTTAAGGCATTTTTGTTATTTTTGCCTCTTATAAAACCAAATAATGAAATCAACTTTCCCAAAAGGTGTTGCCACTGGCCGCCAAGTTCAAGAAATTTTTCAATTTGCTAAAGCCAAAAAATTTGCACTTCCAGCAGTTAATGTTATTGGAAATAATACTGTTAACGCTGTTCTTGAAACAGCAGCAGAATTAAACAGCCCTGTGATCATTCAATTTTCGAATGGTGGCGCACAGTTTAATGCTGGAAAAGGACTGAGTAACGACAATCAACAATCTGCAATTGCAGGTGCTATTGCAGGTGCAAAACACATCCATGAATTAGCTGAATTATACGGTGCCACCGTTATTTTAAACACAGACCATTGTGCAAAAAATCTTTTACCATGGATTGACGGTTTATTAGACGCTGGCGAAAAATTCTTTAAAGAAACAGGTAAGCCTTTATACAGCTCTCATATGATTGATTTATCTGAAGAGCCTTTAGAAGAGAACATTAGCCTTTGTAAAGAGTACCTCGCTCGTATGGCAAAAATGGAAATGACACTTGAAATCGAATTAGGTATTACAGGTGGAGAAGAAGATGGAGTTGACAATTCTGA
>CBFHRA010000036.1:0-3027 GCA_965658115.1 Candidatus Arcticimaribacter sp. | reverse complement strand
AATGGCAAAAATGGAAATGACACTTGAAATCGAATTAGGTATTACAGGTGGAGAAGAAGATGGAGTTGACAATTCTGATGTGGATGTTTCTAAACTTTACACCCAGCCAGAAGAAGTTGCTTATGCTTATGAAGAACTAATGAAAGTTAGTGATCAGTTTACCGTTGCAGCAGCATTTGGTAACGTACACGGGGTATATAAGCCGGGTAATGTAAAACTCACCCCAAAAATCTTGAAGAATTCTCAAGAATATATTTCGGAAAAATACAATGTGGGAGAAAATACTGTTGACTTCGTTTTCCACGGTGGTTCTGGATCAACAGTAGAAGAAATTCGTGAAGCAATTGGTTATGGGGTGATTAAAATGAATATTGATACCGACCTTCAATTTGCCTTTACAGAAGGGATTCGCGATTATATGAACGACAAAGTAGACTACCTAAGCGCTCAGATCGGAAACCCTGAAGGCGCAGATCAACCCAATAAAAAACACTACGATCCACGTAAATGGCTTCGCCTAGGAGAACAAACCTTTAAACAAAGATTGATCAAAGCGTTTGAAGATTTAAACAATATAAATACCTTAGCTTAAGGTAAACATTGTTTTATGAGTTGGTTTAAACGAAGTGAGAAGGGTATTCAAACCCGAACAGAAGAGAAAAAGGACATTCCAAAAGGCCTGTGGTACAAGACTCCTACAGGGAAAATTGTAGAAACACAAGAGCTTGCTGAAAACTTTTATGTAAGTCCAGAAGACGAATATCACGTTAGAATAGGTAGTAAAGAATATTTCGAAATCTTATTTGACGAGAATCATTTTAAAGAACTAGACGCTAAAGTTAGCTCTAAAGACTTTTTAAAATTCACCGATTCTAAAAAATACAGTGATCGATTAAAAGATGTCACTAAAAAAACTGGACTAAACGACGCTATTCGAACGGCTGTAGGAAAATCTAAAGGAAAAGAATTAGTCATCACCTGTATGGACTTTGGCTTTATTGGAGGATCCATGGGCTCTGTAGTTGGAGAAAAAATCGCCCGCGCAGCAGATTATGCTATTGACAACAACTTACCCCTTGTGATTATTTCAAAATCTGGGGGAGCAAGAATGATGGAAGGAGCGTTTTCGCTAATGCAAATGGCAAAAACTTCGGCAAAACTAAATAAACTAGCAGAGTCTAAACTGCCCTATATTTCCCTTTGTACCGATCCAACTACTGGAGGAACAACAGCATCTTTTGCAATGTTAGGTGATATCAATATCGCCGAACCTGGTGCACTTATTGCCTTTGCTGGGCCCAGAGTAGTAAAAGATACTACTGGAAAAGACTTACCAGAAGGCTTTCAAAGAAGCGAGTTTTTATTAGATAAAGGCTTCTTAGATTTTATCACCCATCGTAAAAACTTAAAAGACAAGATCAATCTCTATATTGATCTTATTCTAAATCAACCCATAAGAAATTAAATTTAGGACGTTAGTCTTACATAAATTGGTGTATATTTGCACCGCTTTAATTAGCAACTACATAACAATCATTGAAATAATATTAGCATGTATTTAACAAAAGAAACAAAAGAAAAAATTTTCGCAGATCACGGAACTTCAAAAACCGACACTGGTTCTGCCGAAGGTCAAATTGCTTTATTCTCGCACCGTATCAACCACTTGTCTGAACACTTAAAAAGTAATCGTAAGGATTACAACACAGAGCGTTCACTAGTGAAATTGGTAGGAAAGCGCAGAAGCTTACTAGATTACCTTAAAGCAAAAGACATTGAGCGTTACCGTGCGATCGTGAAAAAACTAGGTTTACGTAAATAAACCACTATTTCTTTTTATCGGAGTATTGAAAAAAGCTGAATCAAAGTTTTTCATTGGCTGACCTACAGACACAACACAACAACACTTAGGTTTAATTAAAATGAAGAAAAAATGATTCCAAAAGTCTTTAAAGAGGTTATTGACCTCGGCGATGGAAGAGAGATCTCTATTGAAACGGGCAAGCTAGCAAAGCAAGCCCACGGTTCAGTTGTCGTGCAAATGGGAAAAACCATGTTGCTTTGTACAGTTGTATCAAACTACAAACAATCTGATGTAGATTTTTTACCCCTAACGGTAGACTATCGCGAAAAATTCGCTGCAGCAGGTCGCTATCCTGGTGGATTCTTTAAAAGAGAAGCACGCCCTAGTGATGGTGAAGTTTTAACAATGCGTCTAGTGGACCGTGTATTGCGTCCCCTATTCCCAAAAGATTATCACGCAGAAACACAAGTGATGATCCAGTTAATGTCGCATGACGAAGAAGTTATGCCAGATGCATTAGCAGGACTTGCCGCTTCTGCTGCGATCCAATTAAGCGATTTCCCTTTCGAATGTGCCATCTCCGAAGCACGTGTTGCTCGTATCGATGGTGAATTTGTCATTAACCCTAGCCGTGAGCAGTTAGCACAGTCAGACATCGATATGATGATCGGTGCATCTGCAGACTCTGTCATGATGGTAGAAGGTGAAATGGACGAAATCTCTGAAGAAGAAATGGCAGACGCCATTAAATTTGCTCACGAAGCGATCAAAGTACAAATTGCTGCACAGTTGCGTTTAGCAGAAGCCTTCGGCAAAAAAGAAGTGCGCGAGTACGAAACTGCAGAAGGAAATGAGGAGCTTGAAAAGCGCATTCACGACATGGCCTATGACAAATGTTATGCTATCGCAAAACAGGGAACGTCTAAAGCAGAACGTGGAAATGCATTTGCTGAAGTAAAAGAAGAAGTAAAAGCTTCTTTCACTGAAGAAGAAATGGAAGAGTTTGGTCACCTTGTTGGAGACTACTACAGAAAAGCAGAAAAAGAAGCTGTTCGCGAATTAACGCTTAGTGAAGGTGTTCGCCTTGACGGTCGTAAGACAGATGAGATCAGACCTATTTGGTGTGAAGTAGATTATCTACCTTCTACCCATGGATCTTCTATCTTTACCCGTGGTGAAACCCAAGCTTTAGCAACGGTAACCCTGGGAACTTCTAGAGACGC
>CBFHRA010000035.1:0-9543 GCA_965658115.1 Candidatus Arcticimaribacter sp. | reverse complement strand
CGGGTGTTCGTCCCTAGGTGTACCATTTTTGTTCCTGTATCTGCTTGCTGGTAGTTGATTGTTACTGCGATAGAGTAAAACTCACCGATAGAATTGTCTCCTTTTAAAACACAAGAAGGGTATTTCCAGGTTACAGCAGAACCTGTTTCTACTTGGGTCCAAGAAATCTTCGCGTTAGTGTGGCAAATTCCTCTTTTCGTTACAAAATTGAAGACGCCACCTTTTCCTTCTTTATCTCCAGGGAACCAGTTTTGAACCGTTGAATATTTTATTTCAGCATCATCGAGTGCAATTAATTCTACGCAGGCAGCGTGCAATTGATTTTCATCTCTTGATGGAGCAGTACAACCTTCTAAGTAAGAAACATAACTTCCTTCATCCGCAATCACAAGGGTACGCTCAAATTGACCTGTTCCCGCCTGATTGATTCTAAAGTAAGTTGAAAGCTCCATGGGACATCTTACCCCTTTTGGGATATAACAAAATGATCCATCTGAAAATACAGCTGAATTTAAAGCCGCATAAAAGTTGTCCTTGATTGGGATAACAGAACCAATGTACTTTTTAACCAATTCTGGGTAATCCTTGATCGCTTCTGAAATAGAGCAAAAGATA
This sequence comes from Candidatus Arcticimaribacter sp., assembly GCA_965658115.1. GTDB lineage: Bacteria > Bacteroidota > Bacteroidia > Flavobacteriales > Flavobacteriaceae > Arcticimaribacter. The sequence goes on along the minus strand of CBFHRA010000035.1, from coordinate 8,928 downwards.
ATCCCTTTTTCGGCTAAAGTATCGCGGAAAGTCGTCGCTACAGAAACAGAGTCCATCACGATATCTACTGCAACTCCGGCGAGTTTCTTTTGTTCATCAATAGAAATCCCTAGTTTATTAAACGTTTCTAATAACTCTGGATCAACCTCATCAAGGCTTTCGTATTTGTCTTTCTTTTTTGGAGCAGAGTAGTAAGAAATCGCCTGGAAGTCGGGTTTTTTGTAATGTACATTCGCCCATTCTGGCTCTTCCATTTGTTTCCATGCAGCAAAAGCTTCAAGACGCCATTGGGTCATCCACTCTGGCTCTTCTTTTCGTTTAGAGATGGCACGAATAATATCTTCGTTTAATCCCACAGGAAAAGTATCAGATTCTATATCGGTATAGAAACCGTACTCATACTCTTTTGTTTCGAGCTCTTTTTTTAATTCTTCTTCAGTATATGCCATAACCTCCTTCTGTTTAGAGCGAAAAACTTTCTCCACACCCGCAGGTTCTGTTGGCATTAGGGTTGTTAAATACAAACCCTTTTCCATTGAGACCGCCAGAATATTCCAGGGTCGTCCCTACGAGGTAAAGTAAACTTTTCTTATCCACCACAATCTTAACATTGTTGTCTTCAAACAGCTGATCGTTATCTTGTTTTTCTGCGTCAAAAGAAAGGTCATAGGACAAGCCAGAACAACCCCCGCTTTTCACGCCAACACGAACATAAGCTGCGCTGGGATCAAAGCCCTCTTCCTGCATTAAAACAGATACTTTTTCTTTCGCTGATGATGCAACCTTAATCATGGGTGAATAATCGTTTTCTTATTTTGCTACAAATATAGTTCATTTCGCCCATTAACACTAGTGTTTAGCCATAGATAAAGCCAATAGGATTATTCTGAAATAACATCCCATAAAGCGACAAAAATATCTTTGCCCCCTTGGTTGTTTTGAAAAAGCCCGTCTTGGCTTTCTGAAGTCCCCACTACCAACAGTCTCCCATCTTCAAGCGGTAGGACAGCGTGGGCGATATCTAGGGCGTTTCCGCCCAAATTGAAATGTTGTTGTGGGAATAAATTTTGATCTAGCTGTAAAAGTGCTATGTCATTATCCCCAGCATTTGTTGAAAAGTCAATGTCCTCACTTTGGCTATAGCCTACTAACCATAATGCACCATTAGATGCAAAGGCTAAGTCACGCCCCACATCAAAACCAGAGCCGCCAAAGTTTCGCTCACTAAGTAAATCTCCGTTTTGATTTAGGGAAATTAACCACATGTCTGAATGGCCTAGCGGAGAAGAAATGTCCTGATCTCCACTGAAGGTATTCCCAAATACATAAATGTTTTCTGTTTGATCTAAAACCACTGCATTTGCTGCGTCATATTCACTTCCGCCAAAAGAGCGCTCCCAGATCACTTGACCACTTTGATTTAATTTGATAACCCAGACATCATAGCCCCCATGAGGATTAGTGATATCCACATCATCGCTTTCAGAGGTGCCGACTATAATGTAGTCTCCGGCAGAAGTTTGAACGGCGTCATAAGACCGGTCGTTATTTGTACCCCCAAAGTACTGACGCCATTCTATCTCACCTGCTAGATTTATTTTATGGACCCAAAACTCTCCTACACCATGACGTGCACTGCTTGCATTTTTTTGAAAGCTGGTGCCTTGTCCGGCAGAAGAAGTGACATCTAAAAACCCATTAAACAACAAGCCTCCATCTTGCGTGGCGATAATATTATAAGCGTGATCATGCCCTGAAAACCCAAAGCTTTTTTCCCATAATAATTGTCCAGAAGCATCTGTTCTAATGACCCAATTATCGTGTTGTCCTTGATTGACACTCGCATCCCCATCTTGACTCATCGAATAGCCTAAAAGGGCATAGCCACCATCGGACAATTGCACGAGTGAGTGTCCACGATCGTCTAAAGAGCCACCAAATGTCACATGCCACTCTGGGGTTGCGGCAGCCGTATATTTGATCAACAACAGATCAGAAACGGGAAGATTTCTTCCGTTAAGATCTCCATCAATACTTTTTGTATTGCCTAAAACCGCAAAGCCGCCATCTTGGGTAGCGATAATAGCATGGGCGATATCTTCATCACTTCCGCCAAAGAGCTGTAAGGATTGAAGGGCATAGTTTTCTTGTTGTGGAAAAGTGTTTTCTAAGCTAGATTTGGCGCAAGCGCCAAAGAAAAGAAGGCATATCAATGAGAGAAAACTAAACTTCATCTAGTTGCTTTTTTGAACTAAAAAAAGGCCGCGATTGCTATCACTAATAGCAATTATACCACTGTTAAAAAATGGATATACATTCCATACTCCATCAAAACTAGCATTATTGTTTTGTGGATAGGTGTCAAAAAAACCGACCTCTTGCATTCTACCTTGCTCAATTCCAGAAATATCAATTTCACGAAAACCGGCGGTGTAGTTTGAAATAAAAAAGGCGTCGCCTTTTACATAACCATTGTGATCAATGGCTGCTGTAACCCCGTCATAGGTGTGATGTAAGGCAGGGTTATCTAAATCACTCATGTCAAAAACCAGGGTACGGGTATTGTTTCCATAGCGAATCTCGTCGAGTTCGTCGCCTAAATAAAAGAAGCGTTGATCAGGATCAACCCAGCCTTGATGGGTATAGCCCCCGTTGCCATAGGTTGTTTCTGAAATAAGACGTGGATTAGTTTTATCCGTCACGTCTAAAACAACGATCTTATTGTTTTCTCCTCCATCGCTATTACTGCCAAACAATATTTCTCGACCTTGATAGTCAGGATCTGGCCCTTGATAGGTAACAATATGAGCATCGTGAGTGTAGGATGACCCGGCATAGCCCCCTATTTCTTGTGGTTCAGAAGGAGTGTTAATGTCAATAAAAACTGGCCCTCCAGAGTAGTAGGCGGCACCGTTTGTTCTTGCCCCGATAACATAGGCAAAACCACTGTCCTCATTGATTGCGATATTGTGGGCCCTGCTAAAAGTATTTAAAACAGCATCTGCAGTAAAGGTTTGAAATTCTGTTTGATTGCGTAGACGTGTTAGATCAAAAACCTGCAATCCGTGATTTACAGCTTCGCTTACTATATAGGCGTAATTACGGTATACTTTAATGTCTCTCCAAGTGCTTTCATCTGAAGCTGTGGGGAGTTTTCCGATATACCGTATGGCAGCTGGATCAGAAATATCAAGAAATGCAACCCCGTTTTTTAACCCTTGAAGTACATATTCTTTCCCTGTTTCTGGATCTGTCCATCCCCAGTTGTCGTTGGCAAAAGAGGTCCCTAGATTTGCCAGGCTAATCCGGTTAACCATATTGTAATTTGAACAAGGATATTCACCTGCAAATCCATTTTCGCATGGGGTGACTTCTGCTGTGATAACAGGAATGGTTTGCCCCTCTGGAGCAATCACAGGATCATCTGGGATGATCACATCTGGTATATCCATTGCGCTGTCATCGTCAAGGGGGACACATCCCATCAATAAAAAAACAATTAAGTAGAGGGATGCGAAAACTTTTTTCATAAAAGTATAATTATGCGACTGTAAACATAACAAAAATCCTACCAAAAAAGAGTCTTGTAATCCCTAGAGTAATTCTGCTAAAAAGGCTGTATTTTTGCAGCATGTTCAAAGAAAAAAAATCTAGCACAACGCCACTTTCCTCTTTGGGGGAATTTGGCTTAATCGAAAAAATAAAGGAAGGCTTTCCTATCGCTCAAACTAGCTCAAAAGTAGGGATCGGTGATGATGCAGCTGTTGTCCATCACCCCGATCAAACGGTCGTTTCTACTGATATGCTTGTCGAAGGAATACACTTTGACTTAAGCTATGTTCCCTTAAAACACCTAGGGTACAAAGCCGTCATGGTAAATCTCTCTGACATTTATGCGATGAATGCTCACCCTACACAAATCACCGTGAGTATTGCAGTATCTAATCGCTTTCCTTTAGAGGCCATTGAAGAGTTGTATGCTGGGATTGGTCACGCTTGTACCCGCTATAAAGTAGACCTTGTGGGTGGAGATACCACCAGTTCTCAAACAGGGCTAGTGATTTCTGTAACAGCAATGGGTTCTGTAAAAGAAGAAAAGATAAGCTATCGTTCTGGCGCAAAAGAAAACGACTTAATTGTCCTTTCGGGCGATTTGGGCGGAGCCTATACCGGCTTACAAATTCTCGAACGCGAAAAAGCAGTCTATAAAGTCAATCCGCAGTCTCAACCAGATTTATCGACCTATGCCTATGCAGTAGAACGTCAACTCAAGCCAGAGGCAAGAAAGGATATCGTCGAACTATTAGAAGAATTAAAAATTGTTCCTACTTCGATGATTGATGTAAGCGATGGACTGTCTTCAGAGTTACTCCACATCAGTAAAGCGTCAAAAGTAGGCTGTCAATTATATGAAGATAAAATCCCTATCGATCCTCAAGTATTGGCGATTTGTAAGGAGTTTACTATCAATAATACTACCGCTGCATTGAATGGCGGTGAAGATTATGAGTTGCTTTTCACTGTTGACCAAAGTCATTTTGAGGCCATTAAAAATCACCCACTATTTAGTATCATTGGGCATATTACAGATCAGGCTTCTGGCTGTAATCTCGTGACTGGACTAGGACAACAAATTGAATTAACGGCACAAGGATGGACAAGTCATCCTGAAGAAGAAGAGCTTTAACCTAAGGCAACATCTAAACACATCATCACAATAAACCCACCAATAAAACCTAAGGTGGCGATATCTGTGTATTTATCCTGCTGGGTTTCTGGAATCACTTCTTCCACTACCACAAAAATCATTGCGCCTGCGGCAAAAGCTAAAGCATAGGGTAAAATAGGGGTGAAAAAAGTTACTGCTACCGCCCCGATTACCGCTGCGACTGGCTCAACTATGGCTGACAATTGCCCATACCAGAAAGATTTAAAACGACTTACGCCCTGTCTTCTTAATGGCATAGAAACGGCAATCCCTTCAGGAAAGTTTTGAATCCCAATCCCAATGGCTAGTATCACTGCGCCAGCAATGGATGCTTCTGGAAGTCCAGCAGCAACTCCGCCAAAAAGTACGCCTACTGCTAAGCCTTCTGGAATATTATGCAGGGTAATTGCGAGAACTAAAAGCGTCGTTCTGTGCCAAGGGGTTTTAATTCCTTCACTCTCTTTAAAGTTAATATGAACATGAGGTAGGATTTTATCTAAGGCGAAAATAAATAATGCCCCTAGTCCAAAACCAATGGCAGCAGGCATCACCTTGACAAAACCTTCGCCCTGGCTCATTTCAATTCCTGGGGCAAGCAAACTCCAAAAACTCGCTGCGACCATCACCCCGCCAGTAAAGCCTAGCATCCCATCGAGTAAGGCGCGATTAAGGGATTTGACAAAAAACACCAAAGAGGCTCCTAGAGCGGTAAGACCCCATGTGAATAAGGTCGCATATAATGCTCCCAAAACGGGATCAATGTTTTCAAAAAAGGAAATGACGGCTTCCATAAGTGGCTCAAATTTGGTTTCTTGCACAAAACTAAGGATTTTTAAAACAATCCTTACCCGCATCCAATGCAATTCCTTATTTTTGATTGCTTTGAATAACGAAAAAAACTTTGATATCATCATTTGTGGCGGTGGAGCATCTGGTTTACTGCTCGCGCATGGACTAATTAGTGACCCTGCATTTGATCATCTTTCTATCGCTTTAATTGAAAAAGAAAAAAAAGATCAAAACGATCGCACTTGGTGTTTTTGGGAAGAAGGGAAAGGGCCTTGGGATCATTTAGTCAGCCAGCGCTGGGACAAAGCGATATTCAAATCAAAAGCATTTTCTAAAAGTTTTTTAATGACCCCCTATCAATATAAAATGATAGAAGGCATTAATTTTTATAACTACCTCTACCCGCTACTAGAAAAAGCGACTAACCTTCAATTGATTCGCGAAGAAATCACCTCGATTAGCTCTCTCAAAGAATCCTGCGAAGTAATGACCACTTTGGCTACATATAAATCGAAGAAAGTGTTTTCAAGTTTAGTGCAAAACCAGTATAAGCAACAAGAGAAATACCCCGTTTTACAACAGCACTTTATCGGTTGGTTTGTCAAAACAGAAGCGCCCGTCTTTGATCAAGAAACAATGGTTTTTATGGATTTTGATGTGGCACAAAAAAACAACACCCGCTTTATGTATGTGCTGCCTTCTAGCCCAAATGAAGCCTTAGTGGAATACACCCTATTTTCTAAAGATCTTTTAGAAGATCGAGAATACGAAGATGAAATCACACAATACCTCCAGCAAAAAAAGGCGGGGAAAGTAAAGATCACAGCAACAGAAAAAGGAAGTATCCCCATGACAGCTTATCATTTTGATCAACACAATAGTGCTAATCTAATGCATATCGGTACAGCAGGGGGATGGACCAAAGCGAGTACGGGCTTTACTTTTCAAAAGTCCCAGGAAAAAATCAACGCTTTAATAAAATTTCTTAAGAAAGGTCAAGCCCTGGATAAATTTCAGCAACGCAATAAGTTTAATTTTTATGATTTATTGTTTCTAGATGTATTGGCAAAATACAATGGCGAAGGAAGTCAATTGTTTAGCCGCATGTTTCAACGCAATAGTCCACAGCGAATCTTCCAATTTCTAGACGAAAAAACAAGCTATGGCCAAGAAGTATTATTAATGAGTTCTTTCCCTGTAGGACGATTTGTCAAGGCGCTTTTTAAGCGCATTTTCTCTTTATAATTTTCGCTCCATTAAAGCTTTTGCAAATTGCTTAAAGAGGTTTTTCTTTTCCTCACTAATGGCGAATTTTTCTACTTCGAGTAATGCCTTATCGGTGTATTGCGCCATCAACTGTTGAATGGCTAAATCTGCTTTTGTCGCTTTGAACAGTGTTTTTACGGTCGCGATTTTATCGCTGGGATCTTCTGGCTGAGAAGAAAATAATTCTTCTAATTCTGCTTGTTGTCCTTTATCTCCTTTTTCAAGAGCTAAGAGATATAAAAGCGTCTTTTTATTCTCAATGACATCTCCCCCTACTTGTTTTCCAAAAGTTAAAGGATCCCCAAAGGCATCCAAATAATCATCTTGTAATTGAAAGGCCAATCCCAATTCTATCCCAAAATCATAAAAAGGCTGACTCTCCTCTAGGCTTAGCCCCCCTATCATGGCGCCCATTTGTAAAGAACAACCTAAAAGAACGGCTGTTTTATTTTTAATCATATGGAGATATTCGGCTTGACTCACACTGTTTTGCTGTGGAAAATCCATGTCGTATTGCTGGCCTTCACAAACCTCTTTTGCCGTCTTGCTAAACAATTGTGTTAGCTCTTTAAAGAGTTCTGCAGGATATGCATCAAGACATTGGTAGGCTTTTACAAGCATCACATCGCCTGATAAAATCCCTGTATTGGCATCCCATTTTTCATGTACTGTGGCCTTTCCTCTTCTCAAAGGAGCCTCGTCCATAATGTCATCATGTACCAAACTAAAGTTGTGAAAAACTTCTACTGCAAGTGCTGCTGGAAGCGCTTTTTTAACATCTCCTCCTACAGCATCTGCTGCAATTAAAGCTAAAACTGGGCGAATGCGTTTTCCGCCTAGTTCTAAAATATACCGCATGGGATCATATAGTGCAGCGGGTTCCTCTTCTTTAAACTGAAGGGATAAATAATCAAGAAAAGTAGTTTGATAAGATGTAATCACAACAAATAGTTTTCACAAAAATAACCAAAATATAACGGCTATTGTTTTTCCCTAATAAACTTTGGAAACTTATTAGGTTTTTAAAGTTTCCTGTTGTAATTTTGCACCAAATTGCTATGAAAGAGAATATTGTACAGAAAGCAAGTGCGCTTTTTAGTCTTCGCGGATTTAAAAGTGTGACCATGGATGACCTAGCAGAGGCGCTGGCGATTTCAAAAAAAACCCTTTATGCGCATTTTGAGAACAAAGAGCAGCTAGTTCGAGAAAGTTCATTCTTTGTATTTGATAGTGTTTGCAGAGAAATTGAACTCATCAAAAACAAAGCAGCGCATCCTATTGAAGAATTGTATACTGTTAAGTCTGCCGTTTTAAAGCACTATCAAAACGAAGACACTTCGCCTGTATATCAATTACAAAAGTATTATCCAGACATCTATACCGAATTAAAAGATCAAGAATACGGTCGATTAGGTATTATGGTTCAGTCTAGTTTAAAACTGGGAGTAAGCACGGGCTTATTTAGGCCAAATATCAATATTGACTTTGTCTCGCGACTCTATCTAAATGGCATGAGAGGGATTAGAGACATTGCGATTTTTCCCCCTACACAATTCGACATGAAAAGCTTATTTGAAAGCTATCTTGAATATCACGCAAGAGCAATTGTCACCCCTAAAGGGCTGGGCATTTTAAATGAATTTATTGCAACTACAGATCAAAAATAAATGAAAAAAAATCTATTCTTAACCTGCATAATGTGCGCCCTTTTCACCATTGGAAAGGCCCAAGACATCCCCGCTTCTTTTTCGCTAGAAGAAGCTGTTGAATGGGGAGTGGAATACAACCGAACGCTCAAACGCGCTTCGCTTGAATACCAAAAAGCCCATAAAGAAAAGTGGAAAACCATCTCCATAGGTTTCCCGCAAATCAATGCGAATTTGAATTATCAAAACAATATTGAACAACCAGTGTCTTTAATTCCAGCGCAATTTTTTGGTGGAAATCAAGGAGAGTTTGCCGAAGTAGTTTTTGGAACAAAACAAACTGCCATGGGAATGGTTGAACTTTCTCAATTGCTTTTTGACGGCACCTATATTGTTGGGGTTCAAGGAATTCGCCATTATATTGAAACAGCGGCCAATGTTCTTGAAAAGACTAGCCTTGAGGTGAAAAAAGCAGTGGCAACTTCTTATACCAATGTCCTTGTTGCTCAAGAAAACGTG
>CBFHRA010000034.1:0-9635 GCA_965658115.1 Candidatus Arcticimaribacter sp. | reverse complement strand
AATGCGCAAGGCGAAATTGATTTTGATGTGCTTTATCACAGCTATCGCCACAGTGATTATTTAAGGAGTAAAGCCATCGAGGTGGGGCAAGAATTTTCAGGAATCTTTCAAGAATCTCCAGATGCTTTTGTGATTCGTAGGCTTGACTGACCTAATGGGGTCTATCAAACACTCATTCTATGGTTGAACCAATAACAGCATAAACCGGAAAATGATCAGAATACCCCTCAAGACGGATTCCATTAACTTTTGTTCTAAATGGATAACCGTGGTAATTACTGCGCTTAGTCCTTAAAAAGCTAGGATTAAAAACCGCTGTTTTTAGTAAAAATAGTTCTTTGTCTTTGTTCCAATTCATTGAGAATAGCAATTGATCAAATAGAAACCAGCGATCATTATGTGCTAAACTCCCTATTCCTTTTTTGATCATTTTTTCCATGGGATTAAATAAGATTTCATCTTTCTTTTTCCCTTTGATCCATTGTAGACTTTTATCATTGGGATTGTCGTTATAATCACCCATACTGATAACCTTTCCTTCGGGGTATTTTCGCATCAATGAATCAGTAATTTTTTTATGTAAGCGTGCAGCTTTCATACGATGAGGGGCACTTTTTGTTTTTCCTCCTCTGCGAGAGGGCCAGTGATTGATCAATAAAGAAATGCGGTGTTGTGCGAGATAACCGCTCACCACTAAAATATCACGTGTCGTGCGTTTATAGCCTGTTTTGGGATCTGTGAGTTCTAATTTTATGGCCTTTTGGTCTTCGACCAAAAAATGATCTTTTTGGTATAGCAGCGCCACATCAATTCCTCTAAAATCTGGACTTTGAAAATGAATAATGCCATATTTATATGGAGCTAGTGATTTATTGCGAATCAAATCGCGTAGTAAGTTTTTGTTTTCTACTTCTGCAATGCCAATTACTGTAGGTGGTCTTTGTGTTTCTTTAGCTCCTATTTGTGAGATCACTGCGGCAAGTTGTGCTGTTTTTTGATGCATTAAAGCGCTTGTCCATTGCAGTCTTCCTTCTGGGGTGTAATCATCATCAAAAGTATTGGGATTGTCATAAGCGTCAAACAAATTTTCAACATTGTAAAAGCTAAAAGTATAGACCTGACCCTTTTGCCCAAAACAAAATAGCGTGCATAAGATTAGAGCGTATTTCATAAAGTAGGTTTTGTAAAATATACAAATTTTTTTATTTTGGTGTTTCCAAATCAATATCATGCGCTTAATAATCATTACTATTATTGGGCTGTTTAGTTTTATTTGCTGGTCACAAAACACGACCGTTACGGGTCATTTTTTTGATCAAAAACGACAACCCATTGCTAATGTCAAGGTCAGTAATATCCCTGCAAATGTTACTGTGTATTCTGACAGTAAGGGTTATTTTTCAATTCAATTTTCTGCTGCTGCGTCGTCCACAATACTTTTAATCGTAAGCCACTCAGAGTTTAATACATTGCGTATTCCAGTGGAAGGGAAAGAAAGAATAATTTCCTTAGGAGAGTGGCTTTTAACCCCATCTCAAGCAATTTTATCAGAACTTCCCATCGTTGATTTTGAAGAAAATGCTGCTGCTTTCTTAGAAGAATCTTCGCCTAGATATGGCGGGCAATTGCGATCTAGAAGAACAGTATTCTTAGAGACCCTTAGTTTTCAATTTAGCAGTGCCTTTTTTTCTGCAAGAGGATTGTCAAGGAAGCATCAACCGTTAAGAATCAATAGCATTACCATGCAAAATTTTGATACCGGAAATGCTTCTTGGTCACACTGGGGTGGTTTAAATGATATCACCAATAGAAGCCAAACAGTGCAATTTGGTCTTTCACCTTTTGGGAACTACTTCGGTGGCTTATTGGGGGGGACAGAGATTTTTATTCGGCCATCTTCTTTTAGAAAGGGGAGTAAGTTTTCACAAGCTTTTTCTAACCGAACCTATCGCTTAAGAAGTATGTTTTCTACCCATAGTGGTCGATTAAAAAATGGCTGGGCATATTCTGGACTAGTTTCGTTTAGACATGGATCAAAAGGTTTTGTTCATGGGACAAAATATCAATCTTACAGTGAGTTATTTAGCATAGAGAAAACTTGGAATGAGCAACATTCTTCTTGGCTTACCAACTGGTGGACTCCCACTCAAAGAGGCAGAAATGCGCCTATTACTCAAGAGGTGTATGATTTAAAAGGCAAGCATTATAATCCCTACTGGGGGAAAGACGAAGGAGTTGTACGTAATGCGAGAATGTATCGTTCTAATATCCCTTATTTTGTTTTGAATCACGCCATTGATTTTTCTAAAAAAGCGGCTGTGCTTTTTAGTCTTGCTTATTCAAATGGACAAGAGGGAAACAGCCGTATTAGCTATACTGGGGTTCAACCGCTTGAAGAGGGATTTATTGGGGGAGGCAGAAACCCAGATCCAGTTTACTATCAAAATCTCCCCAGTTATTTTGTTAGGGACCAAACAGACCAAGATTTAACCAAAGCATTTTTAGCAGAAAACCACCTGCAAGAAGAGGGTCAAATTGATTGGCAAGCTATGCGGTTTGCAAATAGTTTTCAAGAGAATATTTATGCTCGTTATGCGGTTTATGAAGACATAAAAAAGGAAAATAAAAATGCCTTTTCGGTGCGCTTATTTTTTGACCCCAGTGCAGAAGAATTTTGGAATACCTCTTTTTCTTATCAAAAGAGTGAGGCGAAATATTTTGCCCAACCAATCGATTTCTTAGGGGCAAAAAGTTGGTATGATATCAACCCTTACGCCGAAGGCGAAATAAATCAAAAAAATAATCTTTTAAGGAAGGATCATGCAGTTGGACTAGGGCAAAGTTTTCAATACAATTATATCATGCAAACAAAAGCCTATGAAGCTAACAGCCTGTGGTCTAAAACAATAAATAACTGGCAAGTCTATTTAGGTGGAAAAATACAAATTAGAGAATACCAACGAGAAGGCTTATTTCAAAACGGAGGCTTTGCAGAGGATAGTTACGGACAAAGTGCCCCTGTGCGTTTTCAAACATGGAACGCAAAAGGCGGCATTCAATGGGCGATTACTGGGAGACATTTTATTGCCTTGAACGGTTTTGTCTTTAAAGATCCGCCCACGCTTCGCAATGTCTTTCCCAACCCCAGAGAGAATAATTTTGTCATTCCAGATTTAAAGCCAGAAAATAGTATCGGCCTCACAGGTCAATACAATTGGCAAACGGCCCATTTAGATTTTATGTTAAGGGGGTATTGGATAAAGCAACAAGACCGCAATGCGGTTTCTTTCTATTTTGCCGATGGAGTAGGGGGCGACGAAGCCTTTTTTATTCAAGAGGTTTTACAAGGAATACAAACCCAGCATCAAGGGGTAGAATTTGGCGCAAAGTTGACTCTGGCAGATCTGCTTGAGCTAAAGGCTGCGGGTGCCTTTGGCTTACATCAATACCTCAATTCTCCTAATTTATTGTTGTATACCGCCCCTACAGAAAAAGCTGTTTTAGAAGGCTTCGCCAAAGGGATTAAAAATTTTGGCCAGGCAAATTTAAAAGGCTATCATCTCTCAAATGGCCCTCAGCAAGCTTACTCCTTTGGGGTGCAATACAATGATCCAGCCTACTGGCGCGTAAGTGTCACAGGAAATTATTTTGCCCATGCCTATTTGCAGCCTAACCCGCTTAAAAGAACCCAAAGTTTTTTATTAGATGCCGCCAGTCTCCCCATTCAAGATTATGCTGTTGAAAGCTATCAATCCCTTATAGCGCAAGAACGATTCCCACCCTATTTTGTTTTAAATGCCTCTTTAGGAAAGTCATGGAAGGTCAAGCAAAACTATTTTGGCTTCTTTGCCACCTTTGAAAATTTGCTCAACACCTCCTATAAAACAGGTGGTTTTGAACAAGGGCGAAATGCAAATTATTTAAATGCTTTAGAAGATGGTCAACGAGAAATTCCATTGTTTAGTCCAAAGTATTGGTGGGGAAGAGGAACCACTTTTTTTTCAAGTATTTACTATCGATTTTAAACCTTTTATCATGAAATATCTCTGCTACTTAAGTTGTTTTATTTTCCTTTCTTGTCTTGTAAAGCAAGAAGCATTACCTCCTTTTTATTTCGTCCAATCCCTGCCAAGGTCGACCACCTCTTTAGAAGCAGTTAGGTCAAGAGTACAGCAGGCAGAAAGCGGTTTTGTACAGTTTTCTTCAGAAGAAGATTCTCTTTGGCTTCACGCTTATGTGATCTCTTCAGATGCGGGAGGGAATTTTTATAAAGAGTTATACCTGCAAGATCAAGTAGCCTCCCCCACAGTAGGTGCTAGGATCTTATTAGATCGCACTGCCTTGTCAGATGTTTTTTTGCCGGGTAGAAAAGTAGCAATACTCCTCAATGGACTAGGAGCGGGTTTTAAAAGTAATGTTTTAACCCTGGGGGAATATCAAGGAAATGATATAGGGGACATCGCTCAATTTTTAATCGAGGATCATGTTCAACTAAACGATAGTGTGTATTCGATTGTTTCAAAAGAGATTAACCTCGCTCATCTTAAGGAAGAAGATGTGGGGCAATGGGTGCAAATTAACACGGTGCAATTTTCTTCAGATGCGGTAGGGAGAACATTTTCTGGGGAAGCTTTTGATGAGTTTGACGGGGAGCGAAGGTTAATTCAATGCGGCGATCAACGTTCTATTTTGATGAGCACAAGTACTTTTTCAGATTATAAATCCATTGTTTTACCAGATAGGTCTGGCGTTATTCAAGGGGTGTTGACAAAGGATTTCTTTGGCGAAAAAAACATCCTTAAGATTAATGATCCCAGTAATATTGATTTTAAAGAATCGCGCTGCGATCCTTTTTTTGAAGAGCATTTCGAAACAGTACACTTAGGCCTTTTTGAAAAACAGGGCTGGACTAATTTTAATGAAGCAGGAACACAATTCTGGGAAGTCTATGAAGATGAAAGCTCCTTAGGGCAATCCATTGCCTTAGGGTCTTATCGATCTGGAGATAGCGAGACGATTAGTTGGTTGATTACGCCAGAGTTGGACGTTTCGACTTTAGTAAATCCTTATTTAGCCTTTCGCACTTCAACCAGTTTTGCAGACAATAGTTCATTAAGTGTTTTTTATGCTACAAATTGGTCAGGGGAAACTGCTACAATAGAACAAGTCAACTGGGTAGAGCTTAATGTTCTTATCGCAGATAACGAAGACAATAACACCCTGTGGATAGACTCTGGGGATGTTTCCATTGATTTTGGTCCAAAGTTCCATTTGGCTTTTCGCTACAATGGTAGCGGAAAGTCTGCAAGTGATGGCACCTATGAAATAGATGATATCCGGGTTTTTACAAAGCAGTAATTATTTTACTGGAAACAGGATTTCAGAAATCAGTTTATTTGGCGGGGTATTCATGGGGCTGTTATTCATCACTTCCATGGGAGGTTGTTTGCGTGAAGATTTAAACTTTTTAGCCCGTTGATGCATCATTCCTGCGGCCCATGCATTGCCTATATGGTGATATGGTCCAGTATGGCGAATAGCATAGGCAGAAAACTTAGGTAATTCGCCCACATAAAAACGGGGTGGTAAGTCTTCGGGTACTTCACTTACTGGGTGGCCAGCGGTATAGTGGACTTTGTCTTTGACCACATTGACATCGTGGTAAATAGAAATCCCATTTCCGCTAATTTTATCTTCATGATTTCGCATAAGGTAGGGCATGAGCTCACCAAAATCACGTCCCATATTTTCTGCAATAACAGAAAAGGCACATTCTGTTTTAATCCCGATAAATTTTGTCGCGTGAAAAGTTTTTATTCCTTTAAACTCCAGGCTTGAATTGGTATTTCCAGTTTCGACTAAATCTTTTAGCATGGCTAAGCCACGATCATAATCCATTCCGACAAAAACTTCCATTTGTTTTTTCATCCAAAAAAGAAAGAAGGGAAGACTGCTGTCCATTGTCCAACTAACAAGGGTGCCTTTTTTGGTTTCTTTAAGGTGAAATGTTGTGATGGCTTTTGATTTCCATGGTTTTAAAAATTGAAGCTTCATCACAACTTTCTTGTTTTTGACTTCTTCCTCTATTTTTAGATTTCCACTCCCGATAATATCTCCATCCCAGTCGTGGTATTTCCCATCTTTTGCTACATTGATTAATGCGGTGGGTTCTGCAATTACCCATGGAGACCATTGCTCCCAATTGCTTAAGTCATTAATGATAGGAAAGATTTTTTCTGGGGCTGCGTCAATAAGAATTGACTTGTTTACATTCATTTTTGGCATTTGAGTAGGCTTTTGTTCAATGTTTAAATGTAATAAATTAATTGTATTTGACTTTACGCAAAATACGTTGACAGTCTTTATAGGTCTGATAAAGGGCTGGATCTCTAACTTTTAAATAGGATTTAGCTTGTTCTAAATTGATCCCTGCTTTAGGGATATCGTTAAAAATACCCAGCATATATATCGCGCAAAGATTAAACAGTTCTCCCTCTTCTTTTAAGCTAAATTTGCTTTTGTTTTTTAGCTTTTCAAGCAAGATATTGTTGTTGTTAAGCAAATGCATTAGACTGCGTTTGTCTAATTGAGGGGGTTCAAAGAGGAGTTTTGTTTGCAAGGAATAACTACCATTTTCTTCAAAACATATATTGACTTGTTCTAAGGGGTAATATTTGTTTTGTCCGTTGAGTCCTAGTAAGACGTATTCTGTCAAGATAAACTTATCTTCTGTAAAGCTAATTTCTACCTCGTCTAGATTAGAGTAAAACAGTTTGACTTGCTCATTGATCAATTCAATATCTACCCTAGAATAGTAAGTTTTATTTTTGACTTTCTTTTGCATTCCCGACCAGCAGACCACAAAGGTTTCTTTAAATACCCTGTAGTTGGTGGTGAGCTTTTCACGATGATTTTGTAAAAAGTCTACCACCCCATCAAGGGTTAGACTGATATTGTTCTGGGCGTGTTGTTCAATGGTTTTTACCCTTTCACTATTGGTGTCTTTTAATTCAATATCAAAAACCTTAGGCATGGAGATACTACCTTCTCTAAAGAAAACAGCTCCGCCAAAATATTTCCAGATATTCTTCCTTAAAGCAGTAATCTGATCAATGGGTCGAATGGTTACGAGTCCTACAACTTTCCCTTCGTCTAAGTGGGGAAATGGAATGTTTTCATAGAGTACTAAAGGGGGATTGTCTAGATAAGCATTGATGAGGTTTTGCAGCTTGCTGTCATCAAAAAAGTCAACTCCTACAATGGCGTTTGCTTTGTCTTCGATCCCAACAACGATAAAGGCGTTGTTTTTTGGATTTGAATTTGAGAGGGCGCAAATGTGTTTTAAGAATTTCGCCTTTCCTTCTTTTGTCGCTAAATTCAATTTTAACTTTTTGTCATAGAAGCTGTTCTCGTCATTGTGAGATAATAGAGCTTTGACTAAAAGTCGTTTGTTGATCATTTTTTGCGATTGATGACTGTTGCATTGGCTTGATCAGTGGGGAGCAGGGTTAAATCTGCGACGGTAACATGTGGCGGAGCCTCTACCATATAGGCGATGGCGTTAGCGACATCTTCTGCTTGTAAAGCATCAAGTGTATTATACACACTTTCTGAACGTTGTTCGTCTCCTTTAAAACGCACCATGGAGAATTCTGTTTCAACCAGTCCTGGGTGGACTGCGCAAACTCTAATCCCATAAGGGTTGAGGTCGATGCGTAAACCCTGGGTAAAGGCATCTACGGCAAATTTACTGGCGCAGTAGACATTCCCTTTTGGGTAAACTTCTAATCCTGCGATCGAGCCTAGATTGATGATCTGTCCTGTTTTGCGTTCAATCATTTGAGGAAGGACCGCTTTGGTAACATACATCAAGCCTTTTACATTGCCATCGATCATGGCATCCCAGTCGTCGAGATTTGCTGTTTCAACTGTATCTAGGCCGTGTGCGTTCCCGGCATTATTGATTAAAACATCGATTTGTTTCCATTCTTGTGGAAGGGAATTGATCGCGTCAAATACTGCTTTTCTGTCTCTTACATCAAAGTTGAGGAGGTGGGTTTCGCACTTGAATTCTTTTTTTAATTCGCTTAGTCTTTCTTGTCTTCGACCGCATAGAATAAGTCGCTCTCCTTTTTGTGCAAAGAGTTCTGCAGTGGCTTTTCCTATTCCACTACTGGCTCCTGTGATTAATATAGTTTTCTTTTTCATACTTGGTAAATTAAGGAACGTCATGTCCCCATTGGGTTTCTAACAGTAGAAACCAGTCTTCGATCGATAATTTAATAGCTTCGGCTGCGCTAGTAGCCTTCAAACGCTCAATTCTTGTTGTTCCTACCACAAGATGAATATTGGCAGGATGTTGTAATAACCACGCACATAATAGCTGGTCTTCTGTGGCCTGGTATTTTTCTCCCAAAGTAGCCAATAAAGGCTTTAGTCTTTGATTATTGGGATTGTCTTCTTTAAAATAACTGCCCAAAGGACTCCATGCCATGGTGCCGATTCCTTTAGTTATATGATGGTCTAAACTGCCGTCAAACATAGGGGAGTTGTGGCTTAAAGAGCATTCGATTTGATTCCAGTCTAGGGTGACTTCTGTGTTGAGTAGGTCGATCTGTGTAGGGGTGAAATTTGACACCCCAAAAGATTTTACTTTTCCGCTTGTCTCAAGAGTGTTAAAGGCATCGGCTACTTCTTCTAGATTGAGTAGTGGACTGGGACGATGTAAAAGTAAGACGTCGAGATAATCTGTTTGTAGATTTTTTAAAGACTGTTCTACTGAATTAACAATATGTTCTTTGCTGTAATTGTAGTGTTTTACGGGTAGCGGTCTTTTTTCGCAAGGCATTTGAATCCCGCACTTACTAATGTAAATGACGGCTTCTCTTTCTATTCCACTTTCTTTAAATCCATGCCCAAAATCTTCTTCAGTGGTATACCCACCATAGATGTCTGCATGGTCAAAAGTATAGAGGCCATTTTCAACACATTGGGTAATTAAAGCAGCGGTATCTTTAGGGGTAAACTTTCTTCCCCAGTCTCCCCAGGTCATGGTTCCTGCAATTATTCTATTCATTTCTAGTTTGTCCGTTAAATCTACCTTAAATTTAAGGAGGAAGTAGTGAAGCTTACCCCTTATGAAATAACTACTTTTAACCAATTATTAACAAGCTATCGCAAAAAAAAAGTTCAAATTTGTGTTCCACTAAAATAACTATACTATGAGCACCCAAAACGGTATTGATATCAAAGAAATTAACGAGAAGATAGAAAAGGAAAGCGCCTTTGTTGATCTGCTTACCATGGAGATGAACAAAGTGATTGTAGGGCAAAAGCATATGATCGAACGTTTGTTGATCGGTCTTTTAGGTCGTGGACATATCTTATTAGAAGGAGTTCCAGGTTTAGCAAAAACCCTAGCTATTAACACTTTAAGCCAGGCAGTAAAAGGGAGTTTTAGTCGTATACAATTTACGCCAGACCTTTTACCAGCAGATGTGGTAGGGACCATGATTTACAACATTAAAGAGAATGATTTCTCGATTAAAAAGGGACCTATTTTTGCCAACTTTGTTTTAGCAGCAAGATTATATTTTTGATGCTTCCAAAATTGCCATTGATGCCGTTTTTGTTAC
>CBFHRA010000033.1:7444-11155 GCA_965658115.1 Candidatus Arcticimaribacter sp. | reverse complement strand
TTTAGGGTAACGGGTGGTGATCAATTCTGCTAGGGCCATGGCGACTTTTTTCGCCGGGGTAATGCGGTCTTCGCCATAGAGAATCATGCTGTGACTAATATCGATCATCAAGACTGTACTCATTTGGGTTTTATAAAAACTGTCTTCTACGACCAGGTCATCGTGCTGCAAGGTAAAGTCATTCCCCACCGATCGAATTTGAGCATTTTTAATGCTCTGGGTCATGTCAATTTTTTCTAAGGCATCGCCAAATTGGTAGGCTTTAAATTCGCCTGTATTGTCCTCGCCTTGACCTAATTTTTTGGTTTTATGATTCCCAGCATTGGATTTTCTAAGCTTCCCAAAGATTTGCTTTAATGCGTATTCACGTAAAAGTTTTTCGGTCTTTGGAGTAAGGGCCATGCCGTCTCCTTTTCCATCGCCCGTTCCTTTGGGTTGGATATAAGACTTCTGTAAAAGGTCCTCGACAAAATCATCAATGGTATAGTCTTCGTCGGTTAATTGATATTCCCGGTCGAGTTCTCTTAACCAATCAATGGCCTCGTCAAAATCCCCAGAGGTGTGGGTGATCAGTTCTTTAAAAATCTCAAACAAGCGCTCAAAGGGCGTTTGTTCCTTTGCACGGTATTTAGAAAACCGTATTCCAAGGGAAGTGATTTCATATTTCATAGCCCTTAAAAGTACGGAATATTTTAGAACCCTTTAACCATGAATAAAGAATATAAAATCACCTAATTTGAAAGGCTAAAAATCAACAATTACTCGCCCTGTAATGGTGCGCCCTATTTTTGGAAAACCAGGGAGGGCTCGAAACTCATTATTGAAAAAGTTAATTGCCGCTACTTCTAGTTTTAAGTTCTCTGTAAAGTCATAGCCCAGGGTAATATCAAACAGCGATTTTTCATCAACTTGCCCCGGAAAGGTGGCATTATTTGATGTGAAGCTTTGATCCCATTGGTAGTTGATGGTTCCACTAAACTTACTTTTAGTATCATAGTCCAATCCAAAGCGTACTTTATTGTTTGGGAAACTTCTTCCATCAGGGTTTTCCGGATCTAATCTAAACCATGTATAGTTTCCGCGTGTAGTCAAATGCTCAGTCAAAAAGAATTTAAAGTTAAATTCGGCACCCCAGTCTTCACTCACAACATCTGGATCGTTGGAAAGATAGCCTAGGGTTATCCGTGGCTTTCCATTTCCTGTGTTTTCAACAGTAGGAATGACTCCAAGGGGGTTTTGAGCTAACAAATTACCTGCAGCACTATAAGCTTCCTCAAGATCAGCGCCAATTGCCTGAGCGGATGCTCCAGCCGTTGTGGCATCTAGTCCTTGGTCAATAAGCCCCTGTGTTAAAGCGGGTTCAGCATTTGCCCGAACGGCTTGTCCAAGATTTGCCCCTAAGCCTGGAGTCACCGCAAGTGGACTAATTAGTTGAAATGACGCTCCACCCTTACGTCGATAATGATAGACATCTACCCCAAAAGAGAAGCGATCACCAACAACGCCTTTGTATCCAAACTCATAGGAATTTAAGAACGACAATAAATTGCCCTGACCATTTTCAGCATTCAGGGGTTTTCCATTGTCATCAATTGTTATTACAGGATTAGCCCCTTGAGGAGTAATGGAGGGATTGGTTAAAACCGCTTGGATTAATGGAAGTAAAGGAGATAGTGATGGATCTGCGCTCAATGCTGATGAAACCCCATCAATAACATCTCCGTTTACTGCAGCAAATGCTGCGGCTAAAGGAAACCCATTAGAAGGAAGACTATTGGGTAAGCCAGGTAAAAACCAATCAATTTCAGGATTTGTTACGAAGGTATAGGGATTTTTTGCTCCTAAAACCCATGTATCTACTAGTGATGTGATTTCAACGGGTAGATCAAAATAGATGTCTGATGCAGCAATCGGATTGGCTGCTCGGTTGTAGGATAAACGAAAGTTGTGCCCATCAATCGCTTTATATACCAATGCAGCCCTTGGAGAAAAGGTTTTTTCATTGGTAAAATTATAGCCGTCGTATCGTCCAGCGAGGAATAAATCTAGTTTAGTGCCAAATTTCAATTTTGCTTGGACATAACCTCCAAGAATATCGTAATCGTCATCGTTTTCATGGCGACCATAAACATGGTTTTCAGTGTTAGCGCTTGTTTTTCTGTAGTCAATTCCTGTCGACCACTCGGAATCAAAGAATTGTTTGAAATTGAAACTGTATTGCAATTGTGCTTCATGGTGGGTTCGTTCTAGTGGTGTAATGAATCCTGTTCGGTGGAGGTAACTAGGACGAGTGTCACTCCCTCCATCATTTTTAATAAAGTAGGTTTGTGCGAACCATCCTTTGTGGTTGAAACGGGCTTGACCCCAATATTCATTAGATTGAGATTGACCTTCTCCTAAATCGTTGTAATAAATTGCACTTCCGGAATTCCATCCTCCAGAGGTAACGATTTCCATTCCATTTTTTGGTCGGTAATAAGCATAGGCGCTGGCTGCACTGGTCCAGTAGTCTTTATTTTGTGTTTGGGGTACATCAAATAAGGGTGTCCCAGGAGAAAGAGTGTCGTTATTTCCTTCGGGAGATATATTTGCTCGATTAATGGAAGTTTTAAATAAATTTAAAATAGCACGATCTTGTGAATCATTCACATCAAGGGTAAAGTCACTTCCCTCTTGGAAACGGAAATTGAATTTGTATCCAAAGGTATCCGTGTCATTTTTTCCGGCATGACGAAGCCCTATTTTTTTTGTCTCTCGACTGCCATAAAGAAGTTCTACCGTAGTGCCTGGATGCTTAAATGGATCTTTAGAGATAAAATGAATCACCCCAGTAGTAACATCAGGTCGATATAAGGCAGAACCCGGACCTAAGACAACTTCTACACGTTCTAAATCAATTGTGTTTAAAGGGGAATTTTGAGAGTCAAAAAACTCTAATCCTGGGGAAATTAGGGAGCGGTAATCTAACATGGGGAATACATTGGTGGAAAAAATCCCACTAGCTCCTCGTAACGAAACTTTGATGCGCTGCCCGGTTTGTTGTTGTAGTTCTACACCAGGACTATTGATCAAAGCGCGAATGGGAGAGATGGCTCCTCCAGATTGGGTCACCTGCTTTGCCGAAATGACCGAGACAGCGGCTGGGGCTTCTTGTAATTTTTCTGCCTTTCGCGAAGCGGAAACAATAATTTCATCAAATCGATTTGAAAAAGACAGTTGAAATTCTTGGGGTTGATCGTTGTTTACGGTAAAACTAAGGTTGTCAAAGCCAACAAAAGAGACGACTAACTCAAGCGGAAAAGCTTGTTGGGTAGT
Source organism: Candidatus Arcticimaribacter sp. (assembly GCA_965658115.1). Classification (GTDB taxonomy): domain Bacteria; phylum Bacteroidota; class Bacteroidia; order Flavobacteriales; family Flavobacteriaceae; genus Arcticimaribacter. The sequence goes on along the minus strand of CBFHRA010000033.1, from coordinate 7,840 downwards.
TAAATTAAATTCTCCTTGTGGGTCTGTAACAGTTCCTTCATTTGTCCCTTTAACAATAACGGTAGCACCATATAAGGGCTGACCCTCGTCGTCGAGAACGGTTCCGCTTAAAGTGTTTTGTGCAAATGAAAAAATAGGAATAAAAACAAGCAAAAAGAGGGTTTTCCCCCAGCATAGGTTATTCATGATTGATAAGATTAGGTGAGACAAATATGAAAAAAATAAATATCTAAACAAAAAATCATTGAAATAACCTATATTTGCACCACATTCTAAACACAACGATTGGGAGACTTAAGGTCTTCTTTTTTTTTAGATGAATTTTAAAGAAAAGGTAGAAGCACTCGTACAAGAAGCCTTGGTGGAAAATCCAAGCCTCTTTTTAATTGACCTCAC
>CBFHRA010000033.1:0-7345 GCA_965658115.1 Candidatus Arcticimaribacter sp. | reverse complement strand
CAAGAGAATTTCAATACGGCCAATATAAAAGTGCCAAAGTAATCGTATCTATTTAAGTAATTAATTATGGAAAATATAGCATTAATTGATTCGTTTTCAGAGTTTAAAGATGAAAAACTCATTGACAGAGTTACCTTGATGGTAATTCTTGAAGAAGTATTTAGAAATACCTTAAAACGCAAGTTTGGGTCAGATGACAACTTCGATATCATTATCAACCCAGACAAAGGGGATTTAGAGATTTGGCGTAATCGTATTGTAGTTGCAAACGGTGAGGTAGAAGATCCTAACCAAGAAATTGAATTAAAAGAGGCACATAAAATTGAACCAGATTTTGAAGTTGGAGAAGATGTGTCTGAAGAAGTTAAATTAATTGACTTAGGGCGTCGCTCTATTTTGACTTTGCGTCAAAACCTTGTCGCAAAAATCCACGAGCACGACTCGACAAATATCTTCAAGCAATTCAAAGAATTAGAAGGAGAATTATACACCGCAGAGGTACACCACATTAGAAGCCGTGAAGTCATCTTGTTAGACGATGAAGGCAATGAATTGATTTTACCAAAGGACCGCCAGATAGGATCAGACTTTTACCGTAAAGGTGATAATGTTCGCGGGATCATTGAAACTGTAGAAATGCGTGGCAACAAGCCTAGAATTATTTTTTCTAGGACTTCGCCAAAGTTTTTAGAGAAGTTATTTGAACAAGAAATCCCAGAAGTATTCGACGGCTTGATCAACATTAAAAAAGCGGTGCGTATCCCTGGAGACAAAGCAAAAGTTGCTGTGGATTCTTATGACGATCGTATCGATCCAGTTGGAGCCTGTGTCGGGATGAAAGGTTCGCGTATACACGGGATTGTTCGTGAATTAGGAAATGAAAATATTGATGTAATCAATTACACCAATAACCTGCAGCTGTTTATTACACGCTCGCTATCTCCCGCTAAAGTCAATTCTTTAAAGATTGACGAGGAGAACAAACGTGTACAAGTTTTCTTAAACCCAGAAGAGGTGTCAAAAGCCATTGGGCGTGGAGGAAATAATATTCGCTTAGCCGGACAATTAACAGGATTCGAAATCGATGTATATCGAGAAGGAATGGAAGAAGATGTCGAATTGACAGAATTCTCTGACGAAATCGAAGGCTGGGTAATTGAAGAATTTAAGAAAGTAGGGTTAGATACCGCTAAAAGTGTACTTGAGCTTGATATACAAGAGCTTATAAAACGTACAGATTTAGAGGACGAAACCATCGAAGAAGTCGTTAAAATATTGAAAGAAGAGTTCGAAGAATAGAGAAAGCGATAATTTTTCTATTTTTGATACCGCATAAAACTATCTATGTCAGACCAACCAACATTGCGCTTAAACAAAGTCTTACGTGAGCTTAATATCTCACTCGACCGAGCAGTTGAGCACCTTTCACAGCATGGGCACGAAATCGAAGCCCGTCCTACCACTAAAATTTCGCAAGAAGTTTACAACATACTTTTGGACGAATTTGAAACAGATAAGTCTAAAAAAGACGCTTCTGCAGAAATTAGTGAGGAAAAAAGAAAGGAAAAGGAAAACCTTCGTTTAGAGCAAGAAAAGCTCGAACAAGAAAAGCTAGAGCGTGAAAAAGCACAACAAGAAGTGATCAAAGCACGTGCTGCGCTTAAAAAGCCAAAAGCGGTCGGTAAAATTGATTTAGAACCTAAGGCTACGCCAAATAAAATAGCGGAAGAAAAACCAGCAGCTGTTGTTGAAACACCTGTTGAAGAAAAGCCAGCACCACCATCGGTAGTAGAAGAAGTTAAAGCAGAAAAGCCCCCTAAAGAAGAAGCGCCTAAAACCGCTGAACCGGTTAAAGAAATGCCACAACCCCAGAAGTTTGAAGCCAAGCAAGAAACTTCTCCTGCCCCAGCGGTAGAAAAAACAGAGGAACCGAAGAAGACGGAAGGGGAAGAAGGTGAAAAAATCACCACCCAATACACCAAGTTGTCAGGTCCAAAGAAAACCGGACAAACCATTGACCTCAATCGCTTTAAGCAACAAGAGAAAAATGTTGAAGAAGCCCGAAAGAAAAAGCGTAAACGCATTAGCAAAGAAACGCCAGGAGGTCAAAATAGAGGCGGTGCAAACAACAATAGAAAACCAGGTCAAAAACCACGCAATCGCCCTGCAGCGGTAGCTAAAGTTGAACCGACCGAAGAAGAAGTACAAAAGCAAATTAGAGAAACACTTGAAAAACTTCAAGGGAAAACAAATAAGTCTAAAGGAGCTAAATACCGTCGTGACAAGCGTGTACAACACCGTCAAAAGACAGAGGAAGAATTAGCACAACAAGAAGCAGAAAGCAAAGTATTGAAAGTAACCGAATTTATTACAGTAGGTGAAATCGCAACTTTGATGGAAGTAGGTGGAACAGAAATTATTTCTGCCTGTATGAGTCTAGGGATCATGGTAACCATGAATCAACGTCTTGATGCAGAAACCTTAACTATTGTTGCAGACGAATTTGGATTCAAAGTAGAATTTGTAAAAAGTGATCTTGAAGAAACCTTTGAAGAGGAAGAAGTCGAAGATGAAGCCTCTTTAATTAGTCGTGCACCTATCGTTACCGTTATGGGACACGTTGATCACGGGAAAACTTCTCTCTTAGATTACATACGTGAAGAAAATGTTATTGCAGGAGAATCTGGAGGAATCACCCAGCACATTGGAGCTTATTCTGTTTCCTTAAAAAGCGGTCAAAAGATTACCTTCTTAGATACTCCAGGTCACGAGGCATTTACTGCCATGCGTGCACGTGGTGCTCAAGTAACTGATATTGCTATTATTGTTATTGCAGCAGATGACAGCATCATGCCGCAAACTAAAGAAGCGATTAGTCATGCTCAAGCAGCAGGAGTACCAATCATCTTTGCGATCAATAAAGTGGATAAGCAAACAGCAAATCCAGACAAAATTAAAGAAGGTCTAGCAGCCATGAATTTAATGGTTGAAGACTGGGGAGGAAAGATTCAATCTCAAGACATTTCTGCCTTAAAAGGAACAGGAGTTGACGAGCTACTTGAAAAAGTTCTCCTTGAAGCAGAATTATTAGAGCTTAAAGCGAATCCAGAGAGAAAATCTAAGGGAACCGTTGTTGAGGCTTATCTTGATAAAGGTCGTGGTTATGTCTCTACTATTCTTGTTCAAACAGGAACGCTTAAAATTGGAGATTACATCTTAGCGGGTAAACACAGCGGAAAAGTAAAAGCCATGTTTGACGAGCGTGGAAATGATATATCAGAAGCGCCACCATCTACGCCTATCTCTATCTTAGGACTAGACGGAGCACCGCAAGCAGGAGATAATTTTAACGTATTAGAAGACGAACGCGAGGCCAAGCAAATTGCCGCTAAACGCACACAGCTTCTAAGAGAGCAAAATGTGCGTACACAACGTCATATTACCTTAGACGAGATTGGACGACGTATTGCCTTAGGAGACTTCCAGGAATTAAACATTATTTTGAAAGGGGATGTAGATGGATCTGTTGAAGCATTAACAGATTCCCTGCAGAAACTTTCTACAGAAGAAATACAAGTGAATATCATTCACAAAGGCGTGGGTGCCATCACTGAATCTGATGTGCTTTTAGCCTCTGCTTCAGATGCCATTGTTCTAGGATTTAATGTTCGTCCTATGGGGAATGCCCGTGCAATCGCAGAAAAAGAAGAGATTGATATCCGTTCTTATTCTATTATCTATGACGCTATTAACGATGTTAAAGACGCCATGGAAGGAATGCTTTCGCCAGAAATGAAAGAAGAAGTAACCGGTACAGCAGAGATTCGCGAAACCTATAAGATTTCTAAAGTAGGAACCATTGCAGGTTGTATGGTCACTTCTGGGAAGATTTATCGCAACTGTGGGATTAGAATTATCCGCGAAGGAATTGTAGTTTATACAGGAGCTTTATCTTCTTTAAAACGTTTCAAAGACGACGTTAAGGAAGTGGCAAAAGGCTATGACTGTGGTTTACAAATCAAGAACTACAACGACATCAAAATTGAAGATGTAATAGAATTCTTCCAAGAAGTAGCAGTAAAGAAAACCCTATAAATTATTAGGTTCTAATAAGAAAGCAGAAGGGTAAACCTTTCTGATTTCTTCTAGCTTTTGATTAGCGATGTTGAGGTCTTTAAATCGGCCTACACGCACTTTGTAATTTGGTGTTTCAAAGCTCAATTCTGTCTCCCAACCACCAAAATTTGCCGTGAATTCATTTAGAATTCGTTCGGCTGCAGTATAGTTGCCATAGTATAATTGTATGGCGTAATATTGACTGTCAAAAATTGCTTTATTTACCTCTATTTTACGTTCAATGAGGGTTTTTACCTCTGCTGAGGTTTCAATTTTTGATTGTTTTTCTTGAGCACTTATTGTTGAACTTAAAACAATAAAAATTCCTGCTGTAATGGTCTTTAAAATACTACGCTGATTCATATTACAAAGAAATGGAATTTCGCCTTTAATTTAAATTCTTCAACAGAATTAACATATTATTTAGACTGATTATAAATTAACGAAATGCAAATAAGAACCTTTTCCCGAAAGCGGTCTATGTCTTACTTTTGTGGTGGATTTTAGCCCATCAATTTGATGATCTACATTAATATTTATTTATCGCATGAGGAAGAGTAACCTTGGTGCTGTTGCAGGAGTGAAGAATTTGTTCATGGTATTAGCCATGTCATTTGTCTTTACTGTTAGTGCGCAGGAAGCCGACCCAATCGCAGGAAAGAAATTGTTCAATGCAAATTGCGCAGCCTGTCACAAACTCAACAAGAAAGCAGTAGGTCCCGCCTTGAAAGGGGTTTCAGCGAAGTATGACAAAGAATGGTTGTACAGCTGGATCAAAAACAGTGCAGCCATGATCAAAGAGGGTGATGCACAAGCTGTAGCTATCTGGGAAGAGTATAACAAAACTGCTATGACAGCATTTCCACAACTGTCAAATGCAGATATTGATAATATCATCGCTTATACTGATTACACCCCGCCAGCTCCAGCAGTACCAGCAGGTGCAGCAGTAGCGGCAGCTCCCGCAGGGGATTCGTTTTCAAATGATATCATTTTAGGCGCACTTGCGCTTGTATTTGCTATTTTAGTTGTTATGTTGATCTTAGTCAACAGAACCTTACAGAAAATTGCCGCTGCACAGGGAGTTGAATTAGCCCCTGTAAAAGAAAAACCAGCACGCCGTCCACTGTGGCAAGCCTTTGCACAAAATCAATTCTTAGTACTACTTTCTGTTGTATTCTTGTTATTGTCGAGTGCTTACTTTGCTTATGGATATTTAATGCAGGTAGGAGTAGATCAAGGGTATATGCCGGTGCAACCTATCCACTACTCTCACAAAATTCACGCTGGTGCGAATCAGATTGAGTGTAAGTACTGTCACTCTTCTGCAAGAGTGTCTAAACATTCTGGAATTCCTTCATTAAATGTTTGTATGAACTGTCACAAGAATATCGCAGAATACAACGGGGAAGAAGATTTAGAGAATGGTTACACCAAAGAATTCTATACCAAAGAAATCAAGAAGTTATATGCCGCTGTAGGTTGGGACGAAGAGAACCAGCAATACACTGGAAAAACAGAACCAGTAAAATGGGTGCGCATTCACAACTTACCTGATTTTGTTTACTTCAACCACGCACAACACGTACAAGTAGGTCAAATCGAATGTCAAACTTGTCACGGACCGGTAGAAGAAATGGAAATCATGTATCAGTACTCTCCTTTAACCATGGGATGGTGTATCAACTGTCACAGAGAAACAAATGTGAAAGTAAAAGACAACGAGTACTATACTAAAATTCACGAGGCACTTTCGAAGAAATACGGAGTAGAAAAACTCACAGCCGCCCAAATGGGAGGTCTAGAGTGTGGTAAGTGTCACTATTAACAAGAGCTTAAACAGAAGAATGTCTTATGGCAGCAAATAAAACCTATTGGAAAAATGCAGAACAGCTTAAGGAGAATTCTCCTATGGTTGATCAGCTAGAGCAAAAAGAATTTGCCGACTATGTTCCAGTAAACGAATTTTTAGAGGATAAAGAAGCTTTAGAAGATAGTAGTACTTCACGTCGCGACTTTTTAAAGTATGTTGGATTTAGTACAGCAGCAGCTTCATTAGCAGCCTGTGAAGGTCCAGTAATTAAATCTGTTCCTTATGTAGTGCAACCAGAGCAAATTCGCCCTGGAGTAGCTAACTACTATGCTACTGCAATTGCAGATGGATTTGATTTTGGAAGCATCCTAATCAAAACCAGAGAAGGTCGTCCGATTAAAGTTGAGAACAATCCAGATGCTCCTGTTTTAGGTGGAGCAAATGCTCGTGTACATGCATCAGTTCTTTCTATGTATGACACTCAGCGTTTACAAGGACCTAAAGGGAATGGCGCAGATATTAGCTGGGAAGATTTACATCTTCAAGTAGGCGCAAAGCTCAACGCACTTGCAGCTACAAACAAAGAGGTGGTTTTATTGACCCAAACTTTTGCAAGTCCAACAACAGCAAAATTAATTGCTGACTTTACGGCAAAGTATCCTAACGTAAAACACGTTGCTTTTGACACCGTTGCTTATGCAGATGCTGTAGACGCTTTTGAAGAAGCTTATGGTGTTCGCGCATTAGCAGATTATGACTTTAGTAAAGCTGGAGCCATTGTATCTGTTGGCGCAGATTTCTTAGGAGACTGGCAAGGAGGAGGATTTGACTCAGGTTATTCTAAAACACGTGTTCCTTCAAAAGACCACGGGAAAGCCACAATGTCAAAACACTTCCAGTTTGAAGCAAACATGACCTTGAGTGGAGCTGCGGCAGATTTTAGAGTGCCAGCTACTCCTTCAGCGCAAAAAAATATTTTAGCACACTTATATGCTGCGATCACTGGAACTACAGTAAATGGATCTTTAAGCCAAGCGCATCAAGCAAAAGTAGATGCTGCTGTAGCTGCTTTAAAAGCTGCTGGAGAGAAAGCGGTAGTAGTAAGTGGAATTCAAGATAAAGGCGCTCAAGCCCTTGTTTTAGCCATTAACAATGCATTAGGTAGCGTGGTGATGGACGCAAACAGTCCACGTTTAACCCGTCAAGAAAACGGAAGTGAAGTTAAGCCCGTTATCGATGCAGTTATCGCTGGAACCTTAGGAGGATTAATTACTGTGGGAATTAACCCAGTATATAGCCTTCCAGAAGGCGAAGCTTTCGCCGAAGGCATGAAAAAACTTGACTTGTCTGTTGCTTTCAGTATGAAAGAAGACGAGACAGCTGCTGCGGCGCAATATATCGCAGCAACGCCTCATT
>CBFHRA010000032.1:0-13236 GCA_965658115.1 Candidatus Arcticimaribacter sp. | reverse complement strand
ATGACAATGTGCGTTATCCCAAAACTAAAGTGGAAGCAAAAGAAGAGTTACAATTATTACTCACAACAATAGAGCAAACAAGAGAGCAGTTTAAAGCCCGCGAGCTTGTTAAAACTTTAATAGGACAACAAAACGCTATTATCAATAGTCACAATACTGCACAGTTACCCATCTTTGGTCAAGGAAAGCATAAAAATGAACCTTATTGGATGGCGCTTATTCGGCAGGCAAATGTCGCTGGATATTTAAAGAAAGACATTGAAACCTATGGCGTGATTAAAAGAACAGCGGAAGGAGTTGCTTTTCAAGCAAAGCCCGTATCGTTTTTAATGACAGAAGACCATGCCTATACAGAGAAAGCAAAACCTGCTTTTACTGGAGTGAGAGATACTATTAATGATCTGCCCTTGAAAAATTTATTGGTAAAATTGCGCAAGCAAGTTGCGGATAAAAACGAAGTGCCGCCCTACACTGTTTTTCAAGAAAACTCTATCAATGACATGACGTTGAAGTATCCTATTACTGTCGAAGAAATGATCAACATCCATGGAGTAGGAGAAGGAAAGGCTAGAAAATACGGTCCTATTTTTATTGATCTAATCAAAAAATATGTGGAGGATAATAATATCGCTCGCCCAGATGATTTAGTGGTCAAAAGTACCGGGGCAAACTCTGGATTAAAGTTGTATATGATCCAAAGTGTCGATCGAAAACTACCTCTTGAAGATATCGCCTCTGCAAAAGGTATGAATATGACTGAGTTTATCCATGAAATGGAAACCATTGTTTTTGCAGGAACAAAATTGAATATCAATTATTGGATCGATGAAATCTTAGACGAAGATCAGCAAGAAGAACTGCACGAATATTTTATGGAAGCAGAAAATGATACCATCGCTGAGGCTATTGAAGAGTTCGAGGGAGAGTATGACGAAGAAGAGATTAGACTCTATCGCATTAAATTCACTAATGAGGTAGCGAATTAATTCCACCTTATTCCCCTATATTTGCCGTCTAAAAACACGTACTATGCAAGACGGACTATATGCTAAATTTAGCACTCCAAAGGGAGAAATACTATTATCACTAAGCTATGACAAGACGCCAGGAACGGTGGCGAACTTTGTAGGTCTAGCAGAAGGAAGTAAAGAAAACAACGAAAAGCCTGCAGGTGAGCCTTATTATAACGGGCTTAATTTTCACCGTGTAATTCCAGACTTTATGATTCAAGGTGGATGTCCACAAGGATCTGGTATGGGTGGTCCAGGCTATCAGTTTGACGACGAATTTCACCCAGAACTGCGTCACGATAAACCCGGTGTACTTTCAATGGCTAACGCTGGTCCTGGAACAAACGGAAGTCAGTTTTTTATCACTCACCTAGCAACACCATGGTTAGATGATAAGCACACTGTTTTTGGTCATGTGATCGAAGGGCAAGATGTTGTCGATAGTATTGCCCAAGGAGATAAAGTAGACGCATTAGAAATTATTCGTGTGGGTGATGCTGCCAAAGCTTTTAACGCTACTAACGCCTTTGCAGCTTTTGAAGCAGATAAGATCGCTAAGATTGAAGCTGCAAAAGCAGCTCAAGCAGAAGCACTAGCGGGTATTACAAAAGGCTTTGATCAAACAGAGAGCGGTTTATTTTACCATATTGATAAGGCAGGAGAAGGAGATCAACCTGCAAAGGGGAACAGTGTAAAAGTACACTATAAAGGAGAGTTACTTGATGGGACTGTTTTTGATTCTTCCTTTAAACGCAATCAACCCATTGAATTTAGTTTAGGAGTAGGACAAGTAATCCCCGGTTGGGATGAAGGGATTGCCCTTTTAAATAAAGGAGCTAAAGCGACCTTAATCATTCCTTCTGACCTTGCATATGGTGCAGCTGGAGCAGGTGGCGTTATTCCTCCTAATGCGACTTTAAAATTTGAAGTAGAATTAGTCGACTTTAAATAAAAAAGCCAGCAGGTTCATTTCCTGCTTTCCATTTTATATTACACCCCATGCTAGGATATTGTTTTTCTAGTATGGGGTCTTTTTTTAATAAGTTATCTACGGCATTTTGAAGATCTTCTCCTGTAATGGGAGTGTTATTTCCAGGCCTAGACGCGTCAAATCTACCGCGGTAGACCAATTTGTTTTTTGCATTGAGTAGATAAAAGTCTGGGGTACAAGCTGCATCATAGGCTTTTGCCACTGCTTGACTCTCGTCATATAAATAGGGAAAAGAAAAGTTCTTCTCTAGGGCAAGTTCTCGCATTAAATCTGGGTGGTCTGCTGGGTAATTTTCGACATCATTACTTGAAATGACGATTGTTTCAATGCCCTTGCCTTTATTTTCTTTGGCGAATGCCACAAAAGCATCTAATAAATGGATGACATAGGGGCAATGATTACAACTAAAGACTACGATGCTGCCATTTTCTCCTTTTAATTGCTGGAGGGATTTGATGGAATTATCGACCACATTAGGTAAAGAAAAGTCTGGAGCAATTGTCCCCAGCGGGAGCATATTTGATTCAACGAGAGCCATATTTTTTTTTATTCCTTAAAATTATGTAATTTGAAAGTAAATATACATTTGACTTATGAAAACTATGCAAGATTGGCTAGATGCTTATGCAGTAAGCCATCAAAACAAAACCAATAAAGCGATCCACTTTGTTTGTGTTCCGCTAATTGTATTTTCTGTGGTAGGCTTATTTATGTCTATCCCTAATGGTTTATTAATCGACATTACAGGTATTCAATCTGATGCGATCGCTAACTGGGCGGTGGTAACCTTGATTCCTATTATGTTTTTCTATTTGAGACTTTCTGTTAAAATGGGTGTTCTGATTTTAGCCTTTTTGAGTTTATGCATTTTTGGGAATGCTCAAATTGCTACTGTAATGCCCTTATGGCAAGCGGCTTTAGGTATTTTTGTAGCTGCGTGGCTAGGGCAGTTTTATGGCCATAAATTAGAAGGGGCAAAACCTTCTTTTTTTGATGATTTAAAATTTTTACTCATCGGTCCTGCATGGATTTTAGATGATATATTCTTTAAAAAATAAGTAATTGATTGAGTTTGATAATTTTGAGCAAGTAGATTTTCGCGTAGGGACAGTAGTGCAAGTGGATACCTTTCCAAAGGCAAGAAAACCAGCCTACCAGCTTACGATTGATTTTGGCCCCCTTGGGGTCTTAAAATCGTCTGCTCAAATAACAACGCGTTATTCAATTACAGAAATGTTAGGTCGCCAAGTGGTGGCTGTGGTGAATTTTCCAGTAAAGAAAATTGCCGATTTTAATAGTCAATGCCTTGTGCTGGGAGCAACACAAGGCAATGATGTTTTTCTTCTCTCTCCAAAGGCGGCTGTGGAAAATGGACAAATTGTTCGTTAATTACATGAAATCCGCATAAAAGAGCATGTTGGCATACAATTGTTGTGTTCCTAGCCAGAAGGCTCTAAAGTTCGTGTTGTCTGTCATTAATAGAATAGAACCTCTCCCTTTTGATTTGACCTTAAAAGGAACAGCACCTTTGAGTAATTCTAATTGTTCCTCTGAAATATAACCACTTAAAAGTGGATCCTGGGTGTACTGAATAGGGTTGTCATAGCTGTTTTCTTCTGGCTCCATAAAGATTTTTGAATTTCTAAAGAGGGCTAGGTAGTCATCTTCGATGCCAAAGTTAATCGGGTGAGAGCGATCAATACGGCTGTTGAATATTGCGCCACCTATGGCTTGAGCTCCCTTGAACTTTCCTTGATTGACAAAAGATACATCTTCTGCGACGAGTTCTTTTTCTCTAAATTCTTCTTTGATTAACTCTTGTTTGTTTGCCCATTTCACCGCATCGCGGTAGGCGATTAAATATCCGCCATTTTTAATCCAGTCGGATAATTTTTCTTTGGCATCATTCAATAAGCTACCGTTATAACTGGGTAACACGATATGAGTATATTTGCTTATATCCCGGTATTTGATTGATTTAACATCCAGCTTAGTGACGGGCATATCGTATTGTGTGTCCATTAAATACCAGATTTCACCAGCATCATAACTTCGCACACCATCACCAACCAATAAAGCGACCTTAGGCTTTTTGATGGTTTCAAAGTTTCTTGAACCCAAATCGATTCCACGGGTTAAACCTGTGCTAACGCTATGGATATTGATTTCTGCTGCTGTAGCTACTTCTTGCATTAGCGCATACAATTCTTTTTCTGAGACAGCCTGATTAGCTACTGGGACCATGATACTCCCATAATCATAAGAACGCCCTTCTAAAGAGAAGGGTTGCATTCCCAATTTAACGCGCACACCTGCATCTAACAGCTGATAAATCGCTTTTGGAGTAAGATAGCCATGTCCTTCAAATAGATAAGCATAAGCTGCCTGTTCTATATTTTTAACTCTTGGGCGTTCTATCTGGGTCAATTGTTCACCAGCAGTGTTGAGGTCTCTAACTTTGGTCATATTAACATCAAAGGCATGAGAAAGTGTCCAAGCAGAAACATCATAAAATAAACTGTCTTTAAAGGCTGTTTGTTCGCTAAATATGGCTTGCACAAGGCGTTGTTTCTTTTGCGTTAGCGGAACAATAAAACTGTTTTCTTGAGGAAATTGTTTTCCGTCTTTTTGCAGGTTTTTATTTAAGCGATGAACTTTAATGTCGTGTCTCATTAATACCTCTGCTAAACGATAACTGCTAGAGGCGTCTTTTTGGTTTCCAAACACAATCGCCTTTTCTCTGTTTTTGAGTCCTTCTGCGCGGGCATTATTATAGAAATCCCGTTGATAGTCTAAAAGGTCTTTTCTCAATTCATTAGCCGCTTCTAGGGTAGAAAGGGCAGCCGTAAATTGATTGCGAATGGTAAATGGAAAAGTGAGTAAACCATTAGCGGATTCTTGTGCGTGGCCTCTTGAACTGGCTTGTTCAAATAAAATCCCAATAGAACCATTGACATCTGGATAGGTCGAGCCTTTTCCGTAATAGAAATCGTCATAGTCCTCTTCTGTATAATACAATGAACCGATTTTGTTCAGTGCCTTTTCATGAAACTTTCCAATGGCCATGGTCAACTCCTGGTTTTTCTTGGGAGTTAAAGGATTGACTCTGGATTGAATCCCAGGTTGAAAGAAAAAGGTTTCGTTTGTTCCCATTTCGTGATGGTCGGTTAAGACATTAGGCAACCAATCGATAAAACTAGCGATACGGGCTTTTGATTCGTTTAATTGAACCGGTAGCCAGTCTCTATTCATGTCAAACCAGTAGTGGTTTGTTCTTCCTCTAGGCCATGCTTCTGTATATTCTCTATCGTTGCTGTCTGGGGTGATGTTTTGTGCTTTATGGGTATTTGCCCATTGTGAAAAGCGCTGCAAACCATCTGGATTAAAGCTGGGGTCAAATAAGATAACCGTATTTTCTAAAAGCTGAGCAACTTCATCGCTTTGTGAGGCCGCAAGATGATAAGCAACAAGTAGGCCTGCATTTGCTCCACTGGGTTCGTTCCCATGAATCGAGAAGCCTTGATAGACAACTGCTGGCATGGTTGAGGTATCTAAATTCTCTCCTCCAGGTTCTGTTAAAGCGATGTGGTCTGCTTTAATTTGATCGAGCTTTTTATGATTGTTTTCACTTGTTATGGTTAATAAAAATAGTGGACGATCTTCATAGGTTTTTCCTCTATTTTCAATTTGTATTCTATCTGAAGCAGCTGCGAGTGTTCGCATATATTCAGATAGTTTGTCATGGCTTACATGCCATTTCCCTACTTCATGTCCTAAGACCTCTGTTGGGGTAGGAATGTTAGGATTATAATTTTGATTACTGGGTAGATAGTAATCTATTTGGGTTTGTGCATTTGTAGCATAGATGCTTAAAAGCAAAACTAAAAGGGTCGCTATTTTTTTCATGAATTTGTTTTTCAAAATCCAATGTAAAAAAAAACCGTTTCATTGAGAAACGGTTAAACTTTTATTTTAATGTTGATCTAAATATCTTCGAAGTCTAGATCAGTGAATTTTTCTGGGATATCAGAAGTGGCGTAGCCGTTTTTACCCTCTGCAGAATAATTTTTTTGGTGTCTTTCACTAATGACTTCGTTGCCACGTTCTTTAATGATGTAATCCATCATTTCTCCTAAGATTTCTTTAAACTCGCTAAAGTCTTCTTTGTAGAGATAGATTTTGTGTTTTTTGTAATAATAACTTCCGTCGTCATTCGTAAACTTCTTACTCTCTGTGATGGTAAGATAGTAGTCGCTTGCTTTTGTTTCCCTTACGTCAAAAAAGTAAGTTCGTCTTCCAGCCCGAAGTACTTTTGAGTTTATTTCCTCTTGAGGTGAATCCATTTTAGTTCAATTAGGTTCTAGTAATAGTGATTTTGTTCACCTATAATAGTCAATTCTAAGTAAAATTGCTAAAAAAAATTAAACAAAACAAATTCTTAGGTAATTTGTGCACTTTGTTTTTCTGCTAATTCGCGATAATGCCCATCAATTTTGAGTAATTCATTGTGAATTCCTTGTTGTATTATTTTACCATCTTCAAGGACAATTATTTTATCGGCGTTCTTAACAGAAGATACGCGATGACTTACAATACAAGTCGTTTTGTCTTGACTAATGCGATTGAGATGTGCCAGGATTTTCTCTTCAGTATCAGCGTCAACAGCAGATAGGCAGTCATCAAACAAAAGAATCATGGGGTCTTTGATCAAGGCTCTGGCGATTGAGATCCTTTGGATTTGTCCTCCAGATAAGGTAACGCCTCTTTCTCCTAATAGGGTTTTATACTGATGTTTAAAGTCTATTATGTTATTGTGTACTGCGGCATTTTTTGCTGCTTCAACAATTTCTTCATAGGAAGCATCATTTTTGCCAAAACGAATATTTTCTTCAATACTTTCTGAAAATAAGAATGGATTTTGGGGGACATAGCCGATTACTTCTCTTAAATTGTTTAAGGAGTAGGCATTAGCATTTTGTTCATCAATAACAACTTTCCCTTCGGTGGGATCATATAATCTAGCGATCAATTCTAATAAGGTAGATTTACCTGCTCCGGTTTTCCCTACAATACCTAATGTTTCCCCTTCTTTTAGCTCAAAAGAAATATCTTTTAAGGCTTTTATCCCAGTATCTGGATAAGTAAAGGAGACTTTTTCAAAACTGAGCTTTGCTCTTGTGATTTTTTTAGCAGAAAATCCGTTTTCTATGGTAGGTTTTTGCTGTAAAAAAGCATTGATGCGTTTTTGTGAAGCCTCTGCTTGTTGTACTATAGAGGTTACCCATCCCACAGTTGCTACGGGCCAGGTTAGCATGGTGACATAGATGATAAACTCGGCCAAAACCCCGATTTCAATTTCCCCAGCGATATACTGTTTCCCGCCTACATAAATGACCAGTAGGTTGCTAAATCCAATTAATAAGATCATCAATGGGAAAAACCACGCTTGAATTTTAGCCAAAGCGACATTTTGATTCTTACTTTCTAAAGCAAGTGTTGCAAAATTATCTTCAATCGAAGGTTGAAGATTGTAAGATTTTATCACGCCAATTCCGCTAAATGCTTCTTGGGTAAAAGTGGATAATTTTGCGAGTGTTTCTTGAACCGCAGTACTGCGAATATTGATTGCTCTACTTAATTTATAAATGGTGATTGATAAAACTGGTAGCGGTAAAAGTGTGTAAAGGGTAAGGGTAGGAGCGATACTCACCATATAGCTTATCACAATCACAAAAAGTGCAATGGTGTTGATGCTGTACATTAAGGCGGGGCCAAAATACATTCTCACCTTACTCACATCTTCGCTAATACGACTCATTAAATCTCCTGTTCTATTCTTTTTGTAGAAGGTGCTGCAGAGTACTTGGTAGTGTTGATAGACTTCATTTTTAAGATCGTATTCGATAAAGCGGGAAACATTAATAATCGTTTGACGCATTAAAAAAGTAAAGAAACCAGACACCAGCGAAGCAGAAATAATCACGGCTATATTAAAGAGTAGAATTCGTCCTAATTGACTACTATCTTGATCCGATTGATTTAGATACTGCTCTATTGCTGTCATTGAATTACCTACTAAACGAGGGGTAAACAAAGAAAAAATCCTAGCAATAATGGTAATAAAAACCCCGATAAGTAATTTATATCGATAGGTATATAGGTATTTGTTAAGGTATTGTAGTTCCTTCATAATTGCGCCCCAAAGGTAAACATTTGAATAAGGGAAAACTCTTTAGAAAAGAAAAAAATAAAACTGTTTTTTCCCGTATAAACCATTATTTTTGTGCCTTAAAGTTCTTTGAAGATGTTAACACGACGCCAAATTCGCGTAAAAGTAATGCAAGCCGTTTATGCTCAATACAACGGGAACCTCCTCTCTTTAAAAGAAGGAACAAATGCTATAGCTAAGAGTTGTCAGGATATGTTATTATTACACACTACACTGCTCTATCTCTTTAAAGCTTTATGGGAATATGCTTCAGAACAAGATAAAATTCAAAATAAGCAGCGCAGAGGCGATGCCCCTCTCAATGAGAATTACGCAAAAATTGTCAGCTTAGCTCCTTTAGCCCTTATCGCAAAACACCCTTTTTTAGCTAAAAAAATAGAGCAGCACAAACTCAATACTTGGGATTTAGAATTTGATTATGTGCGCCAACTATTTGAAACCATTGTTAAAAGTGAGTATTATCAAGCGTACATAGAAACAGATGCGCCCAGCTTTAAAGAGCAACAAAAATTTATAGTAAAACTTTTCAAAGAGGTCATCGCTCCAGATGAACCTCTGTATCGTTATATTGAAGATTTAAACATACAGTGGGTAGATGATTTACCCGTTGTAAATACTTTTATTTTAAAGCAATTGCGAAAGTTACGCGAAGAAGATATGTCTTCCCTCGCTTTTCCAGATTTAGCCGAGCGGGTAGAGGACATCAATTTTGGGAAATCCCTCTATGAAAAAGTCATTGCAAATGAAGAGAACCTACAAAAAGAATTTGAAGGGAAAACCCCTAATTGGGATAAAGATCGCATCGCAACACTAGACGGACTGTTAATCAAAATAGCGATCGCAGAGTTGATTTATTTTCCAGATATCCCGCCAAAAGTAACCCTAAACGAATACTTAGAATTAGCGAAAGAATACTCTACCCCAAAGAGCAATCAATTCATTAATGGGGTTTTAGATAGTTTAGTTAAAGAGTATATAAAAGACGATCGTCTCAAGAAACAAGGGCGAGGCTTATTGGAATAATTTTTGCTATATTTGGCTTGGAAAAAAATTTAATTAATACCATGAAAAAATATTTCATTTTATCGCTCTCTGCAATTGCACTTACATTTACGGCATGTGGAGGAAACACTGAGAAAAAAGAAGCCGCTGCATCTGCAGTAGAAGCTTCTTCTGCTAAGGCAGTTTCTAACGCACCAGTAATGACGTTTGACAAAACGATTCACGACTTTGGAACGATTCAAGAAGGACAACGCGTTGAAACACTTTTTACCTTTACAAACACTGGAAAATCTGACTTAGTGATTTCTGATGCTCGTGGTAGCTGTGGTTGTACTGTACCTGAGTATCCAAAGAACACTGCAATTGCGCCAGGTGCAACTGGACAAATTCGCGTAAGCTTTGACTCAAGCAACAAGCCTAACTTACAGCAAAAGACAGTAACAATTTCTGCAAATACAGATTCTGGTCGTGAGACAATCCGTATTAAAGCAATGGTTCAAGCAGACCCAGTAAGACAACAACAACGTGAAGCAGCTGCTGCAGCGCGTTTACAAAACTAATCAATGGATCAACTACCCTTTTTACTCTTAATGTTAGTGGTGTTTGTGTTTTTCATCATCCTACCACAACAGCGTAGACAAAAAAAAGAACGCAATTTTATGAGTGCCTTAAAGAAAGGCGACCGCGTAATCACTAAAAGTGGAATGCATGGTAAAATTGCAGAGTTGAATGATAAAGACGCCACCTGTGTGGTCGAAACATTGGCTGGAAAAATCAAAATGGAGCGAACCGCTATTTCTCTTGAATTAAGTGCAAAACTTAATCCGAAAGAAAAAAAGTAATCCCTTTTGATTCTAAAACTTTTTAAAACCAACCCACTTGCGGGTTGGTTTTTTTATTTTTGCAAAAACAATTCGATGTACCATAGACTTATTAAGCCCCTCTTATTTCTCTTTGATCCGGAAAAAGTTCACTACTTCTCCTTCTTTATGATCAAGCTACTCTCTGCTATTCCAGGAGTCTCTGTAATAATAAGAAGCTTATATCAAGTCAAGCATCCCAGTTTAGAACGTGAAGTCTTTGGCTTGAAATTTCCCAATCCAGTAGGTCTTGCGGCGGGTTTTGACAAGAACGCTGTTTTGTACAAGCAGCTGTCTAACTTTGGCTTTGGCTTTATTGAAATTGGTACGTTAACGCCAAAAGGACAAGCAGGAAACCCCAAGAAAAGATTGTTTCGCCTTAAAGAAGACGAAGCCATCATCAACCGTATGGGCTTTAATAACGAAGGCGTCGATGATGCAGTAAAGCGATTAAAGAAAAATACTAACGTCCTCATTGGTGGAAATATCGGGAAGAATAAAGTCACCCCTAACGAAGAAGCCGTCAACGATTATATCTACTGTTTTGAAGCCCTCTTTGATCATGTTGATTATTTTGTGGTCAACGTGAGTTCCCCTAATACACCTAACCTAAGAGCCCTCCAAGACAAAAAGCCGTTAACCCATTTGCTCTCTACTTTAAAAGATTTGAATGATCAAAAGGACAAGCCAAAGCCCATATTGCTTAAAATCGCACCAGACCTGAGCGACGATCAATTACTCGACATTATCGAGATTGTGACTAGTGTTAAAATCGACGGAGTAATCGCCACCAACACTACCTTAAGTAGAGAAGGCCTACAATCTGCTGATAAAGAAGAAATGGGTGGTTTAAGCGGGAGACCCTTAACACAACGCAGTACAGAGGTCATTCGCTTTTTAGTTGAAAAAAGCAACAATGCCTTCCCTATCATTGGAGTAGGAGGGGTTCATAAACCTCAAGATGCCATCGAAAAACTCGAAGCGGGAGCTGCCTTAGTACAACTTTATACTGGCTTTGTTTACGAAGGTCCAGCTGCGGTAAAAAACATTAATAAGGCTTTGATCGCTAAATACGCTTAAGGAATACGACTTAAGCTTAATAAGTGCTAAAGTAAACTTCAGGTAAGTCGAAATCACTCCCTTTTTTTTACGCCTATTACGTGAAGTTCAAAGGGGGATTATTCTTAAGCTCAGTGTCTCAAAGCGGTCATTGAGCAAAGTCGAAATGACTGTATCATTAAGATCAAAAAAAAGCCTGAAGTCTCCTTCAGGCTTTTCCTTTTTATAAAGTTGTATTTAGTCAAAATAACTAAACGAATCCTCTGGTTTAATGGTTAAAAGCGTTTCATAAATCAAACGAATCACATTTTCAACATCCTCCTTTTGCACCATTTCTACTGTGGTATGCATATAACGCAAGGGGAGCGAAATCAAGGCAGAAGCAACTCCGCCATTACTATAGGCAAAGGCATCTGTATCTGTCCCAGTAAAGCGAGAAGACGCTAAACGTTGAAAAGGAATTTCTTTCGCTTCTGCTGTGTCGAGTATCCTTTCGCGAAGCTTATTATGCACCGCTGGTGCGTAAGAAACCACTGGACCGTCCCCGATCTTTGTATGTCCCTGTTCTTTTTTATTGATCATGGGCGTGGTGGTGTCGTGGCAAACATCTGTCACGATCGCAAGATCAGGCTGGATCGTTTGGGTAATCATTTCCGCTCCGCGTAAACCTACTTCCTCTTGGACAGAGTTGGTAATATACAGACCAAAGGGTAATTCCTTTTTGTTCTCTTTTAGCAAACGCGCGACTTCAGCAATCATAAATCCACCGGCGCGGTTGTCAATGGCACGACATACAAATTTGTTTTCGTTAAGAATGTGAAATTGATCAGGATAAGTAATCACACAACCCACATGAACGCCCAAATCTTCTACTCCCTTTTTATCTTTTGCGCCTACATCAATAAAGATATTGTCGAGTTTAGGGGTTTCTTCTTTCCCAGATTTTCTAGTATGGATGGCTGGCCAGCCAAAGACACCTTTTACAATCCCTTTCTTAGTGTGAATATTCACCCATTTAGAAGGAGCGATCTGGTGGTCACTTCCGCCATTGCGGATTACATAAATTAATCCGTCATCACTAATATAATTAACATACCACGAAATCTCGTCAGAGTGTCCTTCAATCACTACCTTAAAAGGAGCGTCTGGATTAATCACTCCTACCGCTGTTCCATAGGTGTCTGTAATAAAGGTATCCACATAAGGACGAAGGTAATCCATCCATATTTTCTGCCCACTAGATTCATAGCCTGTCGGGGCGGCATTGTTGAGATATTCTTCTAAAAATTCAATTGATTTGTCATTAAGTACCTGCATAGTCATTTTTATTATAAGGGCTAATTTAACATTATCTATCCAATTATGAACGGCAAAAATCGGTTTATCTTTTTAACTTTGGCACATGAAAAAAAACACCTTTTTTCTGTTCTTTTTATTCCTTCTTTCAACTGCTTATGCCCAGCAAACCGAAGAGGGAACACTTTTATTGATAGAAGGAGATAGTATTCCACAATACGGGATTACCTTAAAAGAGGTCGTGGTTTTTCAGCCCCTGCGTTTTAAGACCAGAGAAGAACTCAAGCGTTATGTATTATTAAGAAGAAGGGTTTTTAGGGTATATCCTTATGCTAAACTCGCTGCAGATCGATTAACGGTTCTCAATGATCGCTTAAATGAAATAGAGTCTAAAAGAGGAAGGAAGAAATACTTAAAGCGTTTAGAGAAATTTATTTACGAAGAATTTGAAGAAGAGCTCAAGAAGTTGTCTAAATCTCAAGGGCGTATATTAATCAAATTGGTCCATCGACAAACGGGATCCACCACCTTTGATCTGGTTAAAGAATTGCGCACGGGATGGAAAGCCTTTGTCTACCAAACGACTGCTTCTTTATTTAGCCTTTCTTTAAAAGACCAATACAATCCAGAAGAGATTTTAGAAGACTATCTAATCGAAGACATCTTACAGCGCGCTTTTGCAGATCAATATTTGATCGAGCAGCCCGCCGCCATCGATTATGACTTGAATGCCCTCTATGCTATCTGGAAGGAAAAGGAATAGCTTTTCCTAGCTTTTTCACATGTTTG
>CBFHRA010000031.1:0-16476 GCA_965658115.1 Candidatus Arcticimaribacter sp. | reverse complement strand
CCACAACACAAGCCTCTAGATTTACAGCTTTTCATCTCGACGAGTTCTGCATCTAGTTTTTGAATGAGTTCGCGCGGCGCTTCATAGATATTGTTCGCGCGTCCAAGATAACAGGGATCGTGATAGGTAATTCTTTTTCCTTTAAAAGTTCCCTGGGCGATGGTCATGCGTCCATCTTCAAGTAAATCTCTTAAAAGCTGGGTGTGATGAATCACTTCGTACTTCCCACCCAGTTCTGGATATTCATTCTTTAAAGTATTAAAACAATGCGGACAGGTGGTAACGATTTTCTTTACTTCATAAGCATTCATGACTTCAATGTTCGTCATGGCTTGCATTTGAAATAAAAATTCATTCCCAGATCGCTTTGCAGGATCACCACTACAGCTTTCTTCGGCGCCCAGAACGGCAAAATCGACTCCGGCATTGTGCAATATTTTCACAAATGCCTTAGTGATTTTTTTGGCTCTTTCGTCAAAACTTCCGGCGCAGCCGACCCAAAAAAGAATTTCGGGGCTTCGCCCTTCTGCCATACATTCTGCCAGTGTTGATACTTTAATCATAGCATATATATTTAGTCGTGTTGTCCATCGTCAAACACTTCGATGGTTACATCTTTTTCAACTAAGTCGGTGAACTTACCGTTGTAGCGAGTCGCTTTTACTAAGTGGTTATCAATCCAGTGATAGTTTCCACCACGTGGTTTCCCCATTAAAAGACTGTGGTATTTGAATCCATTTTCTTTTAACCAAGTTTCTGTAACGTCTCTATGACTTTCAACACGGGAAGTAAAGAAACAGATCAAGTGGCCTTGATCATACCAACCGTTAAGAGTTGCTAAAGCATCTGGATAAAGTTCAGCAGTGGCCATACGCTCTGGCTCTTCGTTAGGAATATCATCACAGATGGTTCCATCGATATCAATGAGGTAATTTTTAATCCCCTCTGGCAATACCGGGCTTACTTCTTCTCCGTCTTCAACTTTTTTGTGTAAATAGCTTTCAGCTTCTTCTTTGTGCATAATTAGTGGTGTTGTGGTTTATAATTCTTGTGCCCAATTGGCTCTGTCTTGTTGATTAAAAGGCCATGGTGCCCCGTTGTTTTCAATATTGCTCATCATATTGTTTAAATCTGTGGGAGCAGCAGATTCTTCCATCACCAGATATTGTCTCATCTCCATGATGATCGAAAGTGGATCGATATCAACTGGGCAAGCTTCTACGCAAGCATTACAAGAGGTACAGGCCCATAGTTCTTCGTTTGTGATATAATCGCCTAGTAATTGTTTTCCGTCATCGACAAATTGTCCTTTGTTCTTCTCTATGTTATCCCCTACTTCTGTCAAACGATCTCTTGTATCCATCATTATTTTTCGAGGAGACAATTTTTTTCCTGTTTGATTAGCAGGACACTCGCTGGTACAACGTCCACACTCTGTACAGGTGTAAGCGTTTAACAATTGGACTTGGTTTAAATCCATCACATCTGATGCCCCAAACTTTTCAACTTCGGCACTGTCATCTGTGGCAGCGTAAGGGTCAGCACTAGGGTCCATCATTAGCTGAACTTCTGCAGTGACATTAGCATTGTTATTAAATTGTCCCTTTGGACGTAAGTCCGCGAAAAAAGTATTTGGGAAAGCTAATAATATATGTAAGTGCTTTGAGTAATATAAATAATTCAAAAAACAAAAGATTCCAATGATATGCATCCACCAGGCTGTTCTTTCAATAAGAATAAGCGAGGACAATTCAATCCCATCGAATAATGGAAGGATGAATTGACTTACAGGAAAGGATCCTGCTTGCACATAATGTGGGGTATAATTGGTTTGGATGGCTAAATCTGCGCCATTCATGGTTAAAAATAGGCCCATTAAAACCACCTCGAAATACAAGATTAAATCGGCATCTAACTTTGGCCAGCCTTTCATCTCATCTTTCCAAAAGCGTTGAATTCGTATCACATTTCTTCTACACCAAAAAATGATCACGGCGATGAGTACCAAAGCAGCACAAACTTCAAAACTGGCAATAAGGACGTTGTAAAATCCGCCTAAGAAAGGGGCGAATATCCTATGTGTTCCCGCGATACCGTCGACCACAATCTCTAACAATTCGATATTGATTAAAATAAACCCTATATAGACGACCACGTGAAGAATCCCTGCGATGGGTCTTTTAACCATTTTAGATTGCCCTAAAGCGATACGGGCCATATTCCCCCAGCGCTCCTTAGCACGATCTGTTCTGTCGATCGATTTTCCTAAATAAATATTTCGCTTAATTCTCCCAACATTCTTTGCGAAAAAGCCACCGGCAGTAATTAGTAATAGCGTGAAAATAATATTAGGTAAAAAATCTACTAGCATTTATTCGTTCTTTTGATCTTGATAAGGTTCCTCTTTCTTCCCAAATAGTGAAAAGTGAACATAGCGCTTTGGATGTTCTTTAAGGTCTTTAATTAATAGTTCAATTTCTTTAGTACTGGCTTCAATGTTGTTGTAGAGCTTTTCGTCTTTTAAAAGCTTCCCCATTGAACCATTACCTTGCTCTAAGTCGAATAATAAAACATTGAGTCGGTCAAGGGTAGTTTCAAAAGATTGAATGCTTTGTTTGATATTAGACTGCGCTAAAGAGTCAGACAATTGATTGACATTCTTGCTTATAGCGGCAACATTATCAAGGGTTGTATTGAGGTTTCCTTTTTGCTTCGTCAATAAATTATCTAAAGAAGCAGCAACAGCATTGATGTTCTTTACTGTTCCAGATAACTCTACTAAAGTAGCTGATAAGTTATTTCTTCCGTCTTTATTGAGCACTTCATTAATCCCGATAAAGAGGGAATCTGCATTGGCTAAAACGCTTTCTAATTTTTGCTGAAGAGGAGCAATTTGTTGGTTAACTACATCTGTAAGGCCAGGTTTAATTGTCGCTCTAAGGGTATCGCCATCTTTTAATTTAGCGGCATTGTCATATACTGGAATAATGGCGATCGATTTCCCACCGATTAAACCGGCCTCGTATAATTCTGCAGCGCTATTTTTTGAAAAGGAGACATCGTTTCGCAAGGTGAAGGAAACTAATATTTTTGCTGAATTAGGGAGGAAGTCAATGCTTGCTACCTTTCCTACGGCCAATCCATTAATGGTCACTTTTGTCCCAATTTGCAAGCCTTCTACATTCTCATAAACGGCAAAATGCGTGTTTTCGCTTTTAAACAGAGAAGTACCATTTAAAAAGTTGAATCCAATTAGGAATAGGAAAATACCGCCAAAGATGATCAGTGCGGCTTTAATTTCATTTGATAGCTTCAATGCGTAGCGTTTAGGTTGATTCAAAACTAAGCAATATTTCTCTTTTAGCCTTAATTATTTAGGTGAGATTGCGTCAGAAATATTGATTTTCACCCCATCTTTAAAGGCGACTAAAAATGCGTGCTCATATCCTGCTTTTATCGCTTTTTCTTTTAAACGTTCTGCAGCTTTGTATTGCTTTACTTCTCCGTAAAAATAACGGTATAAGTTGCCACTTTTTTGACGGCTTAGCTCTTTTAAACCCTTGAAGTTAGCTTTAGTCAAGGCTAACATCTTTGAACTGGCTGCAATTTGCACTTTAAAGACGACTCCTTGAGTCTCGTCTTTTACAATCGTTGCTGTAGCTTCTTTGTTTTCAACTAGCGGAGTTGCTACACTTTCGGCAGCACTAGTGTCCAGCACTTCTCCAGAAGAGACAGAGGCCGCTAATAGATTTTTATAATTTAAAATGGCTCTTGAGATGGTATTGGCCATTTCTTGTTGTCCCTTTTTTGAGTTGAGGTACTGTCCTTCTTTTTTGTTGGTTAAGAAACCTACTTCTACTAAAACACTAGGCATATAGGTTTCCCGTAAAACCAAAAAACCAGCTTGCTTTACCGTGCGATCTTTTCTTTTTAGATTCGTCACAAAGCTCTTTTGGATGGTACTTGCAGCTTCAATACTCTGTCCCTGATAGGTCTCTTGCATCAAGAGTAAACTAATCACAGATTCTGGGTTATTGGGATCAAAACCATCGTAAGTGGTTTCATAATCGTCTTCTAGAAAAATCACCGAATTCTCTTTTTGAGCAATCCTAAAATTGTCTTTGGTGCGGTGCAACCCCAAAACAAATGTTCCAGCCCCATAGGCTTTTGGAGATGTAAAGGCATCACAGTGAATCGAAATAAAGAGATCAGCATCGGCTTGATTTGCAATTTTAGCCCTGTTCTTTAACTCAATAAAACGATCGTCTTTACGGGTAAAAATGACTTTGATATCCTTTTGCTTTGCTAACTGGGCTCCGATTGATTTAGTGATATTAAGCGCAATATGCTTTTCAAAATACCCATTCCCGCGGTTACCGGTATCTTTTCCACCATGCCCAGCATCTAAGACCACTACAAAAGCATCTTTACTTTGTTGTCCAGCAAGAGAAGACCAACCAAGGAAAAAAGCGATGATTAAATAACTTAAGGGCCAAAAAGAGGGATTTTTCTTCATTACTAATAAAAACATAAAACCGACTAAGTCTTTAAAAATATATGTAATTTTGGTCTTGGGTCGATTGTTACAAATTTAGCCTTTATCACCTTGCGAACAAAGTCTTTTTATTTATCTATTCTTTTCTTGTTTTGTGGATTAACTCCCCTATTAGCACAAGACAATTTTCCTGCCAAAATCCAGGACAGCCTTCCTCCAATTGATTTAATCGAAGAAATAAAGTTAGATAGTATAAGTGTTCAAGCAAACGATAGTATTCCAGAAAAAAAACCATTATTACTGGATTTAATTCGCTATACGGCAAAAGATTCTGTGAAAATCAATCAAAAGACCAATAAAATAAGACTCTATAACGAGGCTAAGTTAGAATACCAAGACATGGAACTAACTGCTGGTCTTATCGTACTTGATTATACAAAAAATGAGGTGTATGCTGGGCGTATCGCAGACTCCACTGGAACACTAAGTCAAAAACCAGTCTTTATTCAAGGTAGAGATGAAGTAAATCCAGATTCTATTCGATTTAATTTTAACAGTAAAAGAGCATTGATCTGGAACTCAAAAACTGCTCAAAGTGGTATGAACGTTTTCTCTAGTTTCACCAAAAAACAAAACGACTCACTTTACTATATAAAGAATGCAAAAGTCACCACTTCTACAGATCCAGAAAACCCTGATTATTACATTAGGATTAGACAAGGAAAACTCGTCCCTGGGGGTAAAATTGTCGCCAGTGTAAGCAATCTCTATATCGCGAATGTCCCCACTCCTGTTTTTGTTCCCTTTGCCTATTTCCCTGCTGGAGACACAAAAGAGTCTGGATTTATTTTTCCCACCTTTGGGGAAAGCAACCAAAGAGGCTTTTACCTGCAAAACATGGGTTACTATCTCCCATTTTCAGAATATTTTGATATTAATTTAACGGGGGATTACTACACAAACGGAAGTTATGGGGTTCGCTGGGACACCACCTATAAATTAAATTATAAGTTTTCTGGGAACTTTAGTTTTCGCTATGAAAAATTAGTGAATGGAGAACGAGGCTTTTCTGATTATTCTAAAACGAGTGTTTATAATATTAGATGGACCCATAGACAGGATACAAAAGCAAGTCCAAATTCGACTTTTTCTGCATCGGTTAACTTGGGGAGTAGCGAATATTTCCAGCAGTCTATTAACCAATTAAACAGTGCAAACTTTCTAAACAACAACCTGAGTTCTTCGGTTTCTTATTCGCGTACTTTCCCTAAGTATCCCCGGGTGAATATCTCTTTGACTTCTAGTCTTTCGCAAAATAAAAACACTCAAAGCGCAAACCTTACCCTACCCACTTTTCAAGGAAATATGGAACGTATTTACCCTTTTGCAAAACGCGAAGGAACGAAAAAGGGTATTATTCAAAATATAAACTTTCAAATTTCTACCCTAGCAGAAAGTCGTATTCAAACAACGGAAGAAAAGCTGTTTACAAAGGACATGTATGATGACGCGGTAGGCGGGGTTAGCCACACCATTCCCCTAGCAACAAACTTTAAAATCTTCAAGCATCTAAGTGTTAGTGCAGGAGGCACTTACCGTGAGGTATGGACGCCTAACACGGTTGCTTATCGAGATTATAACGAAGTAGATGGGGTAGTAAAAGATACAATCAAAGGTTTTGATGCCTTTAGAACCTACAATTACAGTGCAAGTTTAGGGACCACAATTTATGGAACTGTAAATTTTAAGGAAGGAAAGAAAATACAATCTATTCGACATGTTGTGCGCCCCTCTATAAGCTATAGTGCACAACCAAGTTTTGAAAAGTACTATGACACTTATATCATTGATGCTAACGGAAAAACTGCAGAATACACCCGCTTTGAGAATGCGCTTTTTGGGTCACCTACCAATGCATATTCAAATTCAATAGGTTTAACGATTAACAATTCTTTTGAAGCGAAAGTAAGGGACAAAGACACCACCGCTACAGAGGCGAAAAAGATCACTTTATTAGACAACTTAAACATTTCGACCAGTTATAATCTTGCAGGTGAACAATTTCAACTCTCTCCAGTGCGCATGAGTACCGCTTTAAAGTTATTTGACAACGAATTAAGTGTGAATCTAAACGCAACTTTTGATCCCTATGGGATAGACGAGGAATTTAAACGCATCAATGTGTTTCATGTTAAAAATGGTGGAGGACTTTTAAGAATGACTAGCGCAAATGTCAATATGAACTTTAGGCTCAATAATGACACCTTTAAAAAAGATAAAGAGGAAGACGAGGAAGAAGAAGAGGAAGAAGATCAAGATGCATTAGACTTTGCTGAGAGAGAGCGACTCTCTGGTGGGGGTCGTGAGGATGATCTTTTTGGAAAATCAAATGATTTTTCTAATGGTTTATTCAATAAAGAAGAGAAAAGCAACGCAATAGCAGGAGATCTATATCACACTAAAATTCCCTGGAATTTAACCTTTGCGCACTCTTTGACCTATAATAATATGAGAGGGCAAAAAGAGTTTACAAACAACTCCTTAATGATTTCTGGTGATGTTGACCTTACGCCAAAATGGAAAGTTGGAGTCTCTTCTGGATATGATTTTAAGGGGAAAGGAGTAACCTATACCCAATTTAGATTTGATCGGGACCTGGACAGTTGGCGATTAAACTTTAGTTGGGTTCCCTTTAGCGATAGAGCATCCTGGTATTTCTTTATCGGGATCAAATCTGGACTCTTGAGTGATCTAAAATATGAAAAACGACGTGAGCCAGATCGTCGCCTTTAAAATACAAACAGATGAAAAAAACGATTATTACTACAGACAAAGCTCCGGCACCACTAGGTCCATATAACCAAGCTGTTTTAGCGAATGATACTCTTTACTTATCGGGACAAATACCCTTAATCCCTGGTAGCATGGAATTAGTAGAGGGCGATCTTGAAGCCGAAACGAAACAAGTAATGCAAAATTTAAAAGCTGTACTTGAACAGGCAGGAATGAATTTTGAAAATGTGGTAAAGACCTCCATTTTCTTAAGTGATATGAATAATTTTAATGCGGTAAACGAGGTATATGGTGCCTATTTTGATGATGCAACAGCACCTGCAAGAGAAACGGTAGAAGTGGCTAATTTACCTAAGTTTGTACGTATTGAAATTTCGATGATAGCAGTCAAATAACGGCTTCTCCCCTACTTCAATTCGAGCGTAGCAATGTGGTAGTCTACTAAACCATCAATAGGACGTTTAACAACAGCTCCCATCGTTAGCCCATACTCGTCCATCTTATGCTTAATTTCCTCTTGAAGGAAGTGTGCAATAGAACCAACAAAATGTACTGGAATATCTTTAGCATCTTCGAATTGTAGAATTTGATGCTTAATAAAACGGTCGAGTCCATTCATGATAATGTTTTGCATATAAGGATGATCCTTATGCTCAATTAAGAATTTGGCGAATTTCGCCAAATAAGTATTGGGATTTTCTTTTCGGTAAAGGTTTTCTTTTACCGTATCTGCATCTAACTTAAATTCTGCTTCAAATTTAGTCGACAAATGTTCTGGCATTTCATTGAAATAAAAACCTCTGACCAATTGTTTCCCATAAAAGTTCCCACTTGCTTCATCCATAAGGATATACCCTAATGAGATGATGCGTTGTTCCACCTCTAGTCCGTCAAAATAAGAGCAATTTGATCCTGTTCCCAGGATACAAACAATAGAAGGAACATTAGGAGCCGCGGTAGAATACACAGCAGCATAGGTGTCTTCTTTAATGATAAATTCACAATTGGTAAATATCTCTTGGAAGACTTTTAATATCCTGTCAACAGTAGATTGTATACCGCATCCAGCACCATAAAAATAGAGATGAGTTACCTCATCTCTATTTGAATAGATTTGATAATTGTTGATAATACGCTCGTTTAATATCGCTGAAGACAAAACCTGAGGATTTAACCCCAAAGTTTGTGTTGAAAACAAGACTTCACCAGATTTATCAACAGCAAACCAATCGGTTTTTGTTGAACCACTATCGACAATTAAATACATAACTTATAGCGCGTTAACGTGCTTAGCAAGATCAATTAACTTGTTTGAATAACCACATTCGTTATCGTACCAGCTAATGATTTTGAAAAAGTTCTCGTTGAGTTCCATCCCTGCACCAGCATCAAAAATTGAGGTACGTGCATCCCCAATAAAATCTTGAGAAACAACAGCTTCTTCTGTATAACCTAACACACCAGACATATCACTACCTGCATGCTTTTGCATAGCTGCTTTGATTTCGTCATAGCTAGTTGATTTTTCTAAACGAACAGTTAGATCTACTACAGAAACGTTAGCAGTAGGTACACGAAAAGCCATTCCAGTTAATTTCCCTACTAAAGAAGGGATTACTTTCGTTACCGCTTTTGCTGCTCCTGTAGAAGCAGGCATAATATTCACTAAAGAACTACGTCCACCACGGTAATCTTTCTTAGAAGGACCATCTACTGTAAATTGTGTTGCAGTTGTCGCGTGAACAGTTGTCATTAAACCTTCTGCAATACCAAAGTTATCATCTAATACTTTAGCGATTGGAGCAAGACAGTTTGTTGTACAAGAAGCATTAGAAACGATTGTTTGCTCTGCTGTAGCTTCGCTGTGGTTTACGCCCATTACAAACATAGGTGCATCTGCAGAAGGAGCAGAAATAACTACTTTCTTTGCACCCCCGTCAATATGGGCTTGTGCTTTTTCAAGGGTAGTGAAAATCCCAGTACATTCTGCTACTACATCAGTACCTAAATCTCCCCAACCAATGTCAGCAGGATTGCGCTCGGCAGAAATTTTAACGCGATGGCCATCAACGATTAAATCTCCACCATCTACTGCTATTGTACCATCGTACTTCCCATGAACTGAGTCGTACTTTAATAAGTAAGCTAGATGATCTACTGCTAAGAGATCATTTATCCCTACAATGGTTACATCTTCTTGTTTCATGGCTGAACGGAACACCATTCTACCAATTCTTCCAAAACCGTTTATTCCAATTTTAATTGACATGTTATATAGATTAATTTAATTTTTAAATAGAGAGTATGTCTGTTACACGCAACAGATCTTGATTAATTTCAGATTTCCCTTTAATGGCTTTATCTAGTGGAGTTAAATGCATTTGATCATTCATCACCCCTACCATTACATTTGATTTTCCGTTTTTAAGTGATTCAACAGCATGTACTCCCATTCTCGAAGCGAGTACACGGTCAAAACAACTAGGAGCTCCCCCGCGTTGCATATGCCCTAAAACAGACACCCTTACTTCATAATAAGGAAGGTTTTGCTCGACATAGGAAGCGAGTTCAAAAACATTTTTACCCGTCTTATCCCCTTCTGCCACAACGACAATACTAGAGGACTTCCCAGACTTTTCACTGGATTTAAGGGATTCGAGTAATTGCTCTAATCCTCTGTTTTCCTCTGGTATTAAAATTTCTTCTGCACCAGCACCAATCCCAGAGTTTAACGCAATATGCCCTGCATCTCTTCCCATTACCTCAACAAAAAATAGGCGATTATGAGAGCTTGCAGTATCGCGGATTTTATCAATTACTTCAACAACTGTGTTGATGGCTGTATCATAGCCTAGGGTGTATTGTGTGCCAAATATATCGTTGTCGATTGTACCAGGGATACCAATCACTGGGAACTTAAATTCTTCTTGGAAAATCATCGCTCCTGTAAATGAACCGTCTCCTCCGATAACCACTAAAGCATCAATTTGATTTTTTTGCAAATTTGCAAAAGCCTTTTTACGACCCTCTGGGGTTCTAAATTCTAAAGAGCGAGCAGAACGAAGAATGGTTCCACCTTTATTGATAATATTGTTGACACTTCTTGCCGTAAATTTTTCAAAGTTACCATCTATCAATCCCTCATAGCCTTGGTAGACAACAAAACATTCAAGCCCATAAAATATACTTGAACGAACGACAGCTCTAACTGCTGCATTCATTCCTGGGGCATCGCCGCCAGAAGTTAAAACAGCTATTCTATTAATGGTTTCATTCATAATCAGCACCAAATTTAACGAATATAATTACGAAGTCTGGTATATGAAGAAAAAATTAGGTTTTTAAAAAACGACAACGTTTTCAATTATTCTTATTCACAAATTGAACAGGCTCCACACTTGCTTGATTTAATTCGTAATCATTTGATTTTGATTCATTTGATGTTATTTTATTAAGCAACTCTTGAAAAGTATTGAAATCGACTTGATAAGACATACCCATTCCCTGAGTATACCCAAATTCATCTCCTAAATAACGAAAATCATTTTCACGATTAAAAACCTTCGCTTTTAATGATCCACTTTCATTTAAAATAAAATCAATTTGAACATCTCCCACAATAACAGATTGCTCTACACCATCTATGGGCACACCAATTTTGCCATTAATCAAAATTCGATCACTTAATTGAGTGCTTAAAGTGAGTCCGATACGATCTTCGGTTCTTAGGTCAAAAGCAGGGTTTTCTTCTCCTTGAAGGTAATTGAGTCCTACATTGAGTTTTCCTTCATTTGAGCCTAAAAGGGTACTAAACACATCTGAAGCTTTCTCATATAGATTATTTGTAATCCCTTGAAAAGAAACAGATACGTCACTGATGAAGATCCCCTGTGACAACAGAGAAATAGCTTGTAATTGACGGCGCTGTTGATCTGCGAGTCGGTAGTTAATTTCTGAAACTACGATCCCGGTGGTATTAGGAAACGAAATATCGAAGACGGGATCATCTGGTTTAATCAAATTCCCGACCAACTGTATTCCGACATTTGTAGGTATTTTTCGATTAAAATTGGGGTTATCTACCAATAAAGCTGGATTTGCTCCCCCCGGAACTTGATAAGTTGCTTCGATATTAAGCTGTGCTTCGAGTGGGTCTCCTTCCCATACAATAGTTCCTCCTTGTTCTACAGCAAATTTCTTATCGATTAAGCCTAAGTTTTTAAAGTTGTAAATCCCTTCATAAGCAATAAAGTCTCCCCAAATATTAAATTTCCCGTCTATGTTTGTTTCGATTAAAATGTTTCCAGCCCCCCTGCCAGACAAGGTACTCCCCGAAGATTGATCAACGACAATCTCTACTTCTGCATTGCGGTTAACATCAAGATCAAAAATCATCTCAAAACCTCTAAATGCTTCGTCTACAGCAGATATATCTGCAGTAACCTCTTCTTGTACAACACTCCCCTTAGCAAAATAATCAATAAATGAAGTGTCTGATAAGCCTTTGTCTTCTTGCCATGGAATAACCAGTGTGGTCCCTTCTGCAGTACTACCGATCACTTCAAGGGTAAGGGACTTTGTAGGGCCGTTAAATTTAGCTTCACCTGTAAGGTAGCCATGTCCATAAAATAAAGCATCTCTATCTTCAGGGCGATCATAAACTAAGAATCGGTTGGTCAAAAGCTTGATGTCCATTTCCCATGCATTGAAATTGATATGGCTCAATGCCCCATTCAAATTTGCACGCGTGTTTGAGCTCTTCTCAATAATAAAAGCATTGTTAAAATTGACTAATCGATCTCTAAATTGGACTTGAGTGTTATCTGCGAGTACATAACGCGTATTGGTAGAAGGGATAAACATTCCCATTTGATCTAAATTAGCATCTCCTCTAAGCTTTAAATCCCCTAAGGCTCCCCAAAGATTTAATTCGCCACTTATCCCTCCTTTTATATCTGTTATCTTGTCTCTCCCTAAGGCAGAAAGAAAAGATAAGTCTAAATCTTGCAAGGTTAAATCAACATCAATTTTAGGGGTGTTATCAGATATAAAAATATTCCCCGATCCTATCAAAATTTCTTTACCTACTGAATTTAATGAGGTTTCTACTTGATACGTTTTAAGCTGAGAACTTCCTCCTGCTTTAAGCGAAAAATCTCCCATAGCAGTCCCATTGACAACAAGTGATTCAACATTTAGGTCTGCATTTAAGAATTGTTGCTCTTGTCCTTGATTGATTGAAAAGGTCGAAGACAAGTTCCCTTCAAAATTAAATTTATCTCCCCTAGGTAAAATCTTAGCTAAAGAGAGTTGGTTAGTATCCAACTGAAGTGAAAAATCATCTTTTGATTGATAGGCGGCATTAATTTCAAACGATTGATCAATAGTTGACAAAGCTAAATCGTCGATGATAAGTTCATTTTGCACACTGTCGAATACTAATTTGTTCTGCTTATTCTTAGTCAATTGCCAAAGATCTCCATCTAAATCCACATTCGCTTGATCCAATTGAAAAAGAGCTTTACTCAACGATTGGTTATAGGTGAAATCAATAGCAAATTGATTGATATTATTTAGGCCAAAACCTCCTGTAAATTGTCCTTTTAACCGATCATCAAGCGCCCTAGTAGTCAATTCGACTTGCGAAATATTAATATTATTCCCCTTGATCCTATCGGCTTTAAATTGCGTTAAATCTTTTGATTGATCTGCCTGAGTGATCAAAGACAGACCTTCAATTGTATAGTCTGCAAAAACGACATAAGGTAAGTCAAAAGATAAACTAGAGGCACCTTTCTTTGAACTAATATTCCCGTTTAAGGAAATATTATTAGGCGTTTCAACAGCAGGATAAAGTGCTTGTAAGGTTTTTTTATTTAAAGTTAAAACAAATTCAAATTGCTCTTCTTTAGCGATTGCTTTTTCATAGGGTAATAACAGGGCTTCGCGAATCGCACCTTCTAACAATCGCGGAAGGTTTTGATAGGTGAATTTTCCCGCTAGTGAAAACTGAAATAAATCAGACCCCTCTTGAGTCACTTTATTTAGCCCGTTTAAGGAAGAAAAGTAAAGCGCAAAATCCATAAAATCATTTTTAGCGTCTTTGCTTTCTATTAGGGTGTTTTGAAAACGAACTTCTTTTAAAGCGTTTTGATTTCCTATAAAAGTTAATTGGGTAGCAAGACGCACCTCATCATCTGGCGGGGTCCATCCAAAAGCCGATAAATCCAATCGTGCGATCTCACTTTTTACTAAAAGTTTCTTCTCTGGTGTAACTAACTCTTGTGAAACTTTACTATTGAATACTACCCTAGGATCATTTAAACGCAAAGCAAGATTTAATGCTTCTGCATCTTTTTTTCCATTGAGGGTCAGATTTTGATAATCCACATTATTCCACTGTATCAAAGACAATTGACTCTCCCAATCAATACGATTCAATTTTGAATCTTCTATTGTCCCGCTTAACTGCACTTTCCCATTGATGAAATCCAAAGAAGGGAGTGTTTTAAATAAATTCCCTT
The DNA here is from genome assembly GCA_965658115.1 of Candidatus Arcticimaribacter sp. GTDB lineage: Bacteria > Bacteroidota > Bacteroidia > Flavobacteriales > Flavobacteriaceae > Arcticimaribacter. Next base: position 2,664 of record CBFHRA010000031.1, on the reverse strand, counting down.
TTCCCAGGTCATTGAATTGTAATTCTTGAGCAAAGACCCAATCAAGCCCTTGCTTTTCTAGTTGCATGGTAGTTTCGACGGTTCCCTCGTTTAACACCACAGAAAGGGAACTCGTAAAGGAGTGATCTTGTTTAAAATCAAACGCTGCCTCAAGCTCTAAACGGGCTACATTGAATTGATGAACAGGATGTTCTTCTTGAAGTAAGGCGTATGTATAACGATCAACATCGTCTTGATCAATTGAGGCAATAACATTACTCCCCTTGACAACTAAGCCTTTTTCTTTGTTATAGCCTAATAAAAGATCGCCTTCAAACCGGCTGTTCTTATTTGTCTGGGCGTTCAACTTTACGTTCAGCTGATCTAAAGGGCCAGTTGCAACTCCATTGAACTTTATCTTTCCAACGGGTAGCTTTATAGAAGTTGAGTTTAATATTGCAGTGGATAATTCTGCTTCTTTAACAGAAACGAAGAAGCTCCCCTCTTTCATGATTTGGTCTAAAGAGAACTTTGGACTATTGATCTTTAGTTCGCCTACCATTTGACCGTTAGGGGTTACAATATCAAAATCTTCTAAGTGAAATGTTTCTTTGGTGAAATTTAATTTCGCCTTTAAATCAACAACATCCTCTATGGTGGGGGAACTATAATTTAGCTCCTCTATTTGACCCGAAAGCGCACTTCCATTGAGCAATATTGAAGTGATTTTTGCATTCATATGCTCAAAACTAAAGAAAGAAGCTTTATTGCTGTCAGTAAGCGTTAATGTGGCATTTTCGACTGTTAATTGATCTACATTCGCTAGAAACGGCTTTTGCTTTTTTGAAGAACTTTTGAGTTTGTTTAAAAACTGTTGCAAATTGGAGCTTTGCTCTTCTTGGTAAGTCTTAATAGATAAATAGGGTTGTTCAATATTGAGGGAAGAAAACTGATAATCTCCTTTTAAAACCTTTTCTAATTCGTTTAACTTAAGTTTTAGTTGGCGAACAAAAAACAGGGTGTCTTTCTTGTGGTCTTTAATTAGAATCTCTCCTAAACTTATTCGTCCACTAAGATCAATTTTCGCTGCTCCAATATTGATGTTTGTTTCAAAAGAAGAATTTAATTGTTTGGTGATAGAATTCGCCACTCTTGTTTGCACTTTTTCTGATGAGAAAAACAAACTAAAAGCGATGATCAACAATAATATTATCGCTGAAAGGAAGAGCAATATTTTACGCAGATTTTTAATGAGAAATGAGTAATTTTACAATGCTATAAAGTTACTAAATGATTAAACAAAAACCATGCTATATTTTAGCCATTGAATCCTCTTGTGATGATACTGCTGCTTCAGTGTTAAAAAACGATGTTGTTTTATCTAATGTAATCGCTAATCAAACGATACATGAAGCCTATGGTGGTGTTGTTCCAGAGCTTGCCTCAAGAGCGCATCAACAAAACATTGTCCCGGTAGTGGATCAAGCTTTAAAAAAAGCAGGGATTGACAAAAAAGACTTAAGTGCGATTGCTTATACCCGGGGACCAGGTCTTTTAGGCTCTTTACTGGTGGGGACTTCTTTTGCTAAGTCTCTAAGCATGGCACTCAACATTCCGTTAATCGAGGTGAATCACCTTCAAGGGCATTTACTCAGTCATTTTATTCAAGACGAAAACCCCACGCCTAACTTTCCTTTTTTAGGGATAACTGTTTCTGGAGGGCATACCCAAATTGTAAAAGTAAATAGTCACTTTAGTCTTGAAGAATTAGGAACTACATTAGATGACGCAATCGGAGAAGCATTTGATAAATGCGGAAAGGTAATGGGCTTAGGTTATCCTGCGGGACCCCATATTGACCGTCATGCAAAAGAAGGGAATCCTTCTGCTTTTAAATTCCCTATCCCAAAAGCGCCAGAGATCAATGTGAGTTATAGTGGATTTAAGACTGCGGTAATTAATTTCTTGCATAAGAATCAGCAAAAAAATCCTTCGTTTATTGAAGAGAATTTAGCCGATTTATGTGCTTCGATTCAGTACACCTTGATTGAAATTATCTTTGAAAAAATAAAACGTGCAGTAGAACAAACTGGGATCACAGAAATCGCCATCGGTGGTGGGGTTGCGGCTAATTCTGGTTTACGTACTAAACTGCAAGTTCAGGCAAAAAAAAATAATTGGACCGTCCATTTACCGCCTTTTGCCTATACAACAGACAATGCTGCAATGATTGGGATAGTAGGATATTTTAAGTACAACGAAAAACAATTTGCTGCTTTAGATCAAAGTGCTACAGCAAGATTACCGCTATAAATGGATTTATTCTTCCTTCCCGAATTAAACGAAACCAATACAGAAGTTATCTTCCCTAAAGAAGAGAGCAAACACATCGCTAGAGTACTGCGTAAAAATGCTGGAGACCTACTTCAAGTCACTAATGGAAAAGGACTTGAAATGACGGTAGAATTGCAACAAATAGGGCAAAGCAAAGTAATCGGGAAAAGTATTCAAACAACTAATCACCCTCCGCTTCCCTATCAATTACATCTAGCGGTCGCTCCCACAAAAAACATCAGTCGTTTTGAGTGGTTTCTTGAAAAAGCGACAGAAATTGGGATTCATCAAATCACACCGCTTTTATGCGCCCACTCTGAACGAAAAGTCATAAAAGAAGAAAGACTAGAG
>CBFHRA010000030.1:0-17177 GCA_965658115.1 Candidatus Arcticimaribacter sp. | reverse complement strand
AGAAGAAAGACTAGAGAAAATTATCATTGCTGCACTTAAACAATCCAAACAATTTTACAAGCCTGTGCTCAACCCTTTAACGTCTTTAAAAGATTTTGTTGCTGCGCAACCAAAGGGGTACATCGCCCACTGCCACCCCGGGGAAAAAGAAGGTTTCTTTGGCGCGATAGCACCTAAAAGCAATATCACTGTATTAATCGGCCCAGAAGGGGATTTTAGCACTCAAGAAGTTAGCATGGCCATAGAAAACAACTATACCGCGATTAGTCTGGGAGAGCAACGTTTACGCACAGAAACAGCGGCACTAGTGGCCACCCACACCGTAGCATTAAAAGCACAATAATTTTTATTCCTATCTTTAAGTCATGAAACCATCTTCTATTGCTCAAGGTATACTTCAAGCCATTTTATATCTACTTCTTATTGCAGTAGGGGTTTATGCGCTGTACTTGCTACAATCGCTTATTGCCTATGTTATAATTGCTGCAATAATCTCTTTGATAGGACGTCCGATTACCGTGTTTTTAAGTACAAAATTTAAATTTGGGAATACCCTAGCTGTAGTCTCTACCATGATCTTTTTTATCACCATGATCTTTGGGTTAATCTCTCTTTTTATTCCATTAATCTTACAACAAGGGGAGAATTTGTCCTTACTCGATGTCGATGCTTTGGAAGTCAAAATCACCCGTCTTTTTGAAGAAATCTCCACTTATTTTTATTGGGATCAAGCCAGCTGGAAAAACTGGTTTTTAGAAAAAGATTGGATGAACACCCTTAATCTGGATGCCCTACCAGAGTTTCTTAACGCTTTGTTAGGCTGGCTTAGTGGGTTTACGGTAGCGCTCTTTTCGATCATATTTATTTCATTTTTCTTATTAAAAGATGCACAATTATTACAACGAACCGTTTTTATTTTTATCCCAACTAAAAATCACCTAAGAATCAAGGCTTCATTTGAAAAAATCAAAGATCTCTTATCCCGTTATTTTATTGGATTGCTTTTACAAATCACTATTCTCTTTGTGATTTACAGTATAGTATTGGGCATCTTTGGAATTAAAAATGCCTTAATTATTGCGTTTTTATGTGCCTTACTTAACTTGATTCCTTATGTAGGGCCGTTAATTGGTGCTGTATTGATGTTAGTCCTTACCATGACTGCAAATTTAGAGGCAGATTTTAGTAGCGTGATCTTACCGAAAAGTATTTATGTGATGATCGGTTTTACCATAGGGCAAATGATCGATAATTTCTTTAGTCAACCGTATATTTTCTCTACTTCGGTGAAATCACACCCCTTAGAAATATTTATTGTCATTATGATGGCTGGAATTCTATTTGGCACCATAGGCCTTATTGTCGCTATTCCTTGTTATACCGCATTAAAGGTCATTTTTAAGGCATTTTATGCCGAAAATAAAATCGTACAATCCTTAACAAAAGACATATGAAAAAGCATCTCCTTTTATTCTTGAGTTTATCCCTTTTAACCCTAGGAAACCCTATTAATGCGCAAAAACTTTCTCGTATCGAGAGAAAAATTGTTGCAAAAGTGAACAGCTATGATCAAGAGGCCATTGACTTTCTTGAAAAAGTAGTCAATATCAATAGTGGTACTATGAATCTCAAGGGTGTAAAAGCAGTAGGAGAAGTTTTTAATGATGCCTTTAAGGAAATTAACTTTGTAACGCAATGGATCGAAATGCCTGCAGAGATGAATCGTGCGGGACACTTATTTGCTTCTATTAGTGGAAATAAAGGAAAGAAACTCCTACTTATAGGCCACTTAGACACCGTTTTTGAAGCAGATAGCCCCTTTCAAACTTTTGACCGAAAAGACAGCATAGCTTATGCTCCCGGGGGGAACGATATGAAAGGAGGCGATGTAGTAGTCCTTTATGCACTTAAAGCCTTACACGAACTCAATCTACTAGATGATACTAGTATAACAGTCGCCTTTACAGGAGACGAAGAAAGAACAGGAAAACCCTTGTCCATCTCTAGAAAAGATCTAATCGAAGCCGCAAAAGCGAGCGACATAGCGCTAGGGTTTGAAACTGCCACAGGTTTTAACAATGCCACTATTGCTAGAAGAGGTGCATCTGGCTGGAAAGTTGAAACCGCTGGAAAAAGAGCACACTCTTCTGGGGTATTTAGCGAGCGCACTGGAGCCGGAGCTATTTTTGAAATGGGACGCATCCTACATCAATTTTATGAAGAGGTACGCGGGGAAGAATACCTCACCTTTAATCCCGGAAATCTTTTAGGAGGAACCTTTGTAGATTATGCTCCTTTAAAAAGTAGTGGCTCTGCCTATGGAAAAACAAATGTGGTCGCACAAACGGCTGTTGTTCACGGGGGCTTGCGTTTTATTTCTGAAGAACAAAAAGAAAATGCACGGGCTAAAATGCGCGTCATTGTTGATAATCATCTACCTAGTACAAATGCGACGATCACTTTTACAGATAGCTATCCTGCGATGGGTCCTACAGAAGAAAACAAGGCCTTATTACAACAATTGAGTCAGGTGAGTGAAGCCCTAGGCTTTGGAGAGGTTGCCGCTTATAATCCTGGTCGACGCGGTGCAGCAGACATCTCTTTTGTGGCAGATTATGTCGATGGATTAGATGGATTAGGTAGTATGGGAACTGGCGCACATACCCCGCAGGAAACGGTTAATCTCAAAACATTTAACGATTTAATTCAGCGAACTGCAGTCTTTATCTATCGCTTGACAAGAGACTAACGATAGCGTTTAGCCATTTCTTTTAAGGCATCTACAGAGGCCAAAAACTCTTGCTTCATTTGCTCTACTAAGTCTTTTACTGGCAACACATTTTTAATAGACGTTACCCCCTGCCCTGCCGACCAGATGGTCTTCCATGCCTTAGCTTCGGCTTTAGCTGCGTCTAATTCACTGCCAAAGTCTATCTTTTTTGAGTTGCCCCACATTTCTTCGGTAATTCCCATTGCTTCTAAACTGGGACGCAAAAAGTTTGCACTTACACCAGATACCGCTGCGGTATAGACAATATCACTAGCGCTGCTATCGATGATCATTTGGCGATAGCCATCATCAGCATTAGACTCTTCTACATTAATAAAACGGGTGCCCATGTAGGCTAAATCAGCTCCCATTTGCAAGGCAGATGCGACATCTCTACCGTTTGAAATACAACCCGACAATAGAATGGTTTTCTTATAGAAAGAGCGTACTTCTGCCACGAGTGACATGGGGTTGGTCACCCCTGCATGACCTCCTGCTCCTGCAGAAACAAGAATTAAGCCGTCTACGCCGGCTTCAGCTGCTTTTTCGGCATGGCGTTTTTTAATGATATCGTGAAAGACTAAACCGCCATAGCCATGCACCGCATCAACCAATTGTGATACTGCGCCTAGAGAGGTAATAATCAAGGGGACTTTGTGTTTAACACAAATGGCTAAATCTGCTTCTACCCTAGGGTTAGATTGATGTACAATCAAATTCACCCCAAATGGGGCTGCCTTTTTTCCCGTCTCTGCTTCAAAAGCAGCGAGGGCCTCTTTTATTTCTATTACCCAAGATTCGAAACCGTCTGTAGTGCGTTGATTTAAGGCAGGAAAAGTTCCCACTATTCCATTTTTACAACACTCAATGACCAATTGTGGCCCTGAGATAAGAAACATAGGAGCCGCAACAACTGGCAAAGATAACTGGTCTATAAAAGCTGCTTTCATCTTACTTTTTTAATAATAAAGTCCATTCAAAAGAAAACTTAGAGACCATTTGATCTTGTTGATTCATCCCAGTAGCATGTAACCAAACTGTTTGTGGTTCTCCCGTCTCAATAAGGGTTTTTATGGCATTACGGGCTTCTTCGCCTTGATCGCAATGGAAATTGATTCTTCCGGTGGCTTTTTTAGTAAAAGTCGCTTTGTTGTTCAAAACCAGCATAGAAATATTTTTTCCCGATTCCCTAATCTCTTTTGTCAAGAGGATGCCAGTAGGGAACTCTGCCGCCATTCCTTGTACCGCCCAAAACATCGAACTGTAGGGGTTTTGATTGATCCAACGGTGTTTGATACTAGCGGTAGCACCTTGATCATCTATATGGGTTAATCGCACGCCACAAATCCATGCGGCAGGAAGTTTCATCAAAGTAAATAAAGTGTACTTAAAATATTTCATTCTAATTCAATAATTTTTAAAATTAATGCTTATTTGTTGATTGCTAAAGGAAATCAACTTTTTAATTACCAATTAAAAGCGCCTTTAAAGCCCAATAAAATCTTTTATATTTAAGTCATAAATATGCACACCTTGAACAGTTTAGTTTTCTTAAAAAAGATAATAAGTCCCTTCTTACTTCTCCTCCTTTTAGTAGCACAATTTTCATTAGCACAAAACAACGGTTTAAGCTTAGATAAAGTAGAGCCTCCTCACTGGTGGATCGGTATGGAACAGGAAGAATTACAACTATTAGTTTATGCTAAAGACATTGGCGAAGCCTCCATAAAAATTAATGATCCAGGGGTAGAAATAATTAAAATCACTCCGGGAAAAAGCAACAATTACCTTTTTATCGATTTAGTGATTAAGAGGCAAGCCAGAGCAGGTACAGTATTCCTTCAATTTTTTAAAGAGGATAGACGCATTCTTACCCATCCATATGAGCTTAAAAAACGTTTAAAAGACAAGAACGATTACCTAGGCTTTAATCATACAGATGCAATTTATTTAATCACCCCAGATCGATTTGCAAATGGTAACCCTGTAAATGACAGCTTTGACACTTTAACTGAAACAGGAATCAACCGGCAAAATGATTATGCCCGACATGGCGGAGATATCGCAGGGATAACAGCTCATCTAGATTATATCGCAGATTTAGGCTTTACCGCATTGTGGTCTTCTCCTCTTTTAATAAATGATATGCCAGAGCAATCTTATCACGGTTATGCGATCACAGATTTGTACCGGGTCGATCCGCGTTTTGGTTCCCTAGAAGAATACAAGGAACTCGCTAATGCTGCCCAAGAAAAAGGGATCAAATTGATCATGGATCAGGTCGCAAATCACTGCGGCTTAAACCACTGGTGGATGAAAGATCTTCCCTTTGCAGATTGGGTGAATTTTCAAGAAGGATTTGAAAAAAAACAGCCCATTATTACTTCTAATCATAGACGAACGACCAACCAAGATCAATATGCCAGCAACTATGATAAAGCTTTGATGAGTCAAGGGTGGTTTGTCCCTCAAATGCCAGATTTAAACCAACAGAATCCTTTCCTTGCAACTTATCTTATACAAAACAGTATCTGGTGGATTGAAACCTTACAACTGGGTGGAATTCGACAAGACACCTACCCTTATCCGGATAAAGATTTTATGGGTAAGTGGGCAAAAGCAATTAGGACTGAATACCCTAACTTCTCTATCGTGGGAGAAGAATGGAGCTATAACCCTTTACTTATCGCCTACTGGCAAGATGGAAAAAAAAATAAAGATGGCTATCGATCCTACTTGAGTCATTCCATGGATTTCGCCTTACAAAAGGCTATACAAAATGGCTTGACAAACAAAGAATCATGGGACAAAGGTTTGATCGAAATCTATGAAGCCCTTGCGAATGATTTTACTTATGCAGACCCAAAACGATTAATGGCTTTTCTTGACAATCACGATATGGATCGCGCTTTTACACAATATAGAGAAGATCCCAGCTTGCTTAAGATGGCACTGGCTACTTTACTTAGCCTTCCGCGAGTACCGCAGCTCTATTACGGGACAGAAATTTTAATGGACAACACCGCTAAACCGCATGACCACGGATTAATCAGAACAGATTTTCCAGGGGGATGGAAAGAGGATCCCATTAATGCCTTTAAAAATTTTGGACTAAACAAAGATCAAACAAGCCTAAAGTCTTTTCTTAGAATACTTTTAAATCACAGAAAAGAAAGTCCCGCTATATTAGAAGGAGAGACATTACATTTTGCGCCATTTGATGGTGTTTATGTCTTGTTTAGACTTCATCCACAAGAGAACTTAATCTTAGTGATTAACAAGAATATGCAACCCGTTGAGATTGACTTAAACAGATTTAGCGAGTTAGATTTTAAGGGTATAGAATTTCAAAATATCATCGGGAAAGAGAAGTTCATATGGAAAAACCATATTAAACTCTCCCGTCAAGGGGCTTATCTATATACTGATCAATTTTAAATTGATAAAAAGTTAAGACAAGACTTTCACCACCTAGTGTCATGAAAATCAGACTTTTTTCTGATAAAATCATAAAATCTTATAGCAATATTAGAATTAGTGTATAGATTTTTTTCATATATAATAGTATTACTATTATATTTGAAATCAATTATACTACATATGAATAATTTGCTATCATCTTTCCGTATCACCATTGCAGAATCGATTTATTTAAAAGATCCTGAAACCTCAAATTTAGGTAAGAAAATCATCGAAGAAAGTATCATTATGATAGATCATTTAGGCTTCGAGACCTTTACTTTTAAAAAGCTAGGAGAAAAAATAGGATCTAACGAAAGTTCAATCTACCGCTACTTTGAGAATAAACACAAGTTGTTATTGTATCTCTGTTCATGGTATTGGAGTTGGTTAGAATACCACTTAGTGCTTTCCTGTTATAGTCTCAAAGATCCATGGGAAAAGCTTGAAAAGGCCATTCATATTATCAGTCGAGAAGTAACTGAAGATAGCGCCTTTACTTATATCAATGAACCTGCCTTGAGCAGGATTATAATTAATGAAAATGCCAAATCGTTTTTAACCAAAGATGTCGATATTGAAAATAAAGAAGGTGGATTTGCAAGCTATAAGCGTTTAACCAACAGAATTCATCAAATAATAAAAGAAGCTGCTCCTGATTATCCCTATGCTAAAAGTCTTGCAAGCACCATAATTGAAACCTCTTTACATCAATATTTTCTAAGAGATCATTTTACAAGTTTAACCGATGAAAAGGTTAATTCACCTGAATGTTTTCTTCTTGATTTAATCAACAAAACACTTTCATGAATCAACCCCATTCTACTCCATGGAGTCGCTTTTTTAGCCTTATCACCCTAGAGAAAAAAGACATCCTTCAAATTTTTTATTACGCTCTTTTTGCTGGGATTTTATCCCTCTCCCTTCCATTAGGAATTCAAGCGATCATCAATTTAATTCAAGGAGCTCAAATATCCACTTCATGGATTATATTGGTGGTACTTGTTACCCTGGGAGTAAGCTTTACAGGTACACTTCAAATTATGCAATTGCGGATTATAGAAACCTTACAACAACGCATTTTTACTAGGAGTAGTTTTGAGTTAAGCTATCGCTTTCCAAAACTTAAAATGAATACCCTTAGGCAATATTATCCCCCAGAACTTGCTAATCGCTTTTTTGACACCCTAAGTATTCAAAAAGGCTTAGCCAAAATATTAATCGATGTACCTTCTGCATTAATACAAATCGTTTTCACCTTAATCCTGTTATCCTTTTATCACCCCTTCTTTATCTTATTTGGATTGGGATTAATCACCTTGATGTTTTTTGTTTTTCAATACACTGTTCGTCGCGGTTTAGATACCTCTTTAGAAGAGTCGAAACACAAATACCGTGTTGCCCACTGGATTCAAGAAATTGCCCGTTCAATTGTAAGTTTTAAACTTGCAGCACACTCTGATTTGAGTTTAAAGAAAAACGATGAATATGTTAAAGACTATCTCGATGCAAGAGAAGCGCATTTCAAAATCATTAAGTTGCAATACATCAAACTAATTGGGTTTAAAGTCGCTGTGACAGCAGGCCTTTTAATCATAGGAGGAATGCTGGTTTTAAATCAACAGATGAACATTGGACAATTTGTCGCAGCAGAAATCATTATCCTACTGGTCATCGCATCTGTAGAAAAACTTATTGTAAACTTAGAAACGCTTTACGATATGCTTACCTCAATAGAGAAATTAGGCCAATTAGTTGATTTAGAAATTGAAAACGAAAGTGGAAAATTAATAAATCCAGAAGATCCATTTGTTTTAGAATTAAAGGATATAGAATATGCAGTTTCTGACAGGGAACAACCCATATTGACAGATATAAATATAAAAATTGCCCCTAAAGAAATTCTTCTCATCCAGGGAGATACTGGTGCTGGAAAGTCTAGCCTATTAAGGCTTCTAGCTGGTGTGATTGAACCCACCCAAGGAGATCTATTTGTAGGCGAACACAACCTTAAAGCGATACAATTAAATAATTACAGGTCAATGTTAGGTCTCTCATTGTCTGATGAAGCTCCCTTTGAGGGCACACTAAAAGAAAATTTAACCTTTGGAGATAACAGCATTTCCGATGGGGAAATTAGGAGAGTGATGGAGGTTCTAGGCTTGCATGAATTTGTGAAAGCGCAACCCTTTGGTTTATCCTCACTAATCAACTCTCAAGGGAAACACATCTCTTACACTGTAACAAAAAAGCTTATTCTAGCCAGAGCTATTTTGCATCAGCCCAAGTGTTTGATCCTCGAAGATCCTTTGGATATTTTCACAACAGAGGAAACCCAAAACATCATAGATTATTTGTGCGACCATTCACATCCATGGTCTATAGTTGTTGTGAGTAACAATAATTACTGGCGAAAAAAATGTAAGCAGTTGATTGAATTGAAAGACGGACGAATGAAAATCTCTAAATAATAAACATGCTAAACATCTCAAACAACCCCATCAAAAATTTTGATTTTAGTACTTATCAATCGGGTAAAAGAATATTTACAATATCCTACTTCCCACAACTCAACCGCTTTTTATTTGTAGTCTTTTTAGTGTTTATTATCATTCTTTTTCTTCCGTGGACACAAAATATTTTCGGGAAAGGATATGTAACAACCCTACAACCAGAAAAACGTCCTCAAAGCATACAATCTCCTATTCCTGGACGAATTGAAGCGTGGTTTGTTAGAGAAGGGGATTTAGTCAATGCTGGCGACACCATTGTTAAAATCTCTGAAGTTAAGAGCGATTATTTTGATCCTGAACTTGTTCAAAGAACAAGCCAACAATTATCGGCTAAAAAAAGATCTGTAGCAGCTTATAGCGAGAAGGTTAAAGCATTAGAAGCACAAGAAAAGGCGCTAGAACAAGAATGGAAATTAAAGACGGCACAAGCAAGAAACAAACTTTCGCAAGTACTGCTATATTTAGAAAACGACAGCATAAAAAGAGAAGTTGCAAGAACTGATCAAGCCATTGCAACTACTCGATTTAAACGCACAGAAAAACTTTATGAGCAAGGCTTAAAAGCGACACGTGACATTGAAGAGAAACAACTCAAACTTAGAGAAACTGAATCCAAGTTTGTCAGTGCAGCAAATCGCTATGAAAATGCTAAAAATGAAGTTTTAATTGCCAGCACAGAAATTGAACGCCTAGCCGCAACTTACCGTGAAAAAATTTCAAAAATTCAATCTGAAAAAGCAACTGCTAAGTCTTCACAATACGAAGCAGAAGGCAGTGTTGCAAAATTTAAAAATACACTAGCAAACTATACAAAAAGGGAGGCTTTAAAATATGTAACCGCTCCACAAAAAGGCTATATTAATAAAGCCATAAAAGGGGGTCTAGGAGAGACTTTTAAAGCCGGGGATCGACTTGTTTCCATCATGCCTTTTGACTATCAAATTGCCGTAGAAACTTTTATTCGCCCGATTGACATGCCCTTGATTAAAGTAGGCGAAACCGCTAGAGTAGAATTCGACGGCTGGCCAGCAATTGTTTTTAGCGGTTGGCCTAATGCATCTTATGGAACTTATGGCGCTCGTGTAGTTGCCATAGAAAACTATATCAGCACCAATAACCTATATCGAGTACTTTTAGCGCCAGACCCAGAAGATAACCCATGGCCAGAAAAGGTTAGAATTGGATCTGGAGCTCGAACAATTGCCTTACTAAACGAAGTCCCTGTTTGGTATGAATTATGGCGTCAATTAAACGGTTTTCCACCTGATTATTATTCCATTCCAAAAAATGCTCATAACAAACCAATTAAAAATGAAGCCGCTAAATAGCCTCCTACTGTCCTCTGTTTTCTTTGGTTTACTCCTATCCATCATTCCTCTTTCCTTGAGGTCGCAAGAGCCTTTAACCATGGAGACTTACCTTAGTTATGTCAAAAAATATCATCCATTTGTAAAACAGGCACAATTAAAACTTACAGAAAGCGAAGTAAAACTGCTAAAGCAAAGAGGTGCATTTGACCCAAAATTGAGCTTTGACCAAAAGCAAAAAACCTTTAACGGCACTACCTATTACAAAAAAGAAGAAGCTAAGCTTAGTATTCCTTCTTACTATGGGATTACCCTTGATGCAACAATGCAACAAGCAGATGGAAACTATCTAAATCCTGAAAATACAGTTAGTGGAGAGCGACTACTAGGAGTGGGAGCATCAATAGAACTGGGGCGGGGTCTTCTCTCTAACCCCAGACAAACCGCATTAAAACAAGCAAAATTATTTACTAAGCAAGCCAAAGAAGAAAATGCACTTGAAATTAATGAGATATTAACTGCCGCTTCTCATTCTTATCTAGATTGGTATAAAAACCATCTCATATATAAAATCTTCGATCAATTTGTTACAAACGCAAAATTTCGTTTTGAAGGGGTGAAAAAAAGAATGGAAAATGGCGACCTAGCGTTAATCGACACCATCGAAGCTAGAATCGCTTTCAATCAAAGGCGTTTAGATAGAGAAAATGCACGCTTAGAATGGCAAAAGAAGGCCCTTAGTGCATCTAATTATCTTTGGATAGAACAAGAGGCTGTTGTAATTAATGAAATCCTATATCCAGAAATAAACGAGGAAAAGTTTCTTCAGCAGTATACAACAGATACTATAATCATTGAAAATCACCCTAAATTACGTGCATTAGGTTTTAAACAAAACCAAATGCTTTTAGAACAACGTTTGCAAAGAAACAACTTGCTCCCACAAGTGAGCTTACATTATCAATGGCTATCAGAAAACAACCCTTTGAGTCAAGTCAACTTTGCCTTAGATCCAGCAAATAACACTACAGGTATAAAAATATCTTACCCCTTATTTCTTCGTAAAGAAAGGGCTAATGTGAAAATAGCTGCCTTAAAATTAAAAGATATAGAATGGGAACAAACCCAAAGTCTTTTGTCGCTTAAGAATAAAATCAAAGCCTTGTACTTTCAAAAAGAAAGACTCAAAAAGCAAAAAGAAATTGCCTTAAACGTAGTCTCAGATTACCAAAGTCTATTAGAGGGGGAAAAGCAAAAATTTGAAGCAGGAGAAAGTTCTCTTTTCTTAGTTAATACGAGGGAATCAAAATTAATTGAAGCAATGCTAAAATCGATTTCTCTCGACATCGCACAAAAAAAAGCAGAAATCACTTATTACTATGCGGTGAATTTTGATTCATTAGTTCAGGGATAATCAAATTTATGGTTAGGCAAAAGATACACAAAAATAAAATGAAGGAAAAAAAAACAGTTAGCACATAAAAGTGTAACTGTTTAATGTAATGTGATCGCGATAGGATTCGAACCTATGACCGTCTGCTTAGAAGGCAGATGCTCTATCCAGCTGAGCTACGCGACCAAAGATTTCAATTGTCGGGGTGGCAGGATTCGAACCTGCGACCTCCTGCTCCCAAAGCAGGCGCGATGACCGGGCTACGCTACACCCCGAGGGGGAAATTCAATATAAAATGAACTTTTCAAATCTTTGCGGAGAGACAGGGATTCGAACCCTGGCAACGCTTACACGTTGACAGATTAGCAATCTGCTCCATTACCACTCTGGCACCTCTCCTTTTCTAATCTTAGATTAGGTTTGCAAATGTAATTCGAACATTCTAAAAACACAACGTTTTGTGGAAGTTTTATCGATAGTTTATTCTGGATATTCGATTCGCAAATGATAAATATTCACCAACTTATTGAGCAGTACTTTTTTAACTGTTTCAATTTCTGCTAAAGTGATATTTGCATTGATAAATTGTTTATCCTCCATTTGTTGGTCAATGATTTTTGTAACAAAAGCTGCTAGGGTTTCATAGGTAGGTTCCTTTAAACTTTTAGAAGCTGCTTCCACCCCATCTGCCATCATTACAATTGCGGTTTCTTTCGAAAAAGGCTTTGGTCCGTTATAACTGAAGTCCTTTTGGTTTACCTCCTCATTAAGTTCCTGTTCCTTTTTATAGAAGTAATAAACTTTTGATGTTCCGTGGTGAGTACGGATAAAATCGATTACGCGATCGGGTAAATTATATCTTTTTGCTAATGCTATCCCGTCGATAACATGATCAATGATAATTCTTGCGCTTTCTTTAGGGGAAAGATCATCGTGCGGAGAAACACTGCCGCGTTGATTTTCAGAGAAAAAGGTAGGTTTGTTCACCTTCCCTATATCGTGATATAGAGCCCCTACACGCGTTAAAAGAACATTCGCATCTATGGCAGACGCTGCCGCTTCGGCAAGGTTTGCTACCTGTAAGGAGTGATGAAAGGTCCCCGGTGCTTTATTCGATAATTCTTTAAACACGCCAGAATTTGTGTCAGACAACTCTAACAGAGACACATCTGAAACGAGTTTAAAAACCTTCTCATAAAAATAAATCAACGGCTGTACAAAAAGCGTGAGCAAGCCATTGATAAAGAATAAGCCAAAAAGACCGTAATCGATATCACTTAGATTTCCACTTCTAATTAAATAGAAAGAGAAGTAACTCAACACATAAACCAGGGTGATTTGAGATACCGAAATAAATAAATTAGCTCTTTTATACAATTCAGACGCGCTTAAGATGGTTACCATCCCGGCAAGAATTTGCAAAACGACATATTCAAAACTATTGGGCGCAATAAACCCGATTAACAAGACCGTTAAAACATGTACAAAAAGCCCTAATCGAGGATCGAAGAAAGCTTTTGTAATCAACGGAAAAATACAGACAGGTAAGGCATATAAATAAGCAGCGTTAAAGTTGACCACACTAATACTTAAACCTACCATAAAAAGAAGGTTAAAAAAGATGAAGGTTACTGCAGTGTTATCTTCAAAAATATTTACTCGATACTGATTAATAAACAAAAGTAAAATCAACAGGAGTATCATAATAATAACACTGTAACCTATCACAACTCCCACCGCATTAGCACCGCTTAAATTTTCGGCAGAGTATTGCTGCTTTAAGGAGCGCAATTTATCCCATTTATTTCCATCAATAATTTCATTATTGAGGATGATTTTTTCTCCTTTTCTGACTAAATCTCTAGTGCGAGAAATTTTCGCATAAACCTCTAGTAGCGATTGCTGACTAAAACTCTGATTATAGGTTAAATTGGGTTCTAAGATGGCAAAAAACAGTTGATAAAAGGCTTTTTCATATCGCTTATACCCCTCTTCTAAGGTTAAATTTAAATAGGAGGTTAATTCATTCAAATTAACCAAAGCAGAAAAAGGTAAATCTATTTCAGCTTGACCATTGATAATGGCAGCAGTTAGTTCGCCTGTTGGATCATAGTTGACGGGTAGAACCCCTTTATCATAGATTACCTCTATTAAGTCCAGACCATAATCATAGTATCGTTGATATCTAGTACTCCCCTCACGAAACGGAAAATAATTTTTAAAATTAAGAGAATAGGCAGCGATTACATTTTCTTTGACTTGCTTGTCAGCATCAAAATAAACAATGGCTTCTTCCCTCAACTTGATCTTCTCCCCTTCAATTTCAGCCTCGCTTTTGATAATCGCAAAATCAAAAGGAGCATAAAGCGTTTCGTATTGCCAACTGTCTCCTCTTGCAAAATCGAAAGCAAATTGATTTTTTACAGGAATGAGGTAGACAATAAACAATGTACTAAAGACAAATAGAAGTCCTTTGTATAAGTTAGATTGATTGTTATAGAATAAACGCAATAATTGTTTCATGTAAAACAGTAGCCTATTTGAAAGCTAAAGATACATTAATCTCACAAATGGATAAGCGACTTAAAATTATCTATAATTCGAAAGTTCTTGCGCTATTTTCGTTATTTTTGGACTTGACTAAAGGAAAAAATATCAGCCGTTGAAATATGGGATTTGTCATTTAGGGGTAGTTCCTTTACGCAAGGAAAACGATCACAAAAGCGAACTGGTCTCTCAACTTCTTTACGGAGATGCGTTTAAGATTATTGATCAAAGAAAAGATTGGTTTAAAATACGACTCCTATGGGACGCTTATGAAGGTTGGATTACACAGCATCAAGCGACCTTGATTGAAGAAGAACAATACAAAGCTATACAGCAAAAGGATTTTTTGTGCACTCAGAATTTATTAGACTATGTTCATCTCAATAAAGAAGAAATTTTCCCCATACCCCTAGGAAGCGATTTACGTGGGCTGGACTTGCTTAATCACAGTATCGAAAGTAATTATATTCCACAAAAACCTATCAAAGAAGATTTAGTAAAAACTGCGTATAAATTTTTACACGCTCCTTATTTGTGGGGCGGAAAAACCCCTTTTGGAATCGACTGTTCTGGCTTAACGCAGATGGTTTATAAAATTCACGGCCATGCATTGAAAAGAGATGCCTGGCAACAAGCAAAACAGGGAACAACCTTGAGCTTTATCGATGAAAGTGAGCCAGGTGATCTTGCCTTTTTTGACAATAAAGATGGAGACATCATCCATGTGGGGATTCTAATGCAGAATCATTTTATTATCCATGCGCACGGCCAGGTAAGAATTGATCGCATTGATCAAACTGGGATCTTTAATGTCGAAAAGCAAACCCATTCACATAAATTGCGATTGATTAAATCTATGCTATAAAAAAAGCCCTTCCAGTTGGAAGGGCTTTTATGTTTTGATCAACTAAAGATTATTGCTCATACTTTTCCATGATAGCTTTCATTTCCATAAAACCTACATTATCTCCAATGGTACCATAAATGTTACGTAAGGTTTGAACCGCTTCGAGATTTGTTTCGTCTAGACTAATTAATTGCTTTAAAACAGGTACACACTCTTTGTATAGTGTTTCTCTTTCCTTTTTTAACTCGTCATACTTTATATTATCTGCACGAGAATTACCCAAACTATTCATTTGCTCTACAATCGTTGATTCATTTTCTAGGATTAAAGCAACTAGATTTAAGTAGGCATTTTCCATTTTTGGATCGAGCTCAATGGCTTTTTCATAAAACCCTCTGGCAGACGCTCTGTCTCCTTGTTCATTATTTACAACCCCAAGGTTGAAGTAAAGCACTGCATTGTTAGGATCTTTTTCTAGGGCTTCTGTAATAAGCTCTTTATAACGCTGTTTTTCTCCTAACTGAATATAGATATTCGCTTCAGTTAAAATTAACCCTACATCCCCAGGATTTGCCTTACGGGCATCTTGCACCGCTTTCATAGCATTGTCTTTCTGACCTAATTGATTGTAAATTAGCGCAATGTTTTTAACGATTTCTGGATACTTTGATTCTGTATCCTCAGATCTTGCATTAGTATATTCTTTTGACTTTTGATAGATACCGTATTCTGTAGCAGAAACTTCCGCTTCTTGACCAGTAGCAACATCTGTAACATAGTATTTCGTCACTATGCCTGTGTATTCTATATCGCGTAATTGAATATATCGCTCTAAGGCTAAATCATAATCTTCTCCATTTACAGCGTTCGTCGCTGAATAGTACAAATAATCTTTATTGTCTTCTGGATTGATTTGATAAGCTAAAAATAAATTTTTTGAGGAAGTGATAAATTCTTTTGCTTCAGATTGAGCAATTGCTGCATTGACAATATCAGAAGTTAATTGCTGAATTTCTGTCACTAAAGCTGCTTTTAAAGAAGCGTTCCCTTCAGCTAGTTTTAAGTTGTCATAAGCGGCTTGATAGGCTTTATCTAAACGTGCAATTTGCCCTTTAAGAAAGTGGTATTGCGTTTTAATTTTGGCATCATCAGAACCTTCAATAATGGCTTGGTTTGTGCTTAAAGAAGCTTTTGCTTCTTCAACTTTAGAAGCCTTAAAAAGTTTTTGCGCCTGCTTTAACTCCTTTTTTTGTGCATAACCTATGGTTACTAAAAGCCCTAAAACTAGGGTAAATAAATGTTTCATTGTTTATTAAGTTATATTTAATCGGATTTATTCAAGATTCGTGCCATCAGTTTTGGCCTCTGTATTTTCATCGTTTTCTTCGATGGGATCTTCTTCTTTCATCACCTTAGCGACTGCCGCGATTTGATCATCTCCTTTAAGATTGATCAACTTCACACCTTGTGTTGCTCTTCCCATAACACGAAGAGATTCAACACTCATACGAATTGCGATACCAGATTTATTAATGATCATTAAGTCGTTTTCGTTACTAACATTCTTAATGGATACAAGATCACCTGTTTTGTCCGTTATAGAAATGGTCTTAACTCCTTTCCCACCACGGTTAGTAATGCGATAATCGTCAAGACTTGAACGTTTTCCATATCCATTTTCTGACACTACTAGAATATCTGTGGAAGCATCGTTTACAGATACCATCCCTATCACCTCATCTTTAGGGCCACCTAAAGTTATCCCTCTAACTCCAGAAGCATTTCTTCCCATTGGACGGGTTTTACTTTCTTCGAATCGGATCGACTTTCCTGATTTTAAGGCCAAAAGAATTTCGCTTTCTCCATTAGTCAACTTAGCAGACAACAGCTCATCCCCATCTTTTACAGTAATGGCGTTAATTCCATTTGCTCGCGGACGTGAATACTGCTCTAAGGAAGTCTTTTTAACTTGCCCTTGTTTCGTCGCCATGATGAGATAGTGACTATTGATGTATGCTTCGTCCTTAAGATCTTGTGTATTGATAAAGGCCTTGACCTTATCGTCTTGCTCAATATTGATCAAGTTTTGGATCGCGCGTCCTTTAGACGTTTTAGATCCTTCTGGAATTTCATAAACCCTCATCCAGAAACATTTTCCTTTCTGGGTAAAGAACAGCATGTATTGGTGGTTTGTTCCTACAAATAGATGCTCTAAGAAATCTTCGTTTCTAGTCGTAGAAGCTTTTTGCCCAACTCCTCCTCTATTTTGAGTCTTGTATTCGGCTAAAGGGGTACGTTTAATATAACCTGCATGAGAAATCGTAACAACTACCTTCTCATT
>CBFHRA010000029.1:0-18155 GCA_965658115.1 Candidatus Arcticimaribacter sp. | reverse complement strand
GGAGCTCCTACGTAAAGCACTGCGACTCCACCAGAGAGTTTTGCTAAACGTTCTTGTAATTTCTCCTTGTCATAATCAGAGGTTGAGTTTTCGATTTGCGCTTTAATTTGCCCCACGCGACCTTCGATAGCATCGGTAGCACCAGCACCATTTACAACAGTAGTGTTGTCTTTGTCAATGGTTACTTTTTCTGCTGTACCTAGCATTTCAATAGTTGCGTTTTCAAGGGTAAAGCCGCGTTCTTCTGAAATAACTGTTCCGCCTGTAAGAATAGCGATATCTTCTAACATTGCTTTTCTGCGGTCTCCAAAGCCAGGGGCTTTTACTGCAGCAATTTTTAAAGCTCCACGTAATTTATTTACCACTAAGGTGGCTAATGCTTCTCCATCAACATCTTCTGCGATGATCAATAAAGGTTTCCCTGTTTGTGCCACTGGCTCAAGAACGGGAAGTAAATCTTTCATTGAAGAGATCTTTTTGTCGTACAATAAAATGTAAGGTGTTTCAAGATCAGCTTCCATTTTTTCTGAGTCGGTTACAAAATAAGGCGAAAGATAACCGCGGTCAAATTGCATTCCTTCTACCACATCTACATAAGTATCTGTTCCTTTTGCTTCTTCTACAGTAATGACTCCTTCTTTTCCTACTTTTTCAAAAGCAGTGGTGATTAAACTCCCAATGGTTTCATCGTTGTTTGCAGAGATACTAGCAACTTGCTTGATTTTCTCTGAAGAGTCGCCTACTTCTACTGCTTGCTCTTCTAAAGCGGTAACAATTGCGTCAACAGCTTTGTCAATACCTCTTTTTAAGTCTAAAGGATTAGCTCCTGCGGCAACGTTTTTCAATCCCTCTTTAACGATTGCTTGTGCTAAAATCGTTGCAGTGGTTGTTCCATCACCTGCAAGATCGTTAGTTTTTGAAGCGACTTCTTTCACCATCTGCGCACCCATGTTTTCAAGGGCGTCCTCAAGTTCGATTTCTTTCGCTACGGTTACCCCATCTTTTGTAACATGAGGTGCACCAAAGGCTTTTCCGATAATAACATTACGGCCTTTTGGCCCTAGGGTTACCTTGACAGCATTTGCTAAGGCATCTACTCCTCTTTTTATCCCGTCTCTTGCGGCGATATCAAATTCTATTTTTTTTGCCATGATTTATTTTTTAATGAATTAAACAATTGCTAAAATATCGGCTTCTTTCATGATGAGGTAATCGCCTCCTTCATGACTTAGTTCTGTTCCAGCATATTTACCATATAACACAGTGTCACCCACTTTTAGGGTAACTGGATTGTCTTTTGTTCCAGGGCCTACGGCAACAACAGTTCCTTTTTGTGGTTTTTCTTTTGCTGTATCGGGTATAATTATCCCCGAAGAAGTCTTTGTTTCTGCAGCAGCGGGTTCTACTAGAACGCGATCTGCTAAGGGTTTAATGTTTAGGTTACTCATAATGAATTTTAATTTTATATTCTTTTTTCAGAAATTATGCCAATGCTTTTTTTGACAGTTTTTTTAAAATAAAAATGCCAGCTTGGCAGTAAGCTGGCATTAATTTATATGGTATGGTACCGTTTATTGTTCTGGCGTAGCTTCTACAGGAACTTCAGGAATTTCTTCTGGGATAGTCTCTGGAATGCTTTGCTCTGTTGCGGCATCGATCAATTTAGATTCATTTGTAGTGTTTGTCGCACCATTGTCTAAACCAAAGTTTGACAATAAGATCAAAACCAATAAGAGTGTGGCTAAGATCCAAGTGCTACGGTCTAAGAAATCTGTTGTTTTTTGAACACCACCTAATTGTTGACCACCGCCACCAAAAGAAGAAGATAATCCTCCACCTTTAGGGTTTTGAACCATCACTACGAGAATGAGGAGAAAGCAAACGATAAGAATTAGTGTTAAGAATATTGAAAAAGTGCTCATGACTTAGCTTTTTTGTTGTAACTGTTTAATCTTCTTGATTTGGTCTGCAAAGAAACTATTTTTTTCTGGATATTTCAAACTTAATATCTGATAGGCGTATAAGGCTTTTTTGAATTTCTTTTGTTGTAGATAGACCTTTGCCAAAGTTTCGGTCATTAATTCCTCTTTGTTGAATTCATTATTTGCAGAGAGGTCCACTTTGGGTTGGTCTTGTCGCACCGGTGGAATCTTTGGTCTGTTTTCTAAAAAGGTATCTATAAGCGATATCTTTTCTTCTAAACTGCTGTTTTTTTCTTTCGGTTGAATTTTCCCTTTGGAAGAATAAATTACCCAGTCGGCATAGGTCATTGCTATCGGGACCTCTTTTTTCTTTGGCTTCGCCTTCTTAATGCTTTTTTCTTTATTTCCCCCTTTTTGATCGTCTGTAGCAGCAATGGTTTTGCTAGCTACTTTTACTGTGGGAGGCTCGCTGTTTGGATTTTCTATGCGATTTGATACTGTTTCTTTTATGGCTGCATTAGGCGCAGCCAAAGTTTGAACAGCTTGAAGCTTTGGAGAATTTCCATTAGCAAAGTCTTGCTCGAGCCATTGATGTAAGGTTTCGCGTTCTGGACTTAATACTGCTGTCTTTCGCAAGATCAATTCATAATTGTATTGTTCCTGTGCTTTCAGGGTTTTTAAATAGTGTACATAAGCCGATTGAAAGTATGGGTAGCGGTAGGTGATTTTTTCAAAAGCTTTTCTTTGTTCCTCACTCTTAGGGTCAAAATTAGTTAGTAAATCACTGTATTCTTGTGCTGTCATAAACTTACCATTTTGCCAGAGAGGCGTTAAAGATTTCTTGTGTAATACGCTCAAATAGTTCTTTATTCGCTGCGCTTTTTACATCGTATAATTGCTGGTTTGCATCAAAGTCATAAAAGAAAGAAAAGCGTTGTTCAAAAGAATCGTCTTCGTTTTTATTATTGATGTAACGCACATTGACCTCCATGGTAAGACGGTTTTGTGCTGCTGTGTTATTAGCAGTCGATGTAGTAGGGGTGATGCTGTATCGAGTGATTTCTCCCTCATAGACTAAGTCGGCATTGTTTGTAACAAGATTGAGATTAGTTTGATTCATCAATAAGTCTTGTAAGGCAATGGTGAATTCTTGATCAAGTCCTGGCTCTATGGTTGAGCCTGGTCGATTCCCAGCCTCATTGATAAAGTAGTTTACTTGAAAAGTTTCTGTCCCAGCGGGGATAGAAGCTCCCGTAAAAGAATAAATGCCACATTGAGTAAAAGTCCAACAGGCAAGAAAATAAAACAGAAATGTAAAGGGATTAAATCTCATCTTCATTGAGGTCATATTGTTTTATTTTACGGTAGAGCGTTCTTTCTGAAATGCCTAATTCTTCTGCGGCAAGCTTTCGTTTACCATTAGAACGTTCTAATGCTTTTTTAATCATTTCAATCTCTTTTTCTAGAAGCGATAGGGGCTCTTCTGCTTCAATTGTTTCGGCATAGCTATAGTTGTCTTGCGGACTGATAATGGCTGTGTCATTTTGAGATTCATGGTTGGTGTTCATCACCGTTAAGGTGTTTTCTTCCTTATTATTGATGGGTTCACTCCCATAAATTTTCTGAATCAAGCCTTCTTTTTCTTCTGTACTAATGTCTTGATTCATGAGTTCTAAGGTAAGCTTCTTTAGATCGTTTAGATCGTTTTTCATGTCAAAAAGAACCTTGTAAAGGATTTCTCTTTCTGACGCAAAGTCACTTTGTTCTTTTTTGTCTTTGACTAAAGCGGGAAGTTGTGCGCCCATATTAGGCAAATAAGGGCGAAGACTATTTGCAGAAAGAAGCCGGTCTTGTTCTAAGACAGATATTTGTTCTGCGACATTGCGCAGTTGTCTAATGTTTCCGTTCCAGTTATACTGCACTAATAATTCTTGGGCTTGTTCGTCTAGCCTAAGGGTGGGCATGCGGTACTTTTGAGCAAAGTCTGCGGCAAACTTTCTAAACAACAACGGGATGTCTTCTTTTCTATTTCTCAAAGGTGGTAGATGAATGTCTACCGTACTCAATCGATAATAGAGATCCTCTCTAAATTTATTTTTTTGGATAGCATCACGCATGTTGACATTTGTTGCAGCGACAATACGCACATTGGTGGTTTGCGTTTTAGAAGACCCTACTTTGAGGAATTCTCCTGTTTCTAACACCCTTAATAATCGCACTTGTGTTGATAAGGGTAGTTCACCGACTTCGTCGAGAAAAATTGTTCCTCCATCGGCGACTTCAAAATATCCATTTCGGGTTGAAGTAGCCCCGGTAAAAGCGCCTTTTTCATGTCCAAAGAGTTCACTGTCAATGGTTCCTTCTGGTATAGCACCACAGTTGACAGCGATATATTTAGCGTGTTTACGGTGGGAGTTTTGATGAATTATTTTAGGGATATTTTCTTTTCCCACCCCACTTTCACCCGTGACTAAGACGGAAATATCGGTACTAGCGACCCGTAATGCTTTTTCTAAAGCGCGGTTTAACCCTTGACTAACTCCAATAATTCCAAAACGTTGTTTAATGCCTTGTAAGTTTTCCATGCGGTCTATATTATATGTCTGCTGAAATTCCTATTGCCGTTCCAAGTAATGTAGCTGAGGTACAATCTTCAACTTTTACATCTACAAATTCTCCTACAGAATAATTTTCTTTTGGGAAAACAACCACAGTATTTTGTGTTGTTCTTCCGCTCCAATGTTCTTGAGAGCGCTTAGATTCTTTTTCGATCAATACACAAACCGTTTTTCCTAAAAATTCTTCGGTTCTAAAACGGCTATGTGCTTGTTGTTTATCAATGATTTCTGCTAGACGTCTTTTTTTAACGTCTTGAGGGACGTCGTCCTCCATTTTTCTTTCGGCGAGTGTTCCGGGTCTTTCAGAGTAAGCGAACATAAACCCAAAGTCATATTTGACATAGTCCATCAAGCTTAAAGTGTCTTGATGATCTTCTTCTGTTTCTGTAGGGAAGCCTGCGATCATATCTTGAGAAATAGCACAACCCGGGATGATTTCACGAATGTTGTCAATCAATTCAAAATATTCTTGACGGGTATGTAAGCGATTCATTTCTTTTAGAATGCGATCACTTCCAGATTGAACAGGTAGGTGAATGTACTTACAGATATTGGGGTATTTTGCCATGGTGTGCAAGACATCAACGGTCATATCTTGCGGGTTTGAGGTAGAAAAGCGAAAACGAATACGCGGATAAGTTTCTGCCGCCATGGCTAATAATTTTGAAAAGTCAACCGCAGTTTTTTGTTGTAGGGCAGTGGCTTTGACAAAATCTTTTTTAAGTCCTCCGCCATACCACAGATAGCTATCCACATTTTGTCCTAAAAGAGTAATTTCTTTAAATCCTCTTTGGGCTAGATCCTCAATTTCTTGCAGTATACTTTTAGGGTCTCTACTGCGTTCACGGCCACGGGTAAAAGGCACCACACAAAACGTACACATATTATCACAGCCTCTTGTGATAGACACAAAAGCGCTTACACCATTAGAGTCGATACGAATAGGAGCAATGTCTCCATAGGTTTCTTCTTTTGATAAAATAACATTTACCGCATCGCGTCCGTCATTGATTTCAGCTAAAAGGTTTGGAAGGTCTTTATAGGCATCTGGCCCTACGACCATATCGACAATTTTTTCTTCTTCAAGAAACTTGTGCTTGAGTCGTTCTGCCATACAGCCTAAAACGCCCACCTTCATGTTGGGATTCGTTTTTTTAACAGCATTGAATTTTTCCAATCGCTTGCGAACGGTTAATTCTGCCTTCTCTCTAATGGAGCAAGTATTGACCAGAATTAAGTCGGCTGTATCCATTGTTGGGGTGGTTTGATAACCTTCTTTTGCTAAAATAGAGGCGACGACTTCGCTGTCAGAAAAGTTCATCTGACAGCCATAAGATTCTATATATACAGACTTTTCACCTTCTTTTTTCGAAGAATGATCGATCACAACACCATCTGTTGCTGGGGTGATTTTTTTGTCTAAACTTTGTTCCATTGCGGAAAGCTTTTAGTTGTGCGTTAATTTTTCTCTTTCAAAAACAATACAAAAGTAAGCAATTACCGTCATTTTGTCATGCTTTTTTAGCAGCATAAAAGTCAAGGATAATCTCTTGCTTTTTTCCTTCATTTATGACAAAGTTTATTTTTCATCTTGCCTTAAAATTTGAGCCGAAGAAAAATTCACCTACTTTTGTTCTCGATAAACATCTATTATGGCAAAAAATTTAGTTATTGTTGAGTCCCCTGCAAAGGCAAAAACAATCGAGAAATTTTTAGGAAAAGAATTTAAGGTGGCGTCCAGCTTTGGACACATCGCCGACCTCCCCTCTAAAGAGTTAGGGGTAGATGTTGACGGGGATTTTTTACCAAAATACATTGTCTCTTCAGACAAGAAAAAAGTGGTGTCAGAATTAAAATCCCTAGCAAAAAAAGCTGAAATCGTCTGGCTCGCAAGTGATGAAGATCGCGAGGGAGAAGCCATTGCATGGCACTTAGCGAATACGCTTGAGCTTAAAGAAGCCAATACAAAACGCATTGTTTTTCATGAGATTACTAAGAATGCGATTTTAAAAGCCATCGATACTCCGCGTGAGATAGATTACAATCTGGTCAATGCGCAACAAGCCCGTCGCGTTCTTGACCGTTTAGTGGGATATGAGTTATCTCCTGTTTTATGGCGTAAAGTCAAAGGAGGTTTATCAGCCGGCCGAGTGCAATCTGTTTCTGTTCGACTTATTGTAGAGCGAGAAAGAGAAATCAAGGCTTTCGTTCCTGTTTCTATGTTTAAAACTCAGGCAGAGTTTTTAACAGAAGGGAATAAATTGATCAAAGCAGGCTTGAATACAACCTTTGATGATGCAGGAAAGGTAGAAGCCTTCTTAGCCCAAAATACCAATGCACAATTTAGCGTAGCCTCTAAAGAGACTAAACCAGCAAAGAAAAGCCCTACGGCTCCTTTTACCACTTCCACTTTACAGCAAGAGGCTGCACGGAAGTTGTTTTTCTCTGTAAGTAAAACCATGACCCTTGCCCAAAGATTATATGAGGCAGGTTTAATTACTTATATGAGAACAGATAGTGTAAACCTTTCTAAAGAAGCGCAAGGTGCAGCTTTAGGCGAAATTGGAAAACGCTATGGCGAAGATTATGCACAAGCCCGCAGTTTTAGAACAAAAAGTAAAGGGGCGCAAGAAGCGCACGAAGCAATTCGTCCTACTGACTTAAGCAGAGATAAAATTGCAGCAGAATATGATCAAATGCGATTGTATGACCTTATTTGGAAGCGAACCATTGCTTCGCAAATGAGTGATGCAAAATTAGAACGTACCGTCTTGAAAATAGACGCAGATAAACATAATGAACTCTTTACTGCCCGTGGAGAAATCCTCACTTTTGAAGGCTTTCTAAAAGTCTATTTAGAAGGAGTAGATGACGACGAAGAAGAAGCACAAGGCATCTTGCCTCCAGTGAAAAAAGGCGATGCATTGAATTTAAAATCCCTGGTTTCAACCCAGCGATTCTCTCGTCCTCCTTATCGCTTTACAGAAGCTTCTTTGGTAAAGAAATTAGAAGAGCTAGGTATTGGTCGACCCTCTACATATGCCCCTACAATTTCTACTGTTCAAAATAGAGGCTATATCGCCAAAGGGACTGTCGAAGGAGTGCAACGCTCCTATCAGCAATTTGCGCTTGAAGCAGGAGAAGTTACCGCCAGTCGTTTAACAGAAATGGTCGGTTCTGACAAAGGGAAACTTGTTCCTACAGATATCGGGATGATTGTAAATGACTTCTTAGTCAACAACTTTGAAAATATTCTAGATTATAACTTTACTGCACAAGTAGAGCAAAACTTTGACGAAATCGCCGAAGGAAAGGAAGACTGGATCAAAATGATCAAAGGCTTTTATGGCGACTTTCAATCTACGGTTAAGCACGTAAAAGAGCACGCAGAACGCGAGTCTGGGGAACGTGTTTTAGGAGAGCATCCAGACTCTGGTAGAACAGTAAAAGTGCGTCTGGGGAAATTTGGTCCTATTGCTCAAATAGGTGACGCAGACGACGAAGAGCCAGTTGTTTTTGCGAGCTTAAATCAAGATCAACAACTCGATACGATAAGTTTCAAAGAGGCACTTGACTTATTCCAACTCCCTAAAGATTTAGGAGAATACGAAGGCGAAATCGTTTCTGTAAACAACGGTCGTTTTGGGCCCTATGTCAAGTTTGGCAGCATATTCGTTTCTTTACCAAAAGGGAAAAATCCCATGGAAGTCGATCGTGAATTAGCCATCGAATTAATCGAAGAAAAGAAAAAAGCAGATGCTCCTATATATACCTATAACGATTTACCCGTAACAAAAGGTAAGGGTCGTTTTGGGCCATTTATTAAATGGAGTGGGATGTTTATCAATGTCAATAAAAAATATGATTTTGATAATTTGAGTGATGAAGATTTGGTCACTTTGATTGAGGATAAAATCCAAAAAGAAAAAGATAAGATTGTTCACAACTGGGAAGAAGAAGGTATTCGCGTAGAAAAAGCCCGCTGGGGAAGATCGAATATCATTCAAGGAAAGCTCAAAATAGAATTATCTAAGGATATTGATCCCACAAAAATTACCCTAGAAGAAGCCATTAAACGTTTAGAGGCGAAGAAGCCAAAAAAGAAAAAGGCAGCGACTAAACGAAAAGCTAAGAAATAAATGAGCTTTGATTTTCTCACCCCTGTAGATGATACTGTATTAGGAGTTGCCACCCTAATGCCAAATCAAGTATTGGGAAAATCTATTCAAGTTCACACAGAAAAGTTAGGCTTTCCAGATTTAAAGGAAATTAAAATTGCCATTATTGGGATTCAAGAAAGTAGAAATAGTTATTACCCCGTTATGGAGTATGACACAGATGCTTTTAGAAGAGAATTCTATCAACTATATCCTGGAAACTGGCATATTAAAGTTGCAGATTTGGGTAATCTACCCTCTGGTGATACCCCAGAAGACACTTATTTCGCTTTGTCTGCCATAGCTACTCATTTAAGGCAGTTAAACATTATTCCAGTTTTTTTAGGAGGAAGTCAAGACTTAACCGTAGCCTTATACCGCTCTTTTGAACAATCAAGTCAATGGGTAAATATTGTTTCTGTTGACAATCGTTTTGATTTTTCACAAGAAGAAGAATTAATTTCTGGTCGATCTTACATGAGTGAAATCATCATGCGTAATCCCAGTAAACTACTCAACTTTACAAATTTAGGGTATCAATCTTACTTGATCGCACAAGAAGAATTAGACCTTATCGACAAGTTGTTTTTTGAAGCATTTCGTTTAGGTCATGTTCTAGATCATCCAGAAAAAACAGAGCCTGTTTTTAGAGAGGCAGACATTGCAAGCTTTGATATGAAAGTTTTAAGTAGTCTTGCCGATGGTACTTTTCCGCAAGGAATGCCTAATGGAATCGACAGTAGAACCATTTGTGCATTATCTAGATATGCAGGTATTAGTGATAGAATTAGTGTTTTAGGGTGCTTTGATTTACCTAACTCTTTTATTTTTCATAAATTGCTGGCACAAATTATTTGGTACTTTATTGAGGGAGTAAATAACCGTTTTGATGAGTATCCAGTAGCGACAAGTCAAGGGTTTACTAAGTATGCCGTGCAAATGTCTGATAGGGAATTGGTTTTTTTTAAAAGCAATAAAAGCCAAAGATGGTGGATGGAAATGCGCACAGAAAATTATTTAGATAATAAAAATAAAAGAAGTACGTTATTATCTTGCACACATCAAGATTATAAAGATGCGTGTAATGACGTTTTACCAGATCGCTGGTGGAAAGCGTCGAAGAGAATTTTGTAAATAAAAAGACTGATTTTAACTTTTTTAAGAAAAATTTAGCAAGAAATAAAATATATTTAACTACCCCACGTTAATAGACTATATGAGAAAAATTATTGTTTTCATTTTTGCGATGATGTTTGTCTACAGCTGTGGAAACAAGCGTGGAGAACTTATCGGAGTTAAAGAGAAGAAGTGGTTCCCTGAAAAACCTTATGGCATGACCCTTGTAGAGGGTGGTGCTTTCATAATGGGAAAACAAGATGATGATGTTGCACAGTTGAAAAATGCACCCGCTAAAACTGTGACGGTTCGTTCTTTCTATATGGACGAAACTGAAATCACAAATAGTGAATATAAACAATTTGTTTATTGGGTTAGAGATTCTGTTGCATTAGCGATGTTAGCCCGTAGAGCAGAGGAAAAAGGTTTAGGAGAAGATGGAGCCCCTGGAGAAGGAATAGGTGAATATGCTTTTAAAGATGCTGACACCGCTGACATGAGTCCTTTCCAAAAGTACATGCGTGAAAATTATATTGATCCAGAAACAGGTGAGCCTCTTTTAGGTCGACCTTTAAACTGGGATCAAGACGTTGAATATGATCCTAACAGCTATGTTGATTTAGACTATGTTGAAGTAATGGATAGCCTTTATTTACCTCCAGAAGTTTGGTACAATGGCGAAATGAAAATTGACGTTAGAAAATTAAAGTATCAATATTCTTGGTTTGATGCAGAGGCAGCTGCCCAGGCCAGAAAAAGCAATCCTAACATGCGTGACAGATTGCCTTTTATACACAAAGAAGAATTAGAGATATATCCAGATACTACAGTATGGATTAAAGACTTCAATTATTCCTACAACGAACCGATGCACAACGATTACTTTTCGCATCCTGCTTATTTGGACTATCCAGTAGTTGGGATTTCATGGACCCAAGCAGTAGCATTTTGTAACTGGAGAACACACTATAAAAATTCTTACCAAAAAGAAAAAGGGAAACCCTTAGTGAACAATTTTAGATTGCCCACAGAAGCAGAATGGGAATATGCCGCAAGAGGAGGAATTCCTGCAGGCACTTACCCATGGGGATCTCCATACCTTTTAAATGACCGCGGTTGTTTCTTAGCCAACTTTAAACCCCTAAGAGGAGATTATTCTGCAGATCAAGCGATGTATGCAGTTGAGGCTAAATCTTATTTACCAAACGATTTCAACCTGTACAATATGGCAGGTAATGTATCTGAGTGGACTGAATCTTCTTATGACCCAGGCGCTTATGAATATGTTTCTTCTTTAAATCCAAACATGTCTTTAAACAACGAAAGACGAAAAGTTGTTCGTGGAGGATCATGGAAAGATGTTGCGTATTTTTTACGAGTAAGTTCTCGTGATTATGAATACCAAGACACTGCAAGAAGTTACATTGGCTTTAGAACTGTACAGGATTATTTAGGTTCTGAAAAAGTTAAAATTAAATAGAAAACTATATATTTAAAAAGTAAAAAAATATTTTAAAAAAAATGGACGCAAAACAACTAAAAGGTCGGTTAAGAAGAAAAATTATTATGCACATGCTATTCCAAATTGGGGGAGCTGTAGTAATTGTAGGAGCTTTATTTAAAATTCTCCACCTAGAGATTGGACCTATCACAGGGGGAGTAGTACTCGGACTTGGATTAGGTACTGAAGCAATCATTTTCCTTGTTGGGGGATTAATGTTAGACGATGTTCGCGAAGAACAAGACGAATACGTAAGCAAACATTCAGGTGAAACAAGTAAATCGGATGGAGCTAAAGAAGAAAGTTTATCTGGAAAAATAGATGATATTTTAAAAGAAGCAAAATTAGACGTAAGTCTAGTTGGTAACCTAACAAAAAGTATACAAAATCTAGAAGCTTCAGCAAGAGCACTTTCTCCCGCAGCAGAAGCAGCTTCCTCATCGCAAAATTATGCTGATCAATTAAATAAAGCTGCAGTTCAATTAGCTTCTTTAAATGAACTCTATGCAGCACAAGTTCAAAGTGCTGGATCACATGGTGCTTACAACGATCAAGTTGCACAAAATGCTGAGCGTTTAAAAGCACAAATGGAAGCTTTATCTGACAACTTAGCGACTCTTAATCAAGTCTATGGTGGAATGCTTTCTGCTATGAACAAAAACTAAGTAAACCATGGCAGGAGCAAAAGAATCCCCACGTAATAAACTTATTGCGTTGATGTACTTGGTATTTATTACCATGTTAGCATTAAATGTTAGTAAAGAAGTTTTGGATGGTTTTGGACAAATGTTCAAAAAAATTCAAAGTGCTAATGAGCGTGTGAATCAAGGGAATATCATCTATTATGATAAAATTGAAGTAAACGCTCAAGAAAAAGAAGGAAAATGGATCGGGCACGATAGAACCGCCAAAGAAATTCGTAAAGAATCTGATGCCTTTTATGCTCGTATACAGGAAATCAAAGATCAAATCACAGAAAAACAAAGAGAAGCTGATCCAGATCTAATGGAGTATTCTCAAATGGACAAAGGGGAAGCCCTTGACCTCGTTTTTTTTGATGCAAATGGTGTAGCCCCTGATGGACAAGCCTTTGTTGATATGATTAATGCCTATAAAATGCGAGTCATTCAAGTATTTGCATCACAATATCCTCAGTATACTGAATTGGTAGAAGAAAGATTTTACACTGGTGACTTTGAAGGTAATGTAGAAAATAGTGACGGTCAAACACAGCCATGGCTCTCTTACAATTTTGAAGGATTTCCATTAATTTCTTCTTTAGCTAAGTTAACCATGATGCAAAATGATATTCGTTTAACAGAGAGTGATGTATTGAATGCGTTATTAGGTAAAGAGCTTGAAGCAAGTAGTAAGGTTACAACAGATAACTATATTACTTTACTCAAAGCAGATAAAATGGCTTATTATCAGGGGGAGAATTTTGATGGTAGTGTTATTTTGGGTAGAAAAAGTGGTGCACAAAATCCAAACGCTGTTGAGGTAACCATAGACGGTCGCAAACTAGAGGAAAATGAATACGAAAAAATCCCTGGTGGGATTAAGTTAAATATTAGCGCAGGTAACCCTGGTGACCACGTCATTGAAGGAGACTTAATTTTCCGCGATAGTGGAGTTGAGTCACGTATTCCTGTTTCACAATCCTTTGCCGTAATTTCTAAGCCTAACGCTGCAGTAATTTCTGCAGACAAGATGAATGTTGTATTTCGTGGGGTAGATAACCCTATGACTATCTCTATTCCTGGTATTCCAGACGATAAGATCAATGCATCTGCTGCTGGTTTACGTCGTTCAAGAGGAAGCAAGTTCAACATGAACCCAGGAAAAGGAAAAGAGGTAACAATCACTGCCACAGGTAAATTACCTGATGGTCAAGTCATTTCTACAAAAACTAAATTCAGAATTAAGGATCTACCACGTCCAAGTGCAACCTTCTTTAACCAGTCTGGTAAAATACGTCTGCCTAAAGCTAGTATTGAACGTGCAAAAGTAGGGGCTATCATGGAAGACTTTGATTTTGATTTAAACTTAAACACTTTAGAATTCAAAATCAAGATACCTGGATCTCCAACCATTACATGTAAAGGGACACGATTAAGCCCACAAGCTAAACAAGCTCTTAGTAAAGCACGTAAAGGTCAAGAGATTAGTATTTTTGACTTGAAAGTCCAAAACCCTGAAAAACCCAATTACAGGTTTAAGCGGGTAGCACCTGTCCTAATCGAAATTTTATAAACCATGAGAAATTCATCATTCGTCGTCTTTCTGTTTGTTTTTACCTTGTCCATCAACAATGTTATGGCGCAAGCGAATTTACTCAATGCAAGAGTACCTCAAGAAGTAGGGAAACTCAACGAGCAACAAATTGCTGCTAATGATGAAGATCCATTGTCTTATGGCTTTATAGATGATCGTGACGTTTTATGGTCAAAGACCGTATGGGAATTGATCGATTTAGACGAGCGCATTAACTTCCCTTTTTACTTCCCTTCAGAGGCAGGTAATCTTGGCGAAGAGAGACACTCTTTATTCGATGTGTTAATTCAAGGGATCGAAGACGGTAATATCAAAGAAGTATATTTTGATGACGGTGGTTATTTTACAACAAAACTTACTTATCAGCAGGTTTTAGAAAAGTTGAGTTTTGTATTTGATACTCCTCAATATACAGAGGCAATTAACTCTGGTGTGACAGACCCTGAAATTCTAGCTGAATTTCAAGTTCCTGTTGAAACTACTTCTGCCGATGTGCTTGAGTATAGAATAAAAGGAACATGGTATTTTGACAAACGTCAGGGTGAAATGAAGTACCGCCTTTTAGGAATTGCTCCTTGTGCAACAGATTTGCAATTTAAAAACCCTGACCCATCTGCAGCACCTCCAGGTGATCCTAACGAAACTTATCCTTTATTTTGGGTATGGTTTCCAGATGCTCGCGAAGTGCTAAATGATGCTTATGTTTTTAATACACGCAATTCATCACAACCTATTTCTTTTGATCATATGCTAAATTCAAGACGTTTTAATGCTGTGATCTACAAAGAAGAAAACGTTTATCAAGATCGTCAAGTTGATGCTTATATCTATGAAGATGCATTGCAACAACTTTTAGAATCAGAACGAATTAAGTCTGTAATCCGCGATTTTGAACAAGATATGTGGAACAACTAATTAAATAGATTAATATTTATAGAACGCTGCCCTAGGGCAGCGTTTTGTATTTTAGCCTATCAATGAAACAAGTAGATACCCTTATTGTCGGTTTTGGTTTAGCGGGTTTAGCTTATGCAGAAACTTTGCGAAGACAGGGAAAATCCTTTCATGTAATCGATCGCGCACAAGGAGGATCTTCTGTCATTGCAGCAGGCATTTACAATCCCACTGTTTTAAAACGTTTTAATATGACCTGGCAAGGCGAGGCGCTTCACACTGCTGCCTTACCTTTTTATAGTGCGATAGAAGAACGATTGTCAAAACAATTTCTCTTTCCTTACCCCATCATAAAATTGTTCGCTCAGACGGCAGAACACAATCAATGGATGGTAGCATCTGACCGTTCTGGTCTTTCCAGTTTCTTAGATCCTAACATTTATAAAACCCCTTTAAAAGGTGTTAAAGCACCTTTAGGCTACGCCAAAGTGAACCACTGTGGCCGGCTAGACACCACCGCGCTGATTCAAGCCTATAAAAATAGTATCAGTTCGAACATAACGATTAGCGCATTTGATTATTCAAAATTAGAGATTACTCCTGCACAATTAACCTATGGAGAGATTAGCGCAAAACATCTCGTTTTCTGTGAAGGATATGCGATGATAAACAACCCTTATTTTAAAGATGTTCCACTGGTGGGATCCAAAGGGCAAATTCTAATCATTGATGCCCCAGAGCTAAAGCTCGAGACTATCTTAAAAGGACCTATTTTTATTGCTCCCTTAGGGGGAGATAAATACTGGGCTGGTGCCTCTTTTGAGCAGCAAGACAAATCCCTCAATATAACAGCAGAAGGTGCTCAATGGATAAAAGATAAAATTGACCGAATGATCGATGTTCCCTATACCATCGACAGGCAAATTACCCATATTCGTCCTACTGTAAAGGATCGCCGTCCTTTGCTGGGTACCCATAAGAAACACAAAAATTTACATTTGTTCAACGGCATGGGATCTCGCGGAGTCTTAACAGCACCAACTGCCGCTAGCTGGTTGTTTAAGCATATTAATGGCCAAGAAGCTTTGGCCAAAGAAGTGAACATAAATCGCTATGAAAAAAAGGACTGAAAACAATTTTATGTCCGTCTGTTTTCTCACTTTTGTAACAAATTTAAGGTATGCTTAGTGTTCAAAACATGACCGTCTCTTTTGGCGGTGAAACCCTTTTTAGTGATGTTTCTTTTCGATTAGCTGGTGGAGATAGAGTAGGGCTTGTAGGAAAAAATGGAGCCGGAAAATCAACACTTTTGCATTTGATTGCAAAAGATCAAGAGCCCACCGCTGGAGCGATCTCAAAAGAGAAAGAAGTACAACTGGGTTTTCTGCGTCAAGATATTGATTTTGAAAAAGGAAGAACAGTCTTAGAAGAAGCCTATCAAGCCTTTGAAGAAATCAAACAATTAGAGGCGCAAATGGAAGAAATCAATCTGGCACTTGTTACTAGAACAGATTATGAATCTTCTGCATATAATGATCTTATTATTGCTTTAAACGAAGCAACAGAACGCTATGAACTCATAGGCGGATATAATTATCAAGGTACTACAGAACGCATCCTGCAGGGCTTAGGTTTTAAAGCAACTGACTTTGACAAGAAAACAGACACCTTTTCTGGTGGCTGGAGAATGCGTATCGAATTAGCCAAATTATTATTGCAAGACAACGATATATTATTGCTCGATGAGCCCACCAACCACCTGGACATTGAATCCATCATTTGGTTAGAAGATTTTTTAACGAAATACCGTGGTGCCGTGGTACTTGTTTCCCACGATAAAATGTTCCTTGACAATACGTCTAATAGAACCATTGAAATTGTTGCTGGTCGGATATACGATTATAGAAAACCTTATTCTGCTTATTTATTGTTGAGAGAAGAAATCATGACTCAGCAAAGAGCTGCACAAAAAAATCAAGCCAAAGAAATAGAGCAAACAGAAAAGTTAATAGAGCGCTTTAGGGCAAAAGCATCTAAAGCCTCTATGGCACAATCTTTAATTAAAAAATTAGATAAAATCGAGCGTATCGAGGTTGATGCCGAAGATAACGCTGCAATGAAACTTAAGTTTCCTGTAGCTCAGCAGCCAGGAAAAGTAGTACTAAAGGTTGAAGAAGTTTCTAAAAATTATGGCGAGAAAAAAGTATTGCAAGAAGTAGACGTCGAAATCGAAAGAGGGACTAAAACTGCTTTTGTGGGACAAAATGGACAAGGTAAATCCACTTTAGCTAAAATCATTGTTAACGAAATCGACTTTCAAGGAATTTGTGAACTAGGACATAATGTTATGTTGGGATATTTTGCTCAAAATCAAGCCGAATACCTTGACGGATCCTTAAGTTTATTGCAAACCATGGAAGACGCCGCAACAGATGAAAATCGTTCTAGGGTACGCGATATGTTGGGAGCATTTATGTTTAGGGGAGATGATGTTGAAAAGAAAGTTAAGGTGCTCTCTGGTGGGGAAAGAAATCGATTAGCCCTTTGCAAACTTTTGCTTTCTCCATTTAATGTACTAGTAATGGATGAGCCTACAAATCACCTGGATATTCGATCTAAAAATGTCTTAAAAGAGGCATTAAAAAAGTTCCAAGGTACTTTAATATTAATATCTCACGACCGGGATTTTCTTCAGGGTTTGAGTGATCGCGTACTAGAGTTCAAAGACCACAAACTAACAGAATATCTTGGAGACATTCAGTTCTATTTAGAACAGAAAAAATTAGACTCCTTAGTAGAGTTGGAACGTGTTGTAAAGGTCAAAAAGAAAAAAGAAGAGACGAATATAAATGATTATCAGCTTCAAAAGAAGATTAAATCCTTGCAGAATAAGCAATCTAAAATCGAACGTACTATTGCTGATTTAGAAAAGGAAATCAAAGCCATTGATGTTGAATTAGAGATCAATTATGATGCGACTATAGCGCAGCCTAATTTCTTTGAAGGGTATACCCAAAAAAAGGAAAAATTAGCAAAAGCCATGGAGCAGTGGGAAGCAATTGTAGAAGAATTAATGCAATTTGAAGGCTAATGTTTGAACATCATTTTCAATGCCCGTATTGCTGGGAAACCATTTCAATGTTTTTAGAATCACTAGAATCTGAACAGCATTATGTGGAAGATTGCGAGGTGTGCTGTCGCCCCATACAATTGACTTATTTATACGATCGAGAATTAATTCATTTCTCAGCCATGAATTTAGAGGAATAAAAAAGGGCACAATATTGCGCTCTTTTTTATAGTCGTAGAAAGTGGTTTATTGTTGTTTAGCGCGCGTCCAAGTAAAATTCATTTCACTCTTAATCTCATTTTCGCTAGAAACAATAGTAACTTCATTTGATTTGTTATCACTTGTTTGTTCGGTGAGGTTGATGGTTTTGACGTCAGCAATCAAGCCTTTAGCTTGCTCATCGATAGCATAAATTGCGGCAGTTGCTAAGCCCATTCCATCAATAAATCCATTTTTTAAAGTAAAGGCCCCAGCTTCTTTTGCTTTTCCACCACTGATCTCAATGGCATTGTCAGATGCTTCAACTAATTCGATTAAAAAATTTGAAATACTTCCAGCATAGCCCTCATCAATGTCTATGGCATCATCATCACTGGCATGAAC
>CBFHRA010000028.1:0-18478 GCA_965658115.1 Candidatus Arcticimaribacter sp. | reverse complement strand
ACCCAGTGTGGCTGTAAAATCCTCGATCGTAAATTAATCCCTATCGCTTTTGACGCCCCCTTTAGTTCTCGCTGGTTATTTGATGTGGAAATTTTCTTTCGCCTAATCAATGCGCTTGGAAAAAAAGAAATGATTGCCCAGGCAAAAGAAGTACCGCTTGATCAATGGTTAGACACAGAAGACTCTAGGGTCAAATTCTCTTATATGTTCCAATTGTGGTTAGATTTAGCCATTATTTATCGCCGTTACAAACAATGAAAAAACTTTTTCCTCCCATCAATGCTGCCTCTGTGACAGGTTATCTTTTAGTGCTGTTGTTTTTAATTCGCGGCTTTTTTAACGGGGCACTGCCCTTGATGGATAAAACTGAAGCGCGTTATGCAGAAATCGCGCGTTTAATGGCCGAGACGGGAGAATGGGTCGTGCTACAAATTGATTATGGGGTTCCCTTTTGGGCGAAGCCTCCATTATCGACCTGGTTTTCTGCCACGAGTATTTCCCTTTTTGGTGAAGCCGAATTTTTTGTGCGGCTCCCTTATCTTTTGGCTTGTTTAACCATGGTTCTTTTAGTAGGAAAATACCGTCCTTCGAACAAAATGTCTTTCTATTTGCCGGGGCTGGTCTTAATGAGTTTACCCGAATTTTACTTGCATGCTGGGGTGGTCTCGACCGATACTTTTTTAAGCCTTTCAATCGCTTTAGTGATGCTCTCTTTTTGGGAAGGAATACAAGACAATGCAAAGGCTTACTGGCGCTATTTACTCTTTGTGGGAATGGGCTTAGGTCTTTTAACGAAAGGGCCGATTGTAGGAATTTTAACCGTTCCGCCCATCTTATTGTGGTGTGCATTGAGTGATTTTAAATGGAAAACTTTATTGCGTTTCCCCATAGTTTTAGGTGCGCTTGTTTCGCTAGGGATCGCGGTGCCTTGGTACATTTGGGCAGAGTTGCGTTCTCCAGGATTTATCGACTATTTTATCGTGGGAGAACATTTTAAACGCTATCTCGACTCGAGTTGGAGTGGCGATAAATACGGTTTTCCTAAGCAGCAACCCATGGGGATGGTATGGCTGTTTTTGATTGGGGCAGTGATTCCATGGATCGGTAGTTTTGTCAAAAAAATGAAAGCACAGGGCCGTGGTTTATTTAAAGATCAATGGAGTCTTTATCTGCTGCTTTGGTTACTCTGGACACCCTTCTTTTTTACCTCTTCAAAAAGTTTAATTCATCCCTACACCCTGCCGGTGATGATTCCTTTTGCCTTATTGATTGTTCATTATTGGGAAGGGCTTAAACTCAACAAAATCCATATGATCTTAGCCCTCGAACTACCGCTTTTATTGGTCGCAGTTTATTTTAGCGGGGCGGTGGATCAAGTTTTTCTCGATAATTCTGATAAGACTTTAGTCGCTAGCGCGCAAAAGAATACGACGATATATGCCCTTGATTGGAAATCGTATTCTAGTCAATACTACAGTCAAGGACAGGTTGAAGTTGTTCCAGCTGACACCCTTTTGCAACAACTTAGAAAGAAAGAAGACTTTGCTGTCATTATTCGACACAAGGATTTTGAGGAATTACCCATGATCGTTAAAGACCAACTCGAACTTTTAACCAAAAATAAAAAGAGAGGTGTTTATAAAGTCATCCACAAACAATACAGTGGAACGGCAACATTTATTCCCTGAAAAGGATTTTTAAAACAGGCAGGGTTATTCTACCGTTACCGACTTCGCTAAATTCCTGGGTTGATCCACATTACAGTCGCGTTGTACCGCGATATAATAAGAGAGTAGTTGTAATGGGATAGTCGATAAAATAGGGACAAAGGCTTCGGCAGAATCTGGAATTTCAAGGCAATAATCGGCCAGGGCTTTCACTTCGGTGTCTCCTTCACTAACAATAGCGATGATCCGCCCTTCCCTAGATTTAATTTCTTGGATATTGCTCACCACCTTTTCATAGTAGCCTTTTTTAGTCGCAATAACGACAACTGGCATCTCTTTATCGATTAAGGCAATGGGGCCGTGCTTCATTTCTGCAGCAGGGTAACCTTCTGCGTGTATATAAGAGATTTCCTTGAGCTTTAGAGCACCTTCTAGGGCAACCGGGAAGTTGTATCCTCTTCCTAAGTAAATACAGTTCTGAGCTGTCTTAAAAGAGGTCGCGACTTCTTCAATAAAGGTTTGAGAGGATAAAATCTGCTCTACTTTATTGGGGAGGGTAGATAACTCTGTTACGTATTCTTGGTATTGTGATCTTGAAAGGGTTCCATTTGCCTTTCCAAGGTATAATCCTATTAAAGAGATCACGGTGATTTGTGTGGTAAAGGCTTTGGTTGAAGCAACTCCAATTTCTGGTCCAGCGTGGGTATAACAACCGGTGTCTGTAATCCTAGAAATGGTTGACCCTACTACATTACAGATACCATAAACAAAGGCACCTTTTTCTTTGGCAATATTAATGGCCGCAATCGTATCTGCGGTTTCTCCCGACTGTGAAATAGCGATAACCACATCGTCTGGGTAGATAATGGGATTGCGGTAGCGAAACTCTGAAGCATATTCTACCTCAACTGGAATACGGGTAAAATCTTCAAAAAGATATTCTGCCACTAAACCGGCATGCCAAGAAGTTCCACAGGCGACAATAAGAATACGTTTGGCATTCAAAAACCTGTTGTCGTGCTCGCGAAGGCTCGAAAGGGTAATTACTCCTTCATCGCTTAGTAATCGACCGCGAAGCGTGTCTTGAATGGCTTCAGGTTGCTCAAAAATTTCTTTCAGCATAAAGTGATCATAGCCGCCTTTTTGAATGTTTTCTAAGCTCATTTGAAGCTTTTCAACATAAGGCTCTGCCAAACTATCGTCTTTAATCTTTCTAATTTTAATGGGCTTACCAACACGGATAATGGCCAAATGCTCTTCTTCTAAATAGATGGCTTCTTTGGTATATTCGATAAAAGGCGTAGCGTCTGAAGCAACAAAGAATTCGTTTTCGCCGATTCCAATGGCTAATGGACTACCTAGGCGAGCCGCAACCAATTCATTGGGTTTTCTGCGATCAAAAGCAACAATGGCATATGCACCAATTACTTGAGAAAGGGCGATTTGGACCGCCTGTCCTAATTTAACCCCTTGCTGTTGTTGTACATCTTCAATTAGATTGACCAGTACTTCTGTATCTGTATCAGATGAAAAAGTAAATCCGCGGTGGATTAATTCTTTTTTTAAAGAAGCGTAATTTTCTATGATCCCATTGTGAACAACAACTAGGTTGCCAGAGTTTGACGTCTGCGGATGGGCATTGGTATCATTGGGCACACCGTGGGTGGCCCATCTTGTATGTCCCAGGGCTAAGGTAGCTTTTTGTTCAGGATGTTGAGCAATAAGGGTCTCAAGGTCGCTTACCTTTCCCTTTGTTTTTAAAGTGTGTAATGCGCTGCCGTTATAAATGGACATCCCCGTAGAATCATATCCGCGATATTCTAGACGTTTGAGTCCTTTTATAACAATAGGTTGAGCTTGTTTATTCCCAATATAAGCTACAATTCCACACATAAGCTTTAGTTATTGAAATCGGTATAGATGACTTCTAATTTCAATTGTTTATCCTGTAATTCTTGTGGTGGATTAGGACCTACTAAGAATGTTCCCAGTGGGTTTTGCAATGCAGCAATAGGATATAAAATTTCTTCGTTTTCTGAAAGGATCGCGTTTTTGACTAAGAGAGAGTTAATATTTGCTGTAACGACTAAACCTAAATCAACATTCTCTGCTAAGACTTCTTCTTCAGAACGAATTAAATTAGAAACATGTTCTGTAATTCTAAATTTATAACGGTAAGGTATACCATCTTGATATTCTAATATCCCACTGTGAATGGTTTTATTGAGCAAATTGTTTGCCCCCGCAGTAGGGTCAGAATAATAATCTGCTAATGGCATATTATCCTCTAAACGATAGAGGTATAAGCGATCTGCAATCAAATCCCCTTCAGACCAGTTTTCTGCAATGGCTGGATCAACATAAAAAACGAGATTAGCTTCGTTAATTAAAATATTTGAAGATCTAAAGTCTGCTAGATTTGTTGTGCTCTCGTCTTGATCAAACAATTTTATTTGTCCTACGTTCCCTAGTCCTCCATTAAGCATTATACGCTCTTGAGGGTTTGTATTTACAGTAAGCTGTTCATTTTCTAGGTGATTGATTTGAATCCCGCTGGGTGAAATAAAATAGGTTTGTGTTGCTGTTTCAATCACATCATCTGTAGTGTCTTCTGTGTCTTGATCTTCATTGACATCATATTCATAATTTAAACGAATTGTTGCTGCCGAGAGATTAAGCAACATATAGAGATTCTGTGCTTGATTCTCCATTCTAATGTTAATCCCTTTAATGTGATTTCTAAAGTTGTTTACATTTGCGAGCGCATCACTTCCTTCTGCGTCAAGTATTTTCTCTTGAAAATAAGCAATATCTAGTGGTATACGAAGTCGCGGTGAAAGTCTAGTTTCTACCTGGGTTGTCTCGTCGATGTCTAGTGTTTCGGGATCATCTTCTGTATAGTTAAAGGTGATCTCGTCAAAGTTTAATTGAAAAGGACCGTCATATAAGCTTCTTCCTACAAAGCCTTCTTCATAGAAGTCTCTGCCAGAAAAATAGCCAGTAGGAGTTTCAAAGTTATTCTCTGGGTCTAAAGCGCTAAAGTGATAGTTGAGCTCTGTCACTTTTAAATTAAATCGTGTCTCGCGATTTCCAAAGATTGAATCTATTTCATAAAAGTTATCTCCAGCGTCATAGCCACTACTATCGGTATCCTCATCGTCTGCAATTCCATCCCCGTCAGAATCTGCATCCAAAGGATTTGTCCCCCCTTGGGTTTCGAGTATATCGAGTACTCCGTCACCATCGGTATCGCTTTCGTTATCCTCTGGATCAATATCTAAAGCGTCAATTACTCCGTCGCCATCGGTATCGTTTTGGTTTACTAAAAAAGGGATTTCTAAAAAGACTGAGCTGACTCTTTCGTTTTCGTCAATGACATTGACATTTGTTTCATCCCCTTCGTCTTCTTGCTCCTGAGTATAAATCCCAAATCGAGGATTAGTTGCAATCCCTAATTGGGTGGTAATGTTGGCTCTTTTTCTGCCTAGGTTAGGAAAGTTATAGTCCCCAAAATGGACTACCCCCAATTGATCAGATTGTACATCTTCAAGATTGCTTACATTTAGAAAAACAGGGAATTCTCTTGTTTCTGTATCAAACTGATTTGTCGCGATAAGATCTACTCCTACAGAATTGTATTCTTGATTACAAGCAGAAATCACAAGGGCAAAAACCCCCACACAGAATAACTTTTTTACGATTGTCATGGGTGATTTAAAGGAAATTCGTGTTAAAGAAATTGACATAAGCGTCTTCTTCTTGACTGTCTGCAAAAGACATTACGGGTTTATTACTCGCTGCTATTGCTTTTGTGATTGTAGAAGGAATATCATCACCGGCAAGGATTAATCCATCAGAATGTGCAACTGCTAATTGTGTTAGTTGCTCATAATCTGGTGTTGCAAGCGCAGACAAATCTCCTTCGATTTGATCAAACGCAATTTTATCTTTTAGTTCAGGATTTAACACTCCCCCTAGATCATCTGGGTAAATAGAACTTACAATTTTACTTTGTTCAAAAATAGGGTCCTGTGAAAAATAGGTCTTCATATACAATGGGAAAAGGGAAGTAAACCATCCATGTAGATGAATAATATCTGGTGACCAGTTCAATTTTTTGACCGTTTCTATAACGCCTTTTGTAAAGAAAATCATGCGTTCGTCATTATCAGGGAATAGCGCACCATCTTTATCGTGTAAAATTTCTTTGCGCTTGAAGTACTCTTCATTGTCAATAAAATATACTTGCATGCGCTCTTTTGGGATAGAAGCCACTTTAATAATCAAGGGCATATCCATATCATTGATCACTAAATTCATTCCAGAAAGGCGAATGACTTCATGCAATTGGTGACGGCGTTCATTGATGAGTCCATAACGAGGCATAAAGATCCTTGTTTGACCCCCAGCATCGTTAATCGATTTTGGAATTTTAAACGAATTGATTGACCTTTCGGTTTGAGGAAGATAGGGGATAACTTCCGAAGAAATTATAAGTACTTTTTTATTTTGCATAAGGACGATTTTACCTACTAGGGCGAAAGTTTAGCAAAATTACAAAAAATCTTCCTACCATTAGAAAAAACAGTACTTTTAGCCTGTTAATCTTTTCCTAAATGACGGTTTTTAAAGAACAACTACTATTAAAAAAACATCTTGACCTTCATAAAGATGCCCGTATAGGTCTAGTCCCTACCATGGGTGCCCTGCACGCTGGTCACTTGGCTCTAGTAGAACAAGCCACAAAAGAAAATGATTTTGTAATCGTTTCAATTTTTGTCAATCCCACCCAATTTGACGATGCTAACGATTTAAACGCTTATCCTAAAACCCTTTCTGAAGATTTACAAAAACTCTCGGTATTTGAAGATAAGGTCTATGTTTATGCCCCTGAAGTAAAAGATCTTTACCCAGAAAAAACAGAAACAGAACCCTATAATTTTGGCTTACTAGAAACAACGATGGAAGGAGCTTCTAGAAGCGGACATTTTCAAGGCGTCGCGACGATAGTCTATAAATTACTCTGTGGTTTTATGCCTACTAACGCCTATTTTGGGGAAAAAGATTACCAACAATTGTCTATTATTCATGCGCTTGTCGCGCAAAAAAAACTCCCCATCACCATTGTTGATTGTCCCATAGTGCGTGAAAAAGACGGCTTAGCCATGAGCTCTAGA
Source organism: Candidatus Arcticimaribacter sp. (assembly GCA_965658115.1). Lineage (GTDB taxonomy): Bacteria > Bacteroidota > Bacteroidia > Flavobacteriales > Flavobacteriaceae > Arcticimaribacter. The sequence goes on along the minus strand of CBFHRA010000028.1, from coordinate 11,634 downwards.
AACACACGGCTATCAAGAGAGCACAGAGACTTAGCACCATTAATTTACAAGGCTTTACAACAAGCCAAAGCGTGGAAAGGTCATAAAGATATCCCAGAAATAAAGCAGTGGGTAGAAGATTTTTTTAAACAACACCCCAGCTTTGAGCTCGATTATTTTTGTATCGCAAATGCCCGATCTTTACAAGCTGCATCGACCATACAAGAGACGCAAAAAATGCGGGCTTTTATTGCAGTGAAATTGGGGGATGTCAGGTTGATTGACAACGTCAATTTTTAATATCTTTGCGCCATGCAAATAGAAGTATTAAAATCTAAAATCCATAGAGTTACTGTTACAGGCGCCGACTTAAACTATATCGGGAGCATCACAATTGACAAAGATTTGATGGATGCCGCAAACCTTATTGCTGGAGAAAAGGTACAAATCGTTAACATCAATAATGGAGAACGATTAGAAACCTATGTCATTGAAGGTGGTCGAAACACTGGCGAAATAACCCTAAATGGTCCTGCTGCTAGAAAAGTTCAGAAAGGCGACGTGATCATTATCATCAGTTATTGCCGTCTTGACATAGAAGAAGCTAAAAAAATTCAACCTCAGCTGGTTTTTCCAAACGAAGCGACAAATCTGCTAAAATAGTTTTGGAAAAATCTACTCCTCGTAAAGTTATTAAAACCCTTATCCCCTTATTGATAGGGATACTGTTTATTTATCTTTCAATTAATAATACGACCGAAGAGGATCGTCAAACCATTTATAACTCAATCAAAGACGCCCATTACGGCTATATTTTCTTGTCTTTGGTTTTAGGACTTCTCAGCCATTTTTCTAGGGCTTATCGCTGGAACTTTATGCTTAATCCCATGGGCTATCACCCCCGTTTGATCAATAATATCTTAGCGATCTTTATCACTTATATCGCTAATCTGGGTGTCCCGCGTTCTGGAGAGTTTTTTCGTGCAACGGTTTTACAGACTTATGAAGACATCCCTTTCGAAAAAAGTTTTGGCACCATTATAGCAGAACGCACCATTGACTTACTCATGTTATTATTAACCATAGGATTAGCCTTGACCCTTGAGTCAGATTTAATCTATTCTCTTTTAGAAGAAAAAGCGATAAACCCATATAACATTATCGGTGGCCTGCTCTTGTTTGCTCTTGGGCTATACTTTTTAGTGAAACAAATTAAGAAGTCAAAACATCCATTAGCGCAAAAAATCAATGGTCTCCTTAACGGTCTAGCTGAAGGTTTTCTCACCATCATCAAAATGGAAAAAAAGCGGGCCTATCTATTTCACACTCTTTTTATCTGGGGGATGTACATCGCCATGTTTTACATCATCAAGTTTTCGCTTCCAGAAACGCAAGATCTAGGATTCGAGCCGCTGCTTATTGGGTTTATTGTAGGCGCCTTGACCATCTCTGCCACAAACGGCGGAATTGGGATTTACCCCTTCTCTGTTTCTTTAGTCCTAATCAGCTATGGGATTTCAAAAGAGTCAAGTTTGGCCTTTGGTTGGATTATGTGGACCGCGCAAACAGTGATGGTGATTCTTTTTGGAAGTCTTTCCTTTTTCCTACTTCCTTTAGTCAATAGAAAAAAGTAAGCCCTATTTTCTTTGAAAGGCGAAAAGCCTTTTCTTAATTTTAACCCATGAGTAAAGTGAAAAAAGCCTTTTTTTGCCAAAAATGCGGCACAAAACACGCCCAGTGGCAAGGACAATGCAACAGCTGTAAAGAATGGAATACCTTAGTTGAAGAGGTGATAGAGAGGCCTGCGGCCAAAGGCTGGAGCGCTCCAGACAAGGCAAAAGCGTCCACCGCTCAACCTATTCCCATTGCAGAAATATCGACCAATGAAGAAGCTCGCTTGCATTGCCCAGACCAAGAACTCAACAGGGTGCTAGGAGGCGGTTTAGTACCCGGTTCGGTTACCCTTTTAGGAGGAGAGCCAGGAATAGGAAAATCTACTTTACTCTTGCAGATTTCACTGCAAATGCCCCTTAAAATCCTCTATGTTTCTGGGGAAGAAAGCCAGCGACAGATTAAACTTCGTGCAGATCGTATCACTGCAAAGAATGACCATTGTTATGTCTTGAGTGAAACACAAACTCAAAAAATTTTCCAGCAAATCAATGATTTAGTCCCAGATGTTGTCATCATTGATTCTATACAGACCTTACAAACACAATACATTGACAGCAGCCCCGGCAGTATCTCTCAAATAAAAGAGTGCACAGCAGAACTGATTCAGTTTGCAAAAAAAACCCACACCCCAGTAATTCTTGTAGGTCACATCACAAAAGACGGCAATATCGCAGGACCAAAGGTCATGGAACATATGGTCGATACTGTCTTGCATTTTGAAGGAGACCGAAATCATATTTACCGCATTCTAAGAGCGCAAAAAAACCGCTTTGGTTCTACCGCAGAAATCGGGATTTATGAAATGCAATCCACTGGTTTAAGAGGGGTCAACAACCCCAGTGAATTATTATTGTCTCAAAACCCTTCGCAAATGAGCGGTCATGCGATTGCCAGTACCATGGAAGGAATGCGCCCCTTGATGCTTGAAGTACAAGCCTTAGTTAGTACCGCGGTTTATGGCACCCCACAACGCAGTACGACTGGTTTTAATGCCAAACGTTTAAATATGCTTTTGGCTGTTTTAGAAAAACGAGCCGGTTTTCAGCTAGGCGCAAAAGATGTATTTTTAAATATAACAGGAGGAATTAGCAGCGAAGACCCTGCCCTAGATTTGGCCGTTCTAGCGGCCATCTTATCCAGTCATCACGATATCGCCTTACCAAAAAACACCTGCTATGCAGCAGAGATTGGCCTTTCAGGTGAACTGCGTCCAGTGCCTAAACTTGATCAACGCATTCGAGAAGCCGAAAAACTAGGTTTTGAAACCATTATCACGGCAAACTTCAAACAAAAAACCCTTCCAAAAACGGGAATTCAAATCATTATGCGCGATAAAATTGAAGCCGTGGTTGCTCAATTATTTGGATAAAAAAACTAACTTGGTTTAACTTAAAACACTTCCCCTATGGAAAAAATCATTCAAGCTTTTTTAGATGAAGTAGGTGAACGCAACCAAAACGAGCCAGAATTCATGCAGGCCGTTACCGAAGTTGCAGAAAATGTAATCCCTTATATCGTTCAACACGATATCTATTATGGACAAAACATTCTAATGCGCATGGTAGAACCAGAACGCGTGGTTTCTTTTCGTGTCGCATGGATTGATGATAACGAAGAGATTCGTGTCAATCGCGGCTACCGTGTTCAAATGAATTCTGCCATTGGTCCTTACAAAGGAGGGTTGAGGTTTCACCCTTCTGTGAATTTAAGTGTACTAAAATTTTTAGCCTTTGAACAGGTGTTTAAAAATAGTTTAACGACCCTACCTATGGGCGGTGGAAAAGGGGGATCAGATTTTGACCCAAAAGGAAAAACAGACACAGAAATTATGCGATTTTGTCAAAGTTTTATGTCAGAACTTTATCGTCATATTGGTCCTAATCGCGACATCCCTGCAGGAGATATTGGGGTAGGAGGACGAGAAATCGGGTACCTCTTTGGGCAATACAAAAGATTAAATTCAGAATTTACCGGAGTACTAACAGGTAAAGGCGTAAGCTGGGGAGGCTCTCTAATTCGACCAGAAGCCACAGGTTATGGCGTGGTCTATTTTACCCAGCAAATGTTAGCCACTAGAAACAGTAGTCTTGAAGGTAAAAATGTAGTCGTTTCTGGTTCTGGAAATGTAGCACAATACGCTTCAGAAAAGGTGTTACAACTAGGCGGGAAAGTCTTGACCATGTCAGATTCTTCTGGGTTTATCTATGATAAAGAGGGGATCGATACAGAAAAACTGAATCATATCATGGAGCTTAAAAATGTTAAACGAGAACGCATCCATAAGTACTTAGATAAGTATCCCCACGCAGAGTTCCACAAAGGGAAAACCCCCTGGAGAATCCCCTGTGATGTTGCCTTGCCTTGCGCTACTCAAAATGAATTATTCGAGGAAGACGCAAAACAATTATTGGCAAACGGCTGTATTTGTGTAGGAGAAGGCGCAAATATGCCCACCACCCCAGAAGCCATTCACCTTTTTATTGAGAACAAAATTTTATTTGCTCCTGGAAAAGCCTCTAATGCAGGTGGGGTGGCCGTTTCTGGCTTAGAAATGGCGCAAAACTCCCTTCGCTACAGCTGGTCAAGAGAAGAGGTTGATAATCGCTTACAAACCATCATGAAAGACATTCATCAATCCTGTGTTGATTACGGCACTGAAGATGGCTTTACCAATTATGTGAAAGGAGCGAATATTGCTGGTTTTGTCAAGGTCGCAGACGCTATGCTCGCACAAGGAGTCGTCTAATTTCAAAACATGCTGGTTCAAACAAAGGCGCTTGTTCTACACAGTATTAAATACAACGATTCTAGTTTAATCGCCCATTGCTATACCGAAACTTTAGGCATACAATCCTTTATGCTGAAGGGCATCCTTTCTGCCAAAAAAGGAAAGATCAGGAAAGCGCATTTTCAGCCTTTAACCTTGTTAAATTTACAATTTCAACACAAAAATAAAGGCGGCCTTAATTTTATCAAAGAACTTAAAGTTGAGCAGCCTTACCAAAGTATTTATACCTCAATCGAAAAAAACACCATTGCGCTGTTTTTGTCTGAAGTATTGTACAAAAGTCTTCGTGAAGAAGAAGCGAATTCTCTCTTGTTCGAATACCTTGAAAACGCTTTGCTATGGCTAGATTCACACGATAATATCGCTAATTTTCATTTGCTTTTTTTATTGAAACTAACGCAGTTTTTAGGGTTTTATCCTAATGTTCAAGAAGAACATGGCGATTACTTTAATCTAGAAGACGGGTGTTTTAGCTTGCACAAACCGCTTGAACTTCATTTGGAAGGTAATACTGCCACGCTTTTAAAACAATTATTGGGCATGACTTTTGCTACAGACAATTTGCCAAAATTAAATCAAATATCACGGCGTGAATTACTAAATGCACTAGTACAATATTTTGAACTTCACTTACATGGGTTTTCTAAACCAAAATCGCTCGAAATACTTCACCAAATCTTCCGCTAAACTGTGGTGCTTGCTGTTATTTACTACACTCTTTAGTGCCGTAAAATTATTTGGTCAAACCGTTACTATCATTGATGCCTTTTCCCAGCAACCCCTAGAAAATGTGATGATTGTAAATCAAGATAAACAGCGGTTCACCAGTTCTAACCAAGACGGAAACATAGACCTTAATTATTTTGCTGCAACAGATTCCCTTCGTTTTCAATTAATGGGTTATGAATCTGTTACCTTCTCGCTTGAAGAAATCAAAAATAATAGAAATGTCATTGCCTTATTTCTGGACGAAAAACAACTCTCTGAAATTGTCCTCTCTGTTGCGCGAACAGCAGAACAGTCAAAGAAAATTGCAGAAAAAGTCTCTTTAGTGAATCAAAAATCAATCGCAGCTCAATCCCCTGCAACAGGTGCAGATTTACTCTTGCTTGCCCCCAGTGTTCGCATACAAAAATCGCAAGGTGGAGGCGGGAGTCCGGTCTTAAGAGGCTTTGAAGCAAACCGGGTTTTATTAGTCGTTGACGGTGTCCGCTTAAACAATGCTATTTATCGGTCTGGTCACTTACAAAATGCGATTACGGTCGATCCTAACAGCATTGAAAGAGTTGAGGTTATTTATGGTTCTTCTTCTGTAGGCTATGGTTCAGACGCACTAGGTGGCGTGGTACATTACTACACAAAAACACCTAAAATCAACAACAGTAAAGCCATGTCAAGTGGGTTTTCTTCTACCTACAACAGTGCTCAAAATGCTTTTATCAATCATTTTGAAACAGAGGCAAGCTTTAAAAAATGGGCTAGTTACACGAGTTTAACTTACGCGAGCTTTGGGGATTTAAGGATGGGGAAAAATAGGTCTCACGGATTTGACGACTGGGGCTTAGTACCTAACTATTCTAGTAATAGTGAAAACACCTATTTTGCTCAACCTTCTGTTAACCCAGATCCAAACCTGCAAAAAAACGTAGGCTATACGCAATTTGATTTCTTAGAAAAAGTAGTCATTAACTTCCCTAAAGCCTCTCAATTACTGCTCAACTTCCAGTTGTCTAACTCCTCAAACATTCCGCGATTTGATAAATTAAATGAATATAGTGGCGGAAGTCTTCGCTTTGCAGAGTGGTTTTATGGACCACAAAAAAGAGTTCTTTTCTCTCCACAGTTAAAACTATACCCCAAAAAGAAATTCTTGTATAAAGGGACCATCACGACCGCTTATCAAGCCATTGAAGAATCAAGAATTCAACGAAAATTCAACAGCTTAACCCGCGAATCACAAAAAGAAAATGTGTCTGTATTAAGTGTTAATGGAGATTTTGAATTAGCTAAAAAAGAACAAAGCAGTATCGCTTATGGGTTTGAGTTAGTTCACAATAGAATTAAATCAACTGCCCAGGCAAAAGATCTTAACTTAGCAGGTAACCTTATTCGTTCATTTGATAATTTTAGACCTATCCCCACGCGATATCCCAGCGATGGTAGCCATTACAACACCGCCGCCCTTTATGGGAATTTTCGCTATGATCTGTCTAATAAAACGACCCTTGCGTTTGGGGGAAGGTTTACATCATCACACCTAAAAGCTAACTGGAAAGAAACGGAATTAATTGATGCTAGCCTTAATCTAGTAGATGTCAAAAACAACGCTTTAACAGGAAGCTTTTCTGTCTCTTATCGCCCTAAAACAGACTGGAGACTCAATCTTTTATTATCGAGTGGTTTTCGTTCTCCTAATGTGGATGACTTAGGAAAAATCAGAGAAAATAAAGGCATGTTACTTGTCCCTAATCCAGATCTAAGACCAGAGTATGTTTATAATATCGACGGGGGAATCGCTTATCTTCCCATGGATAAAAGCCTCTATTTCAATTTGCGTTTTTACCATACTTCTCTACAGGATTATATCGGTAGGATGCTCTATGAAGTTGAATCAGATCTTACTACTCTTGCCCCTGGAACAGTCGAGTTTAGTGATGATATTGTCACCACACAAGCCAATACTAATATTGGGAATGGGCGTATCTATGGTGCATCTTTTGAAGGCGGGATAAAACTAGGGGAAGTCCTAGATTTCTCGACGAACCTCACCTATACCCATGCGGCAAGAAATGAGATGGTAGGCGCCTTACCCTCTATTCTACCTTTTTATGGAGGAGCAGTTTTGCAATACAAAAAAGACGCCTTCAACCTGAACCTTAACTATAGCTTTAATAGTCGTAAAAACCCTGAAGATTACAGCTCTGGAGGAGAAGATGGTTTAGAAGAAACACCTATTATTTCTACCACAAATAATCAAGCTGTTTTTGCAGGTACCCCAAAATGGTCAATTTTTTCCTTTAGAGGAAACTATCAAGTCAACAAAACAGTACTACTAAATGCAGGGGTTGAAAACATTTTTGATCAACATTATCGCACTTTTGCTTCGGGGATATCTGCTCCAGGACGAAGCCTTATTTTGGGGACACGAGTAAACTTTTAGTAGGTTTTTAGCTGTAAAGCCGCCTTGACCTGTGGCCACTCATTTTTTACAATGCTTAGTACCACACTGTCTCTTCTACCAGTTTCAGCGGTACAATTATTGCGCAAGGTCCCTTCAAGGGTGCAGCCTATTCCTTGCATCGCAGCGATACTTTTGGCATTTTTGGCGTCAGCCCTAAATTCTACTCGCTCCATTTTTAAAGCCTCAAATGCATGGGTCAGTAATAATAACTTACAATGGCGATTTAAACCCGTACGCTGAAATTCTTTTCCATACCAGGTATAGCCTATACTCAAGCTTTTATGGTGAAAATCCATCCCATAAAAACGGGTACAGCCTGCTATTTTTTGGCTTTTTTTGTCAAAAACCAAAAAAGGATAGCCCGTTTCTACTGCTCTTAGTTCAAGTGCAGATTGAAGGTATTTTTCCAGTTTATCTTCTCCTGCTGCAGAAGTTAAAGAATAGGTCCATAAATCGGGTTCTTTTAAAGAAAATGGGAGCAAAAAAGCATGGTCTGTGATCGACAAAGGGCGCAATTGAACACGCTCATTTTCAAGAATTAAGTCGTTTTTAAAGTTAAATACCATGACGAAAGCAGGATGTTGCGGTTTGGTTAAAGTGTAAATGTATAAAATTCCTTAATTTCGCAGCTTTAGAACAACACCCTATGGGCTTTAAAGAACATAAGCAACTTAATTTAGCGGCAACCGCTCAAGAGATTCTTTCTTTTTGGGAAGAGGAATCTATTTTCGAAAAAAGTGTAAGTACACGAGAGGGGCAAGCTCCTTATGTTTTTTATGAAGGGCCACCATCTGCAAATGGGATGCCAGGAATCCACCACGTGATGGCCCGTGCGATCAAAGATATCTTTTGTCGTTATAAGACTCAAAAAGGCTTTCAAGTAAAACGCAAGGCTGGTTGGGATACCCATGGTCTTCCGGTAGAATTAGGGGTTGAAAAAGAACTAGGGATTACTAAAGACGCTATTGGGAAAAGCATTAGTGTTGAAGAATACAATCAAGCCTGTAAAAACGCGGTCATGCGTTATACAGATGTTTGGAATAAATTAACCGAACAAATGGGCTATTGGGTCGATATGGAAGACCCCTATATCACCTATAAATCAAAATACATCGAATCGGTATGGTGGCTCTTGAAACAAATCTATGACAAGGATTTGTTGTACAAAGGATATACCATTCAGCCGTATTCGCCTAAAGCAGGAACTGGTTTAAGTTCACACGAACTCAATCAACCAGGGACTTATCAAGACGTGACTGATACTACGATCACGGCCATGTTTAAAACCCTTCCTGCTAGTCTTCCAGAAGAATTAAAAGAGGTTGGGGAGCTTTATATTTTAGCCTGGACGACAACACCCTGGACCTTGCCGTCCAACACAGCGCTAACTGTTGGGAAGAAAATCGATTATGTGGTTGTAGAAACCTTTAATCAATACACCCATTTACCCATTAAAGTCCTTTTGGCGAAAGCCTTAGTAGGGAAACAATTTAGCGGGAAATACACTGCCGCTGAGACCACAGAAGCCTTGAATGTTTATGAGGCAGGAGCCAAAAAGATCCCTTACTTCATCCATCAAGAAATCAAAGGAAGTGAGCTAGTGGGAATCCGCTATGAGCAATTATGGAATGACGCGCCCTTACCTTTAAAAAATCCCGAAGATGCTTTTAGGGTAATTTCGGGAGACTTTGTCACCACAGAAGATGGAACAGGGATTGTTCACACCGCACCTACCTTTGGGGCAGATGATGCCCAGGTCGCCAAAGAAGCAACGCCACCTGTACCGCCTTTACTTGTTTTAGACGAAAACGACAACGAAGTTCCCTTGGTAGATCTTGAAGGAAAGTTCCATGCTAGCCTTCCCGAAATCGGCGGTAAATATGTCAAAAACGATTATTACAAAGAAGGGGAAGCTCCAGAAAGATCTGTCGATGTAGAAATCGCCATTCGTTTAAAGGAAGAAAACAGGGCCTTTAAAGTAGAGAAATATGTACACTCCTATCCTAATTGCTGGAGAACAGATAAACCCATTCTTTACTACCCTCTAGATTCTTGGTTTATCAAAGTGACCGATGTTAGAGATAAAATGGTCGCCCACAATAACAAGATTAACTGGAAACCTAAATCTACCGGAGAAGGACGTTTTGGGAACTGGTTAGCAAACGCGAATGACTGGAACCTTTCTCGTTCTCGTTTTTGGGGAATCCCATTACCGATTTGGAGAACAGAGGACGGAAAAGAAACCGTCATTATGGGATCAATGGAAGAATTGATCGACGCGATTGAAAAGTCTATTGCTGCTGGTTTTATGCAAGAAAATCCCTTCAAAGATTTTGAAGTAGGCAATATGAGCGAAGAAAACTATGATCGTATTGACCTGCATAAAAACAGTGTTGATCCTATTGTTTTATGTAGCCCTTCTGGCCAGCCCATGCAGCGAGAGAGCGATCTTATTGACGTGTGGTTTGACTCTGGTTCTATGCCTTATGCTCAATGGCACTACCCTTTTGAAAACAAAGAAATGATCGACGAGAATAAGGCCTTCCCTGCAGATTATATTGCAGAAGGTGTCGATCAAACCCGTGGTTGGTTCTATACCTTGCACGCCATAGGAACCTTAGTTTTTGATTCAATTGCTTATAAAAATGTCGTTTCAAATGGCTTGGTCTTAGACAAGAACGGACAAAAAATGTCCAAGCGTTTAGGGAATGCCGCAGACCCTTTTGAAACCCTAGAAAAATATGGTGCAGATGCCACGCGCTGGTACATGATTTCTAATGCTAACCCATGGGATAACCTCAAGTTTGACCTCGATGGGATTGCAGAGGTTTCTAGAAAATTCTTTGGCACATTACACAACACTTATTCTTTCTTTAGCTTATATGCGAATATCGATGGCTTTAGCTTTAAAGAAACCAGCATTCCCGTCGATCAACGCTCTGAACTAGATCGCTGGATTTTATCAGAACTCAATCGATTGATTGAAGAAGTTGATGCGGCCTATAACGACTATGAACCTACTAAAGCGAGTCGTGCTATATCTGAGTTTGTACAAGAAATCATGAGCAACTGGTATGTGCGTCTTTCCAGAAGAAGATTTTGGAAAGGGGAATATCAGCAAGATAAAATCGCAGCTTATCAAACCCTGTTTGAGTGCTTGTTAAGCATTAGTAAACTAATGGCGCCTGTTGCGCCTTTTTATGCAGATCAATTGTACCGCGATCTATGCGCTGCAACACAAGTAGAGGCCTTTGACTCTGTTCACCTGGCGCAATTCCCTGTAGCGGTGTTAGAAATGAGAAACCCTGCCTTAGAAGATCGCATGGGTAAAGCGAGAACCATTGCATCCTTAGCCCTTTCGCTTCGCAAAAAGGAGCAAATCAAAGTGCGACAGCCTTTACAGAAAATCATGATCCCTGTGCGCAATGCAGCAGAAAGAGAAGCGATTGAGTTGGTGGCAGATTTAATACAGTCAGAAATCAATGTAAAGTCGATTGAGTTGTTAGACGATGCAAGTGATATTTTAGTCAAAGAAATTAAACCAAATTTTAAAGCCTTAGGGCCTCGTTTTGGCAAGAATATGAAAGCCGCTGTGGGGGTTATCAATAGTTTAAGCGACGAGCAAGTTAAAAGCCTGGAAGCGGGAGAAACACTCGCCGTTGAAATCAACGGAGAAGCCGCTAGCATTGAACCCAATGATGTATTGATTCAATCAAAAGACATCGAAGGGTGGTTAGTAGCAAATGGCAATGGTCTAACAGTTGCGCTTGACATCCAATTAGATGATGACTTGATTGATGAGGGAATCGCTAGAGAGATGATTAATCGCATTCAAAATTTAAGAAAAGACGCCGGCTTTGAGGTGACTGATAAAATTATCCTATATTTGAGTGATGATGTTGCCCTTGTCAAAGTATTTGAAAAGCATCAAGCCTACATACAACAAGAGACATTGACGACAAAAATTGTGATTGAAAAGGAATTGATCAAAGGAGATTCTATTGAATTTGAT
>CBFHRA010000027.1:0-20217 GCA_965658115.1 Candidatus Arcticimaribacter sp. | reverse complement strand
CAGGTTGATCTCTGTCTGCGTAGAAGAAGATAATTCAATCTTCGCTTTTTCAGCAGCTTCTTTTAAACGTTGCAAGGCCATAGGATCTTTTCTTAAATCCATGCCTTCTGCTTCGTTAAATTGATCGGCTAACCAGTCGATTAGAACTTGGTCAAAGTCATCTCCTCCCAGGTGAGTATCTCCGTTGGTAGCGAGTACTTCAAAGACTCCGTCTCCTAATTCAAGGATAGAGATATCAAAGGTTCCTCCCCCTAAATCATATACGGCAATTTTACGATCTGCACCGCCTTTATCCATCCCATAAGCAAGCGCTGCTGCTGTTGGTTCGTTGATGATACGTTGTACTTTAAGACCAGCAATTTCTCCTGCTTCTTTTGTCGCTTGACGTTGTGCATCGTTAAAATAAGCTGGGACAGTAATGACAGCTTCAGTTACATCTTGACCTAAGTAATCTTCTGCCGTCTTCTTCATTTTTTGAAGGGTCATGGCAGACAATTCTTGTGGGGTATATAAACGCCCGTCGATGTCTACACGTGGGGTGTCATTGTCTCCTTTTACTACCTTATAGGCAACAGTAGAAGCTTCTTTTGAAGATTCAGAATATTTGTTTCCCATAAATCGCTTTACAGAAGCGATGGTTTTTGTAGGGTTTGTTACTGCTTGACGTTTGGCAGGATCTCCTACTTTGATCTCTCCTCCTTCTACAAAGGCAATAACCGATGGGGTGGTGCGCTTTCCTTCTGCATTTGGGATAACAACAGGCTCGTTACCTTCCATTACCGAAACACACGAATTGGTCGTTCCTAAATCGATTCCAATTATTTTACTCATGTTAGTGGTTTTAATTTTTTCTGAATAAGTCAAGGAATATGCCATAATGAATTTTCTGACAGCCTGTCAGCATCATCAGACAGTTTGTTCCAATTTTTGCTTTTATCTTGTTTGAAATGGGAAAAGAAGTACATTTGGGAAAAATATTTAGCCGTTATGTCAACTGCCAAAAAGAGCTATCAACGCATTACAACGAATTCTTTAATTCAAATGAAAAAGGATGGGGAGAAAATCGCCATGCTCACTGCTTATGATTACACCTTTGCTGGCATTGTTGATGCCGCGGGGATCGATGTGATTTTAGTGGGAGATTCTGCCTCAAATGTGATCGCAGGTCACGAGACAACTTTACCCATTACCTTAGATCAAATGATTTATCACGCCAGTTCTGTTGTTCGAGGAGCAAAAAGAGCGCTGGTGGTGGTCGACCTTCCTTTTGGGACCTATCAAGCCGATTCTAAAGAAGCACTTAAGTCTGCCATCAAGATCATGAAAGAATCTGGGGGACATGCCGTAAAGCTCGAAGGTGGAATCCAAGAGAAACAATCCATTGAACGTATTCTTCAAGCGGGAATTCCAGTCATGGGACATTTAGGCTTAACCCCTCAATCTATCTATAAATTTGGGACCTATACCGTTCGTGCCAAAGAAGAAGAAGAAGCCGAACAATTGCTTTCAGATGCTAAGATGCTCGAAGAACTGGGTTGCTTTGGCGTAGTCCTAGAAAAAATCCCCGCTGCATTAGCCAAGAAAGTGGCAGCGTCTATTAGCATTCCCGTAATCGGGATTGGCGCAGGGAATCATGTCGATGGCCAAGTGCTGGTCTTACACGATATGTTGGGGATGAGCAAAGAGTTTAGTCCGCGATTCTTGCGCCGTTATGCCGACTTACACAGCGCCGTTACCGAAGCGGTTTCTGGTTATACAACCGATGTTAAATCTGGGGATTTCCCTAACGAAAAAGAGCAGTATTAACACCTTAGATCCTTCTGCCATTTTATATGAAGACAATCATTTGCTGGTTGTCAATAAAGCGCCTGGGCAGTTAGTCCAAGGGGATAAAACTGGGGATGTTCCTTTAGTCGATTTGGCGAAAGCCTACATCAAAACTAAATACAATAAACCCGGCGAAGTGTTTCTGGGGGTCGTACACCGTTTAGACCGTCCCACCAGCGGAGTCTTAGTTTTTGCACGTACCTCAAAAGCCTTAAGCCGTTTAAACGAACAATTTAAATCCAGGGAAGCGAAAAAGATTTATTGGGCCATAGTGGAAGGCACTAAAGTGCCAAAGCAACAAAGCTTAAAGCACTGGTTAGTGCGCAATCCCAAACAGAATAAATCTTATGCCCATAAAAAGGAGATCGCCAATAGTAAAGAGGCACGACTTAGTTTTCAATTACATCATTCCCTAGATCGCTACAGCTGTTTAGCGATTGAATTGGATACCGGAAGACACCATCAAATTAGAGCTCAACTGAGTTTTGAAGGACATATTATCAAAGGAGATTTAAAATATGGCGCCGCAAGAAGTAATAAAGATGGCAGCATTTGTCTGCATGCACGATCTTTAGAAATCCTGCACCCTGTAAAAAAGGAAGCCATCAAGTGGACAGCTGCACCGCCTAAGGATGTGTTATGGTCGGCCTGTGTTGCCGCTGACTCTTCAAGGACTTCGCCTTGATAATTTGTGCGATAGGCTTGTTTTCTATCTTACTTTCTAACCACGACAATATGTCTAAATATAAGAAGGCCCTTCTTTCATAAGGATCCTCTTCATATTGCTTTAGTTCTTCGTGCAATTGTTTAAAGTGCAGTTTTAACTCATGTGGATATATATCCCCCAACTTTCTAATAAAAGTAATCATGGATTTTTGCACCTCGTGCAGATCATCCATCTTCAATAAGAATTTATAGGTATCGCGAATATGGGTGTCGATATGATAGTCATAGCCTGCTTCATAATGCGCGACAAGATTGAGGACTCGGGCAAAACACAACAAATCCTCTCGCATTTTAAGCCCTTTGTTTTGGACAATTTTATTCAAGTAAACGATGGCATTTTCATAGTCTTCACAGCCAAAATACAAACAACCTAATTTATAATACAATAACATGACATGATGTGCATCTATTTTGTTTTTATATTGTTCGATATGCGCTAATATATCTGGCACAATAACTTGGCCCGCTTTAAACTCTCCTTCTAAAAAGTAAAGGTTTAATTGGTTATTATAAGAGTAAAGAAAACTAAGCGCTTTTAAGTTGTCATTTTTGGGGAATTGATCAGAGGCTAAAACCGCTTTCATATCGTTTAAGACTGTTTTAAATCGCTCTGGATGCTTGATTAAAACAATGGCTTCTAACAAGAAATTATTGGCCTTGAGATAAAAAACGGGATGGGATTCTATCATACGCGGGAATTGTCTAAACAACTCAACCCAGCGGGTAGCATACTTATAGCTCGACAAAAAGTCTTGGGTTAATAAACTGTACCACACATGCGCTTTACAATACCACATGCGCTCCCTAAACCCCATTGCTTCATAGGCTACATTAGGCAAGCGTTCAAAAAAGAATTTAGTTACTTCTCTAAATTCGTTGTCACTTTTTGCATAACCTGCTTTGATTAATCGCTCGTATAATTGCAGGGAAAGGTTCGACAATTGACTGCATAATTCGTTCTGCTCTGAAAGCTCTGATGCATCTTGAATCAACTGCTCTGCACGATTGCTCATACTACGCGTAATATACTGTGATTCAATTACTTTTTCCAATTCTACAATTTCAAAAGCTAAATATTTTTCTTCAAAACGATAAGCAATACTCTTGGCTTTTTCAAGGATTTTCAAGCTTTGTTTATACAAGCCTTTTTGATATAAAACAGTGGCAAAATCCAATTGCTCCCTGATTTGCATTCGGGCATTTTGAATGGAAGGGTTCATTCTTAAACTCACTAAGATTTGGCGGTATAAATGCGCTTTTAAATTCGAGAGTTGCTGCTTGGTGACAAAATTCTTCTTGAGAATTTCTCGCTCGTCATAGGTCTTTGCACGGTCTAAAAGATTGAACAAATGCAAGAATTTTGCGTTCTGATTTGCCTCTACCCTGCCGGCGTATAATTTAAATTGCCGCTTTTCTGATTTAGAGAGCGATTTAACGAGGATGAATAAATTTTCTTTATGATCGGTAGTCATAGGGACATATTTTAACGTAAAGCTATGAAAATAAATTGTTTATATCAACACTAATGTGCTTAGAAATCGTAATAAATTTCCACCAAAAATAAGGCTGTTTTGACAATAAATACTACTTTCGTTTATAGAAATTATTAGGGCTTCCATGGCAAACGATCAAGTACAAATTTTTGACACCACATTAAGAGACGGAGAACAAGTTCCCGGATGTAAATTAGACACCAAAAATAAGTTAATTATTGCGGAACGTCTAGACCTTCTTGGGGTGGATATTATTGAAGCAGGATTTCCTATTTCTAGCCCAGGGGACTTTCATTCTGTAGAAGAAATTGCCAAGTTAGTCAAGAACGCCACTGTCTGTGGTTTAACCCGTGCCGTTAAAAAAGATATTGAAGTTGCAGCTGATGCTCTTAAGCACGCTAAGCGACCTAGAATCCATACAGGAATTGGAACTTCTGATTCCCATATCAAATACAAGTTTAACTCAACCCGAGAGGAAATCATCGAGCGTGCAGTTGCCGCAGTGACTTATGCAAAAACATTTGTGGAAGATGTTGAGTTTTATGCCGAAGATGCCGGGAGAACCGACAATGAATTTCTCGCCCGTGTTTGCGAAGCAGTTGTCAAAGCAGGTGCAACTGTGTTAAACATTCCAGATACCACTGGTTATTGCCTTCCTGAAGAATACGGCGCTAAAATCAAGTACCTTAAAGAAAATGTTACCGGAATTGACAAAGCGACATTATCTTGTCACTGTCATAACGATCTAGGACTGGCTACAGCAAATTCTATCGCTGGAATCATCAATGGGGCACGACAAATTGAGTGTACCATTAACGGAATCGGGGAACGTGCTGGGAACACCTCTTTAGAAGAAGTCGTAATGATCATGCGTCAACACCCTACCCTTAACCTAGATACGAATGTCAACTCAAAGTTGTTGTACGACACCAGTCGTTTAGTATCTGAAAGTATGGGAATGATGGTACAGCCCAATAAAGCTGTTGTAGGAGCAAATGCTTTTGCCCACAGCTCTGGGATTCACCAAGACGGGGTCATTAAAAATAGAGAAACCTATGAAATCATGGATCCACATGATGTAGGCGTAACAGAATCTGCGATTGTTTTAACCGCGCGTTCTGGTCGTGCTGCTCTAGCGTATCGCGCTAAAAACGTAGGGTTTGAATTAGATAAACTACAATTAGATAAAGTCTATCAGGAATTTCTAAAATTTGCTGATTTACAAAAAGAAATTAGCGACGATGATATTCCAAAAATCATTGAAGCCGCAAAATTATAAACCATTCTATTCTTTCACAGATGAAGAAAACACTTTTTGATAAAGTTTGGGATTCACACGTTGTTCAACAAGTTGAAGACGGTCCAGACATTCTTTTTATTGATCGCCACATGGTACACGAAGTAACGAGTCCAGTGGCTTTTTTAGGTTTAAAAAACCGCAACATCCCAGTATTGTATCCAGAGCGCACTTTTGCGACAGCAGATCACAATACTCCTACAATCAATCAACACCTACCGGTGGAAGATCCACTATCTGCAAATCAATTAAAAGCATTAGAAGAAAATGCTGCAGCACACGGTATTTCTTATTGGGGATTAGGGCATGAAAAAAACGGAATTGTTCACGTAGTAGGACCAGAATACGGAATTACGCAGCCAGGAGCTACCATTGTATGTGGGGATTCTCACACCTCTACTCATGGTGCCTTTGGCGCGATTGCTTTTGGGATTGGAACATCTGAAGTTGAAATGGTACTTTCTACCCAATGTATTATGCAGCCAAAGCCTAAGAGCATGCGCATCAATATCAACGGGGAATTAGGAAAAGGCGTAACGCCAAAGGATGTTGCCTTATACATCATTTCTCGTTTATCCACTTCTGGTGCGACAGGCTACTTTGTTGAGTATGCTGGTGATGTGTTTACTTCCATGACCATGGAAGGTCGTATGACCGTGTGTAACCTTTCTATTGAAATGGGAGCACGTGGTGGAATGATTGCTCCAGACGAAAAGACATTTGACTATATTCAAGGACGTGAGTTCACCCCTACGGGTGCAGCTTGGGATAAAGCCAAAGCTTATTGGGATACCCTTCACACAGACGAAGGAGCATCTTTTGACAAAGAATACCACTTTGAAGCCAGCGAAATCGAACCCATGATTACCTATGGTACTAACCCAGGGATGGGAATGGGAATCACCAATGGTATTCCAACTGCTGAAGCCGTTGAAGGTGGAGAAGCTACTTATAAAAAATCTTTGGCCTATATGGGCTATAACGAAGGAGAAGACATGATTGGGAAACCCATCGATTTTGTTTTCTTAGGAAGTTGTACCAATGGACGTATTGAAGATTTCCGTGCTTTTGCAGAAATCATTAAAGGGCGTAAAAAGGCAGACAATGTTACTGCTTGGTTAGTCCCTGGTTCACATAAAGTATTAGCGGCGATCAAAGAAGAGGGTATTTTAGACGAACTCCACACAGCTGGATTTGAACTAAGAGAACCTGGATGTTCTGCTTGTTTAGCGATGAACGACGATAAAATTCCTGCAGGAAAATATGCAGTGAGCACCTCTAACCGAAATTTTGAAGGCCGTCAAGGCCCCGGTTCAAGAACCCTTTTGGCCAGTCCAATTGTTGCTGCAGCCGCAGCCGTCACCGGAAAAGTAACTGATCCAAGAACCTTACTATAATTATGGCTTACGATAAATTCAATGTGCTTACTAGCACTGCCGTTCCCTTACCAATTGAAAATGTTGATACTGACCAAATCATCCCTGCGCGCTTTTTAAAAGCGACAGAACGCAAGGGCTTTGGTGATAACCTTTTTCGCGATTGGAGATATAATCAAGATAATAGTCCAAAAGAGGATTTCGTTTTAAACAACCCTAAATACAGTGGGAAAATTCTCGTTGGTGGAAAGAACTTTGGTTCTGGATCTTCAAGAGAGCATGCTGCATGGTCTGTTTATGACTATGGCTTTAGATGTGTGGTGTCGAGTTTCTTTGCCGATATCTTTAAAAACAACTGTTTAAACATTGGAGTATTACCCGTCCAAGTTTCTCCAGCATTTCTTGCCGATATTTTTGCGGCCATTGAAAAAGATGCTTCTACAGAATTAGTGGTTGATTTACCTGCGCAAAGCATTACCATTAGTAGTACCGGTGCATCAGAATCTTTTGACATCAATACCTATAAAAAAGGGAATATGACCAATGGTTTTGACGATATCGACTACTTGTTAAATATCAAAGATAACATCCGCGATTTTGCGGCCAACACACCTTTATAAGGCTTTATTTTGGGCGCAAGCAAACCACGCAAGATAGAAATCATGGACACCACCCTTAGGGATGGTGAACAAACCTCTGGCGTTTCCTTTTCGGTTTCCGAAAAATTAACCCTAGCCAAACTTTTATTAGAAGAGCTCAAGGTGGATCGCATAGAAATTGCCTCGGCTAGAGTTTCTAAAGGAGAATTTGAAGCGGTCAAGCGCATTACTGATTGGGCAAAAGAAGCAGGCCACTTATCCCAAGTTGAAATCTTGACGTTTGTCGATAAAGGGACTTCGATAGAATGGATGCAGGAGGCTGGCGCCAAAGTGCAAAATCTTTTGACCAAAGGATCGGTTAATCATTTGACCTATCAACTAAAGCAAACGCCTGAACAGCATTTCAAGAACATAGGTGAAACCATTGCACTCGCCCAGAAAAAGGGAATACAAACAAATGTATACTTGGAAGATTGGAGTAATGGCATGCGTAATTCCCCGGAATATGTCTTTGCCTTTTTGGACTTTTTGTCCACCCAAAATATTTCTAGGGTGTTATTACCCGATACCTTAGGTGTTTTGACTCCTAGTGAAACTGCTCAATACCTCGCAACGATTGTTGGGCGTTATCCTAAGCTTCATTTTGATTTCCACGGGCATAACGATTATGATCTAGGCGTTGCTAATGCCATGGAAGCAGTAAAAGCTGGGGTTCATGGTTTACACTTAACCGTTAATGGGATGGGAGAAAGAGCAGGAAATGCTCCCCTCGCCTCTGTAGTTGCAGTGCTGAATGACTTTGTGCCTTCCGTTACGACCAATATCAAAGAAAAGGCATTGTATAAAGTAAGCCAATTAGTGGCTACTTTTACCGGCTTTAGAATCCCTGCCAATAAACCCATTGTTGGAGCAAATGTCTTTACGCAAACTGCGGGGATACATGCCGATGGAGATTCAAAAAAGAACCTCTATTTTAACGACCTTTTACCAGAACGCTTTGGGCGTAAGCGCTCCTATGCTTTAGGTAAAACCTCAGGAAAAGCGAACATTGTCAAAAACTTACAGGAGTTAGGTTTAACCCTAAATGAAGAAGAACTCAAACAAGTAACACAGCGCATTATTGAGCTAGGCGATAAAAAGCAAAAAGTAAGCACACAAGATTTACCGTATATCATTTCAGATGTATTGGGTAGCGTGAGTACAACTAACGTAGTGATCAAATCCTATGTTTTGACGCATTCCAAAGGCTTGCAACCCTCTACTACTGTTGCGGTAGAAATTGACGGAGAGCTTTTAGAAGAAAATGCCAGTGGCGATGGGCAATATGATGCCTTTTTAAATGCCATTCGCATCATATATAAAAAGAAAAAACGACAGCTGCCCCAACTGGTGGACTATGCCGTACACATCCCTCCTGGGAGTCATTCTGATGCCTTGTGCGAAACCAGTATCACTTGGCTTTTAGACGGAAAAGAATTCATTACCCGCGGTTTAGATTCAGATCAAACCGTATCGGCCATTAAGGCCACAGAAAAAATGTTAAATAGTATAGCACTTTAAATATGAACATGAATATTGCCCTTTTAGCCGGCGACGGAATCGGTCCAGAAGTGATCGATCAAGCCGTGAAAGTAAGTAACGCCATTGCGACAAAATTTGGTCATGAAATCAACTGGACTCCTGCCCTAACCGGTGCAGCAGCCATTGACGCCGTGGGTGATCCTTATCCAGATGAAACCCATGCAGTGTGTGAAGCAGCAGACGCTGTTTTGTTTGGTGCCATTGGGTTACCGCGTTTTGACAATGATCCTTCTGCAAAAGTTCGTCCAGAGCAGGGTTTATTAAGAATGCGTAAGAAATTAGGTTTATTCGCTAATGTACGTCCTACCTTTACTTTCCCTTCTTTATTGGATAAATCTCCACTTAAGCAGGAACGCATTGAAGGAACAGATTTAGTTTTCTTACGCGAATTAACAGGAGGGATTTACTTTGGGGAACGCGGACGTCTAGACAACGGAAACACCGCCTTTGATACTTGTACTTATACTAGAGATGAAATCATCCGCTTAGCGAAAAAAGGCTTTGAACTAGCCATGACCCGTACCAAAAAATTGTGTTGCGTCGATAAAGCGAATGTATTAGAAAGTTCTCGTCTGTGGAGAGAAACAGTACAAAGCATGGAAAAAGATTATCCAGAAGTGGAAGTGTCTTATGAATTAGTCGATGCGGTTGCCATGCGATTAGTACAATGGCCTAATAGCTATGATGTTTTAATCACCGAAAACTTATTTGGCGATATCTTAACCGATGAAGCCTCTGTCATTTCAGGTTCAATGGGACTAATGCCCTCTGCTTCTGTAGGAAGTGAAAACGCTTTATATGAGCCTATCCACGGTTCATTCCCACAAGCGACTGGACTAGACATTGCTAATCCACTTGCAACGATCTTGTCTGCAGCGATGATGTTTGAAATGTCGTTTAACTTACAAGAAGAAGGCGCCTTGATTCGCAAAGTAGTAGATCAATCTTTAGCAGAAGGTTTTGTAACAGAAGATCTTGCCAATGGTGGGAAAGCGTATAAAACATCTGAGATAGGAGATTATTTAGCAGAACTGATTGCGAAAGCATAAGACAACTGCTTTTACTTATATTACACAACCGCCCAATAGGGCGGTTTTTTTTTGGCTAAAATTGATTTATTTCAAATGTTATTGTTTATAATTAAATTTATACAAACCACTGAATGATGACTACTTCTCAATTAAAAGCCTTTTTATGGCAGTGTACCAAGATTAACTTCTTCTTTCTACTCTTTACTTTTGTTGTTTTATTATTGGCTGAACCGGTGTATCATATTCACCAGCATTTTTACAGCGGCAGCTTAGAAGAGTTTCAACAAACCCTCTATTATATGATGGGAATTTATAAACTATTTTGGTTCTTTTTCAACCTAGTACCCTATCTCGCTTTAAGAATGCTAGAAAAGAAAGCCTAATCTAAAAGTGTTTCAATCTTCTTTCGAATTATGGAAGACCACAAGGCATAACCATCTTTGTTGAGATGCAATTGATCTTCTACAAAAAGGGCAGTCTTTGGCAAACCTTTTTCGTTGAGAAATGCATTTGCGGTAGAAACAAAATACACATTGTCGGTTTTATCGCAGTAGGCTTTAATTTTTTGATTGACCTTTTTAATGTCTTTCCATTGCGCCCAGCGACTTTTAGTAGGCGTAATTTCTACCCATAAAAAAGGAATTTCTGGATGCTTCGCCCTCACTTGCTTTAAAAAGAACTTGAACAGTCGCTTGACTTTTGCTGGGGGCTCATCTTCTGGATCTCCCTTAATATCATTCGCAATAAAACCAATGATCATCGCGGGTTGATAGTCGCCTAACAAGACATCTGTATAAAAGATGGCATCCCGCAAATGCGCTCCACCATAGCCTCTTTGTATCACGGGATAGGGTGCCATATCTTGTGCTAAGGTTTCCCAAAGTCGAATACTGGAACTCCCTAAAAACAGTAGTGCATTCTCAGGCGCATCGATTTTATTAAGTACCCTAAAGTTGTCTATTTCGGGCGAAGCCCATGCATAAGAACTTTTAGGATATTGTTTTAAAGGGGAACATTGGGTGAATAGTATAAGAAATGTAAGGGCGTAAAATAAGCGCATGCTGTTTTTTTTATACCTTTAAGATACTCAATCTTACTAACCTACTGATAGATGAAAAAGCTTTTTGCACTTTTGTGTTTCATCTCCTGCCTTGTTTATGGACAAGAGGAGATCGATCAACCTCAATCCAACATTCAAACCTATACCCCGACAAAACTCCTTTCTCAAGGACAATGGGATATCAAATGGTTCAACAATCTTTACACTGAAGTAAAAGGAAGGGATCAGCATGGAAATAAAACTAAATTTCCCCGGAAAAACTTCTTTACCTCTTCCCTAGACGTTTTTACTGGAGTGAGCAGCGACAACCGCTTGAATGTTGGTCTATTGTTAGAATACCGTTCAAATACTATTCTAGGGAAAAACATTTTGGCACCCTTTGGATTTTCAACGCAAACGTATCGGCGCAATGGCTTGAGCAGTATTGCTCCGGCGATCAAATTTACGCCTATCAAAAGCTGGGCGCGTTTTGCGGTCCAAACCTCTTTTAGTCTTCCCTTATTTGAGAATGAAACAGAGAACGATATCTTTTTAGATCAAAAGGGATACACTTTTCAAAATCGTTTTTTCTATGATTATTTAGCCCCAAACGGTATGATTCAAATCTATAGCGAGTTAAATACAGAATTCAACTTTGGTAAGAATACCGACAGTTTTGCCAATGATTCTTTTCGCCTTACTCCGGGTGTTTTTGTGAGCTATTTTCCCTCCCCTAACACCACCATTTTAGGCTTAGTGCAGCATTCTCAATTAGTTGATTTGGGGGAAAGTATCAATCAAAGATTCACTGCTTTGGGGGGAGGCGCAAAATTTCAACTCACCCAAGTGCTCAACCTTGAAGTAATCTATACCAACTTTATTGCTGGAAAAAATTCTGGACTGGGTCAAACCTTTAATCTAGGACTTCGTGCGTTATTCAATTAAACTCTTCTTGCTGTTGCTGTGTTGGCAAGGAGTCGCACAAGAGCAAACACTAGTTCACATTGATTTTAACGGCTTAAAAAAAAGTAAACCGCAATATCTCAAGCGCTTACTAACGCAAAAGATAGGTCAAGCTTATGATTCCATAAAAGCGAAAAATGACCTTATCGTACTCTTGCGGGAACCTGCGGTGAGTCATGCTTATACATCGATTGACACCCTGTCTTCTGGTCGCGTCAAACTTACTTATCATATCGAAGAAAACAAAACCCTTATCCCAGCGGTTGATTTATGGCAAACAGTTAACAATGCTTTTGCTTACCACCTGGGACTTACAGATTATAATTTTACCGGAAGAGGGTATACCCTAGGGGCTTTCTATCGTCAAAATAATTTCCCCGGCTTTGGATTAATTGTCGAAAATAACAATTTTATGTCTGCTAAAACGGAATTAAAACTTTTGGCACAACAATTAGAAACCCTCGAACCAATAAGGCTCGAAACTGGTCTAGCAAACATTCGCTACCGCTTTCAAAGTTGGGAGATTAGTCTGGGGCGAGAGATCAATCTAAAACATAAAGTAGTGCTAGGCGCTGGGGTCATTGGTGAGCGTTATTTATTTGAAGAGGGAGATGATATAGCGAATGTTCCAAAGCATTTTACTACCACTAAAGGCGTGGGGAAACTAGGGTATACTTATGATTATATTCAACCACATTACTATCATTTAAATGGATGGCGCAGCCAAACTTATGCTACGCATGTCTGGGGAAAATCTATTACAGATAACAATACCTTTTACACCATCGAGAACGAAACCAAATATTTTAAACGAATCAATAAGATGGGAAATCTCGCGATAAGGGGGCAACTAGGTTTAGCTCGAAATATTGACTCTCCCTTCCCTCCTTTTGTCATTGACAATAACCGCAATGTGCGTGGGGCGGGAAATCTTGTACAACGTGGAAATGCCTATTGGGCAATCAATACAGAATACCGTCACACACTTTTTGAAAAAGGATGGTTTGCTTTACAAGGAAACACCTTTATCGATATGGCCGGAATTCAACCCGTTGACAGCAAACTAAGCCAACTTTTTAAAAGTGAAAATAACTATCAATACGGAGGGATCGGTTTACGCTTCATACACAAATATATTTATAAAGCCGTCTTGAGGATTGATTGTGGTATCAACTTAGACGGCTTTAAAAATTCATCTTTGGTCTTTGGAATTGACCAATTCTTTTAACTAGAGTAAGTATTCAGTATTCACAAAGTTTGAATCCTTTGAATCCATTAAGGCATCAAGGATTTCGTTATTATAAGAATTGTCTTTTGCAGCCACAAAGGTGCGGATAGAAAAAGAACGCAAGGCATCATAAACACTCAAGGTACTTACGGCAGAATTTTTTCTCCCTGTAAATGGATAAACATCTGGTCCACGTTGGCAGGCAGAGTTTAAGTTGACACGGCAAACTAAATTCGCCAATACATCAACTAGAGGCCCAATCTTACGAATATCTCTTCCAAAAAGACTGACTTGCTGCCCATAATCTGAAGCGGCCATAACATCAAGTGGCTCATTGATATCTTTGTAAGACATCACTGGAACTACTGGACCAAATTGCTCTTCGTGGTAGACATCCATATCACTAGTCACAGGATACAATACCGCAGGATATGAATAGTTATGACTTAGCTGCCCTCCTTTTTTATTGAGTACTTTGGCCCCTTTGGCTCTAGCATCTTTAATTAAATCTTGAATATAAGCCGGCTTACTGGGCTCTGGTAGAGGAGTTAAAAACGCTCCTTCTTCCCAAGGTAAACCAAACTTTAAGTCATCGACTGCTTTAGCAAAACGCGCGTTAAACTCTTCCACAATTGATTCGTGAACAAACAACATTTTTAAGGCTGTACAACGCTGTCCGTTATAGGATAATGTTCCAGAAATACACTCTTTAATGGTCAGGTCTAAATCTGCATCAGGTAAGATAATCCCAGGGTTTTTAGCTTCAAGTCCCAGAACCAATCGCAACCTGTTTTTATTGGGGTGTAAATCTTGTAAGGCTACCGCCGAAGAAGAATGCCCAATCAAGGCTAATACATCGATTTTACCGGTTTGCATAATGGGAGAAGCAATCTTTCGCCCACGACCGAAGACAATGTTCACTACCCCAGGAGGAAAACTTTCGTGGAAAGCCTTTAAGAGGGGAGTGATTAGTAATACCCCGTGTTTTGCCGGTTTAAAAATGGCGGTATTCCCCATGATGATCGCAGGAATCAACAAGCAAAATGTTTCGTTTAAGGGATAATTGTATGGGCCGAGACATAAGACAACTCCTAGTGGACCACGACGTATATGCGCGTGAATCCCAGCTTGCTTATCAAACTTAGCACTCTTGCGGTCTAATTTTTTATAGGCCTCTATGGTATCATAGATATAATCGACAGTACGATCAAATTCTTTGTATGAATCGGCTTTGTTTTTAGCGATCTCCCACATCAATAGTTCAACAACTTCTTCACGATGTTCTTGCATCTTCTTCGCAAAAACCTCAAGACACTTCAAACGATCTTTCACCTTCATGGTAGGCCATGCGCCTTGACCTCTATTAAATGCTTTTTCTGCAGCATTTAGAGCATCTAAGGCAGCATCTGTTTCCATATCAGGAATAGACCCTAAAAGTGTTGGACCTACCTCCCCTTTGCTATTCTCAGTATAAATGGTAGAAAACACATCTGAAGTTCCACCCTCCCATGTTTTCAATTCTCCGTCGACTAAATACTGGGTACAATGAATCGGTTCCTCAAAGCGAACTGCAGGATCAATTTTTACCTTTTGAGTGGTTTCCATAACTGTCTGTTTATTTTTTTTGTTTTAAAGTTAAACATAATAAGCGTAAAAGCTGAATTATCAGCCACTTATTTTTAGCAATAGAAAGATTGAATTTCAGAATAAAAAAGAGAAAATCAATTATATTTAACAAAACAATCGCTCCATGGGCAAACAAGTCGGTTTATTATTAGGTCCAACTTTCTTTATTCTTTTACAATTTTTAACCTTAGAGGGGCTTTCTTCTCAGGCGATTACTGTTATCGCTCTTGCCGCCTGGATGGTAACATGGTGGATTACAGAAGCGGTCTCGATCTCTGTGACAGCCTTACTTCCACTGGTCATTTTTCCGCTTTTTGATATTATGTCGATGAATGAAGTTGGGGCGAATTACGGGAGCTCGATTGTCTTTTTATTCTTTGGAGGCTTTGTTTTGGCTTTAGCCTTAGAAAAAGTGAATTTACACAAGCGCATTGCCCTGACGATTATCCATAAAACAGGAACCACCCCAAATCGAGTGATACTTGGTTTTATGCTTGCGACTGCCTTTATGAGTATGTGGATTTCGAATACCGCTAGTACTGTTGTGATGTTGCCTATCGCGCTTTCTGTCATCCAACTTTTGGTTCAAAGCGACGGAGTATTTACAAGAGAAGAGCGCCATTTTTCACTTTCTGTCATGCTAGGTATTGCCTTTTCTGCAAATGCAGGGGGTATTGCGACGGTGATAGGAACCCCGCCGAATTCGGTTTTAATTGGACTCTTGGAAAATGAGTATAATATGGAAATCTCCTTTTTAAAGTGGATGATCATTGGCTTGCCTTTCTCTGCCACTATGATCGGGATTATTTATTTTGTTTTAACCCGATGGATGTTTCCCAATAAGGGGATTGAATTTGCTTCTTCAAATGCCCTTATTGCACAAAAGCTCGCTAATCTAGGTCCTACCAGTCCTCAAGAAAAACATGTCTTGCGCATCTTTGCCGTCACCGTTTTCCTGTGGGTATTCCGCACTTTAATCAATTCCTTTTTCCCTAGTCTAGGCTTGTCTGACACTATGATTAGTGTGGGTTGTGCTATAGCCTTATTTTCAATTCCACATCAATTTAAACAAGGGACTTTTATTCTAAAATGGGAAGACACCTCCCGTTTAGCCTGGGGCATTTTAATTCTCTTTGGGGGTGGTTTAGCACTCGCTAAGGGAATGTCGAGTACAGGTATTGTCTCTTTGATCACCGATGGCATTGCCAACGCTAATTTAAACGTCTTACTCACCGTTTCCCTCTTGATTATTTTGATGCTCTTTATGACCGAATTAATGAGTAATGTTGCCCTTGTCGCTGTTTTAGCGCCTGTAGTGGCAGGCATCGCAATAGGCTTAGAAATTCCACTTTTATATTTACTTATCCCAGTAACCATGGCCAGCAGTTGCGCTTTTATGTTGCCCATGGCAACACCGCCAAATGCCATTGTTTTTGCTAGTGGTTATGTCAAGGTCGCCCAAATGGCACGGGTAGGAATATTCATCAATCTAATTGCAGTGGTGCTATTGATTTTGATGTATCGCTTTGTGATTCCGTTAGTGTTTTAATTATACCAAATACTGGAAGAGGTCTGGTTTTTCATTGAGATAGTCCCCATAGAAACCTTTGGATTTCATGCGTACTAATAGCGGAGAAAAATCTGCTTCGCTTTTTAATTCAATACCGACAATAGCGGGGGCATTTACCCTACTGGTCTTTTTAGAATATTCGAAAAAGGCAATATCATCATTAGGGCCTAAAATATCGTTCACAAACTCCTTTAAAGCCCCGGCACGTTGCGGAAAACGCACTATAAAATAATGCTTGAGATTGGCATATAGCAATGCTCTTTCTTTTATTTCTGGGGTACGGGTGATATCGTTATTCCCCCCACAAATAAGGGTGCCAACACGTTTGCCTTTTAGCTTATCCTTATATTGTTCTAAAGCGGCTAAAGAGATTGCCCCAGCAGGTTCAACTACAATTCCTTCTTTGTTATAGAGATCTAGAATCTCTTGACAAATGCGACCTTCTGCTACTGTAATACAATCGTCTACTAAATCCTTGCATACTGAAAAACCTAGGTCTCCCACCCTTTGTACTGCAGCACCATCGACAAACTTATCAATTTGCTTTAGTCGTGTATTGACATTATTTTTTATGGAGGTACCCAAAGAAGGAGCCCCAGCTGGTTCTACTGCTATAATTTTTGTGTGCGGTGATTTCGCTTTAAAGACCGTCAAAATTCCAGAGATTAATCCCCCTCCTCCTACAGGAACAAAAAGGTAATCTAAGGGTTGATCAATTTGGGTTAAAATCTCTAAAGCAATAGTCGCTTGCCCCTCTATCACTTCTTTATCATCAAAAGGATGAATAAAAACAGATTGATTGTCTTGTTGAAAATGCAAGGCCGCTTTATAGGCATCGTCATACGTATCGCCTGATAAACAGATATTGATAAACTCCCCACCAAACATACGGACCTGCTCAATTTTTTGCTTTGGAGTAGGAACAGGCATAAAAACCGTACCCTTGATCTTTAAGGTATTACAAGCATAGGCGAAACCCTGTGCATGATTTCCTGCACTGGCACAGACAATGCCTTTATCTCTTTCGGCTGGTTTAAGGGCAACTATTTTATTAAAGGCCCCTCTAATTTTAAAAGAGCGCACCTGTTGTAAGTCTTCTCGTTTTGCAAAAACTTGGCCTTCAATAAGAGAAGAAAAACGAGCCAAGTGTTGAAAGGGTGTAACCAGCGCAACCTCTTTTAATCGAGTTTGAGCTGCTAGTGCGCCTTCAACACTTGGCCGTTCCATATTATACGATTTTCTTCATCGCGGTCATTGAGTCTCGTAACTCATACCCGATCAATTCGATGGGGTGAAAACGAATAATTTCGTTGATGTCGATCAATTGTTTGTTATCAACACCATTTCCTGCCTCAGGAGCATAAGCTTTCCCGATCACATCGGTATCAATCCCTTTCATAAAGTCCACTAATAATGGCTTACAAGCATGATCAAATAAATAACATCCGTATTCTGCCGTATCAGAAATTACGCGGTTCATTTCGAATAATTTCTTACGGGCGATGGTGTTGGCGATTAATGGTGTTTCGTGTAATGACTCGTAGTATGCAGACTCTTCTTTGATTCCTGCTGCTACCATAGTATCAAAGGCTAACTCTACTCCTGCACGAACAAAAGCTACCATTAGGACTCCGTGGTCAAAGAATTCTTGCTCAGAAATCTCTGCATCAGTAGGAGCTGTTTTTTCAAAAGCAGTTTCTCCAGTTGCAGCTCTCCAGCCTAAAAGGTTTTTATCATCATTTGCCCAGTCTTCCATCATAGTCTTAGAGAAATGACCTGAGATGATATCATCCATATGCTTGTGGAACAATGGCTCCATAATTTCTTTCAACTGTTCAGACAGTTCAAAGGCTTTTATCTTTGCTGGGTTCGATAAACGATCCATCATATTGGTGATTCCACCGTGCTTTAAAGCTTCGGTAATGGTTTCCCATCCGTACTGAATCAATTTGGCTGCGTAAGCAGGCTCAATACCTTTTTCAACCATTTTATCAAAACATAAAATAGATCCGGTTTGTAACACCCCACATAAAATGGTTTGTTCTCCCATTAAATCAGATTTTACTTCTGCCACAAAAGAAGATTCTAATACACCAGCGCGGTTACCACCTGTAGCTACAGCATAGGCTTTAGCCTGGTCTAAACCGTGACCTTGTGGGTCATTCTCTGGGTGAACAGCGATTAGGGTTGGTACCCCAAAGCCTCTTTTGTACTCTTCGCGCACTTCAGATCCTGGACACTTAGGAGCGACCATGATAACAGTTAAGTCTTCGCGAACTTGTGTGCCTTCTTCAACGATATTAAAACCGTGAGAATAAGATAAAGTTGCGCCTTTTTTCATCAAAGGCATCACTGCCTTAACCACAGAAGTGTGGTTCTTATCTGGCGTAAGGTTGATCACAACATCTGCAGTAGGGATCATATCTTCATAACTACCTACAGCAAAGTTGTTGTCTGATGCATTTTGAAAAGAAGCGCGTTTTTGATCGATGGCTCCTTGACGTAAAGCATAAGAAATATCTAAACCAGAGTCACGCATGTTTAAGCCTTGATTTAGCCCTTGTGCACCACAGCCCACAATAACGATTTTCTTTCCTTCTAACGCTTTGATTCCATCGTTGAATTCTGAAGCGTCCATAAAGCGACATTGTCCTAGTTGCTCTAGTTGATCGCGTAATGATAGTTGATTAAAATAATTTGCCATTGTGTGTTGTTTAGTCGTTGTTTTGGTTGTTAAAATTATTCAATATTTCTGAAATGCCCATAGGGGCTTTTGTTACGGATATTCTTCCTGAGCGAACAAACTGAAGCAAACCATAAGGAGCTAAGTCTTCGCGCAGCTTTTCTGTCTCATGACGGAAACCTGTTTTTTCAATCACAAAAAACTCAGGAGAAACAGTCACGATATTCGCATGACTATCTTTAATGATGTTTTGAATTTGACGCTCTTCAAATAAGTAACTTGATTTTACTTTATACAAAGCTGTCTCTTGAAAAATAGTTTCCTCATCTGTGTGATAAAACGCTCTGATTACGTCTATTTGTTTTTCGATCTGTTGTACCAATTTGATGATTTTATCCTCGGTTACTTTTACCACAATCACGAACCTAAAAACATTTGGGATTTCAGATTGAGAGGTGGAAAAGCTCAACAAATTAATGTGACGCTTTAAAAAAATAGCCGAAATACGGTTGAGCAAGCCAACATTGTTTTCAGAATAAATCGATATGGTATAGCGGTTAATATCACTCATTATTGTAATCTTATATCTGATACCGAAGCTCCTGTAGGAATCATCGGGAATACATTATCTTCTTTTTCGACGCAAACCTCTAAAAAATAGGGTTTGTCTGAAGCAATCATCTCACTCACTGCTTGATCGAGTTCTTCTCTTTTAGTCACGCGTTTTGCATCAATATGGTAACCTTTAGCAATGGTGACAAAATCTGGGTTGGTCATTTCTGTAGAAGCATATCGCTTGTCAAAAAATAATTGTTGCCACTGACGCACCATTCCTAAATAGTCGTTATTTAAAACGACGATTTTAACTGCTGTCCCCGTTTGGAAAATAGTTCCTAACTCTTGGATGGTCATTTGATAACCCCCATCTCCTATTACTGCAACAACGTGACGGTCTTGCGCCCCCATTTTAGCCCCGATTGCGGCGGGTAAAGCAAAGCCCATGGTGCCTAAACCACCTGAGGTAACATTACTTTTCGAGCGAATAAACTCGGCATAGCGACAGGCAATCATTTGGTGCTGTCCTACATCGGTTACGATAACGGCATCAGCACCTGTGTGTTTGTTGATAGAAGCAATTGCTTCTCCCATGGTAAGTCCTTCTTTAGTCGGTTGCGTAT
>CBFHRA010000026.1:0-20623 GCA_965658115.1 Candidatus Arcticimaribacter sp. | reverse complement strand
GCTAGCGCAATAGGATGCATTACATAAAAAAGAGCCCCCTTTAATAACTCTTTCAGAGGTATATCGGTTATTCGGATTGTAGGCACTAGACGCACCTTTTGGATCGACCAGTATTTCTTCCTTTAAATTTTCATAATACCGAGTATTATACCAATCAGAAGTCCATTCCCAAACATTTCCACTCATATCGTATAAACCAAAATTATTGGGAGGGAAACTGCCTACTTCTGCAGTTCTTAAAAAGCCATCTTTCAAGCTATTTGTGTCTGGAAAACTCCCATCCCACGTGTTAGCTTGTTTGTAGAGTTGAGTGTTGTCTGAATTCCAAGGAAAAATTCCTTGTTGTTGCCCTCTAGCAGCATATTCCCATTGTGCTTCAGTTGGAAGACTTCTGCCGGCCCATTTGCAATATGCAAGTGCATCTACATAAGCAATATGTACAACAGGATGATTGTCTTTACCCTCTATCGAAGAATTAGGTCCTTGTGGATGCTTCCAATTAGCCCCAATAGTCCATTGCCACCATTGAGAAAAATCAAATAAATTTGGTAACTTCTCTTGGGAAGGTTTAAATGTTAATGACCCCGGTTGTAATAAGCTGTCGTGAGGTTTTGGAATACCAGAAGGCAATTGTTTTTTCATTTCTCCCCAATCAATAGCGCGTTCAGCTAGGGTAACGTATTGGACTTTTGCACAAATGATTAAACGCGCTTCAGATAATGTAACTCTACTTCCAGGCGATATTTTAGGAAGTGGAACTGTTGGCTGGGGAAGTTTAATAGAAAATAATTTTTCTGTCCACAGACCTTTAGAACCAGGCGATCAAGTTGAATTAGAAATTGAAGGAATCGGGGTTCTTTCTAATAAAGTGGTTTAGGTACCATAATACTCAAAATCACTCAGTTTTTATTTATAAATAAAGTCACCAATTAGTGTATAATTCGATTTGAGCGATTTAAGGAGTACTGGCAGTAAGATTTATCAATTTAAGTCTTGGATCAACGGATTATTGATATTGACCCCAGCCCTTTCATAACATCAAAAAACTTATCAAAATTATCTAGATTATTTGTAGAAATGGGAGATTAATACTAATTACCGCATATTTACTGACAAGAATAAAAAAATAAAATCCACTAACTAACTGTTATATAGTAGTTAATGGATTTTTAAAGTGGAGTCGGAGGGAATCGAACCCTCGTCCAAACAAGCAATAGAAGAGCCTTCTACACGTTTAGTTTTTACTTGATTTTCGAGCTAAGGCTGACTAAAAACGGCCCACCCTAACCTTATTGCCTTTATTGAAAAGTTTAGTCGGCATTCCTAAACTTCGATGTTGACTTCTCTGGTGCCTCTATTTTAACCGCCGTCAACAAGGGCTGTTAAGAGACATCCGGCTTCTCAACCTAGTTGAGACTGGGCAATGACTTACTGTAATTCAGTCGCTTATGCAGCTAGAGCGTAGTTATTTTCGCCAATTAAGGTTTGAATCCATGATTTACGAGTTGTGACTCAATGCTCGACGTGCTTACTGTTCGATTGATCTCGCTGTCAAAACCAGTCGACCCCATTATGTCAAAGAACTACCCTATGGGCAGGCTGTAAAATTACAAAGTTTAATTCAATTAAAAGCTGTTCACCAGCTTTCTAATCGCAACTAGTCTGGTCAATAGCTCTTCTAGCTGGTCTAGCGGAAGCATATTAGCTCCATCACTTTTGGCTATTGCTGGGTTAGGATGCGTTTCGATAAAGAGTCCATCAACATGATTTACAATCCCAGCTCGAGCAATGGTTTCGATCAAGGCAGGTCGCCCCCCAGTTACACCACTACTTTGATTGGGTTGTTGTAAAGAGTGGGTTACATCTAATACGGTAGGCGCAATCTCACGTAAGGCAGGTATTCCTCTAAAGTCAACGATTAAGTCGGTGTACCCAAATTGTGTTCCACGATCTGTTACCCAGGCGTGATCATTGCCACTGTCCTTTACTTTTTGCACTGCGAATTGCATGCTTTCAGGACTCATAAATTGCCCTTTTTTAAGATTGACCACCTTTCCTGTTTTGGCGGCTGCCACAACTAAATCTGTTTGCCTTACTAAAAAGGCAGGGATTTGCAAGACATCGACATATTGTGCCGCAAGGGCAGCATCGCTCGCTTCGTGAATATCGGTTAGGGTTGGGACATTAAAAGTATCGCCTACTTTTTTTAGAATCTCAAGGGCTTTTTCGTTACCAATCCCTGTAAAGCTGTCAATACGACTGCGGTTTGCTTTTTTAAAACTTCCTTTAAAGATGTAAGGGATGCCTAGCTTTTGCGCAATCCCATTGATCTTATCGGCTATTTCAAAGGCCATTTCTTCTCCTTCTATGGCACAGGGGCCTGCAATAAGGAAGAAATTATTTGGGTTAGTGGTATCTATTTTTGGTAAGGCAGAAAAGTCCATGAGTATTTTTTTACAAAACTACCTTTTTTCTAGGAAAAAGCACCCTAGAATAAAAAGAGACAATTCGGTTATAAGTCAATAATATACCGCTATCTTTGCGGCTGTAAAAAATCACGCATGAGTACTATTAAAAACATTGCCATTATCGCCCACGTTGACCACGGTAAAACCACTTTGGTTGACAAAATAATGCACCACTGTGAGTTGTTTCGTACCAACGAAAACAAAGGGGATTTGATCTTGGACAACAATGATTTAGAACGCGAACGCGGGATTACCATTTTATCTAAAAACATCTCGGTGATCTATAAAGACACCAAAATCAATATCATTGACACCCCTGGTCACGCCGATTTTGGGGGAGAAGTAGAACGTGTATTAAACATGGCAGACGGGGTTTTACTCCTTGTGGACGCCTTTGAAGGTCCCATGCCACAGACCCGTTTTGTGCTGCAAAAAGCGATTGACTTAAAGTTAAAGCCGATTGTAGTAGTCAACAAAGTAGACAAAGAAAACTGTACCCCAGAAGAGGTGCACGAATCTGTTTTTGACTTAATGTTTGAATTAGGCGCAGAAGAGTGGCAATTAGATTTCCCTACCGTTTATGGCTCTGCCAAAAACAACTGGATGAGTCACGACTGGAAAGAGCAAACCGATTCAGTTGAGCCTTTATTAGACATGGTACTAGAGCATGTCCCTAGTCCAAAGGTAGAAGAAGGAACCCCACAGATGTTGATTACTTCTTTAGACTTTTCTTCTTATACAGGTCGTATCGCCATTGGCCGTTTACAACGCGGGCAATTAAAGCCTGGGATGCCGGTTGCTTTAGTGAATCGCGACGGAGACATTTCAAAACAACGCATCAAAGAACTCAACCTCTTTGACGGATTGGGACGTAAAAAAGTAGAAGAAGTCAATGCAGGAGATATCTGCGCCGTGATTGGCTTAGAGCAATTTGAAATTGGTGATACCCTTGCAGATGCAGAGAACCCAGAAGCATTGCCTACTATCGCCATCGACGAACCAACCATGAGCATGTTGTTTACCATTAACGATTC
Organism: Candidatus Arcticimaribacter sp.; assembly: GCA_965658115.1. Taxonomy (GTDB): domain Bacteria; phylum Bacteroidota; class Bacteroidia; order Flavobacteriales; family Flavobacteriaceae; genus Arcticimaribacter. The sequence continues at coordinate 17,121 of CBFHRA010000026.1, read as the reverse complement.
TCCTTTCTTTGGGAAGGATGGAAAGTTTGTGACTTCAAGACACATCAAAGATCGTTTAGAAAAAGAATTAGAGCGCAACCTGGCCATGCGCTTACAAGAAACTGGCTCTGCAGATAAATTTATTGTCTTTGGTCGTGGGGTATTACACCTTTCGGTATTAATTGAAACCATGCGACGCGAAGGCTATGAATTACAAATTGGGCAACCCCAGGTAATCATCAAAGAAATTGACGGCGTTAAACACGAACCGATCGAGGAATTAACCATCGACTTACCAGAAAATGTTTCTGGAAAAGCCATCGAGATGGTCACCTTAAGAAAAGGGGAGATGTTAAGTATGTCACCAAAGGGGGAACGTATGGTTTGTGAATTTATCGTGCCTTCTAGAGGGATTATCGGCTTGAGAAACCAATTGCTAACCGCCACGGCTGGAGAAGCGATAATGAACCATCGCTTTAAAGAATTCGCTCCTTACAAAGGAGAAATTCCTGGACGTATCAACGGCTCTCTAATTTCAATGGAAAAAGGAAATGCGATTCCTTACTCTCTTGACAAATTACAAGAACGCGGAAAATTCTTTGTTGCACCAAACGAAGAAGTATACACCGGACAGGTTATCGGAGAAAACTCTCGTGGTGATGATATGGTGGTCAATGTGACCAAAACCAAAAAATTATCGAACGTTCGTGCCTCTGGTTCAGACGACAAGGTGAAGCTTGCGCCACCGATCAAGTTTTCATTAGAAGAAGCCTTAGAATACATTCAAGGCGATGAGTATGTTGAGGTTACACCAAATCACTTACGCCTGCGTAAAGTGTTCTTAGATGAAAACGAACGTAAACGTCAAGCATCTAAAGTAGGATAGCATATCGCTATCGCACAATCGACTCTAATTGCTCTTTATAATCCACTATTCTCGAATGGGCTGTCCCATCGATCAAAAGGGTAGGAGTAAGGTCTATGTTTTGTGCTGCTGCTCCCCATGCGAATAATAGGGTCAGGATTAGCATAAGGGAGTGGATTGAATTATTTTTTTCATGCTACATGAGATTATTTTTTTTGGGTAATGGAATCGAATTTTAAGGGATTAATTATACGTGTATATCGTTTCAGTGCTAATTCTATCCTGGATAAAGCGTTCTATTTTTAAAGGGTAATTGTCTGTGCTAAGCGAATTTTCATACCGGACATTGAGTGCGTTGCTAGGTTCTAATGAAATGATAGTATCGATATAATTGGTGCTATAGGAGGTAATGATTTGATCAAACTCCCCTAGTAAAAAGTCATAGGGAATAGCGCTAAAAAAGGGTAAATTTAGGTCGGGTAAATCAATGGGTATTTTTATCTCTGTATAATTGTATTCCAAGGAAGGATTACCATCAGAATAGGTTTGATAAACATTGTTGTCAAGATCGAAAGTAGCCGCTTGTGTTGTGGGGGTAAAAGCGTTTGAATCTAAGTCTTCAAAAATGGGGCCTTTTACACTTTGACGCGCTATTCTTTGATGTCTGTCTAAAAACAATATTGCTTCATTATAAAACATTTTGTTTCCATTTTGATAGTATTCAAATGTTCTTACAATGTGCTCTCTATTATAAATAAAATGGGTTCGATTACTCAATTCCCCCGTATTGTCGGTATGTCTCAATTCCTTAATACGATTGTTTTCGTCATAATTGAAGTCATATTTACTTTGATGAATTGTTGTGTCGTTGCTTGTCCATCGCTCCAATTGCACTTGAATGATTCGATCATTACTGTCATAAGAAAAAAAGGAGTCCTCATAAGTAGTGTAATTTCGCTGGGGTTCTTCCTGAAAATAATGATAGATTGTAGTTCGAATGTCGGTTATTTTATGCGCCCTAAAAGTATAATAAGTGGTGTAGGTTCTTGTAGCGGGCTTATCTGGATAAACATAATTGTAAAAAGTATGTGTGACAGCAGTTAAATCTTTCTCTCCAATAAGAATAGCTTCCTCTGTGCTAGAACAGCTCAAGAGAATAAAAAGTAGGTAGAAAAGAAATAATGGTTTTAGATTCATAAGATTAAATTACTGTCATTTGAATACAAAAATCATAAAAGTCTGTAGAGAAGCAAAGGAAATACATTGATATTCAATGAATATGTTTCCTAATGCGCTATTATACCCTTCGAATAGAAAAATAGGGTTTTGTTTTTCGTAAAGAGGTATTTTAGGGTTGAGAAAAGATATTTTTGTTTAAAACATATCCGCAGCATAGCTACTCCGAACGGTAAGTGTAAAAGCCGTTTTAATGGTTTTTTACACATTGTTGTGCAACGTTATTTTTTTAATAGTTTATATAAATCGTATGTGTCCTTAATCGCCATCTTTTCGTTCATAGGAATTGTGAAATCATCATAATAGTCTTTTCCGTAAAGTCTGACCATAATTTCCTCTGATAAATTTTCAGCAATCCACTTTAGTATTGCTAAATCATTTGAATTGTTATAAGTATTTCTTTCCATTACATTACCACCATCAAATACTTCAGTCAGTCCTTTTACACTACTTGTTTGCTTCGTTACATCTCCAATTTTAATTTTCATATTCTTATGAAATAGCCAATCTGAACTGAAATAGTTACTATAGAAATAGATTTTTGGAATTCCATTACTCACAACAACTTTTGTCAAAATTGCATTTCTATTATCATCAAGAAAATAACCTAAATCGTATTTTAAATAGTACTCATTAATCAGTTGTTTATGGATGTAAATTTTCTTGTCATCCATTTTGTCAATATCTGTATAGAACTTCTCTGATATATTTTCTTTCGTTAATTCTGTGTATGGATTTTTAGAAGTGAAAATATTTTCAAAAACACGTTCTTTTTTGTGGTCATAAGTATATCCTTTAACTGGTCCATAAGATTCAGTAAAATGAATATTAATCATTTTTGTTTCGCCCTTTACTTTGAAGTAAATATTAAAAGGTCCAAATAATTGAGAATATTTCCCATCATCTTCTGCGAATGTAATTTGGGTTATTTCACATTTTTCTATTTCTTTATTAAAAAATGTTTTTCCAAGGTAATTTTCTTTCGCAGACTCTAACAAACTAATGAGTCCAATGTTATTTGGAATATCAGAAAAATCATATATTTTCATATATACAGTTTCTTCATTATCATCCATTTTTAATGTGTAAACATTGTCGTTTTTCTCAATTATTGTCGCAATTCTTTCTTTGTACTCGTTATAATCTAAATAAGGATAGGCACTTTTATTTTTTCCAAAATTTGCATATCCACGAGAATTATCGTTGTCTAATAAAAACTTGATTTTTTCGCCAACTAATTTTTCACGAGTGATTTTTTTTATGCTGTCTTGTCCATAAATTGAAATTGTGGATATAATTAAGAACAATAGAGTAAATTTTATTTTCATTCTATATTTTTTTACGAGTAACGGTTTTTTTTAATGTTGCACAACGTTTGAATATACCCATTGCGTTTATCCACCTTATATTAATAGCGTATATCCATTTGAGGTTAAATCACGAATCTGCTGTAAATCAAATAAATAATGTATATTTAGTTTAGTAATCAAATTATCAAAAGCGAATGTGATGTGCCCCAACACAAAAAACATCCTAGCTGATTTTGAGGCAAAATTGCGCTTACAGCGCTATGCGCCCTCAAGTATCAAAACCTACAAAAATGCATTGGCTAAGTTTTTAGCAGCCTTTGCTTCTTTTGATTTGGAACACCTAAAGCTTGAGCAAATCACCCAATTTCTTGTATCACTTCAAAAAAAACAGAAGATCAGTATTGCCTATCAGAAACAAATATTAGCCACCATAGCAAAGTTTTATCAATTGTATTACAACAAACGAATCGATCTAACAGCGTTATATCCCCACAGAAAAGCAAAGCCATTACCACGCTATTTAACCATTACAGAGGTAAAGCGTTTGTTGAATCAATGTAATAACATCAAGCATTTATGCATCTTAAATATTCTCTATGGTTGTGGTCTGCGTGTATCAGAAGTTGTAGCGCTTAAAATTGTAGACGTTGATTCTGCAGCCATGCGATTAATGGTGCGCAACGCAAAGGGACAAAAGGACAGGGTGGTTCCCTTACCAAAGATCTTGTTAGAGAATCTGAGAACGTATTACATGGCCTTTCGGCCAAAATATTTTCTCTTTGAAGGTCAAAGCGGAGCAACTTATTCTGTAAAAAGCATCCAACAATTAACCAAGAAATACGCCCGTAAAGCCCAAATAAGTAAAACAGTTACGCCCCATATATTACGGCATTCTTATGCGACGCATCAATTAGAAAACGGGGTTAATATTCGCTATGTACAGGAATTGTTAGGGCATAATTCAATTAAAACCACAGAGGTGTACACCCATATAAGCAAGGTAACCCAAGACAGTTTAGCGAATCCTTTAGATAAACTATAAAATATATATTGCCTAAGACGTCTGCTTTTGCACCACTTCATAGACAGCTCCTTCATCACAGCGCAAGATTTTCCCTGGGAATTTCACGATCATATTATAATCGTGGGTAGCCATTAAAACGGTCATACCTTGCTGGTGGAGTTTTTGAAACACCTCCATGATTTCTAGGCTGGTTTGTGGGTCGAGGTTTCCGGTGGGTTCGTCTGCGATAATAATTTCTGGGGTGTTGAGCAGGGCGCGGGCAATGGCAACGCGCTGTTGTTCTCCGCCAGAAAGTTCAAAGGGGTGTTTTTGTGCAATGCCTTCCATCCCAACTTCGCTTAGCACTTCTTCAATGCGCTCCTTGATTTTGACCTTGTCTTTCCAGCCGGTGGCTTTAAGGACAAAACTCAAATTATCAAAAACGGTACGGTCGGGGAGGAGCTTAAAATCTTGAAAGACAACTCCCAGCTTACGTCTTAAAAACGGAATGTCTTTTTGGCGAATGCCTTTTAAATCATAGCCTACAATCCCGCCTTGCCCTTCTTGCAGCGGTAAATCGGCATAGAGGGTTTTGATCAAACTACTTTTTCCGGTGCCAGTTTTTCCTATCAAAAAGACAAAGTCTCCGGCCTGCACCTCGATGTCTACTTGGCTTAAAATACATTGTTTGTTTTGAAAAATATTGGCTTTTTGTAATTGAACAATCGGTGCTCCCACGGCTTAGAAATATATGATTTGACACTAAAGGTACTATTTCTCGCTTCACGGTAAAAAGTCCTCTGGTATTTTGTTGATAATTTTTATACGTTATCCCAATATCCTGCGTTTACAATAAGAGTAGAAGTCTTAAATTTAGAGGAGATAAAATTGATGAAAAACCACCCGCTTTTAACGGTTTTGTTTTGTTTAGCATTATCCTTGTTTAAGGGGACAGCCCAGCAGGGATGGGAGTCAAGTGTATTGACTTCTGCAGAGTATTATTTTGCGGCTAAAGCCTTTGGGCCTGCGGCCCAGTATTATCAAATTCAACCCTATTACCCCAGCCTTGCGAACAGTCACGATGCCGCTAATTTTTATACCCTGGCGTCTGCCTTGCGTTTAAACACCGCTGGCGCAGAGAAGATGCTAACGGCTTATATGGTTGATCATCCTACCAGTTATTTGACCGAGACCGCCTTCTTTGATGTCGCTAATTTCTACTTTAACCGCGGGCGCTATTCTTATGCCTTGAAATGGTACAGTAAAATAAGCGAAAGGGAAGTGGCCAAGGTACAGCGCCCAGAATATAACTTTAACAAAGGCTATACTTACTTTGCGTCTAAGCGATATAAGAGCGCAAAACCATTGTTTGACAAGGTCAAAGAACTTCCCGGGTATCAGTCAGATGCGAATTACTATTTGGGCTACATCGCCTATCAATTAGAAGATTTTGAGGAGGCCAACCGCAACTTTGATAAGCTCAACAACAGTAGTGACGACAATACCATTGGCTATTTTCAAGCCGATATGAACTTTAAACTAGGGCGTTTTGATCAAGCGATTCTTTTGGCGAAGCCTAGTTTAAAAGGCGCTGATGAAAAGGAAACTTCTGAATTGTCAAAAATCATAGGCGAAAGTTATTTTAATTTAAAAGACTACCGTTCTGCCTTACCCTTTTTAATAGCCTATAAAGGCAAAAGAGGAAAGTGGAACAATACCGACTACTATCAATTAGGCTACACCCATTATCGCCTAAAGGAATATGACAACGCCATTGCACAATTCAATAAGATCATCAATGGGAAGAATGCTATCGCACAAAATGCCTATTATCATCTTGCAGATAGTTATTTAAAAACCGAACAAAAAACAGCAGCACTAAATGCTTTTAAGCGCGCCGCAGAAATGAAGTTTGACGCCGTGATCGCAGAAGATGCACTTTTGAATTATGCCCGCTTGAGCTATGAGATCGGGAATTCTTATGAAAGCCCTTCTGCTGTATTGCAGCGCTTTGTCGCCACTTACCCTAAAAACACCGCCGTCAACGAGATTGAAGAACTATTGTTAGACTCTTATGTCAACTCTCAAAACTTTGATGCGGCCCTTGCTTTACTCGATAAATTTTCTTCCAGTGATTATGACGAGGCGAGACAGATTGTCTCCTATTTAAAGGCGACTTCTTTGTACAAAAGCGGACAATTTGCATCGGCAATTGAATACTATACTGCTGCGATAAAAGCCGATAAAAACCCGCTGATCATCGCCAATGCAACCTACTGGCAGGCGCAGGCTTATTTTGAGTTAAAAGAATACACCCTTGCGCTTGAACTTTTTCAAGAGGCAAAACCTTTGCCAAAGTTTTCAAGCTTAGATACGGCAAAAACAATAGACTATCATATCGGTTATTGTTATTTTCAATTAAAGAACTATCCCGCGGCTATTTCGGCCTTTGAGCGCTTCCTGCAACAAGCGCAAACGGTAAAATATGAACGCGACGCCCGCCTTAGATTAGGGGATAGCCACTTTGTTTTAAAAGCCTATTGGCCCGCCATGGATCAATACGAAAAGGTGAGAATCCTCGCTCCGCAAAGAGCGGGTTATGCTATGTATCAACAAGCCTTGAGCTATGGTTTTGTCAATCGCTTAGAGCAAAAAATTAAGCTGTTAAAAGACTTAATCGCTCAATTCCCCAGTTCGTCACTTGTCGATGATTGCCAATATGAACTGGCCTTGTCCTACACTAAAAAAGGCGACAATCAAGCGGCCATTGCAGCCTATGATGTGATTATTAGGCAAGCCAAAGAAAGCCCCTACCGCTCAAAAGCCCTCTTAAACAAAGGCTTGATTCAATACAATAACGGCGCGTCAGCGCTGGCAGAAAGCACCCTAAAAGATTTAGTCCAGTCTTACCCTAACGAAGCTTTGGCCCAACAGGCCTTACAAACCGTTAAAGAAATCGCCATTGAAGAGAATACGGTAGCAGATTTTTCTGCTTGGTTAAAAGAGATAGAGATGGCTTCTATTCCAGATTTGCAATTGGAAAAAGCCGCCTTTGACGCCATCGAAAGATTACTCAACAACGGCAAAAGGAATGCCTTAAAACGCGCCTTAGAAAGCTATCTAGAAGAATACAGCAGTGGGGGAAATAGCCTTCGTGCATCTTTCTTATTAGCAGAAATTGCCTTTGAAGAAGAAGAATGGGGCGAAGCAAGTCTGTATTATGACAAGGTCATACAAGCTCCTTTTAACGAATATTCTGAACAGGCCTTGGTGCGCATGACCCAAGCCTTGGTTCAGCTAGAGGAAAAGGAAAAAGCATTGTCTTTTTGGCAAAAATTAGAATCCATTGCGCAGTATGACGAAAACAAGCGCTATGCACAATTCAATCTAATGCAATACTATTTTGAAGAGCAATCTCTTGAAGATGCGATCGCTTATGCAGAAAAAATTTTAGCCCTTACAGAACTAGAAGAAAGAGTGAAATGGGATGCCTATTATATTTTAGCAAAAGCTGCCCAAGAAAGAAAAGATGTGTCAAAAGCGACAAAAGCGTTTAAGGCACTAGAGAAAGCTCCGCAAGGTGAACGCGCAGTCGAAGCTTTGTACTTTGATGCTTTGCAAAAGCACAAGAATTTAAAGTTCGCCGATTCGAATAAAGTCATTGAAAACATCGCACAAAATTATGGCGGCTACCCCAGTTGGGGAGCAAAGAGCTTGTTGTTGATGTCAAAGAACTTTTATCAACTTGACGATGCTTTTCAAGCGACCTATATTTTAGAATCCATCTTAGAGAATTTTAGTCAGTTCCCAGCAGTGATTCAAGAAGCCAAAAAAGATTTAGAAAACATAAAAACAGTCGAAGCGAAGAACAATGCTTCGATTGATGTAGAAACTTCCTCAAATGAATAGATTAAAGTACTTGTTGGTTTGCCTTCTGTTTTCTGCTGTTGCGCTAGGGCAAGAGGAACAAGAAGATATAGGGACCCAAGAGGTAACAGTGATCAAGTCTTACACCCCCAGTTTGCAAGATGTGTTTAAAATAAGAGAAAGCCCTGCAACCATAGACTCTATTGTCGCCCCTAAAAAGGCGGTTGAGTACAGTATTTTTTCGGTTCCTGTGGCGTCAACTTTTATTCCCTCTAAAGGCAGCGCAAGAAAGTTAAAACCCAAAAAGCAGAAACCACAATTCAATTCTGGAGGGAGCCTTGGTTTTGGAAATTTTAATCAATTGTTGTTTGAGTACAACACCAACTTCAATATCGATCGCCGTCAAAAAATTGATTGGATCGTTTATTTCAACGGTTTTTTAAAACCAATAGAGGAAGTGCAGTTAGACAGTAAGCAAAGCAACTTCCTGCTGAATGTATCGCATCAATATGCGACTACTAAGCGCAATTCATTTTCGCAGATTAATTTTCGTCAACATCAGCAGTCTTTTTATGGCTTACGCAGTTCGCTAGAAGATGATTTTATCTTGGCGCAAATCCAGCCACAGCAAAATCTAAATTACCTCTCTGTAAGTTCTACTTGGCAGTGGTATAATCCAGTGGTAAAGGGCCTGTCTTTAGATTCTTATTTGACAACAGACGCCTTTGGAACATCAGAAATTGAAGTAGACTTTTCTTCAAAATTCCAAGTCTTGTGGGGTGGAGTAGCCATTTCTATGCTGCCAGAAGTAAGCTTTCTTTCAACTTCCTTTAAAGAAGATTTTTATACCCGCGAGGCGGTAGACTATAGCGCAGGAAATGCAAGGCTATCGATTTTCGCAAGTAAAATCAATGGTAACTTCAAGTTTAAAGTAGGGGCAAAAGCCGTGATGGGAATAGGGGATGAGTTCGAAGAAAACAACTTCTTTATTTATCCAGAATTGGCCTTATCATATCGACCACAAAAAGGAAATTTTGCACCCTTTTTAAATTTAACCGGAACCTTACAGCAAAATAGTTTTAGGTCTTTTACTCATGTAAATCCTTATGTTGCTCCAGCGATTCAATTGCAAGCCTCGAATATTCCTTATCAAGCGCAGTTGGGAACCCGTTCAAAGTTTGCCGCAGGTTGGGAGTTTCAATGGAATTTATTTTATGAGCAGAATGAAAAGCAACCCCTCTACCAAAACTTAGGCATCGATATGGATCGATTGAACGTGGTGCCCTACCGTTATGCGAATGCCTTTGAGGTTGTTTATGCGAATTTGCACAAAGTAGGGGTTGAAGCACAATTAGGCGCAGCCTTTAAAAATGGAGGCAGATTGCAGTTTAAGGCGCGTTATGCCGATTTTTCTTTTGACAATGTAAACGAAGACACGCCCATTTTTCAGCAAACAGCATTTAACCTCCCACAGTTATCGGTTCATTTTAATGGAACTTTTAAGTTGGGACAAAAGTTTTATTTGCAATGGTATTTAAAGCATATCGGTCAAAGGAAAAACGCATTTAGAGATAATTTCTTAGGGCAAGATTTAAACAATGCCCCTGTGTTGCTTGAAGATCTCAATGCCTTTACGCAATTAGACCTCAATCTGCAGTATCAATTAAACGAGCGATGGGAAGTCTTTATTAAGGGAAAAAACATGCTGAATGAAAGCCTTTATCAGTGGGCGAATTATCCAGTTTATGGGATACAAATCTTGTTTGGTGGGAGATATAATTTTGATCTTACTTTTTAATCTGTTCCTTTCTGTTATTTTTGTCTAGAAATTGTACCACATGAAAAAAATATTTGCTCTTTTATTCCTCACCGTCTTTTTGGTTTCTTGTAATAATTACAACGCCGATTTTATCATCCACAATGCAAAAATCTATACCGTAAATGAAAACTTCGATGTAGCTTCTGCAGTAGTGGTAAAAGAGGGTAAAATCATCGCAGTAGGACAAGAGGATTTAGTAGGTCAATTTAATGCCGCTGCGGTGCTTGACTTAAAAGGCTTACCGGTTTATCCGGGCTTTATTGATGCGCATTGTCATTTTTATCAATTAGGTATGACCCAAGAGCAAGTGGATTTAAGGGGATCAAAAAGTCTCGAAGAATTAGTTGCTAGAATAAAAGAACACCAGGCAGAAGTAAATGACGATGTTATCCTGGGCCGTGGCTGGGATCAAAACCTTTGGGAAGAAAAAGTATTCCCAACCAAAGAGGTGCTGGATCAAGCTTTTCCTGGTAAGTTAGTCATCTTAGAAAGAGTCGATGGGCACGCGGCATATGTAAGCAGCGCCGTACTTGAAAAAGCTAATATTACCGCTGAAACCAAAGTAGAGGGAGGAGAAGTAATCTTGGTCGATGGAGTTCCTTCTGGAGTTTTAATCGATAAAGCTTCTGATCTTGCCTATGCCATTTTACCAGAGCCTTCAACTGTTAAGAAAATTCGAGGCCTAAAAAAGGCAGAAGAACTTTCCTTTAAATATGGCCTTACAACGGTATACGATGCAGGTTTAAACAGAGATGTTTTAGAATTAATTGACAGCCTTCACAAAACTGAAGATCTCAAGATTAGGGTGTATGGGATGATTTCTAACAACGAAGAAAACCTAGCTTATTATTTAGATAAAGGAATCACCCAGACAGATAAATTAACCATACGCTCTGTCAAGGTTTATGCAGATGGTGCTTTAGGGAGTAGAGGGGCAGCCTTGAAAAAACCTTATTCAGATGCGGAAAATAACAAAGGCTTGTTCTTGACTAGCCCAGAAGAAATCGAACGCCTTGCCTACCTTTTAGCCGAGAAAGGCTTTCAGATGAATACCCACGCTATTGGGGATGCTGCAAACCAAGTCGTCTTAGATGCTTATGAAAAAGCATTAGCAACAAGTACAGATCCTCGATGGAGAGTAGAACATGCTCAAGTAGTAGAGAAGCAAGACCTTCAAAAATTTGGACCAAAGGTGATTCCGTCAGTCCAACCCACCCATGCCACAAGTGATATGGAATGGGCAGACGAGCGACTAGGGAAGGAAAGAGTGCAAACAGCCTACACCTTTAAGGAGTTGTTGGATTGGTCTGGAAAAATAGCTTTAGGGACAGATTTCCCAGTAGAAAAAGTGAACCCGCTTAATACCTTTTACTCGGCAGTAGCCAGAAGAGATACAGAAGGAAAGCCAATTGGAGGATACCAAATGGAGAACGCCTTAACCCGTTCTGAAGCTTTAAAGGGAATGACGCTTTGGGCGGCACACGCTAATTTTGAAGAACAGCAAAAAGGCAGTATCGAAGTAGGGAAAGATGCCGATCTTGTTCTTTTGACAGAGGATATCATGACCATTAACGAATCGGCTATATTGTCTGCAGAAGTCCTTGCAACTATTGTTGATGGTAATATTGTGTATCAACGTAAAAAGTAAGTTGCTTTAAATCCTTAAGTGAAAGCAGTAAAACCCGACGGTTTTATTTAATTTATAACCTTTATCTTATTTTTTAATTTAAAAAATTAACCATTTTCACTTTATTTGGTTGATAATTAAAATGTGCACCATAGATTTGCTGTAAAATAATAAACTATGTGTGGTATAGTATGCGCTTTTGATTTAAAGCAAACTTCTGAAGATTTGCGTCCGCAAATCCTTGAAATGTCAAAAAGAATTCGTCATCGCGGTCCAGACTGGAGCGGGATTTTTTCGAATGATAAAGCCCTCATGGGTCACGAGCGTCTCGCTATTGTTGATCCTACTTCTGGAAATCAACCTTTGTACAGCGAAGATGGCCGCTATGTACTTGCTGCTAACGGAGAAATCTATAACCACAAAGAATTACGTCAACAGTTTGAAGGGAAATACGACTTTAAAACAGCTTCTGACTGTGAAGTGATCTTAGCCTTATACCAAGAAAAAGGACCAGCATTTGTCGATGAAATGAACGGTATCTTTGGCTTTGCCATCTATGATACCCAAGAAGATACTTATTTTGTCGCGCGAGATCATATGGGGATTATCCCTTTGTATATGGGATGGGACCAGCATGGAACTTTCTATGTCGCATCAGAATTAAAAGCATTAGAAGGAGTTTGTTCAAAGATCGAACTGTTTCCTCCGGGGCACTATTTATTGAGCACAGATGAAGCTCCTGTGCAATGGTATAGCCGTGACTGGATGGAATTTGATGCCGTAAAAGACAACACCACAAGCATTGACGATATCCATGATGCACTAGCAGCTGCAGTGCGTCGTCAGTTGATGAGTGATGTGCCTTATGGAGTGTTGCTTTCTGGTGGCTTGGATTCTTCGGTCACTTCTGCTTTAGCAAAATTATACGCTGCAAAACGCGTAGAAAGCGACGATAAACAAGCGGCTTGGTGGCCACAATTACACTCCTTTTCTGTAGGCTTAGAAGGCTCGCCAGATTTAGCAGCTGCACAAAAAGTTGCTGAGCATATCGGCACTGTACACCACGAAATAAAATTTACCATTCAAGAAGGTTTAGATGCTATTCGCGATGTAGTTTATAACTTAGAGACTTATGATATTACTACCATTCGCGCCTCAACTCCTATGTATTTGATGGCTAGAGCCATTAAGTCGCTAGGGATTAAAATGGTGCTTTCAGGAGAAGGAGCAGACGAGTTGTTCGGTGGGTATCTTTATTTCCACAAAGCGCCTACGGCCAAAGACTTCCATGAAGAAACTGTGCGTAAGCTAGATAAATTACACCAATACGACTGTTTGCGTGCAAACAAGTCTCTTGCAGCTTGGGGGATCGAAGGGCGAGTTCCTTTCTTAGACAAAGAATTTATGGATGTCGCTATGCGAATCAACCCAAAGGACAAGATGATCAACAAAGAGCGTATGGAGAAATGGGTGGTGCGAAAAGCCTTTGAGAAGTACTTGCCAGAAAGTGTCGCATGGCGCCAGAAAGAGCAGTTTTCTGACGGAGTAGGCTACAACTGGATCGATACCTTGAAAGAGGTAGTAGAAGCGGCAGTAAGTGATGAGCAAATGGCTAACGCACAATACCGTTTCCCTAAACAAACTCCACAGAATAAAGAAGAGTTCTATTACCGCAGTATTTTTGAAGAGCATTTCCCTTCAGAAACTGCAGCGCTTTGTGTGCCTTCTGTGCCTTCTGTGGCCTGTAGTACACCCATTGCATTAGAGTGGGATGAAGCCTTCAAAAACATGAATGATCCCTCTGGAAGAGCGGTCGCAAAAGTACACGATGACGCCTATTAAAAACGGCTAAATTATCGGAAAAAGAGCTGGTTAAAAACCAGCTCTTTTTTTTTGCTGCTTATCCACATAAAATGTTGATAACTTTGACCTATTCAGCCTAGTATTTACGCGCTTTAGGGGTGGGTTTTTCGTATATTTGGAAGTCGCCTTAAAAGGGCGTAATAAAAACCGAAAATTATGAGTGAAACACCACAAAATCCCCAGTACTCTGCAGATAGTATTCAAGCGCTGGAAGGAATGGAGCACGTGCGTATGCGCCCCTCCATGTATATTGGTGATGTAGGCGTTCGTGGACTACACCATTTAGTTTATGAAGTGGTCGATAATTCTATCGATGAAGCCTTAGCCGGACACTGTGATACCATCACGGTGACAATCAATGAAGATAATTCGATTACCACCCAGGATAATGGGCGTGGAATTCCAGTAGGAATTCACAAAAAAGAAGGCGTTTCTGCCCTTGAAGTCGTTATGACGAAGATCGGTGCAGGAGGGAAGTTTGATAAAGATTCCTATAAAGTTTCAGGAGGATTGCACGGGGTAGGAGTATCTTGTGTCAACGCCTTGTCTGAAAGTTTAAAAGCTAGCGTCTATCGCGATGGACAAATCTGGGAGCAAGAATATGAAAGAGGCAAGCCAAAGTATGCCGTGCGTGAAGCAGGAACCACAGACCAGCGCGGTACTACGGTAACCTTTAAACCCGATCCACAGATATTTCAACAAACCCTTGAGTACAATTACGATACTTTAGCCAACAGAATGCGCGAGTTGTCTTATCTGAATAAAGGGATCACCATTGTGATGGTAGATCGTCGCAGTACAGACGAAAAAGGGGAGTTTGTCGGAGAAACCTTCCATTCTGAAGAAGGCTTAAAAGAATTCATCACCTTTTTAGACGAAACAAGAGAAGCTATCATTAAAGATGTAATCTCTATTGAAGGAGAAAAAAATGGCATTCCCGTTGAGGTAGCCATGGTGTACAATACCTCTTTCTCAGAGAATTTACACTCTTATGTCAATAATATCAATACCCACGAAGGGGGAACTCATCTTTCTGGATTTCGTCGTGGATTGACGTCGACTTTAAAGAAATATGCCGACGGATCTGGCTTGTTAGATAAACTCAAATTTGAAATTGCTGGAGATGATTTCCGTGAAGGACTCACCGCCATTGTTTCGGTTAAAGTTGCCGAGCCACAATTCGAGGGGCAAACCAAAACTAAACTAGGGAACAGAGAAGTAACCTCTGCGGTGTCACAGGCAGTCTCAGAGATGTTAGAGAACTATCTGGAAGAAAATCCTAATGATGCTAAAACCATCGTTCAAAAAGTGATTTTAGCGGCTCAAGCCCGTCACGCCGCCCGCAAGGCCCGTGAAATGGTGCAACGTAAAACCGTGATGAGCGGAGGGGGTTTACCCGGAAAGTTGTCTGACTGTTCAGAGCAAGATCCAGCACAATGCGAGGTCTTTCTTGTCGAGGGAGACTCGGCAGGGGGAACGGCAAAACAAGGACGTGACCGTAATTTCCAAGCCATACTTCCATTGAGAGGGAAAATCCTCAATGTAGAAAAAGCCATGCAGCATAAGGTCTTTGAAAACGAAGAAATTCGCAACATCTATACAGCCCTCGGTGTAACCATAGGAACCGAAGAAGACAGCAAGGCGTTAAACCTTGAAAAATTGCGCTACCACAAGGTGGTGATTATGTGTGATGCAGATGTCGATGGAAGTCACATCTCCACTTTAATTTTAACCTTCTTCTTCCGTTATATGCGAGAGTTGGTTGAATCGGGTTATGTCTATATCGCAACCCCTCCACTTTATTTAGTCAAGAAAGGCGCTAAAAAAGAATACGCTTGGAACGATGATCAACGCGACCAGTTAATGCAACAATACGGTCAAGGTGCTAGTATTCAGCGTTATAAAGGTTTAGGAGAAATGAACGCAGAACAATTATGGGACACGACCATGAACCCAGAATTTAGAACCTTGCGTCAAGTAACCATCGATAGTGGTAGCGAAGCAGATCGCATCTTCTCCATGTTAATGGGAGACGAGGTACCACCACGTAGAGAATTTATCGAACGCAATGCAGTTTATGCCAACATTGATGCTTAAATTTGCACTGCTAATCAAACAATTAAACAAAATAAAATGAAAGTAACCGTTGTTGGGGCAGGTAATGTAGGAGCCTCATGTGCAGAATATATTGCGATCAAACGCATCGCAAGTGAAGTAGTATTATTAGATATTAAAGAAGGCTTCGCCGAAGGGAAAGCCTTAGACTTAACACAAACCGCCACTACCTTAGGATTTAATACCCTTATCACGGGAGTAACCAACGATTACAGTGCTACCGCTGGGAGTGATGTTGTGGTGATTACCTCTGGAATTCCACGTAAACCAGGCATGACCCGTGAAGAATTAATTGGAATTAATGCCGGGATTGTACAATCTGTCGCAGAAAATGTATTAGCAAACTCTCCAGAAGCCATTATCGTTGTTGTATCAAATCCTATGGATACCATGACCTATTTAGCCTTAAAAGCGACTGGATTACCTAAAAACCGCATTATCGGAATGGGAGGTGCATTAGACAGCTCTCGTTTTAAAACATACTTATCTAAAGCATTAGACAAGCCAGCAAATGATATTCAAGGGATGGTCATCGGTGGTCACGGAGACACAACCATGATTCCTTTAACCCGTTTGGCAAGTTATAATGGAACTCCTGTGAGTCAACACCTTTCTCAAGAGCAAATGGACGAAGTTGCAGCCGCTACTATGGTAGGAGGAGCTACTTTGACTAAGCTTTTAGGAACCTCTGCTTGGTATGCACCAGGAGCTTCTGTAGCCTATTTAGTAGATAGCATCATCAACGATCAAAAACGCATGATCCCTTGTTCTGTTTACTTAGAAGGAGAATATGGACACAGTGATCTTTGTATTGGTGTACCTTGTATCATCGGAAAAGATGGGGTTGAAGCCATTGTTGACGTGAAATTAAACGAAGCAGAACAAGCTAAGTTTGATCAAAGTGCACAAGCAGTTCGCACCATGAACGATGCTCTAGGGAGTATTTTAAACTAAATTCTTAATGCTCACTTCTCTACAGAGGTGAAATCGTAAACTAAAGTTGCTTAATGCTTAGGTAAACTTTATATTTGCGAGCCTTTAACACGCTTAAAATTATTAGCATGCAAAATAATGGACTTATAAAACTTTTCGCTTTCCTTTTTGGAATCGTAAGTATATACCAACTTTCTTTCACCTTTATCGCAAGTAATCAAGAAGCAAAAGCAGCCGCTTATGCCGAAAATACAATTGCAGCAGATCAAGAAGATTTTATTGCACTTCGCGAAATCGTAGAAGCTCAATACCTTGATTCTATCGGGGGTCAATCCCTTTATGGTTTTACCTCTTATAATGATGCAAAAGGAAAAGAACTCAACAAAGGATTAGATCTTAAGGGAGGAATCAATGTGATCCTTCAGATTTCTGTTCGCGATATCCTTAAAGGGTTAGCCGATTACACCAAGAACCCTATCTTCAACAAAGCTTTAGACGAAGCAG
>CBFHRA010000025.1:0-21464 GCA_965658115.1 Candidatus Arcticimaribacter sp. | reverse complement strand
TAAAGCCCAACTGCTCAATAAAATGAAGGTTTAAAAACACCACCGCTATAGCAGAACCGATTGATAAAAAAGGAACAAAATAATAATACTTGGAGTTGTTAATAATATTGTTTGTACAACCAGTTGCTGCGGTAATGATTTTTGTAATCGATATATACAACACCACTGGAATAGCTACGACAAAACCCTCTTTACCACTCAAGAAATAGATAAAATCATATAGATCATTAATATTCGCATTGATCAGCACAAAAAACAAACCTGAAACCAACAAAAGATTTGTTCCGCTCTTTGACAACAAGGACTTCAGTTCTTCCTGCTTATTGGTGTTAATCGCCTCTGAGACCAATGGGCTGACAATCTGCAACATGGCCCTTACAGGTGCATCGATAATCGCTGCGATAAAAATGGCGACCCTATAATAAGCCACATAGCGATCTTCTACTAACTTCCCCAGCATGCTTGCGTCTATATCAATAATCACACTGGCGCCAAAGGCGGAAAGAAAGATTAAAGTGCTATAGGTTAACAGCTGTCGCGTATTAGCGGGAAAAGAGAAGTAAACTTTGGGCGTATACAACCATAAACTATAGCCCATTATAACTGCTAAACGCAAGTAATAGCCTACAATTAAAGCATTGATAAAGGCGCTAAAATCAATCCACTCAAGCAGGTAGGCAAGTAAGAGAAGTGTGATTAAAACCCTTTGGTATACCTCCTTTAAAAAATTTCCTACCACCGTTTGCTTTTGCACTCGGGCCCAGTTGTAAAATATCTCAAAATAGGCCGTAGAAACTGCAATGAGAAAAATCAAATAAACAAACTGAGCAATCTCTGGATTCTTGGTAGAAAGATATGCGGCTATTTCAGTGTAATTTGCAAAGAATAAAACAGCCGTTGGTAAGATAAATACAAGGGGAATCAAGAGGGAAAAAAGCAATAATTTATCTTGTTCCTTTTGCGAAGGAGCAGCGGAAAAATACTTTATAATCGTGTGCTGTACCCCATAAGAGAAAATGGGTTGTAATATATTTGACTGTGCTAATAATATCACTACAATCCCGTACAACTCCTCTCCCATCGCTCTGGGATAAAAAACGATTGTATTGATCGCACCAATCCCAAAAGCAAGTATTACACTTAGGATATTATAAAAAGACTGCTTTGCTACCACGCCCATTTATCCTTTCTTTTTTTGTGTTAAACTTTGCCAAACACTCCCTGCTATCAAAAGCAATAATAACACAATTGCTACAAGTTGGATTCCACTTCCTAGGGCAACTACTTTTGGGGTAAACGTAAAGCGAATACGGTGCTCCCCAGCGGGGATTTGAAGGCCGCGCAAAACATAATTGACCGCATAAATTTCACTTTCTTGATCATCGATAGTTGCGACCCAACCTTTCTCATAGTACATTTCTGAAAAGACCGCAAAGGCTGCTTGACGCGATTTAAAGGCATAGACTTTTTCATTTGGTGCATTTTCAACTAAGTCGATACGCGCTAAACTATCTTTTACAAAAGATAACGGAAGGGATAAATTCTCTCCTTCTACAATCGCGGTTGAAGCAAAATCTGTAGTTGTCATCGCTTGATAGACTTGGTCGGGATTAGCCTTCGGCGAAAGGGAACTCACCAACCATGCAGCACCTAGATTCGCAGGGTTTTCTAAAACTTGAGGTGCACCTTCTTCGTTGTCATATAAAATGTATTTAACATTCAAAATATTGAGAATAGGCTCGTGTTGTTTTTGCTGAAACAAATCGATCAATTCTTCGAAACGCCTGGGTTTTGCACCGTGATATCCTCCTATGGCATTGTGGAAATAGGCAGTTCTTGCCCCTTGCAAGCCCAAAGAGGGTTCGTAAACACGAAAATGTCCTGGATCATTCAAAATAGCTCGATCTTGGGCTGTTGAAACAAAAGCGCGCTTTACTCGACTGGGAGGGACAAATAAATCGCGATCTAAATAGCGATTTGAAATCTGCAATAAGTCAATAAACAATAGCAACCCAATCCCGATAAACGCCATTTGTTTGCGCAATTTATCAAAGAGGAAAGCATAGAGCATTCCTGCCACTAAAAGCACAAAAACAATGGCTCTAATTAGATCTGCAGTATAAATATCTTTTCGCGCTTCAAAAACCATCTGCATAAGTTGCGGGCCAAAAACACTGCTGTAATAACTATCATTAGGGCCTTGAAAAGACAATACTCCTTGCGCTAAATACAATGAAAGCAAGACTCCGCCAAACAAATAGAGTGTCTTTTTTAATGCATTTTTAGCAGCTGCTTTTGGATGATCAAAAAACGCCTTTAGGCCTAAAATGGCCAAAATAGGAAAACAAAACTCTAAGATTACTTGGATAGAAGAAACCGCTCTAAACTTTGAATACAAAGGGAAATAATCAATAAATAAACGGGTGAGGAAATCAAAGTTTTTTCCCCAAGAAAGCAAAAGGGAAAGGACAATCCCAGCACACAGCCATTTCTTTAATAGGGTTAAGGGAAAGAAAAGTGCTAATACTGCTAAAAAGAAAACTACTATTCCAATATAGGCCGGAGCTTCAAGTATGGGTTGATCCCCCCAATAAGTAGGCACATTCGCTGCAAACTGAGCTGCTTGCTGCCTCGAGGCGCCCCTTTGGATTAGATCCTTATAAATCGCAGAAGAGGATCCTAAATCTTCCCCAGAACCTCCTCCTTGAATTCTAGGAACCATAAGATTAAAACTCTCAAAAATCCCGTAACTGTATTGGGTGATGTAGTCGTAAGATAGTCCAGATCTTTTTTCGAGCGGAAGTCCGCTCGCATCCTGTGTCAATTCACTTTTTCCACGGGTGCTAAACTGAGTGTATTCAGAGGTGGCTAAAAGTGCAGTAGCGTTCAATGCGATGGCTAATACCCCCGCTAAGATTAATCTTAATGCACTTTGCAAGAAAGGTTTTAGCTTTCCAGCTTGGTAAAACTGCCAGGCTTGAAATCCAACATACAAACCCAATAAAAGCAACATATAATAGGTCATTTGGTAGTGATTCGCTCTAATCTGCATAGCCATGGCTAGACCACCAAAAACAATTCCCCACAAAGATTTTTTTGAAAATATATAATGCACCGCTGCAAAGACAAAGGGCAGGTAGCCTAAAGCTTGCGCCTTGGTATTATGTCCTACCTGGATGATAATCAATAAATAGGTCGATAAACCATAGGCTAAGGCTCCCAGAACAGCATATTCTTTGGGCTGACCAATGCTCAATAAGAAAACATATGCCCCTAAAAAATAAAGAAAAAGCAAATAAGAAGGATGCGGTAAAAGACGCACAACTTTGTGCAAAGGCGTTAAAACATCAAAGGGATACTTTGCTCCTAATTGATAAGTAGGCATTCCGCCAAAGGCGTTATCGATCCAATAAAGCTCTTCCCCGCTTTTCTCACGACTTTCTTGTAACTGTCTTGCCATCCCACTGTACTGCGCAGTATCAGATTGAAAGAGTTGTTTCCCTTGCAATAAGGGATAAAACATGGCCAAAGACAACAAGACAAACAAAAGTCCTATTCCTAAATGAACCCCCAACTCCTTTAAGTTAATATCACTATTCAATTTCTTCATAATCAATGTACTCCCCCATTTTTTTAGAAGGTTTTTGCTTTGGTTTTGATTCCTTTTTTTTAGGCGTTTCTTGGGCTTGCTCTTGCATTTTTTTGGCTAATTTTCCCATAAAGAAAAACAGCAAACCCGCTAAAATTTGACGCCTAAAGAGAATCAAAATCACCAATAGAATTAAGAAGATACTAGATAACATAGGGATGTAAAATGTAATATGGTTTAAAATTAAAATAATAAACGATAAAATCCCCTCCCCGCTCCTTTTTCGTTAGCATATTTTTTAAAATACACCTATCTTGCTTTAAATTGAATTTCATGCGCCAACTGTACTTTTTCCTTTTCTTTAGCAGCTTTACTTACCTGCTTAGCGCACAATACACCGACCAGATTAATTCTAATCGACCAGGAGCATCTATTGGGGCATTTTCTGTAGGAACAAGGGTGATACAGTTTGAGGCTGGGGCAGAATACAGAAGCTATAAGCACAAAAGCTACAACAATTCTAAAGTCAATGGACAAATAGGTTTTTTCTCTTTGCGTTATGGCTTTTTAAAAGAACAACTCGAACTCACTTTTGAAGGAGTTTATCAATTTGATGATTTAACCAATCGACTCGCCTTACCAGAAACGACTTATAAAAGAGAAGGGTTCTTGCAGAATTTTTTAGGAGTCAAATACTTGGTATATGATCCTTTTAAAAAAGAACAAGAAATCAATGTCTACAGTTGGAAAGCAAACAACGGATTCAAATTAAGGGATTTAATCCCTGCTGTATCTGTCACCCTGGGGGCAAATGCGATCTTAAAAAATGACAATCCTTATCCTTATGGAGATGTTTTTGGGAACCTTACAAACCCTGTGTTTTATGGTAATTTGGGCCGTGGGCCCGAAGGGGAACCCCTTGTAAGCGGTCGGGCTACAATAGCCACCCAATCCCACTTTTTAGGCACCTGGGTTTTTGTAACAAACTTTACCTATAATCGCATTTTAACGGATTTTCCCGACACCAATTACATCCTTACCCTAACCCATACCATCAACCCCTTATGGTCTGTTTATTTAGAGACCCAAGGCTATTCTAGTGAACGATATACAGATCAAATCTTTAGAACGGGAGCGGCTTATTTGTTGACAGACGATATACAACTCGAAGCGACCATAGGGGCGAATACAAAAGACACCCCTTCCCTATTTTTTATCAATGCTGGAGTTTCTTATCGTTTAGACTTTCACCGCGATATAGATCCCGCAAAAAAAGTAGAAGAAAAAGCCTTACGTAAAGAAGAAAAATCGTTAAAAAAAGGAGCAAAAAAGGCAGAAAAAGCCAACAAAAAAAGAGACCGTAGAGCCAAAAGAAATTAATACCTAATGATTGAAATTGTTGCCATTAGCAGCCCTGCCGAATACAAGGCATTTGTTGAATTTCCCTTCAGCTTATATCACAACCACCCTTATTGGGTCCCCCCCATTAAAGCCGAAGAATTAGAAACCATTAATAAAGACATCAACCCTGTTTTTAATAATGCTGAGGCTCGTTTTTTCTTGGCCTATAAAGACGGAAAGATTGCCGGACGTATTGCTGCAATGATCAACTGGATCGAAGTAGAAAAACTACAAAAGCAAAAGGTACGCTTTGGCTGGTTTGATGTCATTGACGATGTTGCGGTAACTAAGGCCTTAATCGAAGCGGTTAAAGACTTTGGAAAAGAACACAACATGAGTTTTATGGAAGGACCTGTTGGCTTTTCTAATTTAGACAAAGCAGGCTTGTTAGTAGAAGGTTTTGATGAAATGAACACCATGATCACCAACTACAACTACCCCTACTATGAAACGCATATGCAAGCCCTAAAGATGGAAAAACTTGCTCAATGGGTAGAATATGAGATCAAGATTTCCTCTTTTGAAGACTCTCCTGAAAAGGTAAGACGCTTTGGTCAACTTATGCTAGACCGTTACAAACTCAAAGTACTGCATTTCACTAAGACAAAGCAGATCATACCTTATGTTGAACAAATGTTTGAATTGCTAGAAGAGACTTATAACAAACTGCAAACTTTTGTCCCAGTACAGGACTATCAAATCAGGCATTATAAGGAAAAATACTTTCAATACATCCACCCAGAATTCATTAAGTGTGTAGCAGATGAAAACGGTAAGTTAGTCGCTTTTGTAATCATCATGCCTTCTTTCACCAAAGCCCTAAAAAAGGCCAATGGTAAAATGTTCCCTTGGGGGATTTTCCACATTCTCAAAGCCCAGTATTTTAACAATAGGGCCTCTTTTTACTTGATCGGAGTGCATCCAGATTATCAAAACAAAGGGGTGACGGCGATTATCTTTAATGAAATTCAAAAGCTATTCAACAAAAAAGGAATTACCATTGTTGAAACCAATCCAGAATTAGAAGAGAACGACTCTATCCAGAATATGTGGAAAAACTATGAACATCGCTTACACAAGAAAAGAGCGACCTTTACCACAACACTATAATCCATGCTAACAGAAGGGACTATTATAGCTTTATCTACTGCTGCAGGAGCTGCAGCCATTGGGGTGATTCGCCTTTCTGGTCCACAAGCCATTAGCACCACAGAACAATTGTTTCGCGCTAGATCAAAGAAAGCTTTAAAGGATCAGAAAAGTCATACCGTACATTTAGGAGACATTGTCAATGGGGAGCAATTAATTGACGAAGTTTTGGTCAGTGTATTTAAAAACCCACACTCCTACACGGGGGAAGATGTCATTGAAATCTCTTGCCATGGCTCTCGCTACATCCAAGAAAAAATCATTCAGCTGTTTATTCATCAAGGAATACGACCCGCTAAAGCTGGGGAGTTCACCCTTCGTGCCTTTATCAATGGGAAAATGGATTTAGCTCAGGCAGAAGCCGTCGCAGATGTAATCGCCTCTGAAAACGAAGCAAGCCACCAGGTGGCCATGCAACAAATGCGAGGCGGCATTAGCGCAGAAATCAAGCAACTAAGACAAGAGTTACTCGATTTTGCAAGTCTTATTGAGCTTGAACTCGATTTTGCCGAGGAAGATGTTGAATTTGCCGACAAAACCGCTTTTGAGGCTCTACTGATTAAGATCAATACTCTGTTAAAAAAACTGATTGATTCTTTTGCCTTAGGCAACGTGATCAAGAAAGGAGTTCCCATTGCCATTATAGGCCCGCCGAATGCCGGAAAATCTACCCTCCTCAATGCTTTATTAGAAGAAGACAAAGCCATTATCTCTTCTATTGCCGGGACAACACGGGACAGCATCGAAGATGAAATCACCATAGAAGGAATAGGTTTCCGCTTTATCGACACTGCTGGGATAAGAGAAACCCAAGATGAAATCGAGCAAATAGGGATTAAAAAGGCTTTTGAAAAAGCCAAACAGGCCGCCATAATTCTTTATTTAATCGACAGTCAAAATTTTACGGAAGAAGAAAAAATACACCGAGAAAAACTTAACGGTTTACAAACCCAATTTCCCAATAAACCCCTGTGGATCTTACTCAATAAAACAGATCTGACAAAGGCAACGCTACCCGCAACAATAGGAGACTACCCCTGTCTGCAGCTAAGCGCAAAAAGCAAAACAGGTATCGAGGCACTCAAACAAGTTTTAGTCAAGTATATGGAAGAAAACAACTATCAAGATGAGAGCATTATCACCAACTCTCGTCACTATTCCGCCTTAAGTAGCGCCTTAATGGAAATCGACAAAGTGCAAGCAGGATTAAAAGACGGACTAAGTGGAGATTTACTTGCCATTGACTTAAGGCAGGCATTATTCCACCTAGGGGAAATTACCGGAGAGGTCACGAATGATGAGTTGTTAGGGAATATCTTTGCTAACTTCTGTATCGGTAAGTAAAGCAATATGCTATGCTGGTGATTAAGCGATTTACAGCTTCACTTTATTCTTGAGCAATAAAAGTAAAATAAGCTTTGGCTACTTTGGAATGGTGATATGATTAAGCATTATTATTTTTTTACTCTATTGGCAATAGCTTCATCATAATGCATGAAAATATTAGCCCAAATGGTTTTTGACCAAGCACCAATAATGGGCATGCTAAGCACAAGTATTCCAGTAATAAGTCCAAAAAGTTGTTTATAACTTATTTCAATAGAAAGCAAATGAGTTAGCAAATAAATGGTAATTGCAATTGCAATGCCTAAAGCATAAGAAATATACATTGACCCAAAATAGAAGCTAGGTTCAATTTTATAATTTAAATCACAGCATGGACAGCGATCTTTTACATGATTTAAACTGCGTAGATCGAATGGGTGGGATTCAAAGAATTTTCCTTGAAGACAACGGGGACATTTCATAAAAAATATACTGTACAGTTTTGGTTGATTCTTCATCATTTTAGTTGTTTTGACAAAAATACTCTACAAGGATTTTTTTTATGTAACCTGAGTTACCTACACTTAAAAAAACCACTTCAATGAAGTGGTTTTTTTAAGCGTAAATAGCTAAACAGCTTTTCCTTTCATCATTTTGTTCCAATACAAGTAGGGAAGTATGTGTTTTTTTAACATCCATAAACGCCAATGTTCTTTTGAACTGTCTTTGATGAGCATCTGTTTTAGTTTTGGGTCAGGTGTGAAATTATTGTCATAGTCAAATTCAGCCAAGACCATTTTCCCGTAGTCAGTTACCAGCGGACAGGAAGAATAGCCGTTGTAGGCCATAGAGCCAATGACATTCTTCTTCATTAAGGAAATTATATTATCTACAACTATAGGAGCCTGTTTACGAATAGCTGCGCCAGTTTTTGCAGTTGGTAGTGCAGCTACATCTCCCAGACCAAATACATTGTCGAAATCAAGACTTTGCATGCTTTGTTGATTAACTTTCATCCACCCTGCTTCGTTTGCCAAAGTAGAGTTTTGTAAAAATAAAGGTGCAACTGAAGGTGGAGCAGTGTGTAAAAAGTCAAATTCTATCCCTACAAGGCCATCCTTTTCATAGGTTTTAACAGACTTAGGATTGTGTTCTTTATGGTTATCCCCAAGATTGTACCAGGCAATTTTTTTGTTAGGATCAATTTTTTTCAGTTGGTGTCCAAAACGTAAATTAATATTTTTACGATTAACAACGTTCATTAGGGTTTCGGCCACTTTCTTCACGCCAAAAATCACTCCTCCGTTGGTGGCAAAAATTACATTTGTTTTATTTCTAACACCAGTTTTCTTGAAGTGACTCTCGGCTAAATACATAATTTTTTGTGGGGCTCCCCCACATTTGATGGGAGTGGCAGGTTGGGTGAACAAGGCTGTCCCTCCTTTGAAATTTTGAACTTGTTTCCATGTCTCTTTAGGATCTGTATAGTTACTGCATACAATTCCTTTCTTTAGTGCCTCTTCTAATCCCTCAACCATTGATAGGTCGTAAACTAATCCAGGAGCTACCACAAGGTAGTCATAAGAATAGGTATTCTCTCGTCTGGTGCTTAACGCATTCTTTTCAGGATATAGTACTTCTACATAATCCTCAATCCACTCTACTCCCTTAGGAATGACAGATTTCATTGGACGTGCGGTATTTTTATAGTCATAAGCTCCCGCACCAACTAAGGTCCATGCCGGTTGATAATAATGTGTAGTTGCTGGATCAATAATGCCGATAGAGGATACTCCTTTTTTTCTCAGTTGTGCAGCAATCATAATGCCTGCTGTTCCAGCGCCTATAATTAGAACGTTAAAATGGGATTTCATATTTAGTTAATTTAATTATTTGTTGTTTTTCTGATTGTAAGTTAACTAATCTCATTTTTTTATTCTGTAACCTATGTTACATAAAATAGTAAACAAATACAATAGTAGGGTATTTAACAGGGGTATCCAGCATAGGTTTACACATAGCTTTCATTGGAAAATTGTCGTACATTTATTGTACTACTACAAAAGAATATTTGTTAACTTAATTATAATCAATACATTAAATTATTATTACACCTTCTATATCAGAAAATAATACATATTTCAAACAGTACGTTTTTAGTAGTAATCACTTAAAACCACTTTTAGCATAGTAAAACAATACTTTGTTAAACCATCAATAATCCCCTGCTTAGCATAAAAAAGACCTGTAAAGATTAATTGTAAATTAGCCTAAAAAAATAAGAATGAAAACGCCTTTATACCTTCTTTTACTTCTTAGTAGTTGTAGCATTTTCGCCCAGCGCTTTGACATTGTTAGTGCTGCATTTGAAGGGGAAGTAATTCCGGTAGCTGGAGAGGTTTTTATTGATGTACCCAAAAAAAGCATTGCCCTAAACATTAACAATAAGGAAATGGCGATTTCTAAAATGACCTTTAAAAAAGGAGACGTAGGAGAATTATTGTGTTTTAAAGAGAGTATTGAGGTTAAACAAAGATTTAAGTTTTCTCCCAATAAAGATAAAACAGGAGATTTACGCAGAGTTTCCCATATCATGACCTACACCACGGTGCGTGGATTCTCTAACAAAAGAACTGAATTTGTTTATCACCTAATTAAAAAAGGAAATTTCTAGAGAAAACTAGACCAATGGTGCAAGCGGATTTTAAACTTCGAAGAGCACCCCTATGTCCACCCTTTCCCGAAGCAAATTCATTTTGCGTTTAAGGTAATCTAACTGCGCTTTATCCCCTTTAAACTTGACTATCCCTACAAAATTTTTAAAAAGTCTTCCAATGCACCTTGAATCCCCCACAAAAGGTTTAAGCTGTCCTAAAAAACTACTGATAAAGTTTTTCCAAGCAAAACCACTACTGGTATTGTCCTGTAAAACGCCCCCCACTTCTTGCAGAAAAAAATGTGATTGATTTGAACAATTATGCAAAACATAATCTCTCCTAACATGCTCACTAAGGTAAGTATCGAGTTGATGCTGCATTAAAGCAGTACAATGGCCTTCGGCCAAAAAGAGATACAAGCCTTCTGTCGTATTAAAAACAAAAGAATGATCCCCTATTGTGTGCCATAACCAACGGGACAATCCTTTTTGCCCTTCACGTGAAAGCAGGAGTTTCTTCTCCCCCTTGCTTGACTTAATTACAAATCCACAGATCATAAGTGATGTTATAAAATTAGGGGCCAGTTGGCCCCTAATCATTTATTTAGCGCAAATCGAAACGATCTGCATTCATAATCTTATTCCATGCCTCGATAAAATCACAGATAAATTTGTCATTATTATCATTTTGGGCATAGACCTCTGCAATGGCACGAAGCTCTGAATTTGATCCAAAAACTAAATCGGTTCTTGAAGCAGTTCTCACATTCGCTCCAGTGCTACGATCCTTTGCTTGATAGCTATTGTATCCTGTAGGAGACCAACTTACTTCCATCGAAAGTAAGGTTTTAAACCAACTGTTATCTAACTTCCCGTTAGTCCAAACACCATCGCCAGATTGTGAAACTCCCATGGCTCTCATTCCTCCTACTAAAAGGGTCATCTCTACCGGAGTTAAACCTAACAATTGTGCTTTATCGAGCATAATTTCTTCTGGACTTACGGCAAATTCTTTTTCTGCATAATTTCTAAAGCCGCAGGCTTTGGGTTTTAATAAATCAAAAGAGTCTACATCGGTTTGTTCTTGGGAGGCATCACCTCTCCCAGTGGTAGTAGGGACTTTTACCCCTGAAGCCATTTCGATTCCTACAGCACCTCCTAAAACGATTACATCGGCGATAGAAGCGCTATGCTTTTTGGCGAAGCCATCATAAACCCCTAAAATTTCTTGTAGGGCTGCGGGTTGATTTACGGCCCAATCCTTTTGAGGGGAAAGTCTAATTCTAGCCCCGTTTGCCCCTCCTCTGTTATCTGAAGAACGGAAGGTACTAGCACTTGCCCAAGCGGTCTCAACCATTTGTGCTACGGATAAGCCAGAAGCAGCTAAATCTTGTCGAATCGCCTCTTCTGTGGCGGCAGAAAGTTGTTGCCCCACCGGAGTGGGATCTTGCCATATGTACTCTGCAGGCTTGTAATCTCCTGCGATATAACTTGATTTTGGCCCCATATCTCTGTGCAATAGTTTAAACCATGCTCTTGCAAAAGCTTCGCCAAAGGCGTCTGGGTCACTTATAAAATCTTCACATACTTTGCGATAAGCAGGGTCAACTTTAAGCGACATATCTGCAGTAGTCATCATAGGAAGTACCTTTTGATCACTGCCATCTACTTGAGGAACCATGTCCTCTTCAGCACAATTGATAGGGTGCCATTGATTTGCTCCAGCTGGACTCTTTTTTAACTCCCAATCATATTTAAAAAGTAAGTCAAAATACCCCATATCCCATTGGGTAGGATTTGTTGTCCATGGTCCTTCGATCCCGCTAGTAATGGTATCGACTCCTTTTCCTATCCCGTGGCTATTTTTCCACCCAAAGCCCATTTGCTCCATGGGGGAACCTTCTGGCTCTGCTTCTACTAGTCCAGCATCACCTGCCCCGTGGGCTTTCCCAAAGGTGTGTCCTCCAGCGACTAGAGCGACGGTTTCTTCGTCATTCATCGCCATACGTTTAAAGGTCTCTCTTACATCTTGTGCAGAAAGTGCTGGGTCTGGGTTTCCGTTAGGCCCTTCTGGATTCACATAAATTAATCCCATTTGGACGGCTGCTAAAGGATTTTCAAGCGACTGACGCGTATCGCCATAGCGGTTATCGCCTAACCACTCGTCTTCTGCTCCCCAATAAATATCTTTTTCTGGGTGCCAGATATCTTCTCGGCCTAAAACTGTCCCGTGGTTGGGACCTCCCATATCTTCTATGGCAACATTCCCGGCAAGCACTAGTAAATCTGCCCAAGACAATTTATTGCCATATTTTTCTTTAATCGGCCATAAGATTCTTCTCGCTTTGTCTAAATTTCCATTGTCGGGCCAGGAATTTAAGGGTGCAAATCTTTGGGCACCTGTTGCAGCTCCTCCTCTACCATCACCAGTGCGATAAGTTCCAGCGGCATGCCAAGTCATGCGAATAAAAAATGGTCCATAATGTCCATAATCTGCCGGCCACCAATCCTTGCTGTCCTTCATGACATGTTTTAAATCTTCTTTTACTGCCTCTAAATCAAGGGATTTAACCGCCTCTTTGTAATCTATTTCACTAATAGGATTACTCTTCTTATCGTGTTGACGAAGGATGTCTAAATTTAATTGATTGGGCCACCAATCTTTGTTTTGGGTTCCCAGGTTCGGGGTAGTTGTTGAACCGTGAAACGGGCATTTACTGTTTTCCATGATTATCAAATTTTTAATAATTTAATCAATAATACAATGCATCAATAACCTAATGGATAGTAAATTGTTATATCCCTATAAACGGGAGTTATATTTTACCAAATTAATATTGCGAGCAATGATGATTTTAAACAAAAAAGTCCCTGGAAAACCAGGGACTCGAATTAAATTAACATTGATAAAAGATTATTTCATCTCTTGTAATTGATTTAAAATCTTTTGCAATAATTCATTTTGAAGATTTAACGCTTTTATGCGTTGTCTGTCTGTTACTTTCTCTTCAATTGTTCTTGTTTTGTTATAATACTTCATCTGAAAATAATTTAAAGGCTAAAACACTTTAAAGATGAAAAGGTTAAAAAGTAATGGCATTGTCGTTATACATAGCACATAATTAAATCACCTAAAAGGGCCTAGCAATTAATTTATGTAACGATTGTTCCGGATGCGTTCTCTCCACCCGCGACTATATTATGAACCCAGTCCACACGGATGTCACTAAGTTATAAAATTAAAGAAAAATAAAAATTAAAATGATACTAAAATCGATCCTATACTATATTGATAAAAAATTAAACCTGTCCGTTAAAAAAATAAAAAGGATAATTATTTATATGGATGCTTAAATGTCAAGGTCGTATAATTTTAGCCAAAAGCATAAAAGTTTAAAAGAGCTTATCTATTTAAACTTCCTTAAAAACTTAAGCCTTGTTATGGACAGTTATAGACGGCAATTATTTCACCATCTGATTTACGTACTTCAACAATCTTGTTGTAGTCAAACATTTTGAAGTAAGCAGTCCCAGTCCCTTGGACCAATTGTTGTGGTGGAGGATATAAATTATTATAGTGAATGTAATCCCCAACAGTGGGTTCTAGATTTTCTCCATTGTGATAAGCAGTGTTATAGAAGTTATTAGAAAATAAGGAACACAAAAATTGGGTGTCGTCTTGTGTAAGACTTACTAAACCAGTAGAAGTGTGATAATTATTCCCTACCGTAACTGGAAAAGTAGCGTCAACAACACAAATAGAATTATCATTAAAACGAATACTTTGCTCGTTTCTAGCTCCTCCGGTGGAAGCCGTAAAGCCCCAGAAAGCAATGGATGTTCCTAACATGCCAATTAGATTTACAGATTTTGTATCTGTATAAATAGTTCCATTTGAATGGGTAAACTCATATCCAAGAATTTGAGTGTCTGGATCCCAGTTAATAACGACAGTATGATAGTTCCCATTTTCTAAATTATCCACAAGGGTAATATCTGCCGCTAGGGGCATGGTATTAGTATTTCCGTTTGTAACAAAAGCGATGTGATCTTCCCCAGTTGCAGGATCCGCTCCACTGTTAGTCCATGTATCAAATTCAATTGCCATAGAAGGGCTAATAGGTGCTCCTCCTCCATAGCCTAATCCGCCACCAGTGGATCCTTGCCCAGTGTCTAAATTTTGCAAGACAAATGCAATTCCGTCTGCTCCCGCATCATTGGTTCCTAGATATAATTCTACTGCTATGCTAAAATTAAACCGCATATCTAAACGCCTTCTATACCAAGCAGCACCACCTTGTCCACCAACATTTGGAGTTAACCTAAAAACACCATTCCCTTGATAGGTTGAATTAGAGGCTGCTGGTAAATTAAAGTCGGTATTGTCAAATGGATGCGACATACATTGAGAGGGCACAATTTGTGCCTGAAGAAAACCAACACAGAAAAATACCGTTAGGCACAATAAAAATGGGGTTAAACCTTTTTTCTTCAAAATAATACTACAAATAATATAGTTCGATGGTTGAATATATTCATAAAAACGGAATATTTTAGCCTTTCGTATTTTTCCATGAATAGAAAAGAAAGAATCAAACACTGTGATCGTTGTTCAACAGAATTCTCAACCTTATATAGAGTGCGGTATCTAGCCGATAAAAAATGGTATTTTTTATGCAAAAACTGTGTTGATGTCGAAAAACCAAAGAACGACCACTATCAATATGGCGGTACTTGGAAAAAATAGACTATTTTTATATTTCAATTATATAAAAACAAACAACATGGGAATAGGAGGAATCGTTATCGCAACTATATTTTTATGCATCGGATTTTTAATCCTTGCAGAAATTCAAGAAAGATATCTTTAAAATAAAACAGTATGGCAACTTACGAATGTAATCAATGTGGAATGGCTGTAAACGCCACTTGTGCAAAATGTGATGAACCACTAGTCAATGACCACTTAGACGTCAACGGGCAACAAGTGCAAATTTCTAAATGCCCTAAATGTGAAGGGAAAATAAAGTCTCCTTTGTGTTGCGGTGAGGACATGCAATGTGCGGTTTAGCTTAAGCCACTAAAAAACGGAAAAATTCTTTCCACCAATTCATAAATATCGTTTTGTACCTTGCTAACGATACTTATGCGTACTTTATTGTTAAGACACGATGAATCAGCACTTTTCTTTAAAAAAAACCCATCAAAAAGAACTAGAGCAACTGGATGGGTGGTATCATGTTAAGAAGGCTATCGCCAAAATATTTTCCTTTTCTACCTTTAATGACGCCATTGAATTTGTCAATGCAGTCGCCCTATTAGCAGAAAAACACCATCATCATCCCGAGATAACTATTGACTATAACAAGGTTTCCCTAAGCCTAACCACAAAAGATAGTGGTGGGTTAACAGAGAAAGATTTTGCACTGGCTAAAGAAATTGATACCTTATTAAAAAATTAAAGTTATGGAATGGTACATGAAAAATAGATGGTGGATTTGGTCGGTAACTGGGGTGTATGTCGCCTACCGATTGTATACTTCGCTGTTCCTTTAAATTCAATATTATATTTATGAAAAATTTGCTAACTCATGTTGGGTTAATTCTCCTATACACTAATACCTTCGCTCAAATCAATCCCCAAGATGTAGAAATTGCCCGGGATAACTTTGGGGTACCTCATATATTTGGCAAAACTGATGCAGAT
The DNA here is from genome assembly GCA_965658115.1 of Candidatus Arcticimaribacter sp. GTDB lineage: Bacteria > Bacteroidota > Bacteroidia > Flavobacteriales > Flavobacteriaceae > Arcticimaribacter. Next base: position 5,636 of record CBFHRA010000025.1, on the reverse strand, counting down.
GTCGCCTATGGATTAGCCTGGGCACATGCAGAAGATGATTTTAAAACCATCCAGCAAGGTTACTTAGCGGGGAATGCGCTTTTGGGAAAACACATCGGCACTAAGGGGGCTGGAGCAGATTTTATCGCTCAGTTTATTGGTTCTAAAGAAATCATTGAAAAAGAATATGATCAAAAGATCAGTCCTGAATACAAGAAAATAGCAGAAGCCTATGCGCAAGCATTAAATAAATATGCTAGCACACATCCAGAAGAGGTTTTAGAAGATGACCTATTCCCAATTAACCCAAAGATGATGCTGCGCTATGCCCAATTACAACTCTTTGTTTCTTCGCGTGGTGACTACTGGGTTCAACGAATCATTGGCAATAACGTTAAGCTAGAAGCCCCACAGGAAGAAATCACGGGCTCTAACACCTTTGCCTTTAACAGTAGTAAAACTACAGATGGGAACACCTATCTCGCCATCAATACCCACCAACCTTTAGACGGACCAGTATCCTGGTATGAAGCACATTTATGCAGCGAAGAAGGCACCAATATCATTGGGGCTTTATTTGCTGGAACACCCAGTATCTTGATTGGAGCCAACCAGCACCTAGGCTGGGCACATACCGTCAACTACCCTGACAAGACAGATGTCTTTAAACTCGAAATGCACCCCACTAAAAAGGGGCAATACAAGGTGGATGACGAATACCTCACACTAGAGAAAAAGAAAGCAAAACTCAACATCAAAGTATTAGGAATTCCACTCAAGATTTCTAAAAAATACTACGAAAGTATCTTTGGTCCTACCTTAAAAAACAAATCGGGCTACTATGCTGTACGCACCCCAGCCTTATACGAGATTAGAGGTTTAGAACAGTGGTGGCGAATGAATAAGGCTACTTCCTTTAGTGAATTCTATGACATTTTAAAAATGAAAGCTTTACCAGGGTATAACATTGGGTATGCAGATAAAAACGATACTATTTTCTACATCTCAAATGGCCTAATCCCTAAACGTACTGATGGCTATAACTGGAAAGAAGTTGTCACAGTAAATACCCGTAAAACCCTTTGGACAGAAACCTATGACATTGAAGAACTCCCCCAAGTAATTCAACCTTCTTCTGGCTATTTTTACAACGCGAATCACAGTCCGTTTTTCTCATCTGATGATGCGAATAATCCCAATCCAGACGATTATGCAAAAGCGGCTAACTTTGAAACCTATCACAACAATCGCTCTACACGCTTGATGCAGTTAATCGAAGCAGAAGACAAGGTATCCTATGCCGACTTTAAACGCATTAAATACGACAACCAACTCCCTAAACCCTTTGTATACTCTTGGATGAATATCAATTATTTAGAGAGAATGGAGGCGGATAAATACCCTGAAATAAGTGACTTAGTACGTCGTGTGCAAAACTGGGACCGCAAAGCAACAGCTACTTCAATTGGTGCAGGGACCTACCTAATGTTGTATCATAAATTAAGACCTTACTACTACCAATTGCCTGAACCAAAAATTATTCCAACAGCCATCTTGGTAAAAGCCTTTAAAGAAGTTAAGGCGCATATGCTAAAGTATTTTGGCACAACCGAAGTGGCCCTAGGGGAGTATCAAAAATTGGTTAGAGGGAAAAAAGAACTTCCCGTTTTTGGCATGAACGACGTCGTTACTGCCATGTCTGCTGTGCCGCACAAAGACGGGAAAGTTAAAGTAGTAGCAGGAGAATCTTATATAGAATTAGTCAAATTCACTCCAGAGGGACCAGAGATTGAATCTGTAATATCTTATGGATCTTCAGACCATCCCGACTCACCTCATTATGGAGATCAAATGGAGTTATACACTCAGTTTAAAACAAAGAAGATGACCTTTGATAAGGAGAGTATTTACGCTAATGCAGAACGCATTTATCACCCGCAATAGGGCTAACGCCCTAAGGCATCTTTATAAATCGCTATATATTGATTGACAACAGCGTCGATATCAAACCTCTTGGCTAAGGCATAAGCGCTGTCTTTCATACTTTCTAATTTTTCATCGTCCTTGAGCAAGGTGATTGATTTATCTGCCATACTCGAGACATCCCCTATGTCAAAAAGATAGCCTGATTCACCATCAATATTAACCTCGGGTAAACCACCTACGTTAGTTGAAATAACAGGCACACGCATCATCATAGCTTCAAGGGCTGCAAGCCCAAAACTCTCTGAAGCAGAAGGAAGTACAAACAAGTCAGAATAACATAAGATTTGATATACTTGGTTGCTTTTCCCTAAAAACTTTACACGATCATCTATACCCAACTTTTCACATGTCTCCATCGCTTTTAGACGTTCTGGCCCATCTCCCACCATAATCAAAATAGAATTGACTTCTTTTTGAACACGATAAAACACTTCGATTACATCATCGATTCGTTTCACCTTTCTAAAGTTACTGATATGCGTAATGATTTTTTGATCGTCTTCTGCAATCAAGCTGCGTTGGCAATCTTCATCGTGATGCTGATGCTTAGAAAAGTCCACAAAATTAGGAATCACCTTAATGTCCTTATGCACCTCAAAAACATCAAGCGTATCCTGCTTTAAACTTTCTGAGACCGAAGTGACACAGTCAGAATGATTAATACTAAAGGTAACCGCAGGCTTATAGAAAGGGTGTTTCCCTACTAGGGTTACATCTGTTCCATGAAGGGTCGTTACTATGGGTAAATCAATCCCTTGATCTTTTAGCATCTGTTTTGCCATATAGCCGGCATAAGCATGCGGAATGGCATAGTGCACATGCAACAATTCAATCCCATAAGTTTTCACTGTATCGACTAACTTACTTGACAGGGCTAACTCATAAGGTTGATAATGAAACAGTGGGTAGTCGGGTACATTCACTTCGTGGAAATGTAAACTACTGTTTAAAACTTCCAACCTTACCGGTTGCTTATAGGTAATAAAATGTACTTCGTGCCCACGATGAGATAAGGCTAGGCCTAATTCTGTCGCGACCACTCCACTTCCACCAAAGGTGGGATAACAAACAATAGCAATTTTCATTTAGTATAGAATAGCATCGTGCACTAATTTAAGCATTCGCGGACGAATACTTTGCTCAATTAGCTTCCGATTTTTTGCAGAAGGATATGTTCTGTTTGATAAAAATACAAATACGATTTGTGTCTCAGGATCGGCCCAGGCATAAGTCCCCGTAAAGCCAGCATGGCCAAAACTTTCAGGAGAAATCCCATCAAAAGCCATTCCACCACCCCACAATTGTGGTTTATCAAGTCCTACTCCTCTCCTATTTTCTTGCTCACAATAATAACATTGATTAAAAGCGTCAAAAGTCGCCGAATCAAAGAACTGCTTACCTGCATAGCTTCCTTTTTGCAAATACATTTGCATAATGGTCGCCACTTCTAGCGCGTTTGAAAACAGTCCTGCATGACCACTCACTCCTCCTTGTAAAGCTGCTGTCATATCATGCACATAACCCCGCAATTCTTGCTGACGAAAATAGTCATCCACCTCAGAAGGTACGATGCGATTTTCTGGTAAGGTTTTATGCGCATTATAGCCCGTTACACTTAGGCCTAAAGGCCTAAAGATACGCTCATCAGCTAATTGATCTAAGCCGGTATCATATCGCTCTTCTAGGATGTGCTGCATAAAAATCAACGGAAGGTCAGAATAGCGATAGCCCTTCTCGGTCAAATTACTCTCGATTAAAACCGCTAATTGGTCACTAGCTAAAGTTGAACGTCCATAAATCCCTTTTGCCACCTCGATAGGAAAACGTTTAGAAGCATTTAAACGGTAGTATTTTCGCAAACGTTTGGCATCCCTTTCCCTTAAAGTCTCTTTATAGAAAGGGATCCACGGCGTTATTCCTGCTTGATGAGACAAGACTTCTTTAAAGGTCAAATCGGCTTTATTTGTGCCTTTAAATTGATTGGAAAGCGAGCCTAAAGTACTTTCAAAAGACATCTTTCCTTGATCAACTTCTTGCATCAGTAGCGGTAAAGTGGCTAATATTTTTGTCAAGGAAGCGACATCATAAACATCGGTTAATTGGACTGCTTGCTTTTTTGCGAAGCTATGATGACCAAAGGATTTATGATAAAACACCTTTCCATTTCTTGCTGCTAAAATTTGAAAGCCAGGTGCCACAAGGGAATCTAAAGTGGTTTGCGCTAAGGCGTCTAGGGCAAATAATTTATTTGCATCTATCCCTACTTCAAAGGGTGTGGCATTTTGGAGCACCTGCGGCGCCAAAGCAGATACAATCCCATGCCCAGCAGGAAAATTAGGGTGAATCGAAACAGGTAGTTTTCCCTTCGACCCTCGCTTCCCAAGGATCAATTGGGCGACCTGCTCTTGTGCAGCTTTATTGTTTTGATAGCCGACTATGATGCCTTCATAAGTAGTTAAATCTTCTAGTTTTGACAAAGCATAGGGCTTTACAAATGTGGCCAAAAGAACTTTGTGCGTTTGATTTAATGCTGCTAAAAGTTCTCGCTCCTTTGGGGAGAAATCAGCAGCCTTCCATGGATTAGCATTAGAACGATGAAAGCCCACGACTATGGTAGAAAGGTCTTTGGCTGCATTAAGCACAGTAGGAATATCTCCAGTAAAAGTAAGGCGCTGAAGAATGCGTTCTGCTGCTAAGCTTTGATAAAAGCCTTCTCCTTCATCATCTCCTAGAGTTAAAAAACCGACTACCTCTTTTTCTTTGAGCGGTAAAACGGCATCATTCTTCACTAGAGTAATCGCCTCGCCCATGGCTTTATGGATTAAATAATCGTCTATAGGAGCGTTAATATCTTCAGTGATTCCATCAATTGGAATAGGAGAAAAGTTCGCTAAACCAACTTTGTATTTTGCCTTTAATATCTTTTTAACTGAATGGGCTAAGCGCTCTTCAGTAAACTTATTTTGTTTAAAAGCACGCTTCATTTTCTTTACGGCTTTTTTAAGATCATTAGGGATCAAAAGTATATCGTTACCGGCTAAAAATGCCGCGACATCAATGCTATTGATTTTAGATACTTCAGAAGCTGCTCCCATATTCAAGGCATCGGTAATGATTAGTCCTTTGTAATTATTTCGCTTGATTAAAATCTCGTCAATAATCTTTTTTGAAAGTGATGAAGGGATCCCCTCGTCTAATGCGGGAACATTTAAATGCCCCACCATGACAGAAGATACTCCTGCTTCCATTAAACGATCAAAAGGATAGATCTCTGTCGAGAGCAAACGTTCTTCATCAAAACGAATAAGGGGCAGGTCTAAATGAGAATCTTTGGCGGTATCGCCATGCCCTGGAAAATGCTTTGCGGAAGAAAGCACGCCGGCGCGATGCATTCCTTGCATAAAGGCAAGTCCTTTTTGGGTGACATTCTCCTTTTCTTCTCCAAAAGAACGATTCCCAATAATGGGGTTCTTAGGGTTTGTATTAATGTCAACATCAGGGGCAAAATTGATATGCACCCCTAAGCGTTTTGCTTGTTCTCCGATACGGTTCCCTACCGCCTCGACTAGCTTATTGTCTTGAATCGCCCCAAGGGTCATATTCCACGGGAAGGCTTGAACAGAATCTAATCGCATGGCTACGCCCCATTCTGCATCCATTCCAATTAAAAG
>CBFHRA010000024.1:0-21618 GCA_965658115.1 Candidatus Arcticimaribacter sp. | reverse complement strand
GCTTTATGTAGGCGCCCCATCTGAAGTTGAAATGAAAGAAAAGAAAGACCGGGTTGACGATGCACTCCATGCTACTCGCGCAGCTGTAGAAGAAGGAATCGTTGCTGGTGGAGGGGTTGCTTTGTTAAATACAAAAAACAGCTTAGCAGACATCAAAGCCCATAATGCAGACGAGTCAACTGGGATTCAAATCATCAACTCTGCTGTAGAAGCACCTTTAAGAACAATCGTCGCTAACTCTGGTGGAGAAGGCTCTGTTGTTGTTGCAAAAGTACTTGAGGGAGATAAAAACTTTGGGTATAATGCAAAAGAAGGAACTTATGTAGACATGCTTAAAGAGGGAATCATTGACCCTAAAAAAGTTACTCGTGTTGCACTTGAAAACGCAGCCTCTGTTGCTGGGATGATCCTAACAACAGAATGTGCTTTAATGGACATTAAAGAAGATGCTCCTGCAGGTGCAGCAATGCCTCCTATGGGTGGCGGAATGCCAGGCATGATGTAAGCAAAACAGCTTATCAATTACTTAAGCCGCTCATTTTGAGTGGCTTTTTTTGTTTTTATTTTAAAATGTTTACATTTAAGGGAACCAAAATCTTATTATTATGTCAAAAAACCTACTTTTATCAGGTATTGCTGGAGCCATCGTTTACTTTCTTTTAGGATGGTTAGTTTACGGAATTTTATTTCCGGATTTAGTTAGTGAGGGAGAGTCTACCTCTTTACTTTATATCTTTTTAGGCTGCTTATTTTACGCCTTTATTTATGCGGTAATTTTCACCCGATGGGCAAACATCACCAATTTTAAAACAGGCTTTAATGCTGGATTAGTTTTAGGGTTATTGTATGCTTTAAGTTGGCACTTCTTTATGCAACATGGAGCGATTGACGCATTGTATTTTGCTAAAGCCATCATCATTTCGAGTTTAATCAATGGCTTTTTAGCAGGTACGGTTGCTTTTGTAAATGGAAAAGTTTCTTAAAATTATTTTTTAGTACAAAAAAAAGCGACCCGTTTGGGTCGCTTTTTCTATTCAACTTTTTTCTTACGTTCGTATAAGCAGCACATCGGTAGGTTTTCATACACCTCATCTGGAGCAGTAGCTAAGGGGGTATCGTGACCCGCATTCGCAACGGCTTGATGTACTTCTTCTAAACTAATTTTGTTAGCATCATATAAGATGGTAAACTGATGTGTAGGAATATCCCAACTCGCTGTTTTGATCCCTTTTAATCCAAAAGCAGTTTTTTCGATTCTGGCTTTACACATCCCACAGACTCCTTCTACTTCAAAAGAAGTTTTTTGAATATCTTTTTTTTGTGCTAATAAGCTTAAAGGCGCTGCCAAAAGGAGCATTAGTATTACTTTTTTCATGGTATTATTTTTTTAAATTAAATCTTAATCCGGCATAAATCATTCGACCAAAAACTGGGGCATACACTAGACTAGCGTCAAAATTCCTGCCAAAGGGTTGATCGATCCCAACCACAGGATTTACTTGTCGTTGATTGCTCAAGTTTTCACCCCCTAAATATACTTCAAACTGGGGAGAAAACACACGGGTTAGTTGAGCATTCCACAAACCATAAGCAGCTGCAGAAAACCCCAGTCCATCCCGTGAATTTGTAGGTAAGCGTTGATCCCCCACAAAATGGTAAGTCAAGTCTGCACGCCATCCTTTTCCTGTTTCATCTACATTATTATAATCGGCATTTGCAAAAAAGCGGTGTTCTGGCTGTAGCGGTTTTTGTTTTAAGCCATCGAGATAAGTGGTTTTGACTTGGTAATTTTTATACGCAAATCGCATACTCACATTTTTAATGGGTGCATAATCCATCCCCAGTTGGAAACTTTTGGCATAGCTTTCTCCTTCTAAATTATAAAACCGGATATAGCGTTCCGTTTCCCAATCCACTACAACTTGATCTTGAAAAGTAGTGACATAATAATCTATGTTGAGCTCTCCTTGTTGCCCAAAGAGAGTAAAACCTTGCTGGATACTCCCGCCATAATTCCAAGCTTTTTCTGGACGAAGGCCATAAATACTTCCGCCGTTTTGGCGCAAATTAATCGCACGATTCGTGGCAAATAAAGTTTGATTCTCGGCAAAAACATTTGCTGCTTTTCTACCTTGACCCATTGAAAGCCTCAATGCTCCACGTTCCCAGGGGGTATAACGTGCATGCAGTCTAGGGGTGATAAAAGTCCCTAAATTATTATGGCTATCTACCCTTAGTCCAGCAACGATATTCCATCGATCTAAACTGTCATAGGTGTATTCGAAAAAGGCTCCTAACACTCGGTCAGTTCTTTGGTAATTCGTCCCATCAACCCATTCGTCATAGCGATCCCAAGCAAGATTAATTCCTGTTTTAAATTTATTTTTTGTGTTTCCTAAAATAGAATTAAAAAGCAGGTTGCTAAAGAAACTTTTATGGTTGATATCATATTGCCTTAGGCCATAATAAGCCTTTTGATCATGGCTGTTGTAGGCGGCTTGAAAGCCAAAACTTTGATAAGTCAACAACGGGAAAACATAGCCTAATTTTAATGAGGCATCAAATCGCTGGGTGTCGATTTCACTCCCCCACCTATTGGTCAAACCTTTGTCTGTAGCGGGATTAAAATCTTCTGCTCCGGTTTGCTTTTGATCATTGAGATAGCGCCAACTTAAAAAGCTTACCCAGCCTTTTTCTGCATCGGTATACTGCCATCGATTGAGTAAATTAACTTGTTTTGTCAAGGGTAAATCTAGAAAATCATCTTCATTGCGATCTGTAGCTAAGCTGCGTTGATTGCCGTGGACATATAAGCCTGTGCTCCATTTGTTAGATAATTTTTTATTCCAGTGAACATTTGCTTCTATTCGCCCATTGACCGAAGCAAAAAGATTGACAAACAAGGGCGCATCTAAAAAGGGCTTTTGAAGTTCAGTATTAATTTGTCCGGCTATACTTTCAAAACCATTGGTCACACTTCCTGCCCCTTTAGTGATTTGAATGCTTTCAATCCATGTCCCCGGTGTGTAGGTCAACCCATAAATTTGAGAAGCCCCTCTAACCGATGGGATGTTTTCTTCGGTTATTAATAAATAGGGACTTGATAATCCCAGCATTCTAATTTGTTTTGTCCCCGTTAGGGCATCAGAAAAGTTCACGTCAATAGAGGGATTCGTCTCAAAGCTTTCAGAGAGATTGCAGCAGGCTGCTTTGAGTAATTCTGCACTATTGACCTGCATCACGTTTTGCGCAGCGATATAAGATTTTTGCGCTGCTTTTCGCCTTTGAATCAATTCTACCTCTTCAAGGTTTTCTCCGTCATCTTCTTCCATAAAATGAAAGATTTTTTTTCCAGGGGTAACCGTTAAAGTGTCTGTTTTAAAACCTAGGTATTTTATGATCAATTGATCTGTTGAAGCAGCAGAGGGAATTACAAATTTTCCTTCTTGATCTGACACCGTCCCAATGGCGGTGTTTAGCCAAAAAATATTGACTCCCGCTAAAGGGTAAGTTTCATTGTTTTCTTGGATAAGGATTCTTCCTTCTTCGGGCGCTTGCGCCATCAAAAAAAAGGGAGATATCAGTAAAAAACTGTATAGGATATTTTTCATTATTTTATGTTTAAGTAATCGTTTAAATTATTCCCGCCTGGAAAAAACAATCTACTTAGGCATAAAAAAGTTGAGCACAATTCAATTTATAAAGCTTCCTTGTAGGAGGAGGAGGATCAAACATTTGCATGGCAATCCCAGTTTCAAGCTTTGGAAGGTTTAAGGCGTAGTGCGATTCAGATTGAATCAAATCGACCTTAAATTGTTCTTCTTGATTTGTCGTTTGATCACTATCGTCTTGAGCAATAATAACATCATCTTGACAACAGCTTTTTTGGGTAAATTGAAGCGCATCAGAAAGCGTTAGCGCTTTTTCCATTCCACAGCCTTTTGCATCAAAAGCCCACGAAATTTTAGCGATGTGATCCCCACAATAATGCACATTAAACGCTACCCCTACTTTGCTCTGCAAGAAGAGTAACAACAATAATAAAATGCGTAATTGTTTCATGATCAATTCATTCTTTACAAAGATACGCAATTAAACTATACCTAAAAGCATACTGATTGCCATCAAGAGCATAATCGAGTTTTCAATCAAAGTCGCTTCTGTCATAGGTAGATTTAATGCAGTGCCTAAACAAGCACATTGAATAGTGTTTTTTTGACGAAGTTGTTGCACCACTCCTATAGTTGTACTGCCTAAAATAAATAAGGTTACCCAAAGACCAATTTGCACCTCAAACTGATACAAAAAAGCAATCCCTAAGGCTGTTTCAATAAAGGGATACACCCATGCATAAACGGCCATTCGCTTTGCGATAGGATCATATTGACTAAATGAGGCTGGAAATCCTTTGTAATCTAAGAACTTAAAGAAACCAAATACAAGGTAAAACAAGCCCATAAAGTTGGTCATAAAAAGAAAGCGTGAACTGCCATTAGAAAGCATAAGACTACCCACAATAACATAACTAAAGATCAAAAAGAGAGGACGCAATTGTTTCCATTTAGAAGGAGCGGTATTTGTTGAAGCATCTGCGATAAGATTAACCGTGTATTTTGCCCCCAGAACATTCGCTAATTTGTCAACAGTTACCGCAACCGAAGAAGTAAAACTAGCTTCGGCATTCTCGAGACTAACTTGAACATCAGATAAACCATCTATCGCAGCGATCTTTTCTTCGACCCCCCTACGACAATTTTGGCAGGTCATTCCTAATACTTGTACCGTTTGTTTCATATCCCAAATGTACATTGTTTTTTATTGATAACTCGTCCATAAATTCTCCAAAGAAAGCTATCCATATCGTTGCCGATTTCGCTATTTTTGAAAAAAAATTAAATGGTCGCATATTCCGCCCTTTTAACGCACTGTAAATCTTTGCTCGAGAAACCAACAGCAGACAAATTTGCCTGCTTGACAAAGATCTGTGTTTATCTGCAAAAAGAAGTCGAAGTTTATGACTGGGTGGGGTTTTATATGGCGAATCACGCCAAAAAAACACTTCACTTAAAGGCTTTTGCAGGCATCCCTACAGATCACGAAGTTATCCCATTTGGGAAAGGGATTTGTGGACAGGTAGCTGTTACAAACGACAACTTTATTGTGGACGATGTGAGTGCGCAAGACAATTATATCGCTTGCGACATTCATGTAAAGTCTGAAATTGTGATTCCGCTTTTTTCAAAAGGGAAAAACATCGGACAAATCGATATCGACTCAAACAAAATTAATGCGTTTTCAGAAAAAGACGCTACATTTCTAGAACAACTCAATACGGCTATCGCCGAAAAATTATTTTAATCACTATCACATGAGCACTTCATTAAAAATCACTTCTGCCCTTATTTCTGTTTTTGACAAAGAGGGGTTAGGCCCCATCGTTCAAGAACTCAATAAACAAGGCGTTACACTTTACTCTACAGGAGGGACAGAAAAGTTCATTCGTGATTTAGGAATTGAGGTCGTCGCAGTAGAAGACATTACCTCTTATCCTTCGATTTTAGGTGGGCGGGTTAAAACCCTTCACCCAAAAGTTTTTGGTGGCATTCTAAACCGACAAAACAATACTTCTGATCAAGAAGAATTAGCCCAGTTTGAAATTCCTCAATTAGATCTAGTTATTGTAGATCTGTATCCTTTTGAAAAAACAGTTGCTTCTGGCGCTGGAGAACAAGATATTATTGAAAAAATCGACATCGGTGGGATTTCATTAATTCGTGCTGCAGCAAAAAACTTTGCAGATGTTTTATGTGTCTCAGACAAAAACGATTATCAAGAAGTACTGGATTTATTAGTGGAAACAAACGGGGCGCCTAGCCGTGAGGACCGCAAACGTTTTGCGACAAAAGCATTTCAAATTTCTTCCCACTACGACAGTGCGATCTTCAACTATTTTAATGAAGACACAAAAGCATCGACTGCACTTAAAGTCAGTCAACAGGAAGCCAAAACATTGCGCTATGGAGAAAACCCACACCAAGAAGGAACCTTCTATGGAGCGCTAAACGATTTATTAGAGCAAGTACACGGGAAAGAAGTTTCTTATAACAATCTACTCGATATAGATGCTGCGGTAAACTTGATGTTAGAATTCTATGATGGCGCACCTACCTTTGCGATTCTAAAACACAATAATGCTTGTGGTTTTGCAACCCGCGACACCCTAGTCAAAGCTTATGAAGACGCTTTAGCAGGAGATCCAGTTTCTGCGTTTGGCGGAGTGTTAATTGCCAATAAAGAGATGGATCTTGCTACAGCAGAAAAAGTTAACGAACTTTTCTGTGAAGTCGTTATTGCGCCTTCTTTTACAGAAGAAGCATTGACAGTTTTAAAAAGCAAGAAAAACCGCATTTTATTGATTCAAAAAGCGGCAACGCTTGATCCTAAAACAATAAGAACTTGCTTAAACGGTTATCTGGTTCAAGATCGAGACAATATCACAGATACGAAAGAACATTTAACTACTGCAACAGAGATCGCTCCTAGCGAAAAAGAAATCGCAGACTTACTCTTTGCTTCAAAAATCTGCAAGCACACAAAATCTAATACCATTGTTTTAGTAAAAGATGGCCAATTGTTAGCTTCTGGAACAGGACAAACATCGCGTGTAGACGCCTTAAGACAAGCGATTGAAAAGGCGACCAACTTTGGTTTTGACCTCAATAATGCTGTCATGGCGAGCGATGCGTTTTTCCCTTTCCCTGATTGTGTAGAGATCGCTTACAACGCCGGAGTACGATCTGTAATTCAACCCGGTGGATCGATTAAAGATCAACTGTCCATCGATTATTGCAACGCCCAAAAGATGTCAATGGTATTCACTGGAATACGCCATTTTAAACATTAATTTTCTTAACTTTGGGAAACTGCACAAAACATTGAATAACAAATGGGTTTTTTTGACTTTTTAACAGAAGAAATCGCTATCGATCTTGGAACTGCGAACACGCTAATTATCCACAAGGACAAAGTAGTAGTCGACAGTCCTTCTATCGTTGCAATAGATCGAACTACTAAAAAAGTTATTGCAATAGGGCATGAAGCCAGTATGATGCAAGGGAAGACCCACGAAAACATCAAAACCATTCGTCCATTAAAAGACGGGGTAATTGCAGACTTTAACGCTTCTGAACAAATGATCAGTATGCTGATCAAAAGCGTTCCTACTTTAAAAAGTAAATTAATCACTCCCTCTCTTAGAATGGTCATTTGTATTCCTTCTGGTATTACAGAAGTAGAAATGCGCGCCGTTAGAGAATCAGCAGAACGCGTTAATGGGAAAGAAGTTTATTTGATTCACGAGCCTATGGCCGCAGCCATAGGGATAGGAATAGACATCAAGCAACCCAAAGGAAACATGATTGTTGACATAGGCGGGGGAACTACAGAAATCGCCGTTATCGCACTTTCGGGAATTGTTTGCGATAAATCTGTAAAGATCGCGGGAGATGTTTTTACAAACGACATTGTTTATTATATGCGCAGACAACACAACCTTTATGTGGGAGAGCGTACCGCTGAAAAAATTAAAATCAATATTGGTGCTGCCTTAGAAGATCTTGAGAATCCTCCAGAAGAAATGTCTGTTCAAGGTAGAGATCTATTAACAGGTAAGCCAAAACAAGCCATGGTCTCGCACAGAGAAGTTGCTCGTGCATTAGACAAATCGATCTTGCGTATTGAGGATGCCATTATGGAAGCATTATCACAAACCCCACCAGAATTAGCCGCAGATATTTACAATACTGGTATTTACCTAGCTGGCGGTGGTTCTATGTTACGTGGACTTGATAAACGTATCTCTTTAAAAACAGATTTACCGGTATATATTGCAGAAGATCCCCTACAAGCTGTTGTTCGAGGAACTGGTATTGCACTTAAAAACATCGATCGTTACAGAACAATTTTGCTTAAATAACTAAAAGATGCAATGGGTTTTAAATGCCATAATTCGCTATAAAAACTTTTTGCTCTACTTTTTCTTGTTAAGCATTAGTCTAATTTTTTCTTCCAATAAAAGCGAATACCATAAAAGCCAATTAGCCAAAAACAGTTTATTTTTTTCTGGTATTATTCACCAGCCCTTTGACAACTTTTCGAGTTACTTGGACCTTCGTGAAGAGAATAGACGCTTACAACAAGAAAACAACACCTTAAAGAATTTAGTACTCGATAAATTCAAGCAATCTGAAATCTTAGACCTTGAAGAAGAAAACCTAGCTGGTCCAAATTACTGGTCCCTTCCTGCAAAGTTAATTCGCAATAGTTTTACTCAAAACAAAAACCTCTTATTACTCGATAAAGGAGAAAAAGATGGGGTTGCAAAAGAAATGGGGGTGATCGGTACTCAAGGAATCATAGGGATTGTCAATCAAACTAGTCAAGGCTACTCCACAGTATTATCCATTTTAAACATGGATCTTAAAATCAATGCAAAATTCAAATATTCTAATGTTTTTGGATCCCTTTACTGGACGGGAGATACGCCTAACAAAATGCAACTCGCCGATATTTCTGTCATCAATCCTGTACAAGTAGGCGACACCATCGTCACTGGGGGGATGTCTTCCTATTTCCCAGAGGGGATCACGATTGGGACAATTAGTAAAGTAGATCGACCTGATAATGGTGGATATTACAATATAGAGGTCGAACTTATCAATAACATGACAGACATAAAATACGTTTATGTTATAGGAAATAACCGAAGAGAAGAGATCATTGAACTTTTAGAACAAACGCCATGATACAGTACTACTCTCGCTTTTTCACTTTGGCTTTTATTTTAATGCTCTTACAGATGTTGATCTTTGATCAGGTCAATCTTTTTGGGTTTAGTAACCCAGCGGTCTATTTAATTATTTTAATCGTTTATCGTTTAACGCAGGACCAATTTGGCTTTATTTTTATCGGTTTTATGGTAGGGTTTTTACTCGATCTCCTCACGCAAACTGCGGGTGCGCACAGTATAGCATGCGTATCAACAGCCTTTATACGACCAGTGATTTCACGTTTTGCATTAGGAGCAAATTTTGATCAACCTAATGCCATGTTTACCGGTACGCTCTTAACAAATCGCTTGTTGTATATCTTTTTGATGATCTTTTTTCATCAACTTATTTTTGCTTTTGTTGCCTATTTCAGTATGGCACATTTTTGGATTATCTTTAAGCACAGTGTTACCAATACCCTCTTTACATTTATTCTGATTGCCGCAACAATTAATTTATTGCAACCTAAAAAATGATGCGTATTTTTTTACTTCGTGTGATCACCATACTAATGGCCAGTGCATTTTTATACCGGCTTTTAGATCTACAAGTAGTCAATACCTCTTATCAAACCCTTTCAGAAAATAATGCTGTTCTAGAGATTGCTGAATATCCAGAGCGGGGTTTTATTTATGATCGAAACGGAAAATTACTCGTGGCAAATCAACCGGCTTATGATGTGATGATCATCCCAGAAAACGTTTCCCCCTTTGACACCCTATCGTTTTGTGAACTCACTGGCGTAAGCAAGAAAAGGTTGATCTATAACCTCAAAAAAGCTCGTCGTTATTCTAAACGTTTACCTTCTGTAGTAGTCAATCAAATATCAAAAGAAACTTATGCAAAGTTGCAAGAGCAAATGTGGAAGTTTGAAGGTTTCTTTATTCAAAAGAAATCCTTGCGAGAATATTATTTCAAAAATGGCGCAAATGTTTTAGGTTATGTAAGCGAGGTCAACAACAATGATCTTAAGAAAGACGATTACTATCGACTAGGTGAAATCATTGGTCGGCAGGGAGTCGAAAAATCTTATGAAAACCATCTTAGAGGAAAAAAAGGAAAACGCTTCTTACAAAAAGATCGCTTTAATCGCATACTGGGTCCCTATAAAGAAGGAAGTTATGACATCACTCCTACACCAGCTAAAAACATCCAACTTACCATTGATGCAGAGTTGCAAGCCTATGGCGAAAAATTAATGCAAAATAAACGCGGTGGAATTGTAGCCATCGAACCAGCTACAGGAGAAGTTTTAGCCCTAGTCAATGCCCCTTCTTATGATCCTAGTATTTTAGTCGGTAGAAAGCGTTCATACAACTACCGTAAACTAGCAAATGACACATTAGCAAAACCATTATTTGATCGTGGTCTTCTGGCACAATATCCTCCTGGTTCTCCCTTTAAAACATTGAACGCATTAATCGCACTTCAAGAAGAAGCCATCACACCAAAAACAAAACACCGCTGTAATCGTGGTCATTATTATGCTAGAGGAGCCTTTATGGAATGTCATTGTAGAATAGGCACCCGTAACGACCTGCTCAGTGCCATTTACAAATCGTGTAATACTTATTTCTCTCATACCTATAAAGCCATCATTGAAAAATATCCAACCCCAGAAGAAGGTGTAGATCAATGGAAAGAGCATCTTAAAAGTTTTGGTCTAGGCAACTATTTAGGCTATGACTTATCCATTGGACGACCGGGACACGTTCCTGGAGCTGCCTATTATAATCGCGCTTACAACAACGGCGGATGGAAAGCGCCTACCATTATCTCTAACGCCATAGGTCAAGGAGAGCTTTTAACCACTCCCATTCAACTCGCCAACTTTACTGCAGCTATTGCCAATAGAGGATTTTATTACACTCCCCATTTTGTCAAAGAAATAGAGGGGGATTCTATTCAACAAAAATTCACTAAAAAAATCACGAGCATTGATCCGCAACATTTTGATATTGTGATCGACGGCATGCATAAAGTCGTTGAAAAAGGGACCGCAAGAATTGCCCGTATTAGAGGGATTGAAGTCTGCGGTAAAACTGGAACTGCAGAAAACTTTACCAGAATTGATGGCGAACGAAAACAACTCACAGATCATTCTATTTTTGTCGCTTTCGCTCCAAAGGAAAACCCGCAAATCGCCATTGCTGTTTTTATCGAAAATGGCTACTGGGGGGCACGATGGGCCGCACCCATCGCCAGCTTAATGATTGAAGATTACCTCAACGGAGAAGTAAAAAGAACACGGCTAGAAAAACGCATGGTTGAGGGAAGTTTAGAAAGCGAATATTTAAAACCCATCTCTGGGCAACCCTTTGAAATCAATGAATAGAACATTTAAATTAGACTGGCTGGTTTTATTGATCTACTTTCTATTGGTCATCTTTGGGATAACAAACATCTATTCATCCACCTTTGATGCAAATCAACCAGAATTACTCAATCTAAGTCGTTCTATCGGGAAGCAGGTTATTTTTTTTATTGTTAGCCTTGCAGCAGGAATTTTTATCCTTGCTGCCCCAGCTAAAGTTTTTGAACGCTTTGCAAGTATCATTTATTTGGTCATTATTGTCCTATTAATTGGGCTTTATCCCTTTGGAAGCACTATTTCTGGTGCGCGCTCGTGGTATAACTTTGGTGGCATTGGCTTGCAACCAGCAGAATTTGCAAAAGTGGCCGTATCGCTTGCAACAGCAAAACTTTTGAGCGAGATACAAATCGATATTCGCCGTTTTAAGTCATTAGTGCAAATCGTTTTGATTATTGCCCTGCCCATGCTATTAATTGTTTTACAACCAGACGCTGGATCGGCATTAGTTTTTGGCGCATTCCTTTTTGTATTGTTTCGAGAAGGTTTACCCACCTCTTATATATTAATTGTAACGGGCTTAATTTTCTTTTTTATTCTTACGCTAGTTGCCCCTTTACCTTTTGTCTATGTCAGCATTATATTTGTAGTTACATCCCTTTATTTCTTTTCTAAGAAGGTCAATAAAAAAGCACACTTTACGCCCTATTTGATCTCTCTAATTTTAACCTGTGGCTATGTCTATTCTGTCGATTATATCTTTAACGATATCTTTGAACAACGCCATCGCGACCGCTTCAATATCGTATTAGGGAAAGAAGTCGATACACAGGGGATTGGGTATAATCTAAATCAATCTAAGATTGCCATTGGTTCTGGTGGCTGGGAAGGAAAAGGATTTTTACAAGGTACCCAAACTAAGGGTGGCTTTGTCCCAGAACAGCACACAGACTACATCTTTAGCACCATAGGAGAAGAATGGGGATTTGTGGGGAGTGCAGGGGTTGTTTTACTGTTCAGTTTCTTAATTCTGCGAATTTTAAGCAGGGCTGAAGCCCAAAAAAATAAATTTTCACGCATCTATGCCTACAGTGTTGCCAGCATTATTTTTGTGCATTTCTTTGTCAATATAGGCATGTCGATTGGGCTGGTGCCCACTATCGGGATTCCCTTGCCGTTTATCAGCTATGGCGGGTCGAGTTTACTCGCTTTTACCATCTTGATTTTTATCTACCTCAACCTAGATGCTAATCGTCTTAACGAAGCTAGTTTTTAATATCCAAAGCGTCTCTTAAAGCATTTCCTAATAGCATAAACGCTAATACCAAACTCATAATGGCTAATCCAGGGATAATGGCCAAATAGGATTTTCCCAATAAGATATATCTAAAGTGATCTTTGATCATCCCACCCCAACTAGGAATGGGTGGCTGTGCGCCAATTCCTAAAAAGCTTAAGCCACTTTCGATTAAAATAGCACTGGCAAAATTTGCAGTAGCTATCACGATAATAGAAGGCACTAATAACGGAAAGATGTGATGAGAAAAAATCCTCACCGAAGAAAAACCCATCCCCCTTGCTGCTTGAACAAAGGTTTGCTCTTTGATCGAAATTACTAAACCGCGAACCAATCGAGCGACTTCTACCCACATAGTTAGCCCCACAGCTATAAATACTTGCCAAAAGCCTTTCCCTAAAGCAAGGGTAATGGCAATGACCATTAACAAACTAGGAATACTCCAAACTACATTAATTAGCCAGAGAATAACTTGATCTGTCCTCCCGCCTAAATAGCCTGCAAGTCCTCCTAAAATGATCCCTACAAATAACGAAATCAAGACCGCAATAAATCCAATTGAAAGTGAAATCCTTGCCCCAAAAAGCATGCGACTAAAAAGATCTCGGCCAAATTTATCAGTCCCCCAAACAAACTTTTGCTCCCCTATATAGCTTTGCTCAATCGCTGCGGGAGTTAAGGTTGAGGGGAAGGTATTATGATCAATCGTTTGATAATAACCTTCGCTACTTCCATAAGAACGATAATACAATTGACTGTCTTTCCAATAGTAATCTTCTATTGGAATTTCTTCTATAATCTCTCCTGATTGAGAAGGAATTTTTAATAACTGAACTGAAAAACCAGGAGGCTTTGAGTGAATTGAAACATGCATTTGATTGGCGTGTAAGCTATTGTCTGGGGCGAGTAAACTCGCTGCAATAGCACAAAAAGTAACCAAACAAATAAAAACGAAGCTTATTCCGCCGATAGGCTTTTTAAGCACTTTTAAATAAGTGGGGGTTTGTTCCAATCCTTACTGTTTTACTTGAGCGATCGAACGTTTATTCCCTTTAAACTTCATTAAGTCACTTAATACATTAATCGCTTCATCTACATAAATATCTTTGCCTAAACTCTCTTCCCAACGCACTCTTTTCTCTTTAGAAACGTCGTCTTTTTCAATCAAGGGTAAATCTTTGTCTAGTGCTTTGAAGGATAAAATACTTTCAAACTCATTTAACTTTTTAAACTTCTCTGTCTTTTGATCTGTCGCTTCATTTTTGGCTAGGTAAGTATCAAAATTGAGGGAATAATAATTGTCGTTTTGGCGTGATTTAATCCATTTAGCCTGCTCATCTATGAGTTGAACAAAAGGATTGTCTTCTAGACGTTTTCTACTGCGCTCAATGGCATAATTATATTGATCACCAGAAGACCATAAGTTAAATTCGGCAGGGCTAATTTTATCCCACTCTAGTGGATTGTCTTGATCTTTTTCTCCAGTATCTATATAGGCATAACGATTAGGGAAAATGATATCGCTTTTAACACCTTCTAATTGAGTTGAGCCACCGTTGATGCGGTAAAACTTATCTGTTGTTAATTTCATGGCTCCTAAATCGCCATAGGTGTTGTTAGATATAATCTGGTTTAAATCGATCACATTTTGCACTGTTCCTTTTCCAAAGGTTTGCTTACTTCCTAAAACAATAGCGCGTTTATAATCTTGTAAAGCCGCCGCTAAAATCTCTGACGCTGAGGCGGAAAACTCGTTTACCATCACGACTAAAGGTCCATCCCACTCAATCGATTTATCTTCATCTCTTAGAATCTGCTTTTGACCGCCGGTTGATTTTACTTGAACAATAGGGCCTTGTTCAATAAAATAACCTGCCATGTCCACGACTGTTTGTAAAGAACCTCCACCGTTATTTCGCAAATCAAAAACGATTCCTTCTACACCTTCTTCTTTGAGTTTAGCGATTTCTTTTTTGACATCGCTTGCAGCATTGCGGTTTCCATAATCACTAAAGTCCACATAAAAACGCGGTAGGTGAATTAACCCAAAACGTTGATTGTTTTTTTCAATTATCGTTGATTTTGCAAAAGCTTCTTCTAACTCTATCACGTCTCTAGTAATGGGAACCACTACGGTCGATCCATCGACTTTCTTAATGGTCAAAAACACTTGGGTGCCTTTAGGTCCCTTGATTAATTTGATCACATCATCTAAACGCATGCCAACTACATCCACAGGGGTTTCGTCTACCTGAGCGACCTTTAATATTTTATCGCCTGGTTCGATCAATTTATCTCTCCAAACTGGACCACCAGAAATAACTTCAACGATTTCAATTTCTTGATTTCGCTTAGATAATCGCGCTCCAATTCCTTCAAATTTTCCTGAAATATTTTGATCAAAACGCTCTTTGGCGCTGGGGGCTAAATAACTTGTGTGTGGATCAAATTGCAGGGCGATAGCATTGACATATACAGAGAAAAAATCGTTGCGATTAAGATCATCACGTGCTTCAAAAAAGTATTTCATATCCTCTTTTAACACTTCACGCGTTTCAATCTCTAAATCATAGTCAGATTTTATGATATAAGTAGAATCACTTTCTTTTTTATCTTCTTCACGCTCTTTAAGTCCTGCGTAAATTCCTAAGGCATTAAGTTTCAAAAACTTTCTCCATTTGGTTTTAAGCTCTGTTAAGGATTGAGCATAAGGCGCATTTTCATAGTCAGTGCTAATGCTTTCTTTTTTGGTAAAATCAAAAGGTTGTTCGAGTAAGGCTGGATAAAAAGATTTGACTTGCCCCATTCGTTGTAGGAACTTCTCGTGCGAAAGGTTAAAAAAATCAATTTTTGAAGCCTTGATTTGATCGTCAATTTTTCTTTTATAAGAATTAAAATTATTGATGTCTGCTTTGATAAAAAATTGGTGTCTACCATCTAATCCATTTAAATAGTTCATGTAGACATTCTCAGAAAACTCATCATCTATTTCTGTAGGAGAAAAATGCCCTCTATTGAGCACATAAGAAACTATTTCAATAAGCAGTTTATCCTTTGAGGGATTTTTAACAGTGTCGGTAAAAGCAACAAGTGTTAATCCACTAAGCAGTAACAAACATAAAGCAATAATTTTTTTCATAGCATTTGGATTAGTCAACTAAGATATTGAATTGACTACGTCTTAGCAAACAACCCAAGCCTTTTTGACGCTATTTTAACAGCCTAGGGAAGTATTTTCTTACCTTAGCTAAAAAAGATCCAATGGCTAAAAGACCTTTAATTTTAGTGACGAATGACGACGGAATTACAGCACCGGGTATTCGCGCACTAATTGAAGTAATGAACAAAATAGGAGATGTAGTGGTGGTTGCTCCAGACAGTCCA
The DNA here is from genome assembly GCA_965658115.1 of Candidatus Arcticimaribacter sp. Lineage (GTDB taxonomy): Bacteria > Bacteroidota > Bacteroidia > Flavobacteriales > Flavobacteriaceae > Arcticimaribacter. The sequence continues at coordinate 5,798 of CBFHRA010000024.1, read as the reverse complement.
CAATCTGGAATGGGTCATGCCATTACAATTAATTCTACGCTTAACTGTACAGAAATACAAGTAGATAACGGGCCACAAAAAGAGTTTCAAAGCTCTGGAACACCAGCAGATTGTGTTAAACTAGCCATCAATGAATTAATGGATCGAAAACCAGATTTATGTGTCTCTGGGGTTAATCACGGTTCAAATGCATCCATCAATGTGATTTATTCTGGTACTATGAGTGCCGCAATAGAAGCTGGGATAGAAGGAGTTCCGGCCATTGGGTTTTCACTGTTAGATTATCAATGGACTGCAAATTTCAACCCATTAAAACCCTTTATAGAAACCATTGTTCGCAATGCACTCAAGGAAAAAATGTCTTCGGACGTAGTCCTCAATGTCAATTTCCCTTTACTAGGAGAAAATGAAATTAAAGGCATCAAGATTTGTAGGCAAGCCAAAGCTCGCTGGGTTGAAAAGTTTGACAAAAGACAAAGTCCAATGGGGAAAGATTACTACTGGCTTACAGGAGAATTTATTAATGAAGACGGCGGGGAAGACACAGATGAAGCCGCACTAGCACAAGGGTACATCTCGATTGTCCCCACACAATTTGACTTAACGGCACATCACGCAATTCAAAAACTAAATAGCTGGAATTTTGAGGAATAAAGAAAATGCCATTGGAGCCGTCATCGGGCTAGTCTTGACCTTTATCGGTATGACATTATTTACACTCTACTTTTCAGAAGGTAATTTAATCAGTAGCTTGGAACAGTTATACTACCAAAAAAAATTAGGTGCTTTGATCAGTCTAGGGGCCTTATTAAATCTACCCGCTTTTTTTATCTTGATCAGAAGAAGAAAATATCAAATCGCCTATGGCTTAGTCACTGTATTAATTCTGCTCGTGGTTATGGTTGCATTACTCAAAGTTGTCTAGATGAAGTACTACATTATTGCCGGAGAAGCCTCTGGTGACTTACATGGCGCTAATTTAATCAAGGCGATCTATCAAGAAGATCCTACTGCCGAAATTCGTTTTTGGGGCGGGGATCAAATGGCTGCACAAGGGGGAACCCTGGTCAAGCATTATAAAGAACTGGCCTTTATGGGGTTTTGGGAAGTGTTTATCAACCTGAAAACCATCTTAAACAATATTGCTTTTTGCAAAAGAGATATTTTAAATTTTCAACCAGATGTTCTGGTCTACATCGATTATCCAGGCTTTAATATGCGCATTGCCGCATGGGCTAAAAAGCAAGGCATTCCAAACCATTATTATATCAGTCCACAGATCTGGGCTTGGAAAGAAAATCGCATCAAAAAAATCAAACGGGATTTAGACGCACTCTATGTTATTCTCCCTTTTGAAGCACCCTACTTTAAAGAAAAGCACAATTATGATGTGACCTTTGTAGGCCACCCATTAATTCAAGTTATAAAAGAGGCACGCCAAAAAGAAGAGGCTGTAACGCTTCAACTAAAAGAAAAAAATAAACCTATTATTGCGCTTTTACCGGGGAGCAGAAAACAAGAGATCAATAAAATGATGCCGATTTTCCTCTCTGTTATTGACCGTTTTCCAGACTATCATTTTGTGATTGCTGGAGCTCCGGGTATTGAAGCAGAATGGTATCAAAAATTCACCATCCACCCCTCTGTCTCATTATTACATAATCAAACCTATAGCCTTTTAAAAAACGCTTTTGCTGCCATCGTTACCAGTGGAACAGCTACTTTAGAAACAGCTCTTTTTGGCGTGCCACAAATGGTGTGTTATAAAAGCAGTGGCCTTAGTTATGCTATCGCAAAACGAATTGTGAAACTAGAGTATATCTCTTTGGTGAATTTAATTCTCGATAAAGAGGTGGTCAAAGAATTGATCCAAAATGATTGTACAACAGAAAAAATTGCTGCAACCCTAGCGCTATTAGGGGAGGAGAAAATAAGACAGCAAATTGAATTGGACTACAACAATTTAACCCAAAGTTTAGGGGAGAAAAAGGCAAGCCAAACTGTGGCTCAACAGATCGTTAGTTCCATAAAATAACAGGATTTGTATATTTAAAGGGTGAAACCCTTTTCTTTACCATTTGTCCCTTTTTTACTAGCCTTTATCTTAGGGATACACTTTTCGATTCAAATCGATCCCTTATTCAAATGGGTAGATGGAGTTATTGGCTTGATCCTACTACTTTATTTTTCGTTTAATTCCCTCTTACAATGGCGGGTACTCCTTTTTGGCTTCGCCTTTTTTATAATGGGAATACTGGTGGGGAAAATCGATCAAAATATTCCAAGCAATCATTACAGTCAATTTGTTAAGCCAGCTCAAGATAACAGCTTTAACGTTATTCTAAAGCGTAAACTAAGTCCCAGCAAAACAAGAGAACGCTATTATGTCACAGTAAAAAAGGTTAATGACCAACCCGCTAGCGGCTCACTTTTATTGACCGTCAATAAAAGTGAGGGGGACCAAAGCACCCTTGATTACCAGAATATATGGATCATAAAGGGACAAATATCTCCCATCAAAGGTCCTTCAAATCCTGGGGGATTTAATTATAAGGCCTATTTAAAAAGCATCAAGATATATTATCAAACAAACATTGAAAAGAAGGATATTTTGAGGGCAAAAAGCACTGGCTTTTCATTTTTAAAGTACAGAGCATTTCTCTTAAAGAAGTTAGACGAAAGTAGATTAAAGCCTCAAACAATTGCTATCCTAAAAACCATTTTATTAGGGGAACGCAGCAGCTTAGACGCTTCGACTCGAGATGAATTTGCTAAAGCTGGAGTAGTTCATCTATTTGCCATATCCGGCTTGCATGTTGGCTTATTAATGCTGTTTTTTCAAACCCTATTTAGGCCTTTAGCCTCATTACCTAAAGGGAAATTATGGCAAAATATAGCAGTTCTAGCTTGTTTGTGGTGCTATGCTTTTTTAGTGGGTGGAGCGGCCTCTGTGATCCGTGCTGTTACCTTATTTTCGGCATATCAAATTGGACAAAATAGCGGACGTAAACTCCCCACCGCCTATTTGGTTTTACTCTCTATGGGAGTGCTACTATTTATTCGGCCTAGTTTTATCAAGCAACTAGGCTTTCAAATGAGTTATTTAGCCGTCTTTGGCATCCTATTTCTTTCGCCTTTATTTAAAATCAACTTTAAATATAGAGCGCTAAGGTGGTTTTGGCAATTAACCATCGTTTCCCTTTCGGCGCAAATTGCAGTGGCTCCCTTAAGCATTTTTCACTTTCATCAATTCCCAACTTTATTCCTGTTGAGTAACTGGGTAATTCTGCCCTTTATGGGAGCATTCTTATATGTTAGTTTGACGGCCTTAATGTGGCTATTAGTTTCTCCTTTACCCCCATGGTTATTGTGGCTAGAAGATAATGCTGTAGCCACTATGCTAAGGTTCGTTCAATGGATTGCAGACAAAGAAAATTGGCTCTTAGATCACATTTATTACACTCCATTGAGTTTATTGCTGATTTATCTCGCCTTAATTTGTGCTTGCTTTTATGGGCATACCAAAAAAAAGTCTTGGCTTTACGGGACAATGATAAGTACAATGTGCCTCTATATCAATATCCAAAGAATCCCCCAGCAGCAGCAGCTTTGGGTAGCACATCAATACAAACAAACTATTTTGGTGAGCCTAGCCAATCAAAAACTCACATTTCATGCTTCAGACAGCTTGTCGCAACAGGCCAATCTTGTTGCGGATTTTAGAAATTTGTATCCCCATCAAAAAATAGATTTCCAGCCCTTAGCAAATGCGTATCACATCAATGATGTGTCTCTCTTGCTTATCGATGGATCCTGGGTAATGGACTTAGAGGAGATTCCAGAAGGACAGTGGTTATTGCAAAAGAATGCTAAGGTAAATTTGGCGCGTTTACTTCAAAAGGCGAAGCCAAAAAAAATCATTATTGACGGAAGTAATAGCCCCTATTATCGAGATCGATGGATCAAGACCTTAAAAGAGCAAAACATCCCTTATCACATCACTACTACATCGGGCGCTTACTATCTTTTCTAAATCGCGGAACAAAATTCTTGAGATAAATCTCTATATCTTCGGGTTTAGAGAAAACAGCATAATCGCCTTGCTTGATCATTTTTAAATAAGGTTCTAATTGCTGTGGATTGTAATAGCCCACCACTGGCATAATAGGATCCCCATCTTCGCTAAAAAAGACCATAGTGGGATAACCTCTAATACCTAAAAACTGGGTGAATTGATGCGTGGCATTTCGGCTTTTGCGATTAGGGTCATAATTAGGGTTGCGGAACACTTGATCGTAAAAAGCGATTTCTTCGGTTCCTTCTGCATTAAACTTTACCGCATAGTAATGTTCGCTAATGTATCGGGCGACATCTCTATTGGCAAAGGTTTTTTTGTCTAACAACTTACAGGGGCCACACCACTTTGTATAGACATCCATAAATATTTTTTTTGGCGCAGTTTTTTGCGCCTCAAGTGCCTCAGCCAAGGTCATCCATTGGATTTCTTGAGCTTGAACAACAACTGACCCTAGCAGTAAAAAAAAGAGAATTTTAAATTTCATAGCGTTAGTTTTTTTAATGTACATCACCCATTAACTTTTTCATAAGTGGGGAGAAAATAATCACGATTAATCCTGCACCTAAAGCATATTGTGAGATTAGCATAAAGCCATCTGTATAGATATCAATTGTGTCTAAACCACCAACATTGACATCGGTACTATCAACGGCTAATTGCTTTCCTATAAAACCAACGATTTGGAAAGCATAGGCAGAAGATAAAAACCAAATTCCCATCATAAACGCTACGATGCGTTTTGGGGATAAGCTGGTAATCTTAGATAATCCAACTGGAGACATAAACAATTCTCCAATGGATAAAACAAAGTACATAATGATCAAATAAGCAAAAGGAACCATACCATTTTCATCTGCACTTCCCTTACTCAAGGCCAATATGTAGAAACTAGCTCCCGCCAAAATCAAACCAAGACCAAACTTATAAGGTGTACGTGGGTTTAATTTTTTCTTTGACAAAGCTTCCCATAATAAAGAAATAGGAATGGCCAGAAGAATGATAAACATTGAATTTAACGAGTTTGTTTGTGCTGCAGTCATGAATCCGTCTAAGGCAACATTTCTAGAAGCAAATAAAGTAATTACACTTCCTGACAGCTCATGAAAGCCCCAAAACATGGTCATAAAAAAAGTAATTAATACGGCCATGAATAATTTCTTTCTCTCTTCAGCAGTCGATTGTAACATTATATTCCCAAGGTAAACCACGATTGTAATTCCAATTAGCTTAAAAATCAATCCTACAATGGTTTCATCGCCCAGTATGGACTCTCCACCCATAATTGCTTCATAAGAGGATAGTACATAAGCAATAACTGGCACAAATAAAACCGATAGAATTGGGATAAGTGTTTTCTGGGGAATCCCTAAGACAGGTTTTTCATAGACGTCATTATTTGGTGGTAATCCTTTGTCTCCAAAGACGTTCTTCTTGATCCCACTCCAAAAGAATAAAAGACCAGTCATCATCCCAAAACCTGCTAAGGCAAAGCCATAGTGATACCCATAGGTTACCGCCAATCCCCCGCATAATAATGGCGCAATCCAGCCACCAATATTGATTCCCATATAGAAAATCGTAAAACCTGAATCTTTTCTAACATCCCCGTCTTTATACAAAGCGCCTACAAAGGTGGAAATATTCGGTTTAAAAAAACCATTCCCAACAATGATAAAAGCGAGTGCCAAAAAGAAAGCTATATCATTTTCTATGGCCAAAA
>CBFHRA010000023.1:0-22171 GCA_965658115.1 Candidatus Arcticimaribacter sp. | reverse complement strand
GCATTCGCATGTTCGTACTTGAAATAGATACGGGTTTGCTGGATTTTCCCGTTAAAGAAGACATCTAATCGCGGGAAATTCCCAATCTCTTGACGATCCTGTCGCATAAAGTCGCCTAAGAGTGGATTATATTGGTCGGCATAATAATTCGTAAAGTAATGCCCCGTGATTCCAGTTTGCATATATAAGGCCTTCTTAAATAAATGAGAACTAAAACTCAGCGTAGTTCTTATATTCCACTCTGGAACGTTAATAGGAAGACTAGGCCCATTGTCTGTCGACATTACTTTTTGGTATTGTGCAGTAGTGGTTAAACCAAATTTCCAAAGGCTGTAGTGCGAACTGTAACGCGCCTTTAGATAGGTGATCGTTTCTGGGGTTTGGACGACTTCAGCCAAAAGGGTTTGTGGAAGTAGTGTTTCTTCTGCCTGTTCTGGAAAAACTTGATTGTAATAGGTGTAATTGTCTAAGCGCTGTACAAAGCCAGATAATGCTCCCCACACAGGATGAGATAAAGTCGCTGAGAGACTGGTAATTTTTTCATTGGACAAATCATCATTGTACCAATTGTAATTGGTATAGGCGCTTCTATAACGAATAAAATTAAAGTTGGGACTCTTATTGATAAAACTGGCTTTCGCCCGAAAGAAGACATCGTTTGCTAAGGTGATTTTAGCCTGAAGGCTGATTTCATCACTTAAACGTTCACTAAATAAGGTTTTATTAAAGTGAGCGGTAAAATCAAAGCCACGCCATAAAAAGGCATAGTCTGCGTTGAGAAAAGTTTGGTTCGCCTCCAAATTCAAGGGTAACGCTTCATTTGCGTCTTCCTCTGGCACACTCCCCTCCTCTGAATCATCTTGGGGTAAAAGAATATTGTAGTCAATGGCAGAAATCTCAAGCCCAGCGGTAAGCTTCCCTAATAAAGGATTGTCGTACTCTGTTTGAAATCTATTTTTTAAAATCGCCCATTGTACCTCGTCAAGAACTGAAACTCCAGCTTCTCTTTGCCCAAAGTAAGCAGCGTTTTGTTCATCCTCATAACGATAATATTTAGACTCATTCATGATTTGCTGCCCAACTGTCCAGCTAGATCCTGTACTATCTTTTGCTTGAACTAAAGCATAGTTGTGTTCAAAAAAAGATCTTTTCCCTTTAAGGTTATTTAATGCTGTCGATAGTTTTACTTCTAAAACAGGTCGCTCGAGAAAGTCTGGATCTCCAGTTTCAAAGAGCGGGATTCCTTCTTCGGTAATACCACCGTTTTCTTGATTTTCATGGTTTTGATTGACATAGTGCATCTTTGCCTTATAGCGTTCGTTCAAACTTTGATAGGTCATCGACCATCGAAAAGCGGTATTGGCAGAGCGTTGATTGAGGTATTTCCCTAAAGATCGCATTCCGCGAAAAGCGAACGCAAAATTAAACTGCGGACTGGTATTGACACTAATCGTCGCATCTGTCATCTGCCCTTGCTCCATCGTCGTCCTAAAAAAGAGTTCTGTAAAGGGAGTAGGAACACGGTAATACTTTACGTCTTCTATTTCAAAATAGCCATAGTGCTTTGAGCGTGCTCCCATCTGCGGTTGTAAAGAGGTTTGAGTAAAGTCATGCCCTAGACGATTAAAGGCAGAGCCTAAGTTGACAAAGGGCAGTAACTCAAAGTAATCCTTGCGCAAGAAGTTAAACTTGTATTCTTTTTGAATCGTTAAAGTAGTATCGACATAAACCGTTCGCTTGCCTTGTTGATAAATTTCATACATGTCAATGGTCGCAGTATCGGGAACAATTTCTTCTCGTTCTTTAATGATTAATCCTTTTTTTTGAGCGAGGCTGTCTTTTTTAACCGCTAGGGTATCTTGCGTTTGAATCGTTTTTTCTAATGTGGGAGTCGTTGTGACAACAGGTGCTTCGTCAAGCTTGATCTGTTCAGTTGACGTTTGAGAAAAAAGGCTTTGCAGGCTGAGTAAAAAAAGGACCAAAAAATACCGTTGTGGCATGGATAATATGTTTTGTGCGAAGTTATAACTAAATTTGAATAGATGTTTGAATTTATTTTTGGTCATCGACCATCAGCATCAAGCGATTTATTCAATGAAACAACTCCCTACACAGTACACGCAATTTGTAGAAGCCGGCACAGACGAAGCCGGAAGAGGTTGTTTAGCCGGACCGGTTACTGCAGCAGCGGTTATTTTGCCCAAAGATTTTTCGTATTCTTTGTTAAACGACTCTAAAAAGTTGACCAAAAAACAGCGCTATGCATTGCGTCCCATCATTGAACAAGAAGCTATTGCCTTTTCGGTCGCTCATTGTAGCGTAAAAGAAATTGAAACAATTAATATCCTAAATGCTTCGATCAAAGCCATGCACAAAGCCATTAGTGGTCTTTCTACCACACCTGAATTTATTGCCGTAGACGGGAATCGTTTTCATCAATATAAAGATATTCCTCACGAATGCATCATTAAAGGAGATGGTCGATACTTAAATATTGCAGCGGCCTCTGTTTTAGCAAAAACATATCGGGATGACATTATGATGTCCCTAGACCAGGAATACCCTCAATACCACTGGAAAACAAACAAGGGCTACCCTACTAAATCCCATAGAGAGGGAATAAGAAATACTGGCGCAAGCCCTCACCACAGAAAAACTTTTCGATTACTTCCAGAACAACTAGAAATTGATTTTTGAGTTTCTTAATTTTGCATCCATAACACATTCTATGAATTTCCAACCACTTATTCGATTCGCAATTAAATCCTTCTTGTGTGTGTCTTTGTTTACAGCCTGTGAAACCACACAACAGAAGAATTCAAATCTTGTTGATTGGATTCCGCAAAACACCCCTTTAGCGATTCAACTCAACAACCCAAACGAAGTAGCAAATGCGCTTAAGAATAATCCTGTATTAAAACACTTACCAAAAAGCCTCCCAGAACTTTCTAAAAAATTAATCGCCTTTGATAAGCAGGCGACTTCACCAAAAATTTTTAGCCTTACGCCTTACGGCAAAAATGAAAAGGCCTTAAGCATCGTCTATAAAGCTCCCCTTGACAGCACCTATCTCTCTTACCCCAAAGAAGAATACAGCGGGGAAGCCATTTACCTAACTCAAGAAAACGAGCATACCCTCTACACTGCTTTTATTGATGGTTTTACTTTACATGCAGATACTAAGATTGTTTTAGAGAATTGTATTCGCAATTATCAGCAAAAAGCCAAAGGGATTAATGACCCGTCCTTTTACGATATCGTAAAAACAGCCGACGATAGTGCTCCAGTAAACATTCATATTAAAGGCCAAGAAGAAGACTTGATCAAAGAAGTAATTGGTCAACTACCATTGTTTCCAAAAGTTGGTCAAAACTGGGCAAGTCTAGATGTCAACATTACGGCAAATGCCTTTGAGGTAGATGGTTTAGTTCAAGTAATTGATTCTATCGGGGATCCAGTGGGCTTATTACAATCTAGTGAACCAAAGAAAAACTTGATTACTCAAGCGATCCCTGTACAAATGACTTCGGCATTTTTAATGACCTTAGACAACATTCAACTATTAGAAGACAAGTTTAAAAAATGGGTGCGCTTTCTCAACCTCGCCACCTTAACCACAGACCTAACTGCCTTAAAAGGCATCGATGAATTAGGGATAGTTCAATTGAAAAACGACATTGCGTTGATTTTTCATTTGAGTAACGAAGCCACTGCGGAAGCTAACTTTATCCCAGAAAGCCAGCAGAAAAAATACCGCGACATTCCATATTACAAAACTTCTTTATCAAGAGAGTTGAGTTTATTGGTGATGAGTTTGGGGGAAGAAGTCAACGCAGAATGGGTGGCTAAAATCGATGACTACTTGTTTTTTGCAGAAAGTGAAGCGGGCATTAAAACCTTAATCGCCGCCTATAAAGACGAAAAAACATTAGAGAAATCTTTAGCTTTTCAACGCTTCGCGGAAGAAACACTTTCTGACAAGAGCAATCTTTTATGGATTGGAAATACTACTGCTTTAAAAAAGCAATTTTCAGAGAAGACGTTTTGGAAAGCCATGGAAAGTGACAAACTCCCTTATGTAGCTTTTCAAGGCGTAGTTGAAAACGATTATATGCATTTGCATTATCGACTTTCTCAAAACGAAATCAAACAGAATGATAAGACTACGACTAATGTCGCTTTGATCTCTTTAGAAAATGCAGTTTCCACAAAACCGCAATGGCTCAAAAATCACCGTACAAAAGAGAGAGATATCGCTGTACAAGACGAACAAAACATCCTTTACCTCTACTCTAATACCGGAACACTTTTTTGGAAAAAACAACTGGAGGGGAAAATCATCGGGGATATACAACAGGTCGATTTATACAAAAATGGCCGCCTACAAATGGCCTTTAGAACAGCTGAACGCTTTTACATTTTAGATCGCAACGGAAAGGTGGTTCCGCCCTTCAACAAAAAAATCAAAACCAATAGTACAGCCCAGCCTTTGGCTATATTTGATTATGATCAAAGCAGAAATTATCGCTTTGTCCTGGCACAAGACCAAAACGTTTTGATGTTAGACAACAAAGGTAAAAAGGTCAATGGCTTTAAGTTTACCAAAAGTGCTTCGGCTGTTAGTGCGCAGCCAAAACATATTCGCATAGGCAACAAAGATTACATTTTGATCAAAGAAGAAAGCGGAAAGATTAATATCCTGAGTAGAACCGGGCAAAGCCGCGTAAAAATCAAAGAAGAATTTAAAGCGTCGAATCAAGCCATATATGCTTATTTAAAAACCTTTACTACCACAGATCAAGCAGGAAATTTAATTCAAATTGACCCTAAAGGAAATGTCATCACGACAAATCTGGGCTTAGAAGCTACGCATGAAATTACAGCGACCACAAAATCTTTGGTCACATTGACCAACAATATTTTAACCATAAAAGGGATTCCTGTGACGCTGCCCTATGGACAATATACCGCACCGCAGATTTTCTACCTCAACAATATCGTTTATGTGAGTGTAACAGATGTCGAAGCGCAAAAAGTCTATCTCTATTACAGCGATGGCAAAGCCGTAAGTGGCTTCCCTGTATATGGAGTTTCTCCCATAGATTTAAGCAACGCAGATAAAGACAAGGCGTTAGAGTTTGTTGTTCAGGGTGAAAGTAAAGATCTATTGATCTATGAGATTAACTAGCGAGTAGCTCTGCTTCAAAAAGATTACTTAGGTGCACGAGAATTTTTGCCTTTACCTCATCTAGAGGGATCTCTCGCTTTAACTCGGCTGCTAAAGAAGTGACGGCTTTCCCTTGAATTCCACAAGGAACGATATAGTCAAAATACCCTAAGTTAGTATTGACATTTAAGGCAAAACCGTGCATGGTCACCCAGCGACTTGCTTTGACGCCCATCGCACAAATTTTACGGGCAAAGGGAGTTCCCACATCTAACCAAACTCCGGTTTCCCCCTCGCTCCTTTCGGCCGCAAGGCCATATTCTTTTAAAGTCAAAATAACGGCTTCTTCGAGTAGTCTAAGGTATTTGTGAATATCGGTAAAGAAGTTTTCTAGGTCCAAAATGGGATAGCCAACTAACTGCCCCGGCCCGTGAAAGGTGATATCCCCCCCGCGATTAGTGGTAAAAAATTCAATGCCTTTTTCGGTGAGTTGTTGTTCGTTTAGCAATAGGTGCTTGGGCAAACCGCTCTTCCCTAAAGTAATTACAGGAGAGTGCTCTACCCAATAAAAATAATTAGGAGTAGGCACTGGTACCGCTGCAGCTCTATTGCTCTTTTTTAAGGCAACAATTTTCTGCAACTGCTGTTCTTGCAAATCCCAGGTGGGTTTATAGGACTGCCTGCCTAGGTCAATTACTGTGACCTGCTTGTTGCTTTTTTGATTCAAAACTGGTTGGTATTATTGAGGATAACCAAAGCGGCTATGGTTCCTGGCACCCAACCACAAAGCGTTAACAGAAAGACAATCACTATAGATCCGCAGCCTTGATCTAACACAGCCAAAGGCGGAAAGAGTATCGATAATAAAACGCGAAAAAGACTCATGGACAAAAAAATGTTTTACTAGGCTAATTTAACAACTTTCAATTGTAGCAGACTCCTTATCTTTGCTAAAATTTTTACACTATGGCCGGTTTGAGCGAGCAGGAAATTATTCGAAGAGAGAAATTAGCAAAATTAAGAGCATTAGGGATAGATCCCTATCCTGCCCCACTTTATCCGGTTGATCACACTTCAGCAGATATAAAAAACACTTTTACCGAAGGCAAAAAAGTGGTCATCGCTGGTCGTTTAATGTCTCGCCGTATTCAAGGAAAAGCCAGTTTTGCAGAATTGCAAGACAGCAAAGGCCGTATTCAAGTTTATTTTAATAGAGATGAAATCTGTACAGGAGAAGACAAGACTCTTTATAACGAGGTCTATAAAAAACTCTTAGATATAGGGGATATCATAGGGATTGAAGGGTCTCTTTTTACCACTAAAGTAGGAGAGCAAACAGTGCAAGTGACTAACTTTTCTGTTTTAAATAAAACCTTACGTCCGTTACCTTTACCTAAAACAGATTCAGACGGAAATGTTTACGACGAATTTAATGATCCAGAATTGCGCTACCGTCAACGTTATGTTGATCTAATCGTTAATCCAAAGGTAAAAGACACCTTTATCAAGCGTACAAAAATCACCAATAGCATTCGCTCTTTCTTTAACGAAAGAGAGTACCTAGAAGTAGAGACGCCTATTTTACAGCCTATTCCTGGAGGTGCTTCTGCCCGCCCATTTATAACCCACCACAACGCATTGGACATTCCTTTATACTTGCGTATTGCGAACGAACTTTATCTAAAAAGATTGATTGTAGGAGGTTTTGATGGGGTGTATGAGTTTTCAAAAGACTTTAGAAACGAAGGGATGGATAGAACCCACAATCCAGAATTTACGGTGATGGAACTATATGTCGCCTATAAAGACTATTTCTGGATGATGGAAACCACCGAAGCCTTATTAGAAAAGGTCGCTGTAGAATCGAATGGTTCTTCTGCAGTTACAGTGGGAGAGAATACCATTGACTTTAAAGCGCCTTATCCTCGAGTGCCGATTTTAGAAGCCATTAAGATTCATACAGGAGTGGATGTGTCTGAAATGGGAGAAGAAGCATTACGCGCTACCGCAAAAGACCTAGGTTTAGAAGTAGATGAAACCATGGGGGTTGGGAAATTAATCGATGAAATCTTTGGGGAGAAATGTGAGCACCACTATATCCAACCCACCTTTATCACCGACTATCCTAAAGAGATGAGTCCTTTAACAAAGGAACACCGCGACAACAAACGCTTAACAGAACGCTTCGAATTAATGGTGAATGGGAAAGAACTCGCCAATGCTTATTCTGAGTTAAATGATCCTATCGATCAAAGAGAGCGTTTTGAAGAACAACTTAAATTAAGCGAAAAGGGAGACGATGAAGCCATGTTTATCGATCAAGACTTTTTACGCTCGCTAGAATACGGAATGCCTCCCACCTCTGGAATCGGAATTGGGATCGACCGTTTGGTCATGTTAATGACCAATAATAGCTCTATCCAAGAAGTACTTTTCTTCCCGCAAATGCGCCCAGAGAAGAAAGCCGTTGAATTGACTGAGGAAGAAAAAATTATCCACGGTTTACTCAAAAAATCCAATCCTATTCTTCTAGCAACCCTAAAAGAACAAGCGGGATTAAGCAATAAAAAATGGGATGTTTCTTTAAAAGGCTTAAGCAAAAAAGGCCTTACTAAGGTCGAAAAGAACGAAGAAGGTCTTTTTGTTTATTTAAATTAATTTCAACCAGCTTGCAAAGGCTTCAAGCGTAAAATCAATGTCTTTTTGTGAAAGGGCATCGTTTAAGAAATAACTTTCAAACGCACTGGGCGGTAGGTAAACCCCACGGTCTAACATCCCGTGGAAATAGGCTTTAAAATGATCGTTATTACCTAAGGCAGCGGTCTCAAAATCAACCACAGGCGTATCGGTAAAATGCAAGGACAACATCGATCCCATTCGATTAAATTGATGCGGTAAACCTTTTGCTTCTATGAGGGTTTTCATCCCTTGATGCAAACGTTCTGTTTTACCATCTAAACGCTTGAAAAGGTCTTTGTCCTCTTGCAACATATTTAGGGTAGTTAAACCAGCAATCATGGCCAGGGGGTTTCCACTTAATGTTCCCGCTTGATAAACCGGGCCTTCAGGGGCTAACTCCTGCATTATTTCTTTTCGCGCTGCAAAAGCTCCTACCGGTAAGCCACCGCCGATTACTTTTCCAAAGGTGACAATGTCTGCGTTTATTCCCAGGCGTTCTTGTGCACCGCCAAGCGCTAATCTAAAGCCAGTCATGACTTCGTCAAAAATCAACAAAGCCCCGTATTGATCGCACAAGCTACGCAGGCCTTCTAAAAAACCTTCTTGCGGAACGATGCAGCCCATATTCCCAGCAACAGGCTCAATGATAATCGCCGCAATGCCTTCTTGATGTTGTTTAAAGATTGCTTCAACGCTGTCTAAATCATTATAGTTGGCTAATAAGGTATCTTTGGCTGTGCCTTGTGTTACCCCAGGACTATTAGGCGCGCCAAAGGTGACGGCACCACTCCCCGCTTGAATCAAAAAAGCATCTGAATGCCCGTGATAACAACCCGCAAACTTGATGATCTTTTCTCTTTTGGTATAGCCACGAGCGAGACGAACAGCACTCATACAGGCCTCTGTCCCAGAATTGACAAAACGCACTTTGTCGATATTAGGCACAAGATCTACTACTAAAGTGGCGATCTCTGTTTCTAAAGCCGTGGGGATTCCATAAGAAGTTCCCTTTTGAGCTTGCGAAGTAATCGCGTCGATCACCTCTTGCTGCGCATGTCCTAAGATCATAGGCCCCCAGCTAGAAATATAATCGATTAATTGGTTCCCGTCGGCGTCAAACAAATAAGCACCTTTGGCTTTTTCAATAAAAATGGGTTCTCCCCCTACAGATTGAAAAGCTCTCACCGGAGAGTTTACTCCTCCCGGGATTACTTTTTTTGCGGCTTGAAAAAGTGCACTACTGCGTTGATATTGCATATTATTTTTTTGGTAAAATAAGTTCTTGTCCCAAATATATGGTATTGTCTTTCAGGTTGTTTTTGCGCTTTAAAACACTCAGCTCAACTTGTAATTTTCTCGCGATAGCATAAAGGGTATCTCCTTGTTGTACCACATAAATTCTTTCGTTGGATTGGGGTACTCTTTCTTTTTGAGTGATGATTTCTTGAGCCGCTTTTTTATCGTATGCTGCGAGATCAAATCGTTCGATTAAACGAATTAATTTATCGGGATATTTAGGATCAGTTGCATAGCCTGCTTTTTTCAAGCCTTTTGCCCAAGCTTTATAATCTCTTTTTCCTAAACGGAAAAGAAAAGCATATCGATCTCTTTCTGATAAAAACAAAGAGTGGTCTCGATAGGATTCTCCAGCATCTGCATAGACCCTAAAGCATTCTCCCTTTTCGTCGTCGTCGTGATAAATTCTTCCGCCTTGCCAATCTCGATGGCATTTAATCCCAAAGTGATTGTTTCCCTCTAGGGCTAATCGCCCTTCTCCAAAACCAGACTCTAACAAGCCCTGTGCTAAAGTGATACTCGCTGGGATCTTGTATTCTTTCATCTCGCGTTGCGCGATAGGGCCAAAAATCTTAAGGTATAGTGCTACTTTTTGTTGGGTGCTTAAAGGTCTTTTGATTTTTTCTGTTACCGCTTTACCTTCTAGCTGCTGCGGTTGAGTCACTTTTTGCTCAGCTGCTTTTTCTGCAACTACGACGGTAGATTTATTGCGTACACTTTTGGTCACCTTACAACTGCTCAATACAAGAAGGCTAATCACCAAAAAACTTAAACGTCCCAATTGATTAAGGGTTTCCCTTTTAATTCTTGTTGCTGATTGAAGCCTGCTATGCCTTGGATTCCTCCCGTGTGAATGATCAAAATGTTTTTCCCCCAACGCCATTTGTCCTGTTTAATTAGGGCAAAAATACCAAAAAGCAGCTTTCCAGTATAGATTGGATCAAGAAGAATTTTGTGCTCTTGATAAAAAGCATTGATAAAGTCAATTAATTCGTTCGAGGCCTTTCCATAAGCTCCTGCCTCTGGGACATCAAGAAGCGTATAGTTCTTATCCGCTGCTGCTGTTTTAGCCACCCACTTTTGCACCTTTTGATCTTTCACCACATCAAAACCCAAAAGGTGTTGTTGCGGGAAACAGCTATTGAGTAACCCCATAAAAGTCCCTCCAGTGCCCATGGCCACAGCTATGGTATCGAACACACGATCTTCTGGGAGAAGAATTTCTTCACAGCCTTTTATCGCAAGGGCGTTTGTTCCCCCTTCGGCTAATAATTCGTAATTGTTTTCTTGAATGAGTTGTTGGACAATCGCTGCCTCTTCCTTTTGTTGATATTCCCCACGGCTTAAAAAGGATAACTTCATGCCTTGGGCTTCGCAAAAGGCCAAGGTGGGATTGCGGGTTTTTTTGGCGAGTTCTTCGCCTCTAACAAAACCCATGGTGGGTAGACCAGCTAATTTTCCGGCGGCAGCCGTTGCGGCTAAATGATTTGAAAAGGCTCCGCCAAAAGTAGCAACGCCACTTGCATTGATCGTTTTGTAGTGGGCAAAATTGTATTTGAGTTTACGAAACTTATTTCCAGAAACAAGAGGATGAAGTTTATCTTCTCTTTTAATTGTAATGGAAATGCCGTTTATTTGTGTAATAAATTCATTTTGAACAAGGTGCGTGGCAATCCAACTCATAGCTTTTGTTATCGCTAATGTACATTATTTAAACTACTTAAGGAAGAAGAAAGATTATGCTGGGGGATCAAAAATTAGAAGAAGGGGATTATTATTTATCACCAGAAGGTTACAAGGTTTTTACCGAACAATTTCATCTAAAAAGAGGCTATTGTTGTGAAAGCGGATGCCGTCATTGCCCCTTTGGGTTTAACCAATCAAAAAAAAGGCACTAAATTTGATAACTACCTACTAACCATAAAATATAAAAACATGAAACGCATTTTTCTATTTCTACTGGCAATTGTAAGTATAAACTGTTCTTCTATACGTGTATTTGCAGATCACGATTCAACTGTGAATTTTGATCAATACAAAACCTATGCGTTTTTTAAACCGGGCATAGAAGAGGTCGAAATTTCTGATTTAGACAAAAGAAGAATTCTCACGGCCATAGAAGCACAAATGAAAGGCAAAGAACTTCAATTATCAGAAAATCCAGACCTGCTCATCAATATCGCCGTTAAAGCCACCGATCGCGTAACAGTCAATAACTTCAACAACGCTGGCTGGGGTTGGGGATGGGGTTGGGGTTGGAACCCATGGATGTGGGGTGGAAATAACACCAATGTCTCCACCCAAACAAGAGGAGAATTATTTATCGATATCATTGATGCAAAAACAAAACTTCTTGTCTGGCAAGGAAAAGGTTATGGCGGCATTACAGAATACAGTAAAAATCGCGACGAGCGCATTCAAAAATTTGTTGCTGAAATTTTAGCCAACTATCCCCCCGCTAAACCCGAAGGCGAAACATTATAAAGTGATGTTTTTATGCGGTTTAAGGTTTAGAAAGTTTACCTTTGCAGCTTCTTAAACTAACGCATTGAAAACACTACTTTCCCGCCTCACCCTAAATCCAAAAAATGACATTTTATCTGGTCTAACCGTTGCCTTAGCTTTGGTTCCAGAAGCAGTGGCTTTTGCTTTTATTGCTGGAATTGATCCCCTTGTTGGGCTCTATGGTGCCTTTATGATGGGACTAGTAACAGCAGTATTTGGCGGGCGTCCTGGAATGATTTCTGGTGCAACTGGTGCCATGGCTGTAGTAATGGTCTACATGATTCAACAAGGAAATATTGTTGGAGACAATCTTGCTGCTCCTATTGAAAACCTAGGCTTATACTGGTTGTTCATCACCCTTCTAATCGTGGGAATCATTCAAATTGCTGCAGGAATATTTAAGTTAGGAAAGTTTGTTCGTCTTATCCCGCACCCAGTAATGATGGGGTTTGTTAACGGTTTAGCGATTGTTATTTTCCTTTCTCAGCTTGCCTTATTTAAACAAACCGTAAATGGTACTTCAAGCTGGTTAACAGGAGAAGCACTTTATATCATGTTAGGCTTAGTTGCTTTAACCATGGCAATTATGTATTTCTTGCCAAAGTTGACCACAAAAATTCCCGCTGCCTTAGCAGCAATTGTTATCGTGGCTTGTATCACCATTTTTGGTGGACTTGAGGTAAGCACGGTAGGCTCTTTTATTCGCGACGGTGGTGGCGAAGGTCTTCAAGGTGGCCTCCCTAAATTTCAAACCACTATTTTTTCCCTTTTTTACACCCTTAATGGACATTGGGACCTTATTCTTTCTACGGCATTCTTATTAGCGGCTGTAGGCTTAATTGAATCCCTAATGACCCTTAATCTTGTAGATGAGATCACAGAGACTCGTGGAAGCGGAAACAGGGAGTGTCTCGCACAGGGTGCTGCTAATATCCTCAATGGCCTTTTTGGCGGAATGGGAGGCTGCGCCATGATCGGGCAATCAATCATCAATGTTAATTCTGGTGGACGCGGGCGTCTTTCTGGGATTGTAGCAGCTGTTGCGCTTTTGTGCTTTGTCCTTTTTGGATCGAGTGTGATCGAGCAAATTCCTATTGCAGCATTAGTTGGGGTTATGTTTATGGTGGTGATTGGCACCTTTGCATGGAGTAGTTTCCGTATTATCAACAAGATCCCACGCAAGGATGCTTTTATTCTTATCACGGTATCTGCTGTAACAGTAGCAGAAGATTTAGCCATTGCTGTATTAGTTGGGGTAATTATCGCCGCACTTGTATTCGCATGGGAAAATGCAACGATGATTCGCGCTCGCAAAAGCTTCAAGGAAGATGGCACCAAAGTATATGAAATCTGGGGACCACTATTCTTTGGGTCCATTCAAAACTTTAACGCCAAGTTTGACGTCAATAACGATCCAGAAAATATTGAGATCGACTTTATAGAATCTCGTGTATCAGATCACTCAGGAATTGAGGCACTAGAAAACTTAGTCGACAAATATTTAAAAAAGAAGAAAAATATTCGCTTGACGCATTTGAGTCCAGAGTGTAAAACCCTTTTGCTTAAGGCGAATCCCGGTTTTGAAAAAGTAATTGAAGCTTCTATCGACGATCCTCGTTACTATGTTGTAACAGACTTAGTAGATCGCGAAGTTTAAATCAATTCTTTGGCTGCGTTAAGCGCAGCCGAAATACCTTCTACATTTTTCCCTCCTGCAGTTGCAAAGAAAGGCTGGCCACCGCCACCTCCTTGAATATGCTTTCCAAGCTCACGTACAATCGCGCCTGCATTAAGGTCTTTTAAAGCGACTAGCTCTTTAGAGATATAACAACTTAGTACAGGTTTACCGCCTTTTTTAGAGGCTAAGACTACAAACAGATTGGTTTTGTTTTGCCCTAAGGAAAAAGCCAAATCTTTTATTGCTCCCCCATCGAGATCAACTTCTTTGATTAAAAAGTCAGTTTCGTTCTTAGTTGAAATTTCTGCTTCTAAAGATTGTTTTAAGGCCGCTAACTGAACTTTAGCAAGGCCTTGAATTTCTTTCTTTAGTTGCGCAGTCTCTTCTTGTAAGTTTTGGATCGCTTTTAATGTGTCCTGTGGCTGGTTTAAAAGCCCTTGTACCTGTTCCAACAATGCGGTTTGCTCTTCGAAATAAGCTTTAGCAGCATCTCCTGTGATCGCTTCTATCCTGCGGATACCAGAGGCTACCGCCCCTTCTGAAGTGATTTTAAAGTGCCAAATATCTGCGGTATTCGAGACATGGGTTCCCCCACACAATTCAATGGATTGCCCAAAGCGGATGGTACGCACCGTATCCCCGTATTTTTCTCCGAATAAAGCCATTGCACCTTGCTCCATCGCATCGGCTAGAATCGCTTCTCTATTTTCTTCTAAAGCTAATTGCTCTTGAATTCGCGCATTGACAAATTGTTCTACTTGCTTAAGTTCTTCGGTGCTAACTTTTGTGTAATGCGAAAAATCAAAACGAAATTCTCCAGAATGCACCATGGACCCTTTTTGCTCAACATGATCTCCTAAAACCTCTCTTAATGCTTGATGCAATAAGTGAGTAGCGGTGTGGTTACTCGAAGTGCGTTGACGCTGTTTTGCATCGACTACTGCTTTAAAGCCTTCTTCTAATTTAGTAGGAAGCGTCTCAGTAAAGTGGATAATAAGGTTGTTCTCTTTTTTGGTATTGAGGATATAGTAAATGTCCCCATTACTCGCTTCGAGATAGCCCTTGTCGCCCACCTGCCCACCACCTTCTGGGTAAAAGGGAGTTAAGTTAAAGACCAGCTGATAATAGTCTCCCTCTTTAGCGGTAGTCATTTTGCGATAGCGAGTCACTTTCACTTGAGTTTCTAGGGTGTCGTAGCCGACAAATTCTTCTAGCTCATCTTGTGCTAATACAACCCAGTCTCCTGCTTTTGAAGAAGCGGCAGCTCTTGAACGATTTTTTTGTTGCTCCATAGAAGCTTTAAATCCTTCTTCGTCTACTCTATACCCTCTTTCACTTGCAATCAAAGCGGTTAAATCATAAGGGAATCCATAGGTGTCATAAAGCTCAAAAGCTTTTGCCCCGTCGAGTTCTTTTCCTTTGGTTCCCTTCAAAATAGCATCCAAAAGGATCAGACCTTGATCTAAGGTTTTTAAGAAAGAATTCTCTTCTTCTCGAATCACATTAAAGGCCAACTTTTGCTCGCGCTTTAATTCTGGGAAAGCGTCTCCCATTTGTTTTTCTAAGGTTGACACCAAAAGATGAATAAAGGCCTCCTTTTGGCCTAAGAAGGTAAAGCCATAACGAATGGCACGACGCAAGATGCGACGAATCACATAACCTGCACCAGTATTGCTGGGCAGCTGTCCATCTGCGATGGAGAAGTAAACTGTTCGCACGTGATCAGCAATCACGCGAATAGCACGATCTACCTCTAGCGAAGTCCCGTATTCTGTTTTTGTCAAGGCTTCAATCTCACGAATTAGCGGCGTAAAGACATCTGTATCATAGTTAGATTGCTTGCCTTGTAAGACCATTGCAAGGCGTTCAAAGCCCATTCCTGTATCGATATGTTTATCGGGTAATTGCTCTAGGCTTCCGTTTGCTTTACGATTGAATTCTATAAAGACTAAGTTCCACACCTCCACCACTTGTGGGTGATCTTGATTGACTAAATCAGCGCCAGAAACTTTTTGTTTTTCTTCTTCAGAGCGAATATCGACATGGATTTCAGAGCAAGGTCCACAAGGCCCTTGATCGCCCATTTCCCAGAAGTTGTCTTCTTTATTTCCCAAAAGGATTCTGTCTTCTGGCACAAATTTTTTCCAAAAGCTATAGGCTTCCATATCGCGCTCAAGTCCCTCGCTTTGGTCACCTTCAAAAATCGTGACATAAAGGATGGATGGATCGACTTTATAACGTTCGGTTAAAATCTCCCAAGCCCATGCAATGGCTTCTTCTTTAAAGTAATCTCCAAAGCTCCAGTTCCCCAGCATTTCAAAGAAAGTATGGTGATAAGTATCAATCCCTACTTCTTCTAAATCGTTGTGTTTTCCAGAAACGCGAAGACATTTTTGTGTATCAGCGACCCGCTTATTTTTAGGGGTTTTATTCCCTAAAAAGAACTCTTTAAACTGGTTCATCCCTGCGTTAGTAAACATCAAGGTTGGATCATCTTTGACCACCATGGGGGCAGAAGGAACGATCTGGTGTTGTTTTTCGTTGAAAAAATCTAAAAAGTGTTGGCGTATTTCAGCTGATTTCATTGTCTAAAAGCGTTAAAATGCAAATCTTGCATGCAAAATTTGTTATATTTGTGGAACTTTTCATTTGCTACTGCAAAAGAAAACAAAATTTACAAGAAATCTGTTTATGGCAAAGGTTAAATATTATTACGATCCTGAAACGCTTTCTTACCGACCAATCCAAAGTGGTAAAACACTCAAAATCTCAAACTTCTTTTTGTTTTTGATTTCCTCTTTCCTGTTTGGATTATTCACCCTTTTTGGTCTTTTAACCACTGATTTTTTAAACACTCCTAAAGAACTTTTACTCGAGAGAGAATTGAAAAACTATGAATTTCAATTTGATTTACTCGCACAGCGCTTAGAACAAATGGAAGGAGTAATGACCGAAATTGAAAATCGCGACAACGAAATCTATCGCGCTTATTTTGAGGCAAGCCCTATTCCAGAAGAGCAACGCCGTGCTGGTTTTGGGGGAGTTAATCGATATAAAAAGCTCGAAGGTTTTGGTAATTCAAATCAAATCATAGAAACCACTAAGCAAATCGACATTCTTTCTAGAATGCTGGTGGTACAATCTAAATCCTTAGAAGAGATTCAACAATTAGCCGAAAAGAAAGAAGATTTTCTCGCCGCTATCCCTTCGATACAACCCATTAAAAAAGTAGACCTAAAACGCATGGCCTCTGGCTATGGATGGCGTATTGATCCTTTTACTAAAAAGCGGAGAAAACACAAGGGGATGGATTTCTCTGCCAGTAGAGGCACCCCTATTTATGCTACTGGAGACGGCGTCATCAAAAGAGCAGATAACCGCTCCTCTGGCTATGGTCGTCATATTCGAATCGATCATGGATTTGGTTATGTTAGTCTTTATGCTCACTTAAGCAAATACAATGTTCGCCGTGGTCAAAAAGTTAAGCGCGGGGATATCATTGGCTATGTTGGGAACACAGGACGCTCTGTTGCTCCTCACCTGCACTATGAAATTTTAAAGGAAGGTAATAAAATCAATCCTTTAAATTTTTACTTGGACGATCTAAGTCCCGCCGAATTTGACGCTATCGTCAACCAGGCTTCGCAAGAGAATCAATCGTTAGATTAATCTGATGAAAATCAATTTACCTGAAAAAAGGTATTATTCTATAGGAGAGGTCGCAAAGGCCTTTGGTGTTAACACCTCTCTATTGCGCTATTGGGAAAAGGAATTTAAGCAAATTCAACCCAGAAAGAAAACCTCTGGTATTCGCAAGTTCACTCCTGGAGATATTGAAAACATTCAGTTAATTTATCATCTACTCAAAGAAAAAGGAATGACGATTGAGGGAGCTAAAAATCAGCTTTCTCAATCCCAAGACGCCGATAAAAGCAAATTAAAACTGCTTAACCGCTTGGAAAAAATTAAAGCAGAATTGACTGCTTTACGCGATAATCTTTAATTATTTCTTTCTGAAGAAAATATTAATCGGCACCCCATTAAAATCATAAATTTCACGTAATTGATTTTCTAAGAATCGCTTATATGGATCCTTTACATATTGCGGAAGATTACAAAAGAAAGCAAACTGTGGATAAGGCGATGGCAACTGTGTACAGAATTTAATCTTGACAAACTTTCCTTTATTTGCCGGTGGCGGAGTAGCTTCTATAATCGGTAAAACAGTATCGTTTAATTTTCTAGTAGGGATTCTGTTTGATCTTGATTGATATACTTTAACGGCCGTTTCAATGGCTTTAAAAATACGCTGTTTTGTCAAAGCAGAAATGAAGACAATAGGGACATCGACAAAAGGTGCGGTTTCTTTGCGAATTTCCTCTTCAAAACCTTTGGTTGTTTTGTGATCTTTTTCAACAAGATCCCATTTGTTGACCAAAATCACTACCCCTTTATTATTTCGATGGGCGAGCCAAAAGATATTTTGGACTTGTCCATCAAAACCACGGCTAGCGTCTACGACTAATATCACCACATCACTGTGCTCTATCGCGCGAACAGATCGCATGACTGAATAAAATTCGATGTCTTCTTTGACTTTCTTTTTTCTTCGGATCCCTGCGGTATCAACCAAGTTAAATTCGAAGCCAAAACGATTGTATTTAGTATCGATACTATCTCTGGTAGTTCCAGCGATATCGGTAACGATATATCTTTCTTCTCCTATCAGGGCGTTGATAAATGAAGATTTCCCGGCATTAGGTCTTCCTACAACTGCAAAGCGCGGCAGTTCGTCTGAATCGTCTTTAACTTGCTCTGGTAAAGAAGCGACTAAGTCGTCTAAGAGCTCTCCGGTTCCACTCCCATTAATACCAGAAATATTGTAAATCTTTTCAAAGCCTAAACTATAAAACTCGACTGCATCATCTTGACGCATTGCGTTATCCACTTTATTAACGACT
Source organism: Candidatus Arcticimaribacter sp. (assembly GCA_965658115.1). Lineage (GTDB taxonomy): Bacteria > Bacteroidota > Bacteroidia > Flavobacteriales > Flavobacteriaceae > Arcticimaribacter. Next base: position 3,885 of record CBFHRA010000023.1, on the reverse strand, counting down.
AAGAAAACGGGTTTTCTTGAACGGCGCAACAATTGGGCGACTTCTTCGTCCATCCCGGTTACCCCCGTTTCTACTTCTACCATAAAAACAATGGCATCTGCTTCATCAATGGCGAGTTCTACTTGCTTGTCAATTTCTTTCTCAAAAACGTCTTCACTCCCAACAACATAACCTCCTGTATCGATTAAAGAAAATTCGACACCATTCCAGTCAGATTTTCCATAATGGCGATCACGTGTCACACCACTAACGGCATCTACAATCGCTTCACGCTTTTGGATCATTCGATTAAAAAAGGTGGATTTGCCCACATTGGGACGTCCAACAATCGCTACTATGGCACTCATGGAGGTAATTTTTATGCAAAAGTAACCTTTTTAAAAGGATATCATGCGGGGATTAGTACTTATAACCAAAGCGTTTTAATTGTCGCTCGTTTGAACGCCAATCTTTATTGACTTTCACATAGAGCTCAAGGTGAACTTTCTTAGTGAAAAAAGCTTGTAGCTTCATGCGCGCTCCTACTCCTACCTTTTTTAAAGCAGATCCTTTGTGACCGATTAAAATTCCTTTTTGGGTCTCGCGCTCTACCATAATCAAAGAACGGATTTTAATGATCTTTTCGGTTTCTTTAAACTCTTCTGTCACCACTTCAACTGCATAGGGAACTTCTTTGTCATAATGCTGAAGGATTTGTTCTCTGATCGCTTCATTGACAAAAAAGCGTTCTGACTTATCGGTCATTTGGTCTTTGGGATAATAGGGAGGAGAAAGCGGTAAAAGTGAAATGAGATGATCGAGTACTTCTTGCACAGAAAAACCTGTTTTAGCAGAAATAGGAAAAATATTGGCTTGAGGAAAAAGTCCTTGCCAATGCTCTACAGAGGCAATCAAAGCAGCTTGATCTGTGGTGTCAATCTTGTTGATTAAAACTAAAACAGGAATCGATAATCGCTGGATTTTTTCAAACAACTTTTGATCTTTCATCTGGGTTTCCCCCACCTCAAGCATATAGATTAAGACATCTGCATCTTCGAGGGCTGTTTTGACAAAATCCATCATAGAAGATTGCATCTCATAGCTAGGGGTAATCACCCCTGGGGTATCAGATAAAACCAGCTGATAGTCCTCTGCATTAAGGATTCCTAATATACGATGTCTTGTGGTTTGCGCCTTGGGCGTAATAATCGACAGTTTTTCACCTACCCAGGCATTCATCAAGGTAGATTTCCCTACGTTAGGATTCCCAACGATAGAAACAAAGCCAGCTTTATGGTTATCATTCATTTAGCACAAAGATACGCAAGAAGCAGTCAATCGGGGTTGTGGTTTGACAAGAATGTTGTATATTTGCACCCACAGCGCGGGATAGAGCAGTAGGTAGCTCGTCGGGCTCATAACCCGAAGGTCACAGGTTCGAGTCCTGTTCCCGCTACTACACAAGACGGACTGGTATTTTTACTAGTCCGTTTTTTATTGGAATCATCCTTACCTCCTGTAAATGAATGGATTAACCTAAAAACTGGGTTCAAATTTGAGGTTCGATATGTTCTGTCGTTCGGGTCTATGACTATTCCCTCTGGGAACAATAATTTTTGAAGTGATAATTTGGTCTCATATTCTCCAGATACCCATATATTACTAAGGTTTCTACTGAATTCTATTAATTCTGAAACCTTTTTATCCAGGTTCGATATTTTAATTTGAAAATCGTTCAATTTTTCTTCAATTTCAACCAATTCGGATGTTACAGGACCAATAAAACGATTGTATAATTCTTTATCTATTTCACCAAATGCAAATCGACTATCCAAAGTTTCTTTTTTAGTTTTTAACTCTTTAAATCGTTTTTTAAGAACTGTTTGGTCTTGATAGATTCTCGAACTTTGACCATTCACTGTAATCTTCATCTGTTCTTTAAAAACTTCTTCTAAATCTTCTTTTAATGCAAAATTCAAGAGAAGATTTTGAAAAATATTGTGAAGACCCTCCTTCATTGACTTTTTGGAAGTATTTGCATTCATATCCTTTGATTTACACTCAGAATTTAAACACTTATAGTAGTCGAATAATTTTTTTGCCTTATAACCAGTCATTTTAGAACCGCAGCATCCACAATAGAGTTGATTTTGTAAAGGTCTGTCCTGTTGCACAGTATAAGGTTTGTATTCGTTTTTTGGTTTTGTATCAAATCTGTCATTTATGATTTTAAAATCCTCTTTAGAGACGAGTCTTTCCCAATTACCTTCTATAATTTCTCCATTTAAGAAAGAATTTTTGTGAATACCACAATAAAATGGATTTCTCCACATTGCACTGACAGTTTGCTTTGAAAGTTTAAGTCCACGTATTGATAATTTTTGTCTGATTTGATAATCAGGTACGTTTTGAAGCTTCCAATCCCATGCTAATTTTAAAAGTTTTCCTTCACTATTAATCTTAAGCTCCTGAATTCCTTGCACAAACTTTGGGTTCTTTACTTTTGGACCATAATGATCATAACCTCTAGGTGCTTTTCCTAACCAATTTCCACTTTTAACAAAGCGTTTCAGTCCTGGTATTGTATGAGTTAATCGCTCTACATTTTCTTTTCTCGCATGTATTAAAGAATAATGAATTTGTATCTCTCCCTCTTCTGTAGTGGTATCTAATTCAGTCGATACCTCGATTAGGTGAACACCTTGATTTCTTACTAAATCATTGACAAGTCCAATTGCGCTTCCTCCACTTCTTGAGAATCGACTCATTTTGTAAATCATTATTGCGAATGGTTTTTGTCTACTTTTTTTTACTTCATTGATTAGTTTCATAAATTCCTTACGAGTAAAATCATTTTTCGCAGATTCGTATGTGTTTCCAAACTCATTGGTAATCTTATAATTCTTTTTCTCGGCCAACCGTTTTGCAGATATTATCTGATTTTCCAAACTGTGGTTTGAATCAAATTGTTGTTTGGATGATACCCTAGTGTAGACCCAAACTTGATTATTTTTTTCTTTTTGAGGTTCACTCTTTATGAACCTTTTGAAATATTCGTTATTCATTATTTTAAATTGTTGTGGTTGCAAACAATGCAACTCAGATTATACAAATGATTTATGATATCCATGACATTTTCATCAGGTGTGTCATGATCACCTGTTATTAGTCGAAATTTCTCAATTGAGATTTTCGATTCTCCAGAATTTTCCAAAATAATAGAGTATTACTCTACCCACACAAATATTACTTGAGTGGTTTATACCATCTGGCGTTATCCATGGATTTTATTGATAACATACCTTAACCCATTTACTCATGGAAGGGTTATTCCATTTGCTATGCTATAAAAAATATTCGACCTACACTGCATCAAAGTTTTCTCATTTACCTATTGATGTACATTGATTTTAATCTTCTATATGTCTTTTACATTATCGTTGAGGATATTGTTTATAGATAGGTGTTTAGTTAATATTGATTTATTATTTCATTTAATATTTCTTCGTGCGACGGTTTTATGATGTAACGAATCTTGTTAAGATTCCGCAGTAGTTGTTCCCATTCATAATCCATAATGGACTCATGTGATGTGAGATAAAAACCATATTTTTTCTTCGCTTCGTAGTAACCATCGTCATATGCTTTATCGTATACATGTTGACAACCATACTCCATATCTATTTCATAAAGTGAAGGTGTTCCTTCGATATTTTTTAATTCAGCATAAATCAAATATGATTCATCTATCAACGGAGATGTAATTCCAAATTCATCTTCCTCCGAAAAATTGGTCATGAATTCCAATACATTAAACTCAGGGTCTTTTAGATGCTGATCGGTGCCACCAACGGCAAAAAACTCTTCTTTTGTCATATATGTATAATGATATAATTGTTATAATTT
>CBFHRA010000022.1:0-22683 GCA_965658115.1 Candidatus Arcticimaribacter sp. | reverse complement strand
GCCCGTAATTTCTCTCAATGTGATTCTCTCTTGATGGGGAACGATTGTGGAGCGCATACTTTCCCTTATATCGAAGCGCGAAATAATTCGGCACAAATAGAACACGAAGCGACCACCAGTAAGATTGGAGAAGATCAAATCTTCTATTGCAATCAACGTGGTATCGATACAGAAAAAGCCATTGCGCTTATTGTCAATGGGTTTAGTAAGGAAGTTTTAAATAAACTTCCAATGGAATTTGCCGTTGAGGCACAAAAATTATTAGAAATCTCCCTCGAAGGATCAGTAGGGTAATCGATCAACTATATGCTTACAGTAAATGAACTACACGCTAGTGTAGAAGAAAAGGAAATTTTAAAAGGAATTAACCTGCAAGTAAATCCAGGAGAAGTGCATGCGATCATGGGGCCAAATGGCTCTGGGAAAAGCACCCTCTCAACCGTGATTGCCGGTCATGAAGATTATGAAGTTAAAAAAGGAAATATCCTTTTTGACGGGGAAGACTTAGCCGAACTTGATGCGGAAGAACGCGCCCACAAAGGCATCTTTTTATCGTTCCAATATCCAGTGGAAATTCCTGGGGTAACCGTTACAAATTTTATCAAAACCGCCATCAATGCTTCTAGAAAGGCAAAAGGTTTAGAAGATATGCCTGCAAACGAAATGCTCAAGAAGATCAGAGAGAAAGCGGCCTTATTAGAAATCGACTCTAAATTCTTATCCCGTTCTTTAAACGAAGGTTTTTCTGGTGGAGAAAAGAAGCGCAATGAGATTTTCCAGTTAGCAATGCTCGAGCCTAAATTGGCCATCTTAGATGAAACCGATTCTGGTCTTGATATCGATGCATTGAAAATTGTTGCAAATGGGGTCAACAAACTTAAAAGCAAAGACAATGCAGTAGTCGTGATCACACACTACCAGCGTTTATTAGATTATATCGTGCCAGACTTTGTACACGTGTTGTACAATGGTCGTATTGTTAAATCTGGAACAAAAGAATTAGCGCACGAACTAGAAGCAAAAGGATACGACTGGATCAAACAAGAGCTTGCCTAAGATGGAGTTAAAAGAAAAAATGCTATCCTCTTTCATGGTGCTTGAGCAAGACTTAGACTTGAGCTCTCCGGTCCATGATATTCGTTCAGAAAGCCTCAAGACTTTTGAAGATAAAGGCTTCCCAACTAATAAGCTTGAAGCATGGAAATATACCTCTTTGGCGAAGCTATTAAAAAACGATTATAGCCTATTCCCTAAAAAGGAAACAACCCTTGAATTAAAAGACGTTAAAAAGTACTTTTTGTACGAGATTGACTCTTATAAAGTGGTGTTTATCGATGGGGTTTACAGTCCGTTTTTATCAGACACTACCCATGATGGGATTGATGTTTGCTTACTTTCAGCCGCCTTATCAAAGCCCAAATACAAAAAGGTCATCGACAAGTATTTTAATCAAGTGGCCGATAAAGAAGAAAACTTAACGGCCTTGAATACCTCTTTTGCTAAAGAGGGGGCTTATATCTATATCCCTAAATCTGTTGTGGCAGAAAAGCCGATTCAGATCATTCACTTCTCCACTGGAGAGCAGGGGGACTTTATGTTACAACCACGTTCGCTTGTTGTGGCTGAAGAAAATGCACAAGTGCAAATTATTGAGCGTCATCAAAGTTTAGCAGAGCACGCTGTTTGGACAAATGCTGTAACAGAAATTTTTGCCGATAAGAACGCAATTATCGATTATTACAAGATCCAAAACGATCGTCACGATGCCTCGCTAGTGGATAATACTTATATCGCTCAACAAGGCAATAGTAACGTTAAAGTGCACACTTTCTCGTTTGGTGGAAAAATAACCCGAAACAATTTGAACTTCTATCAAAAAGGAGAACACATTGATTCTACCATGAAAGGGATTACCATTATTGAAGATCAACAACATGTTGATCACTATACTCTGGTAAATCACGAACAACCCAATTGTGAGAGTCATCAAGACTACAAAGGCATTTATTCTGATAAAGCAGTGGGGGTCTTTAATGGTAAAATCTATGTCGATCAAATCGCACAAAAGACGAATGCATTTCAGCAAAACAACAATATTTTATTAGACGATAAAGCCACGATTAATACCAAGCCACAGCTAGAGATTTTTGCAGATGATGTAAAATGTTCTCACGGTTGTACCATTGGACAATTAGACGAAGACGCCTTGTTCTATCTTCGCACGCGTGGAATTCCTAAAAAGGAAGCCAAAGGTTTACTCACCTATGCCTTTGCCAATAATGTCTTGGAAAGTGTCGCTATTCCTGCACTTAAAACAAGAATCAACAAATTGATCGCAATGAAATTAGGGGTTGAAATAGGACATGACTTATAAGACCTTAGATATTCAAAAAATCCGTTCGGATTTTCCTATTCTTCAACGTAAGGTAAATGGGCAGCCTTTAGTCTATTTTGACAACGCGGCTACTTCGCAAACGCCACAGCAAGTAATTGATGTGATTGTAGATTACTACAGTCAATACAATGCAAATATTCACCGTGGGGTCCATAGCTTGAGCCAAGAAGCCACAGATGCTTATGAGCAGGCACGCCAAAAGGTGCAAAAGCATTTCAATGCCGCTAAGGCGCATGAAATTATTCTTACTTCTGGAACAACGCATAGCATTAATATCATTGCTTCGGGTTATGCATCTCTTTTAGAGGCAGGAGACGAGTTGTTAGTCTCTGCGATGGAACACCATTCTAATATCGTTCCATGGCAAATGTTATGTGAAAAAACTGGAGCGATTTTAAAGGTGATTCCTATGACCCAGCAGGGAACACTTGAGATGAGCGCCTATGACACTTTGTTAAATGAAAAAACAAAACTCGTCTTTGTCAACCATGTTTCAAATGCTTTAGGGACAGTTAATCCCATTGAAGAAATCATTACAAAAGCCCATGCAGTAGGCGCAAAAGTATTGATCGATGGCGCGCAAGCGTCACCGCATATCAAAGCAGATGTTCAAGCCTTAGACATTGATTATTATGTGACTTCTGCCCATAAGCTATGTGGCTCAACAGGGGTAGGCATGCTTTATGGAAAAGAAGATTTACTCAATAGTCTTCCGCCTTATCAAGGAGGGGGAGAAATGATTGCAGAGGTAACCTTCGAAAAAACCACCTATGCCGACTTACCGCATAAGTTTGAAGCGGGAACACCTAATATCGCCGGCGGTATTGCTTTTGGCGCAGCCTTAGATTATATGAACGCCATTGGATTTGACGCAATCGCGGCCTATGAGGAAGAATTACTGGTATATGGAACAGAGCAGCTCAAGGCCATCGATGGGGTAGTAATTTATGGCAATGCCAAAGAAAAAACAGCTGTGATTTCTTTTAATGTCAAGGGGATTCACCCTTATGATATCGGGAGTATCTTAGACAAAATGGGGATAGCGGTTCGCACGGGACATCATTGTGCACAACCCATCATGGACTATTACCAGATCCCGGGAACAGTACGAGCCTCATTTTCTTTTTACAATACCAAAGAGGAAATCGACCTGATGATCGCAGCGCTAAAACGCGCTATGGCGATGTTGCAATAAATCGTATCTTTATACGGCTATGACCATACAAGAAACCCAACAAGAAATTATCGAAGAATTCAGCCTTTTTGAAGACTGGATGCAACGTTATGAATACATGATTGAGTTAGGGAAATCCCTACCCATCATCCCAGAAGAATTTAAAACAGACGACAACATCATTAAAGGTTGTCAAAGTAAAGTCTGGGTGCATGCAGCACTAGATCAAGACAAATTGCAATTCTCTGCAGATAGTGATGCGATTATCACCAAAGGAATTATTGCGATTTTGATTCGCGCTTTCTCTAATCAACACCCTAGAGATATTCTTGAAGCAAACACCGATTTTATCGATGAGATCGGGCTCAAAGAACATTTATCGCCCACACGTGCAAATGGATTGGTCTCTATGATCAAACAAATTAAATTATACGCCATCGCTTTTCAAACGCAACTCAACTAATTATGTCAGAAACAACGATTGATACACACGACTTAGGCGAAAAAATCGTCAAAGTGCTCAAGACCATTTTTGATCCAGAAATCCCAGTGGATATTTATGAGTTGGGATTGATCTATGACGTTTTTGTCAACGAAGATCAGGAGGTAAAAATCTTGATGACCCTTACTACTCCTAACTGCCCAGTAGCAGAAACCTTACCTGTTGAGGTAGAAGAAAAAGTCAAATCCCTCAATGAGGTAAAAGATGCCGAAGTAGAGATTACTTTTGATCCCCCATGGACACAGGAATTGATGAGTGAAGAAGCGAAGCTAGAATTAGGATTCTTATAAGATGGCCGACGAGATTGTCAATCGCGTGGCAAAAAGTCCTCTGATCACTTTTGATCTTGAGGAACACTATCCCCAAGGGAAAAGAGTCGCTTTAGACCTTAGCCAGTGGCTAGAGCAAGGCTTTATTTTACGCGAAAAAGAATTTAGAGCAGCCCTAAAAAACGTTGACTTTTCGATCTATCAAGACAGCTATGTTGCCTTGCATTGTTCCACAGAAGCCCTATTGCCTGCATGGGCAAATCTTTTGGTGACCACCTATCTTCAACCCATCGCCAAGAAAGTGATTTGGGGTTCTTTAGCAGAATTAGAGAACGCTATTTTTCAAGAGTTAGTGCAGTCGCTTCCTGTCGAACCTTATAAAGACAAGCCAGTGATCATCAAAGGCTGCGCCGAAAAAGCCATTCCCCCTTCTGCCTTTATAGCATTGGTGGAGAAATTACAACCCCATGTCAAGAGCTTGATGTACGGGGAAGCCTGTTCTTCTGTACCTTTGTATAAAAAGTAAGCTTGTCTGTTTCTAAAAAAGTACTGATTTTAAGTTATTACTGGCCACCTTCTGGCGGGTCTGGAGTACAGCGCTGGATGTATTTTGCGAAGTACCTCAAGCAATTGGGCTGGGAACCTATCGTTATTACGGTAGATGAAAAGCAAGCCGCTTATCCCCACTTAGATCAAAGTCTTTTAAAAGAAGTGGAAGGCATTAGAGTAATCAAAACTTCCACCCGGGAACCCTTGCGTTTATATGCTCGCTTAAGCAACAAAAGTATTCCGCAAGGCGAGGTGAATACCAAAAGTTTCTTTGGGCAACTAGCGGCCTATATTCGCGGGAACTTTTTTATTCCAGACGCGCGAAAAGGCTGGGTGCCTTTTGCCGTTAAGGCAGCACAAAAATTACTGAAGGAAGAAAACATCGATCACTTGATCACCACTGGACCACCGCATTCAACCCATTTAGCGGGTTTAGAATTGAGTGCGTTATTTCAACTGAATTGGTGGGTAGATTTTCGCGATCCATGGAGTACAGTTTTTTACAACAAACAAATGCGCCGTACACAAAGTAGTAAAGCTAAAGACGCGCAATTAGAAAAAACCGTACTGCAAAAAGCCAGCGGAGTAATCACCACCATAGGAGGCGAGTTGCACAATAACTTAAAAGAAAAAGCACCTCAACAACGCTTTACCGCACTAGCCAATGGCTTTGATGCCGAATTGATGAATGGCATAGATTCGCTTCCTCCTAAAGATGCGTTTCACATCGTTTATACCGGTTTACTCACACAACACCAGGCCTATCCCGCTGTCCTTAAAGCCTTAGGACAACTCAAAGGTGACCGTCCTATTCGTTTTTCTCTGGCGGGAAATATCCCTGAAAGTATCTTCGCGGAAATTCGTACCGCTTTGCCTCATGTTGAGGTGGTTGATCACGGTTATCTAGACCATGCGGCAGCCATCGCATTAATGAAAAGTGGTCATTTATTGCTGAATTTTATTTTCGCTGGGGCAACTACCCAAATGATTTCTGGGAAGTTATTAGAGTATTTTGCGACCCAAGTTCCCGTGCTTTCTCTAGGCGATCCTCTTTCTGCCGCAGGCGAATTTATCGCCAAAGGGACTTGTGCTAAGATGATCGAACACGACGATCACCCCGCTATAGTTGCCTTTATGCAAAGCTTATTTGAAGCAGATAAAGTGCCATTAAATAAGATGGAAAATCTTTCTGAATGGAGTAGAAAAGCACTCACAGAACGCCTCATCAGGGAGGTCCTTTCTTAAGATTGTTGTTGCTTTCTTATTACCCATACAATAGGAGCCATAAAGCCAATCATCACTGCCGGTAAAAACCAGCTCCCCAAGCCATCACTTTTATTAACTGCGACAAAAAAGGTTTGAAGTTGGATATAAGTGAAGATTACAAGAATAAGCAATTGCATCCATTGTAATAGTTGCCGTTCGATTTGTTGTATACCTTTTCTTTTTTGAAGGCCATTTAAAAGGCCAAAAAGTACGCTGGCAATAATGGGTAAACCCCAAATATGAATCCGCGTATCAAAACCATCTGGAATTCCTTTAGCATTATAGTGAATGGGTATTTCTGCCGGGAGGTCCTTAAAATGAATCAAGGTAAAACCCCATAAAAGGACAAATACAGCTCCGCTTATAAAGGAAAATTTCTTACCCACTTATTTATAAAAATTCATTTCGTCTATGTATTCCCAACTTTCTATAGGTAAAAGAGGGCGAACGTTTTTCCCGGCTTTAATCCATTCTCTTATTTGAGAGGAAGCGATTTCGACTTTAGGGGCATCGACTAAATGAATGCTCTTGTACTTTGTCAATACTTCCGAAGGAGTTTCAGCTCCATTTCTAGGATAAACATAAAGGGGGTAACGTTCTAAAATAACCTCGTAGTTTTTCCATTTATGAAAAGAGGCTAGATTGTCTTCCCCAATGATAAGGGCAAACTCTTTATCAGGGTATTTTTCTTCTAATCGAATAAGGGTATCACAAGTATAGTTAGGGGTGGGAAGATCAAACTCTATGGTCGAGGGTTGTAAAGCGGGGTAGTCTTTTGTCGCGCGATATACCAACTCTAAACGGTGGTTGTTCGACAACATGCTCAGCTTTTGTTTAAATGGATTTTGCGGGGTTATCACAAACCAAATTTGGTCTAAGTCAGTGTGCTCTGCAAAGTGATTCGCGAGAATTAAATGACCATTGTGAATGGGGTTAAATGTGCCAAAAAACAAACCGATTTGCTGCATATTCCAAAGGTAGCGAATTGCTTAAGAACGCAAGAATTCTTTCACTAAACGAACGACTTCTTGTTTTGCTTTAGCGAGATTATCGTTAACTAGAATCACATCAAAATCTTGAGAATAGATTAATTCTGTAGCCGATTTGTCAAGGCGCTGTTGGATTTTCTCTTCTGTTTCAGTATTGCGTTGTCGCAAGCGTTTTTCTAATTCTTCTAGTGAAGGGGGTTGCACAAAAACTGCTAAGGTTTCTTCGGGATATTGCTCTTTTACATTGAGTCCCCCGATGACATCAATGTCGAATAAAACGTTTTTACCTTCAGCCCACAGTCGCTCTACTTCAGACCGTAAGGTCCCATAAAAAGCGCCTTCATAGACTTCTTCATATTCGATGAATGCGTCTTCTTCGATCTTTTGACGAAATTCTTCTTCGCTTAAAAAATAATAATCTTTTCCGTTTTTTTCTTCTCCACGTGGCGCGCGCGAGGTAGCAGAAATGGAAAAGCCTAAGGGTAGGTTTTGCAATAGTAAGTGGCGAACCAGTGTCGTTTTTCCACTTCCAGATGGGGCTGAAAACACAAAGAGTTTTCCGGTTTCCATTTTATAAAACGTTAAGTAATTGTTCTTTGATTTTTTCTAATTCGTCTTTCATTTGAACGACAATCTTTTGCAATCCTGCATGATTTGCTTTAGATCCAATTGTGTTGATTTCTCGACCCATTTCTTGTGCGATAAAACCTAGCTTTTTTCCGTTTGCTTGATCTTGTACCATGATCTCTTTAAAGTAATCGATATGATTAGCTAAGCGCACTTTTTCTTCGGTGATGTCATATTTTTCCAGATAGTAAATCAACTCTTGTTCTAGTCTGTTTTGATCAACCTCAATGGCTAGTTGTGCTAGGGCGTTTTTGAGTTTTTCAGTGACTTTAGTTTTGCGTTCTGGGTCAATTTCAATGGCGTCTTTCAACAATTGCGCAAGATTACTTAGGCGTTTTTCAAAATCAACGGCTAAGGCTTTTCCTTCATCCTGACGATGTTGATTGACTTTATCAAGAGTGGTCGAAAATAGCGCGAGTAAAGCTTCTTTTTCTAGCTCGCTCATGGCTTCTTTTTCTGTTTTTAGGGCATCTGGTAAACGCACGGCCATCTTGAGCAGCTCTGTTGTGTCACCGCTGTGGATTTCTTTTAACTGCTGTAAATACGCTTGAATGACATCTTTGTTTAAGATGGTTGCACTCTCTGTTCCAGAGTTGTCAACGAATACCGATACATCAATCTTACCACGGGTTAACTTACTGTTAATCTGAGTACGTAATAAGGGTTCAAGTTCTCTGTAACAGTGTGGTGTTCTAAAGTTAAGATCAATATTTTTGCTGTTAAGTGTTCTTAACTCAATGGTGATTTTTTTATGTTTAAACTGGGTTTCACATTTCCCAAAACCAGTCATGGATACTATCATTCGCTTGTATTATAATTCTTTGATCTTGATGTTTCTAAAAGAAACTTTATCATCGTGATCTTGTAGTCCTATTTTTCCAGTTTTGAATTCACCAAAACCTTTCCATCCTTTAAACTTACTGTTGTTGACAAGTTCGTCCCAAGCTTCACCGCTAAGCGGGAAACGAACGATTTCTGTTCCGTTAAAAACAACATTTCCTTGATTAGCATTGTGATCGATGGTGAGTAAAACGTGGTTCCATTCTCCAGCAGGGTTACATACATCTGCAGTGGGTTGCACGAGATCGTAGAGTGCGCCCGCTTGATGAAATTTAGGATTTGCTTTAGCATCAGGATGACGTTCGTTGTCTAAGACTTGAATTTCTGGTCCAGTCACATAAGGCTCGCCAAATTCTTCTCCTTCTTGTACGCCCCAGAAAATCCCACTGTTTCCAGCTTCTGATACATTCCATTCAATCGAAAGGACAAAGCTTGTAAAGCTTTTATCAGTTACAATGTTTTTACCTCCATCGCCCCATTTTCTATCTTCTCGAGGATCAAAGGTTAAAACGCCATCTGCAACGCTCCATTCTTCTCCTATTTTGTCTCCGTTATACTGATGCCAGCCATTGAGTGTTTCACCATCAAATAGTGAAATCCATTCTTCTTCAACAGCGGCTTTTTCTTCTACAGTAGGTTTTTCTTCCTGGGCTTTTTTCTTTTCTGTAGCTCCTTGACAAGAACTAAAGACGATTAAACCTGTTAGAATAAGTAGTTGTTTTTTCATAATAATTAGATGTTTAAAATGTTTTTTAAATGGGCTTGATCAATATCTCCCCCGGCAAAATCGTCAAAGGTTTTTTCTGTCGCCTCTATGATGTGATTTTTGATAAATGCAGCACCTTCTCTAGCGCCCTGTTCTGGGCTTTTGATGCAGCATTCCCATTCCATAACGGCCCATACATCACAGCCGTATTCTGTTAATTTTGTAAAAATTGTTTTAAAGTCGATTTGGCCGTCTCCCGGAGAACGATATCGTCCTGCGCGGTTTCGCCAGTCCCCATATCCCCCAAAGGCCCCTTTTTTACCATTGGGTTTAAATTCAGAATCCTTTACGTGAAAGGCTTTGATGAACTCATGATAGTGATCGATATAAGTAATATAATCGAGTTGTTGTAAAACAAAGTGACTAGGGTCATATAAGATATTCGCGCGTTTATGGTTGCCTGTTGCAGCTAAAAAGCGTTCAAAGGTTTCGCCGTCGTGCAGATCTTCTCCGGGGTGAATTTCATAACAAGCATCTACGCCATTTTCGTCAAAGACGTCAAGAATAGGCAACCAGCGATTCGCAAGTTCTTTAAAGCCTAGATCAATTAGACCATCGGGTTGTTGTGGCCATGGATGCCAATAAGGCCAAAGTAACGACCCCGAAAAAGTTGCGTGAGCACTAATCCCCAATCTTCGACTGGCAATCCCCGCTTTTTTAACTTGGTCCACCGCCCATGCTGTTCTTGCTTTGGGGTTGTTTTTTACTGCATCTGGTGCAAAGTTGTCAAACATTTTGTCATAGGCTGGGTGAACAGCAACTAACTGTCCTTGCAGGTGGGTAGACAATTCGGTAATCTCCAGCCCATAGGAGTTAATTTTTCCTTTTAAATCATCGCAATAAGTTTGACTTTCTGCTGCGGTATCGAGATCGATCAACCATTTGTCAAGGGTAGGAATTTGTATGCCTTTATAGCCTAGATCAGCGGCCCATTGACAAAGCCCTTCTAAGCTGTTAAAAGGCGCTTTTTGATCGATAAACTGTGCCAGAAAAACGGCGGGTCCTTTAATCGTTTTCAATAGTTTGTGTTTTTATAAATTCACCCAAACGTTGCCGTTTTGGTGTGATTCCAATACTTTTTCAATAAATAGCATTCCGCGAACGCCTTCTTCCATGTCTGGGAAAGCCCCCTGGTTAAATTCTTCTCCCCGTATCGCTTTGGCAACGCCATTATAAATATTCCCCATGGCATCATATAATCCCTCTGGATGTCCAGGAGGTAGTTTTGTTGCATCCTGTGCAAAAGTACTGTGGAAATCATAGCCAGGTTTTAATACTTGCATGGGTTTTCCTTCTTGCAAATAGGTGAGATAGTTAGGGTTTTCTTGGCCCCATTTTAAACTTCCATTCTGTCCATAGATTTGAACAGTAAAGTTGTTTTCTTCTCCGGTGGCGATTTGTGACGCCCTTAAAACCCCTTTGCAATAGTCAGAAAAACGGACTAAAATAGTTCCATCAACATCCATTTGATTATCTGGATAGCGATAATTTAGATCTGCTAATAGTTGCTTTACCCGCATCCCGGTAACATATTCTACCATGTCAAAGGCATGGGTTCCAATATCTCCTATACAGCAGCTTAGCCCTCCTTTTTCGGGATCAAGGCGCCAGACAGATTTTCTTAAATCTGGTTGATGCATAAAAGGGTTAATCCAGCCTTGATAATATTGTAAATCTACCTTTTGTACTTCTCCAATTACCCCATCGGCAATCATTTGCTTCATTTGACGAATCATGGGATACCCTGTATAGGTATAGGTGACGGCAAAAACAACTTGTTGTTTTTTTTGGATCGCCTCTAATATTAGAGCCTCTGCATGGGTGGTGGTTAAAGGTTTTTCACAGATCACATTAAAGCCATTTTCCAGCAGCTTTTTTGCCATAGGAAAGTGAAGAAAATTCGGTGTTAAAACAGAAACAACTTCTATGCGTTCTGCTTCAGGAAGTTGAATTTCTGCTGCAATTAAATCTTCAAAGGTGTCGTAAACCCGGCTTAAAGGGACCCCGATATGTTCTGCAAAACTTTTATTTTCTGAAGGATTAGGGTTAAAACATCCTCCTACAATTTGATAGCGATCAAACATGTTTGAGGCGATGCGATGAACTCCACCAATAAGGGAATCCCCACCGCCGCCTAAAACTCCTAAACGTATTTTATGACTCAATTTATTCTTCTTTAATTTCTATTTTTTCGTCTTTAAAGATAAGCATAAATAAGACGAGTACTCCAATGGCAAAAGCAGCAGGAAGAATCCAAATCATTTCCCAGTTGTGGGTTCCGTTTTCGAGTAAATAGGTGTCAGAAATTTTTCCAGCTACCCAAAACCCAACTAGCATTCCTACGCCATAGGTAGCTAAAGTGATTAAGCCTTGTGCTGCACTTTTTACTTTTTCACCGGCTTTAAAGTCAGTGTAAATTTGTCCCGAAACGAAAAAGAAATCATAACAGATCCCGTGGAGTGCTATTCCTATAAGCAACATAAAAGTTAATTCACCTGCATTGCCATAGGCAAACAAAGCATAACGCACTGCCCATGCGAGCATTCCAACTAGAATTGTTTTTTTGAATCCAAACTTTTTAAAGAAAACTGGGAGAAGTAACATGAATAATACTTCGCTAATTTGTCCTAAGGTCATTTTACCTGTAGGGTTTTCCATGCCTAATTCTACTAAGAAAGGATTGGCTTGCTGGTAATAAAAGGCCAAAGGAATACAAATTAAAACAGAAGTGATAAAAAACATCAAAAAGTTGCGATCCTTTAATAATTTTAATGCATCAAAGCCTAGAAGGTCTCCTATTGACAAAGATTCTCCTCCTGTATTTGAGGGTGGGGTTTTAGGTAAGGTAAAACTAAATAGCCCTAAAATAAATGAAGCTCCAGAGACCATTAAAAAGGTATTCGCTAATGCTCCTGCAGCAATGGCATCTGGCGCATCCCAACTAAGGTAACTAATCACTAATCCTGCGACGATCCATCCAATGGTCCCAAAGACACGAATGAAAGAAAACTCTTTTGCTGGATCTTTCATTTGATTAAAAGAAACAGAATTAACTAAGGCAAGGGTGGGCATATAAACTAACATATACCCAAAGACATAAGGGTAAAAAGTATCAAAATCACCTGCTTGTGCCATGAGATACATCAAGCCACCCCCGATAAGGTGTAACACTCCTAAGATGCGTTCTGCATTAAAATAGCGATCGGCGATTAATCCAATAAAGACGGGTGCAATAATCGCCCCCCAGGATTGTGTTGAAAAGGCCATGGCCGTTTCTGCTCCACTTGCCCCTAGATTGTTTCCTAAAAATGTTCCAAGGGTAACAAACCACCCACCCCAAATAAAAAATTGGAGGAACATCATAAAGGATAATTGAAATTTAGTTGTTGAATTCATTTTGGTTAATGGTATTGATTAAACGATGAGTTTGGCTTTATCTAGCAATAATTGTTTTGTGGCGAGGATTCCGTCAATTTCAGACAAGCCTCTACCTTCGTATTCTACACCTATAAATCCTGTATATCCGGCAGACTTCACCAGTTTTAGCATGCGTAAATAATCGGTGTGTTTTTCATTTCCTTGCCCATCAAAGTCATGTGATTTCGCACTCACGGCAAAAGCGCGGGGCATCAATTCTTCTACGCCCTTATAACGATCGTATTCTTTGACACATGCTCCACCCCATCTTGCTCCTTTTGATCGTTCTAAACAGAAGTTGCCAAAGTCGGGAAGTGTTCCGCAATTGGCTAGATTCACTTCTGCTAGCATTTCCATCACTAGGGCTGCGTTTGAAGAAAGATAACCGTGATTTTCTACAATAATATTAATGTTATAAGGAGCAGCGAATTCTCCTAATTTGAGCATACTCTCTGCAGCTTGTACTTTCCAAGCTTGTTCATTGCGTTCCCCAAAAAGATTAATACGAATAGAATGACAGCCCATTGCCGCCGCAGTTTCTACCCATGCTTTGTGATTATCAATGGCTTTAATGCGCTCGTTTGCACTAGGTACCGCAAGGTCACCTTCACCATCGATCATAATAAGGACGTTCTTGACTCCATGTTCTTTTGCTTTTGCATTTGACTGGGAGATAAATTGCTTTAAAGCAGCGTTTTTGTCTTTTGCGGTCATAACATCTCTATAGAGATCATTGACATATTCGATTCCTTCAAATCCTAATTCTTTTGCTTTAGCAGCAAAATCATAGGGGTTTAAGTCTCCTTTTTGAATGGCATTGTGCAAAGACCATTGTGCTAAAGAAAGTTTAAAAAAGGGTGTTGTAGCTAGATTTGGGCTTAAAAAGCTCTCCGCTAATGTGTTAGCGGATAAAGAGCCAAGGGCAGTCGCGCCAAGGCTTAGGGCTAAACTATTTTGAATAAATTTTCTGCGTTCCATAAGTAAGTCAAATTAATTAAAACAATGTAATAATACTTAAAAGAACTAAAGATTCATGCCATTGTGGTTTTTTATTTATTCAAACGAAAACGTTTTAAATTAATATTTTGATATAATTAAAGAAGAATATTGAGGAAAGCTCATTACTAAGCCCTAATTTGGTGAGAATAAAATCACCCAAAATATGAGCAATGCTAATTTTGAAGCCCAGTACGATGCCATCGTTGTAGGGACTGGAATAAGTGGCGGTTGGGCCGCTAAAGAGTTGACAGAGAAAGGACTAAAAACATTAGTCTTAGAGCGCGGTAGAATGGTCAAGCATATAGAGGATTATCCTACGATGAATAAAGACCCATGGGATTTCCCTCACGGAAACGTAATTACAAACGAGGCCAGAGAGAGACAACCTAAGCAAAGCCGAACTGGATATACCACTAGAGAAGATTCAAAACATTTTTTTGTAGATGATATCAAACACCCTTATAACGAGGACAAGCAATTCGACTGGTGTCGCGGATACCATGTAGGGGGGCGCTCTATCATGTGGGGGAGACAAAGTTACCGCCTAAGTAATTTTGATTTTGAAGCAAATTTAAAAGATGGGGTTGCAGTAGACTGGCCCATTCGCTATGAAGACATTGCTCCATGGTACTCTTATGTAGAACAACATGCTGGAATTTCTGGTGAATTATTAGGATTAGATCATTTTCCTGACGGGGAATATCTCAAACCGATGGAACTAATGTGTGTTGAAGAGCACTTAAAAGAGTCTATCGCAGAAAAATACTCAGATCGTGTACTCACTATAGGTCGTACTGCTCATTTAACCGAGGGGACAAAACCGGGTGCTGGTCGTATCAATTGTCAATATAGAAATCGCTGTATGAGAGGATGTCCTTTTGGGGGGTATTTTAGTAGTAACTCTTCTACTTTGCCTATGGCAGAAGCGACAGGAAATATGACTTTACGTCCAAACTCTATTGTACATGAAGTAATTTATGACCCTGAAACGAAGAAAGCTTCTGGCGTTCGTGTAATTGATGCAGAAACAAAAGAATCCATGGTCTTTAATGCCAAAGTTGTTTTCTTATGTGCCTCTGCAGTAGCTTCTACTTCGATCTTATTACAATCAAAATCTGAACACTTCCCTAATGGAATGGGGAATGCTTCGGGAGAACTAGGTCACAATATTATGGATCACCATTTCCAGGTTGGAGCATATGGTGAGTATGATGGCTTTAATGACAAATACTACACTGGAAGAAGACCTAACGGAATTTATATTCCCCGCTTTAGAAATATAGGTGGCGAAACAGATCGTAAAGATTACTTGCGTGGTTATGGTTATCAAGGTGGTGCAGGTCGCGGTTCGTGGACAGAAAATGTCAAAGAAATGGCCTATGGACCAGAATTTAAAGAAGCCCTGTTGAATCCAGGAGGATGGACCATGGGATTAAACGGTTTTGGCGAGGTATTGCCTTATCATGAAAATCGCATGTACTTAGATTATGAAAAGCTTGACGAATGGGGATTACCCACCGTTACTTTTGATGCCGATATAAAAGACAACGAGCTTGCCATGCGTAAAGACATGAAAGAGCAAGCAATTAACATGTTAGAAGAAGCTGGGTTTAAAAATGTCCAAGGATATGACAATGACTATCACTTGGGATTAGGAATCCACGAAATGGGAACTGCAAGAATGGGTCGTGATCCTAAAACTTCTGTCTTGAATGGAAACAATCAATTACATGAAGTAGCAAACGTTTTTGTTACAGATGGAGCTTGTATGACTTCTGCTGGAAATGTAAACCCATCATTAACTTATATGGCGCTTACTGCTCGTGCAGTAAACTTTGCCGTTGAAGAATTAAAAAAGAACAACCTGTAAAGTAAATATTATGCAAAGAAGAACCGCATTAAAAAACATAGGGCTATCATTTGGAGCACTTACTTTAACGCCCACGGTAGCAAGCTTATTGCAAAGTTGTCAAACGACTGAAGCAGGTTGGGCACCCACCTTATTATCCCAAGAGAATGCAACTGTGATGGCTAAAATCATTGATGTGATGTTACCCACAACTGCGAATGTTCCTGGAGCAAGTGATTTAAATTTAATTCAGTTTATCGATGGATACCTCGCGAATGTAAGTGGTAAAGACGAGCAAGAATTTGCTAAAATGGCCACAGGTATTTTCACTGGGGTTGCGTTAGCTGCTGCTGGAAAAGAGAATGCTGCAGATCTAACTGCCGAGGATATCGATGTACAGCTCAATAAATTTTTACGTGCTTCACCAGAGGATCTAGCCACAAGAGGAGAAGCATTTAACGCTTATTTAGCTGGTTTAGAAGATGGTACTGCTGGTGCGCCACCTATTGAAGGAGTGTGTCAAAGTTATTTATTTAACCTACGTTCATTGGCCATTCGCGCTTTTGAAGGCAATGCCATTATAGGGAAAGAGCATCTCGCCTATGCACCCGTACCAGGACAACAAAAAGGTTGTGTAGATTTACAAGAAACTACTGGCGGGAAAAAGTGGGCTTTATAAGCTGCGCAGGTACTCTGCGATAGCTCTCGCTTCTTCCTGACTCAAGTTTTGATTAATCATCAAAATATTGTTGTACTCTGCTAATAATGCTTTAGCGATGGGATCTTCCTTGACCATTTCGGTCGGGTTTAATAACATATTCATGACCCATGCTGGGTGACGACGCTCATAGATACCTTTCATTGCTGGACCAATTAATTTACCCTCGGCTCTATGGCAGGCGGTACATTTTTGTTTAAATGCAGCAGCTCCTTCTGCGACCATCGCATCGTCTATTGTGCTATCAAAAACAAGATCCTTGATAGGACCTATTCCTTTATTCTCTAAATCAATGGGGGTAGTTGTTTTTTCGCTTACCGCCTTTGTCTCTTCTTTTTTGGTACGATTAAATTTAAATCCATCTTCTTTTTTTTCGCTAGAGGATCCACAAGCGATTAAGGTAGAAACGAGTAGGAGTGTAAAAATCTTTTTCATGTTACTGCATTTGTTCAGCTAAATGTAATGGCTAAAAAGTAGAATTACAAAAATGAAGCTAAAATCATTTCAATTGTTTTCGAAAACGATTTTAAATGTCTTTTTGTGGGACAGAATCGACCGCTCTTTGAACTTTTTTTGTTACTAAATACACCCCCGTAAATACGAGTAGTGTTGCTAATGATTTGATAAAATCCATTTGATCGTTCCCGGTAAGTGTCGCATAAACAATAGCTATAATGGGCTGTACATATGTTAAGACACCTATGGTTGTAGGGGGCACTTCTCTAAGCGCGTACATGTTTAACAAATAGGCGAAAAAGGTTGTGAAAAGTAAAACAAAACCTATTCTCCACAAGGCATCAAAAGGCAATAACTGCCACTCTACCGCCAGTAATTCTTTTGTGCCAAAGGGTAAATTTATTAACACTCCCAGCGGGAACATCCATTTCATCAAGGTGATGACTTGGTACTTTTTTGTAATGGGTTTCATGATCACTAAATAGGCTCCATAGCTAAAAGCATTGATCAACATCATGGCATTCCCTAACGGAATATTAGGCGCATTTTTAGTAAAAGAACTGCCGTATAACACTAAGGTTAAGGCTCCGCCAAAACCTAAAACGATCCCCATAAATTTTAATGAAGTAATTTTTTCTTTTAAAAATATCCAGGAAAGTAACATCACTATAATGGGCATAATGGTGATAATTACTGAGCTGTTAATGGGAGTAGAAAGACTTAAACCACGGATAAAAAACACCATATTAAGGCACATGCCAAAGGCGGTCGCAGCAAAGATTCTAAGGTAATCTTCTCGTTCAATTTTTTCTGTAGGATAAAATAAACTCAAGCCACCAAAAAGGATACTGGCAGTAATAACCCGTAAAAGTACTAAGCCGTAGGGACCAATATAATCTGGCATAATCACCTTCATGATGGTGTGATTAAGCCCATAAATCGTGGTGGCGCCTATTGCCGCAAACAGTGCGAGCAGTCTCTTATCCATCTAGGGCCTCTTTCGCTTGAGCAACAGTTGCTTTTGCGTTACCGATATACAGCTTGTTTTTGTACAACAAAACAGGTCTTTTTAAAAAGGTATAATGCGAGAGTAATAAGCTTTTTATGGCAGCTTCATCTAGGCTGCTTTTATCGATTTCTTTTAATTTTTGTGCGCGTTTATTCAAGAGTGCTTCATAAGACTCACTGTGCTGATAAAGCGCCTCTAATTGTGCTGCTGTCAAAGGACTTTTTTTGATATCAATTTGTTTAATATCGTCACTTAAAGCTAGGGTTTTCATGATCCTTTTGCAGGTATCACAGCTACTTAAATAATAAAATAAATGCATTGATTTTCACCTTTTAAGCAAAGTAAATCAAAATTAGTCAAAGCAAAGAGAAATCAAGGGAATCTCTTACCTTTGTAATTCTATTTTTGAAGATACCACATGGAAAAGAAATTGCGATTTAACAGTGCAACCATTCACGGAGGGCAAGCCCCAGACCCAGCTTATGGCGCAGTAATGCCCCCTATTTATCAAACCTCTACCTATGCGCAAACCACTCCTGGTGGGCATAAAGGATTTGAATATAGCCGTACCCATAACCCCACCCGTCAAGCCCTAGAAAAATCTTTGGCAAGTATCGAAAATGGGAAACACGGTTTGGCTTTTGCCTCTGGATTAGCTGCCATGGATGCTGTGATGAAGTTATTGCAACCTGGTGATGAAGTGATTTCAACAAATGACCTTTATGGAGGTTCTTACCGTTTGTTCACTAAAATATTTGAAGGCTTTGGCCTAAAATTCCACTTTGTGGACATGAATGATCTTGCGAATGTAGAAGCAGCCATCAATAGTAATACTAAATTGATTTGGGTGGAAACCCCTACTAACCCCATGATGAATGTGGTCGATATTGAAGCAGTAGCAAATTTGTCTAAAAAGAACAATCTACTATTAGCCGTTGACAACACCTTTGCTTCTCCTTATTTACAACAACCACTCAATTTTGGGGCAGACATCGTGATGCATTCTGCTACTAAATATCTTGCTGGGCACTCAGATGTTGTCTTAGGGTCTCTAGTAGTCAACGATGATGATTTACAAGAACGTTTGGCCTTTATACAAAATGCCAGTGGTGCTGTCCCTGGCCCTATGGATAGTTTTTTGACGCTTCGCGGAATTAAAACCTTACACGTTCGCTTGCAACGCCATTGCGAAAACGGAAGAGCTGTGGCAGAATATCTAGCCGCCCACCCCCAGATTGAAAAAGTGTACTGGCCTGGCTTTGATACCCACCCTAATCACGACGTGGCTAAAAAGCAAATGAAAGACTTTGGCGGGATGCTATCTTTTATCCCAAAAGGGGCTGACTATAAAGCAGCCATCAAAATCGTCGAAAATCTAAAACTCTTTACCCTAGCAGAATCACTGGGTGGAGTAGAAAGTTTAGCTGGACACCCTGCTTCGATGACCCATGCATCTATCCCTAAAAAGGAACGCGAGAAGAGTGGAGTTGTTGATTCCCTTATTCGTTTAAGTGTGGGGATAGAAGATGCGCAAGACTTGATTGATGACCTTACTCATGCTATTGGTTAGAAAGATAGTATCTTTAAACTATAAATTATCGCATGCAACTTCCAGAAGGAAAGAAAATTTATTTTGCCTCTGACAATCACTTAGGGGCTCCTACACCAGAAGAAAGTGCTCCCCGTGAACGCATCTTTGTTCAATGGCTTGACCATATCAAAGAAGATGTTGGCGTACTTTTTTTGTTAGGCGATTTATTTGATTTTTGGTTTGAATATAAAACTGTAGTCCCAAAAGGCTTTGTGCGGGTATTAGGAAAACTAGCAGAGCTGGCAGACGCAGGCGTTCCCATTCATTTTTTTGTGGGGAATCACGACTTGTGGATGTTAGACTATCTCGAAAAAGAAATCGGAATTACCGTGCATCATACACCAGCAGAATTCACCTTTAATGACAATAGCTTTTTTATAGGACATGGAGACGGTTTAGGCCCTAATGACAAAGGCTACAAACGCATGAAGAAGGTGTTTACTAATTCCTTTTTCCAATGGTGTTTTCGCTGGCTACATCCAGATATTGGCATTCGTATAGGGCATTATCTCTCTGTCAAAAACAAAATGATTTCAGGAGAAGAAGACGCTATCTTTTTAGGGGAAGAAAACGAGTGGTTAGCGCAATACGTCAAAAGAAAAAATCAAGAAAAAGCCAGAGACTTTTACGTCTTTGGGCATCGCCACATCCCTTTAAATATTCCTATCGAACAAGCCAGATATATCAATTTAGGCGATTGGATTTCGCATTATACCTATGCTGTTTTTGATGGCAACGTACTCGAACTTAAATCGTGGAAGACTTTATAACCCATGCTAGAAAAAAAAACCTTAGCTGTTGAAAACACGGTATTAGTAGGCATTATTAATGCACAGCAAGATGAAGATCAATCAAAAGAGTATCTTGACGAATTAGATTTTCTTGCCTTAACAGCTGGAGGGAAAGTAATCAAGCGTTTCACGCAAAAGATTGCTCTGCCTAACCCTAAAACCTTTATCGGGAGTGGAAAGTTAGCCGAAGTGGAAGCCTTTGTCCATGAGAATGATGTGTCTACGGTGGTTTTTGATGACGAATTAACCCCCGCACAACAAAATAATATTGAGAAAACCTTAAAGTGTAAAATCCTTGATCGCACAGGTTTGATCTTAGACATTTTTGCACAACGCGCACAAACAAGTTATGCACGCACCCAAGTAGAATTAGCGCAGTACCAATACTTACTCCCTCGATTAAAAGGATTGTGGACACACCTTGAAAGACAAAAAGGGGGAATCGGGATGCGCGGTCCTGGAGAAACAGAGATTGAAACAGACCGCCGTATTGTTCGTGATAAAATTACCCTCTTAAAGAAAAAACTTACGGTAATTGACAAACAAATGGCCACCCAGCGCGGAAACCGTGGAGCCCTAGTTAGGGTCGCTTTAGTCGGCTATACCAATGTGGGGAAATCAACCCTGATGAATGTTTTATCAAAAAGTAAGGTCTTTGCAGAAAACAAACTTTTTGCCACCCTGGACACCACTGTCCGCAAAGTCGTTATCGGGAACCTTCCTTTTTTATTAAGTGATACGGTAGGGTTTATTCGCAAACTACCCACCCAATTAGTAGAGTCCTTTAAAAGTACCCTAGACGAAGTAATCGAAGCAGATCTTTTATTGCATGTCGTCGATATTGCTCACCCTAATTTTGAAGAGCACATTGCCTCTGTCAATCAAATCTTACAAGAGATTGACAGTCTGGACAAGCCCACCTTGATGGTCTTTAATAAAATTGACGCTTACGCGCCAGAAGTGATTGAAGAAGACGATCTTGTCACAGAACGAACCTCTAAGCACTATACCCTCGAAGAGTGGGAAGATACCTGGATGGCAAAAATGAACGGAAATGCCTTGTTTATTTCAGCGCTAAATAAGTCCAACTTAGAAGATTTTAGAAAACGTGCTTATGCGGCAATTCGGGACATTCACATCACCCGTTTTCCTTACAATCATTTTCTCTACCCCGAGGGATTAGAAGAGTAAAGCAAAAAGTGATACCTTTAAAAAAAAACCTACCTATGAAAAAGTTAATCGCCCTCCCATTTTTATTTTTATTATTGGCATGCGCCAAAGAGGATAACCCCACCACAACTGTTGATCTTGAAAGTATTTTTGGCGTAGCCCAAATCGCTTCCCCCATAGGAGAAGGTCGCTTTTTTGAAGACATTAATTATGGAGATCAAGAACGACAACAACTCGATATTCTTCTCCCTGAAAATTCAAACCCTACAGGTGTCGTTATCTTTTTTCATGGTGGAGGATTTACTGGGGGAGACAAAGCCCAAGCCTTTGACGACCTTTTGTTAGAAACCATGCAAGCTGTTCTAGATAGTGGTATTGCTATTGTTAGTGCTAATTATACTTTGCTAACAACCCCAGGAAATCAAGGAGTAATTTCTGCCCTTGAAGACGGGACAGCGGTGATCAATTTTATTAAAAGTCATTTAACTCAATTAAATATCCCGACCAATAAAATAGTTTTAGCAGGTACATCAGCTGGAGCGGGTATCGCCCAGTGGAATGGTTTTAAAAACAATATTAATTCACAGGTTCAAGGCGTGCTGGCCATAGCAGCTCAAAGTACTTATGACTTATATGGATGGGAAAATGTTTTCCCAGGATTTAGTTTAGATGGTTTGAGGCAAATGAATCCATTTTTGCAAACTCTTTTCTTAAGTTTTTATGGGGGTGAACCTACTCAAGAAGATTTAGATGCAGTCGATTATAGAGACTTTATGGATGCAACTGATCCATCTTTATATGTCTATAACTTTGCTGGGGATGAGGTAATCAATGCGCAAGGCGAAATTGATTTTGATGTGCTTTATCACAGCTATCGCCACAGTGATTATTTAAGGAGTAAAGCCATTGAGGTGGGACAAGAATTTTCAGGGATCTTTCAAGAATCTCCAGATGCTTTTGTGATTCGTACGCTTGATTAATCTATAAGCGTTACCCTTACTTTTTACGCTTTCTAATATGCTTTAGTTTTAGTACCGCAAAGTTGAGTTCTACATGAGTTTCGCTTTCACTTTCTTCTAGTTGAGTGTCGAGAAGATCTGCCATTAAGGCACCACCTTGTGCTAATAAAGATTTGGTTGGTGTAAAGCACAATCTTTCATCGAATTGAACAAATAGGGTTTACCCAACACTTATTCTATGGTTAAACCAGTGATGGCACCTATGAAATCGATGATATCCGGATTTTTACAAAGCAGTAAATTATTTTACTGGAAACAGGATTTCAGAAATCAGTTTATTCGGGGGA
>CBFHRA010000021.1:0-25445 GCA_965658115.1 Candidatus Arcticimaribacter sp. | reverse complement strand
GGAATATTAAAAGCACAGAAATACAAATTGCTTAGCGGGAAAATTGATCATCCAGAATTAGTTGTTGCTGGTATACATGTGATTAATGCCAATCGCGGCTTAGCCGAAATAACAGATATCGATGGCTACTTTGAAATATCGGTTGCAATAGGGGAAAAATTAATTTTTTCTGGGGTGCAATATGAAAAAAGAGCCTTAGAAATTACCCCAGAGATATTTGCCCTTGATCAAATCACCGTATACCTAGAAGCTTTTGTAAATGAATTAGATGAGGTGGTAGTAAAACCCCACGATTTAAGTGGAAGTCTTACAAGTGATTTAAGCAATGTTAAGCCAAGACTTAATTTTGATGATGTTGGTATTCCAGGGTACAAAGGAGTGCGTAAAGAGAAAATAGTCTCTGGGAAAAGCTTGATCCTTTCTACATTGTTATTACCCATTTCTGGAGGAATAAATATTGACGCCGTTTATAAACATCTTTCTGGCTATTATAAAAAACTTAAAAAAAGGAGAAAGCTAGACGCTCAATTTGAGGCAGTGTATAGTATCATTAAGTTTTATGGTCTTTATTTTTTTGAAGAAAATTATGCGCTCGAGCAAGGGGAGATTTATGATTTTGTTTTAGGCTGTTCAGAAAATAGTAAGTTACTTGACTATTACAAGAAAGACATGCATGAACAAGTGGTAAAGTGTTTTGAAACCTATCAAACAAATCAGTACAATGAAAAGTAAACTCATTTTAATCCTCTTTGTTTTTTTGTGTTCCTTCACCATAACCCACGATTACTATTTAAGTACAACTAATATAAAATGGGTGCCATCTAAGCAGCAAGTGCAGTTGACGAGTCGTTTTTTCTTAGAAGATATTGAGGCATTAATGCAAAAAGAGACAGGACAAAAAGTAGTTTTTTCACCTGACTCGAATCTAGCAGAAATCGATGCCTTTGTAAAAGATTTTTATTTGAATAACCTTGCCATCACCCTAGATGGAGGCCAGCAAAACGTTGATTATTTGGGAAGAGAATATAAAGATGATCTCCTTGTGGTTTATGCCGAAATTGTTTTGCCTTTTAACGAAATAAAGCGTTTAGAAGTAAAGGCTACTTTCTTAACCGATTTCCTCTCGGGGCAACAAAACATTATTCATGTGAGTTCACCTAATCAAAAGAAAAGTTTCCTCTTAACAAGTAAAAAAACTGCTTTTGATTTTACCCTTTAATCAACAAAAATTAAAGTATATTTAACGCCAATTTAAATTTTTGAGAGAATGAAAAAGTACCTATTTGCCTCAATTTTTATGCTTTTGTCAACTGTAGTTTTTGCACAAGATTCTACTGCGATTCAAGGGCATAAAAACGACAACAAATTCAAACAGTTGTATGAAGAATTTGCTACGCCTAACCGATTTAGAACCGCTTCTGGAGCTCCGGGGGTAGATTATTATCAGCAGCAAGTGGATTATAAAATGGACATCGAATTAGATGATGAAAACACTAAGCTCTATGGAAATGAAACCATCACTTATACCAATAACTCGCCAGATGCATTGCCTTATTTATGGGTGCAGTTAGATCAAAATATTCGTAACGAAAATGATATGGAGGGGGCGAAAAACCCTTCTGGAGCACCTAGTTTTAGACGGGTAGAAGCATTTGTGGATGAATTTACTGGAGAGAAATTCGTCGGTGGTTTTAATATCGAACACGTCAAAGATGCCAATGGTCGTCCATTGCGCCACACCATTAATCAAACAATGATGCGCGTTGATTTACCTTCGCCTTTAGCGAGCGGTGCGCAATACACCTTTTCGATAAAATGGTGGTATAAAATCAATAATCACGTGACAGACCGTGCTCGTTCTGGTTATGAATATTTTGCCGAAGACGATAACCGTGCTTATGTAATCGCACAGTTTTTTCCGCGTTTAGCCGTTTATAATGATGTTGAGGGTTGGCAAAACTACCAGTTCTGGGGGAATGGGGAATTCGCCTTAAACTTCGGGAATTATGAAGTGAACATCACCGTTCCAGAAGATCACGTTATGGAAGCGACAGGGACACTTCAAAATCCAAAAGAAGTTTTATCAAGAACAGAATACCAGCGCTATAAAAAAGCCTTAAACACCTATGACGATCCAGTGATGATCGTAACCCAAGATGAGGTGATTGAAAAAGAAAAGGTAAAAGCAACTAAAAAGAAAACATGGCGTTTTATAGCAGAAAACGTGCGTGATTTTGGCTTTGCCACATCAAGAAGATTTATCTGGGACATGATGGTTGTTAAAGTAGGAGGTGAAAATAAAATTGCCTCTTCTTTATACCCTAAAGAAGGAAATCCATTATGGGAAGAATATTCTACTCGTGTGGTTGCACACACTTTAGAAGTGTATTCTAAATACACCTTTGATTATCCTTATCCTAAGGCGGTTTCTGTACATGCGAAAAATCAAGGAATGGAATATCCTATGATTTGCTGGAACTATGGTCGTCCTAATGAAGATGGAACTTATTCTGACCGGACAAAATACGGAATGATTAGTGTGATCATTCACGAAGTTGGACACAACTACTTCCCGATGATTGTCAACTCAGACGAGCGCCAATGGGGGTGGATGGACGAAGGTCTAGATACCTTTATGCAGTACTTAACCGAACAAGAATTCCAAGAAGATTATCCTTCTAGAAGAGGTGATCCTTCTAAAATTGTACGATATATGTCCGGGGATCAAGACTTCATTAGCCCTATTATGTCTAACCCAGAAAATGTTTTCCAATTAGGGCCAAATGCCTATGGAAAACCAGCGACAGCACTCAATATTCTTCGTGAAACCATTATGGGGAAAGACTTGTTTGATTTTGCCTTTAAAACCTATTCGCAACGCTGGATGTTCAAGCACCCAACACCCGAAGATTTCTTCCGTACCATGGAAGACGCTTCTGCAGTGGACTTAGATTGGTTCTGGAGAGGATGGTTTTATTCTACAGATGTGGTTGATATAGGCGTAAAAGAAGTAAAACGCTATTATGTTTCTCCCACTCCTAGTAAAGAGGTGACAGATATGTTAGCCAACTATGGCATGACCGCAAATGATTTAAGTCCTTCTGTCTTTATGGTTGCAGGCGATAGTGAAGAATTTGATCCTTCTTTGGCCGAAGGCGAATTTACAGATCATTCAACCATTTTAGCAGAGAATCTAGAGGAAGGAAAAACACTTCCTAAGTATTTCTATGAGATCGAATTTGAAAAACCTGGGGGAATTGTAATGCCCATTATCGTTGAGTACAGTTATGCAGATGGCTCAACAGAACGCGTTACTTATCCCGTGCAAGTATGGCGTAAAAACGATGCTTCTGTCAGCAAATTAGTCACTTCCGATAAAGAATTAGTCGGGGTAACTGTCGATCCAGATGCAGCTACTGCAGATGTTAATCTAAATAACAATGCATGGCCTAAAAAAGAGGCCGACTCTGATTTTGATCAATTTAAAAGCAAAGTAAAAGGATAAAAATCTTCTTTCTGATACAGTAAAAAGCAGCGATATTTTTTCGCTGCTTTTTTTTTGAGTTATATTTGACAAAAACAAAGTCCATGTTATTCATTAGTGGTGCAGAGATTGTCTTTATCTTTTTTATTGTCTTGCTCATCTTTGGGGCAGATAAAATCCCTTCTATTGCAAAAGGCTTAGCCAAAGGGATTACCCAGGTAAAGCAAGCCACAAATGAGATTAAATCTGAGATCCAAAAGTCAGCAGATATTGATCCAACAAAAGAAATAGGCGCAGATATCAAAAAAGAAATCGATCAAGTAAAAGAAGGCTTTGATCAATTGACCAACTCTGTCAAACGCAAGGGTTAGATTTTACGACTTAAGGTTAGTCCGTCTCTCAAAGGGAGCAAGACCGTTTCAAAATGGGGATGCCTGGCAAGCTTTTGATTAAATTCTTTTAACACCGCGGTGTCTCGATCGTTTTTTTGAGTTTCTTCTAAGACTTTTCCGCTCCACAACACATTGTCAGACAGCAATAAACCGCCTGTTTTTATTTTTGGGAGTAATAGCTCTAGATAATTGAGGTAATTCTTTTTATCTGCATCTAGAAATACTAAATCATATTCCCCTTCAAGCGTTGGGATAATTGTTGTGGCATCCCCACAGTGTTGATGAATTTGTTCCCCCCAGGGAGAACGATCAAAAAAGGACCGTTGAAAATCGACCAGTTCTTCGTTTTTATCCAGGGTGTCAATTTGGCCGTCTTTTGGGAGGCCTTCGGCCAAACAAAGGGTAGCATAACCGGTAAAGGTTCCTACTTCCAAGATCTTTTTAGGTTGTAATAATTTAGCCAAAACACTTAAAAACCGTCCTTGTAAGGGTCCACTCAACATGCGCGGTTGTAACACTTTTAGATGTGTTTGTCGGGATAGATCTGCCAAAAGTTGCGGCTCTTCTTGTGAGTGGGCCACAACATAATCATAAAGGGCGTTTGAAATAAATTCCATGCTTATTCTTTTGGTCGGGCATAAGGGAAACGCGCTAGCAGTTGGGGTAAGGCATAGCCATCTATACCATTGACTGTTACAACTTCTCCTTTGTCTAATTGTACATAGCCGTCTTCGAGTAGCATTTCTTCTTGTACAAATAAATGTTCTACGGCGCCAACCACTAAAAGGGTGTCATTTTCTTTAATGAGGTAATCATTGACATAGCGACACGCAATTTGTACCGGCGCATCTTTGACAAATGGAGCAATGCAATCTGCTTTGTATTCCTCTTTGAGATTTGTTTGATCGAATTCAGAAACATTATCAGGATACTTCGCCGAAGTGTGGTGGGCATCTTCGATTTGGTCTTTGCTAATATGGTTGATGGTAAAAAACCCCGTTTCTTGCATGTTTTGGTAGCTGTGTCTAGGGACCGTGGTAGGGCGTAAGATAAAGCCTAATAACGCGGGATTACTCCCCAAATGAACAATGGAGTTAAAGACAGCGAGATTGGTATTACCCGCCTTGCTTTTAGTGCCAATTAGATTAGCTGATTTATAGCCAGAAATACTATTGATTAAGTTGTTTTTATAGCGTATCGCTAAAGCATCAATTGTTTCTTTTGAAAAATGCTGCATCTTTTTTTGGCAAAGATAAGGCTTATTCTTCGGCTGGGCCTTCCTTGAGTAAAATGCTCAATACAACAGCGAGACCTATTAATAGCGCAGCGATATAAATAAAATGTTTGTATTCTTCTACCCCTTTAAATTGCCCGCTAAGGACATAACCGTCTACAAAGCTGATAAAGAGTCCTAAAAAGAGGACCAATAATAGCCCTTTGTATTTTTGAAATAATTCACTCACGATTTTTAATTTGATTTTTAAAAGGTACTTTATTTCTAAGAAACACTCAAAAAGGGTTTGATTTATTTTCTTTAAAACAAAGTTGAAAAGTGAGATTTATAACACAGGGCTAGTTTTTACTCTGATTTTAAACACTTCTACTGGGATTTGTATAATTTTTTGAAACATCAATTTATTCTATAATACAGAAGAATTCTAAACGCTTAATTTTGTAATTTTGTCCAAATTAAATCAATAGGATTATGGCATTTGACATTGAAATGATCAAAGCAGTCTACGCACGATTAGAAGATCGTGTTGCTGAAGCACGAAAATTAACTGGTAAACCTTTAACAGCGTCTGAAAAGATTTTGTATTCTCACTTATGGGATGGAAAATCTGAACGTCCTTATACCAGAGGAGCAGATTATGTTGATTTTGCACCAGATAGAATTGCTTGTCAAGATGCCACGGCACAAATGGCTTTATTGCAGTTTATGCAAGCTGGAAAACAAAAGGTTGCTGTGCCTACAACGGTACACTGTGACCACTTAATCCAGGCTAAATCTGGAGCTGAAGTGGATTTAAAATCAGCGAACTCTACTTCTGCTGAGGTATTTAACTTTTTAGAGTCTGTTTCGAATAAATACGGGATTGGATTTTGGAAACCAGGTGCTGGAATTATCCACCAAGTAGTTTTAGAAAATTATGCTTTCCCAGGAGGAATGATGATTGGAACAGATTCACATACCGTTAACGCAGGTGGACTAGGTATGCTAGCCATTGGGGTAGGTGGTGCAGATGCTGTAGACGTTATGGCAGATATGCCATGGGAATTAAAATTCCCAAAACTAATTGGGGTAAAACTAACCGGGAAATTAAACGGTTGGACTGCACCAAAAGATGTGATTTTAAAAGTTGCTGGTATCCTTACTGTTAAAGGGGGGACCGGTGCAATTATAGAATATTTTGGAGAAGGCGCTGAAGCCATGTCTTGTACTGGAAAAGGAACCATCTGTAATATGGGAGCAGAAGTTGGAGCAACCACTTCTACCTTTGGATATGATGAGTCAATGGAACGTTATTTGCGTTCTACTGGTCGTGATGATGTAGCTGATGCTGCCAATGCTGTCAAAGAACACCTAACTGCTGACGCAGAAGTATATGCGAACCCTGAACAATATTTTGACGAAGTAATCGAGATTGACTTAAGTACTTTAAGTCCTCATTTGAATGGACCATTTACACCAGATTTAGCAACACCTATTGCAGAGATGTCTCAGGTTGCTAAACAAAATGATTGGCCATTGCAAGTTGAATGGGGGTTAATTGGGTCTTGTACAAACTCTTCTTATGAAGATTTATCGCGTGCAGCCTCAATTGCAAAACAAGCGGTTGATAAAGGTTTAGTCACTAAAGCAGAATTTGGAATTAACCCAGGTTCTGAGCAAGTACGTTATACGGCAGAAAGAGATGGCTTATTAAGTGTTTTTGAAGACTTAAACGCAAAGATTTTCACTAATGCTTGTGGACCATGTATCGGTCAATGGGCACGAGAAGGAGCAGATAAGCAAGAAAAAAACTCGATTATTCACTCCTTTAATAGAAACTTCTCAAAACGTGCAGATGGTAACCCTAATACCCATGCCTTTGTAGCATCTCCAGAAATGGTTGCTGCAGTCGCTATATCAGGTCGCCTAGATTTCAATCCTTTAACGGACAAGTTGATCAATCAAAACGGAGAAGAAGTAAGCTTAGATCCACCTACTGGAATGGAGTTACCACCGAAAGGTTTTGACGTAGAAGATAATGGTTACCTCGCTCCTGTAGAAGACGGTTCAGGAGTAAATGTGGTGGTAAGTGAAACTTCAGAGCGTTTACAGCTTTTAACTCCCTTTAAACCATGGGATGGAGAAAACCTTTCTGGTGCAAAATTATTAATCAAAGCACATGGAAAATGTACTACGGATCACATCTCTATGGCTGGTCCATGGTTGCGTTTCCGCGGGCATTTAGATAATATCTCTAACAACTGTTTGATTGGAGCAGTTAATGCATACAATCAAAAAACAAACTTTGTCAAAAATCAAATGACAGGGGAGTATGGTGGAGTACCAGATGTACAACGTGAATACAAAGCTGCTGGAATTGAAACAGTTGTTGTGGGAGACCACAACTATGGAGAAGGTTCTTCTCGTGAACACGCGGCAATGGAGCCCCGATTCTTAGGAGTTAAAGTGGTTCTAGTAAAATCGTTTGCACGTATACACGAAACCAACTTAAAGAAACAAGGGATGTTAGGAATTACCTTTGCGAATGAGGCAGATTATGACCTTATTCAAGAAGACGACACTTTCAACTTTGTAGATTTAAAAGATTTTGCTCCTGGAAAGCAAATTACTGTTGAGGTGGTTCACGCCGATGGATCAAAAGATACTATTTTGGCAAACCATACTTATAACGCACAACAGATTGAATGGTTTAAAGAAGGTTCTGCTTTAAACTTGATCAAGAAAGAAAACGCAGCTTAAGCAAATGCTGTTCATACTTTTAAAAGGTCCATTGATTGGGCCTTTTTTTATTGAATTAATTTATTCATTATTTATATCATAAATAAAACTTATTTTTGGCTATGGAGCTGAAACGACTTAGCGTTTTGTTGGTCTTTTCTTTTGCCTTTTGGATAGGCTGTGTTCCTCCTATGTATGAACCTCCTACAGCGCAGCAAAACACGCTAAATCCTGATTGGGAAAATACTGGGAATATTTCGGCTTCTTTTATTTCAACTTCTAGAACGATAGGAGTGGGAACTAATATCGGTTCACCAACTTTCAATGTGAGTTTTATCGCGTCGGCGAGTAATATCGATAGTCTTGAATGGGCTTTTCCTGGAGCAATCACGAATGACAGTATTAGTGAAGTCACAGAGTCAGTTGAATACAACGCCTTTGGGCGTTATGATGTAGGTTTAAAGGTGTATAATACAGAAGATAGCGATAGTCGTTATTACGAGAATTTTATCGAAATGTATTATAAAGATGATCTTACTTTTGGAGATAATGACCCTTTGGTTTGGTCAAAAACAGGGACCGATACTGTCTTGACAGATTTTACCCAGCCAACAGACGCTGAGGGTAATTTCTATACAAATTGGGTCACAGTACCTTATACTTCTACCCATAAGGTGGCTGCCCGTAAATCCTTTGAAGATTTTCCACGCAACAATCTTATTTTAGAATTCGATTATAAGTTAGAGCGTCAATCGGTTATTTATATTGATAATACTAGTATAACTGGAACCTCTTTGGCTTCGCCTACAATTGTTAGTTATGTTTCTTCTCAAGATGCCACTGCAGACGATATGCGTATTGACTCTCCCATTGCATATCCTGGGAAAAAACGTTTTTCGATAGAATACGACAGTATCCCAATTTGGACCGCCTCTAGAATTAATGAAGAGTATTTTGAGCATGTTATTTTAGAACTACCTTCTAAGTCAGACTTTACTATTCGTATGGTGAAAGAGCCGCTTACAATGCTGACAAGATTAGTTCCCTTAGAACTAGATCCAGCCGCAACAAATACAAGTACACCTGTAGCGAATACCTCTACCGCCACTCCTTCTGAAGACACCGATGGAGACGGGGTGACTAATTTAGTCGATGTATTTCCTTTTGATGCTAACGAGCAATTTGATACAGACGGGGATGGTTATGGCAATAATGAAGATAATGACGACGACGGAGACGGGTATTTAGACACCACAGAGACAGCTGCTAATTCTGATCCACTAGACCACAATAGTATCCCTAAATATGTGATACAGCATGTGCGTTATCCTTTTAACTTAAACATAAGGAACCTAACGATTAAGATCAAAGAAGAGAATTAAAGACTGATAATTCTTCCTGGGTTTAAAATCCCTTTTGGGTCTAAGGTTTTTTTGAGTAAACCCATTAAAGCAATTTCATTGGCAGTTCTTGAAGTAGATAAATAAGCTTTCTTATCTAAGCCAATTCCATGTTCGGCAGAGACAGAGCCTTTGTGTTTGGCTAATTCAGCATAAATAATGGCATTGATCGCTTCGATAATTTCAGGTGAATTGTCTTTTTTCCCAATGATAAAATGAATATTTCCGTCGGCCACATGGCCAAATGGGAAGATTTTTTCGACGAAGTCTAAAGTCTCTAATTTTTCAATGGCACGATCCACCTCTTCGCCAATTACTGGAATGGGCAGGCTAATATCAAAGTGCTGGTCATATTGTGCTTGATCTGCCAGCACAGAGACATCTTCTCTTATTTTCCATATACTTTGCAATTCGCGCTCACTTTGCGCTAAAACCCCATCTTCAACGATTCCATTGTCTAGGGCTTCGCCTATCAAGGTCTCTAGACGATTAAAGTCATTGCTAGTGTCACTTCCTAAACTTTCAATAAAGACATAATAGCGGTAGTGATTTGGGAGTGGAGCTGTGTAGCCAGAAGGGGGTTGGGTCATGGCTTTATATGTTCTCTGCCACATTAATTCAAAGCCTGTTAGGGTACCTGCTAAACCTTTTTCCATGTGCTTGAGCATTTGAATCACTTGTTCATAGTCGTTTATACCAACGATGGCAGAAGAGCGACTTTGCGGTTTTTCTTGAAGCCTAAAGACTACTTTAGTAATGATGCCTAAGGTGCCTTCTGCGCCAATAAAAAGCTGTTTTAAATCATAGCCAGAATTGTCTTTGATGATCTTTTTTAAAGAAGAGATAATTGTTCCATCTGGAAGAACGGCTTCGAGTCCTAAGACCATCTGGCGGGTCATGCCATAACGAAAAACCCTTAATCCACCAGCATTAGTAGAAACCACTCCACCTACTTGTGCAGAGCCTTTTGCGCCAAAACTCAATGGGAGAAATAGATTTTTTTCTGCAGCTGCATCAATGGCATTTTCGAGAATAACGCCCGCTTGCACAGTGATGGTTCTGCTTTTTTCATCAATCTCTTCAATTTGATTCATCTTATCTAAAGAAATGACAAGTTGCTTTTTCTCGGTTTGGGTAGCACCCACAAGATTTGTTAAACCACCGTGTACAACTACCTCTTGTTTTTCTTGATTACAGAGCTTCATGACAGCAGATAGTTCTTCTGTACTGGTTGGGAAAACAACGGCAAGGGCCTGCAAGGGTAAGTCTGTTTTCCAGATATGCGTAAACCTGGAGGTTTCTTTTCCGTGGGCCAAAACATTGTTTTGACCGACAATCTTTTCTAGTGCTACAATCATAAGCGATTTCAATCGCTTAAAATTACGGAATCAAATGGCATTCTCATAAAAGGGTAGGGCAAAAGTATCTGAGATCGCTTTATAGACAATTTTCCCATCGACCATATTTAGTCCTTTGGAGAGCATTTTATTATCACGGCAGGCTTTTTTCCATCCTTTATTCGCAATCATTTCTGTGAATTGAAGGGTGACGTTGTTTAACGCATTAGTGGCAGTCATAGGAACTGCACCCGGGATATTCGCAACACAATAATGTAAGATGCCGTCTACGGTATAAGTAGGAGATTCATGCGTTGTGGGCTGGCAAGTTTCAAAGCAACCTCCTTGATCTACTGCAACATCGACTAAGACGGTTCCTGGACTCATTATACTTAGCATGTCCTTCTTGATGATCTTTGGAGCTTTAGCTCCTGGAATTAATACAGCCCCGATCACTAAATCAACTTCTTTAAGGAGATTGACTATGGTTTCATGACTGGAGTATAAAGGAGTAATATTCGCCGGAAGCACTTCGCTGAGATACCGCAATCGATTGAGGTTGATGTCTAATAAAGAGACATTAGCCCCTAGTCCAGCAGCCATTTTAGCGGCTTCAGTGCCCACTACACCAGCGCCAATAATCATAACATTCGCTGGATGTACGCCTGGAACTCCGCCCAGTAGGATGCCTTTTCCCCCTTTGGGTTTCTCTAAAAATTTGGCACCTTGTTGTATGGACATCCTACCGGCAACCTCAGACATAGGCGTTAGTAAGGGAAGTCGTTTTTGATCATCTTCAACAGTTTCATAGGCGATACAGACGGCCTTTTTTGCCATCATTGCTTTTGTCAGGGATAGGGAAGAAGCAAAATGAAAATAAGTAAAGAGAACTTGTCCTTCTTGTATAAGATCGTACTCTGCCGCAAGTGGCTCTTTAACTTTTACAATCATCTCCGCGATTTGATAAACTTCTTTAGCACTATTTAAAATAGTTGCTCCAGCGGTTATATAATCTTGGTCGCTATAGCCGCTACCTAGTCCAGCGCCTTTTTCGATGAATATTTCATGTCCTTGTTTTGCCAAAGCACTAACGCTTGCTGTGTTCAGACCTACACGAGATTCGTTGTTTTTGATTTCTTTAGGGGTACCTATTTTCATCGTTATTTTTTAACAAATGTAGAGATATATGTTATAAATCTACAATTTGATTTTTAATTTTTACCTCCTATTTATTCCCTTAAATAGCGACGATTATTTAAGTGAATTTGTATCTTCGCCAGTGAAGGGTGTTTAGCTCAGTTGGTTTAGAGCGCTACCTTGACAGGGTAGAGGCCGGGGGTTCGAATCCCTCAACACCCACAAAGCTTCCAAGTATATTGGAGGCTTTTTTTGTCTTACCCTATGAAAAGATTTTTTTGGCTACTTGTATTACTTATAGTAGCGTGTAAACAGCAAGACACTATTTCTTGTATTTGTACTAGTGAATATAACCCCGTTTATGTAGGAGAAAATCAATATCCCAATCCTTGCAAGGCAAAATGTGATGGCTATAGGGATAGCCAAATCACCTTTCTCTTAACCCAAGAACAAATTGCTGCTGGGATGATGGTCAGTGTAGATTGTTCGATCTAATTTTTGACCTAAAAAAGCTTAAATAGCTAAAAATATTAACCTCTCCTGAGTTTAATTTATATCTAGATTATCATCGAGATATTAAGACAATGTTACCACTTTTTTGATCTATGATAAAATGACAACTTAAGCATTAGAAATTTATCAACTTATCAATTTAAATCGTTTGCAATACAAAGTTTGATAAATCGCACTCAGCTTTATAAAAACACTTGTTTTACATAGCACAGCTGCCGTAAATTTGTCCTGTGAAAAGAGATAAACCCAACATCCTAAAACCAACCATTATGAAAAGCCTAATTTTTAATTTACTTATTTTATTTTCTTTAAATGCGACTAAAGCAGTTGCAAACGAAATTACTGCTGAGCAAGTCATCACCGCCATTGCGCAAGACGATTTTGACTTTATCACGCAAGCAATCATGACGCGTCAAATTAATCCAAATGAATTATTCAACGGCAAAACGTTATTAATCATTGCAGTTGAAGATGACAATGCAGAGATGATTAACCATTTGGTAAGACTTGGCGCAAGATTAAGTACTGTTGGCATTGACGGTTACCGTCCAATGGAAATTGCCAAAATGCAACAAAAAATTTATGCGCAAGCTGAACTTATTGTAATCACATCATAATTACATTTACTTGTTTGTTTCAGGGCCCTCCGATAGGAGGGCTTTTTTTTTGCGTTTATTTAAATGCAAAGTGTAGAATTTATATCTTGTTAAGATATTTAAAAACTATGAAGCATCTATTTTATTCTCTTTTTCTTTTTTGCACCATTACTTCTTTTGGGCAAGAAATATCTCCAAAGTGGCTAACAAACACTCCAGCGCGAAATATTGGACCTGGCGGAATGAGTGGGCGTGTTACCACCATTGATGTCGTCAATAATGCGCCAGATATCATTTATGTGGGAACTGCTTCTGGAGGGGTGTGGAAATCCATGAGTGGTGGAATCGACTGGACCCCTATTTTTAATGATCAACTAACCGCTTCTATAGGAGCAATAGCGATACAGCAGTCTAATCCAGATGTTATCTGGGTAGGAACAGGAGAGGGGAATCCAAGGAATAGCCTTAATGGAGGTTATGGCATATATAAATCCCTTGACGGCGGAAAAACATGGCAGTCAATGGGGCTTGAAAATACCCGTCATATTCATCGTATTATTATCGACCCTACGCAGCCCAATACGGTTTATGTAGCTGCAATAGGTTCGCCATGGGGAGTTCATTCAGAGCGTGGAATCTATAAAACAACTAATGGCGGTAAGTCATGGAAGAAAATTTTATACCAAAACCCGAAAACTGGCGCGGCAGATCTAGTCATGGATCCCACGAATCCAAACAAATTAATCGCGGCCATGTGGGAACACAAGCGCGATCCATGGTTCTTTAACTCTGGGGGAGAGGGCAGTGGTCTTTTTGTCTCTTATGACGGGGGAGAAAGCTGGAAAGAAAAAACTGAAGAAGACGGTTTACCTAAAGGGGAATTAGGACGCATAGGTTTAGCTATCGCAAAAAATAAACCCAATATTGTGTATGCCCTCGTTGAGGCCAAAAAGAACGCCCTCTATAAGTCTGTTGACGGAGGCGAAAAATGGACTAAAGTCAATGATAAAAATGACATTGGGAACAGACCCTTTTATTATTCTGATATCCGTGTAGACCCTGAAAATGAAAACCGTTTGTATTCTGTCTTTACTTATGTCAATGTTTCTGAAGACGGGGGAAAAAACTTTAAAGAATTAATGCCAGCCTATGGAGTGAGTAATGGAGTCCACCCAGATCATCACGCCTGGTGGATTCATCCAGAAGATGGAGACTTTATGATTGATGGAAACGACGGTGGCTTAAACATCACCAGAGACGGCGGAAAATCATGGCGCTTTGTAGGGAATATTCCTGTAGCTCAGTTCTACCATATTAGTGTGGACAATGAAATCCCCTATAATGTTTATGGTGGAATGCAAGACAACGGTTCATGGAGAGGACCTGCCTATACTTGGCGTGTACAAGGTATCCGAAATTCTTACTGGCAAGAAATCGCCTTTGGGG
Source organism: Candidatus Arcticimaribacter sp. (assembly GCA_965658115.1). Lineage (GTDB taxonomy): Bacteria > Bacteroidota > Bacteroidia > Flavobacteriales > Flavobacteriaceae > Arcticimaribacter. Next base: position 11,188 of record CBFHRA010000021.1, on the reverse strand, counting down.
ATGGCTTTGATGTTGTACCAGATCTCGACGATTCGCGCTATGGTTATGCGATGAGTCAACAAGGTTATGTCTCGCGTTATGACTGGAAAACTGGGAATAATTATTTGGTTAGACCTACACATCCAGATCCAGAAGTGCGTTTGCGATTCAATTGGAATGCCGCTATAGGACAAGACCCTTTTGATAATAGTACGGTTTACTTTGGAAGTCAATTTGTCCATAAGAGCACCGATAAAGGTTTGACTTGGCAAGTTATTTCTCCTGATTTAACGACAAATGATCCAGAGAAACAAAAACAAAGCGAAAGCGGTGGATTAACCCTAGACGCAACTGGGGCAGAAAATCACTGTACTCTACTCGTTATCGAGCCCTCTCCCTTAGAAGAAAATATGTTGTGGGCAGCCTCTGACGATGGGCGGGTTCACTTCACTCAAAATGGTGGAGAATCATGGAATGAGGTAACAAAAGGCCTCAAAGGCTTACCCGCAGGAAGCTGGATCACACAAATAAAAGCTTCGAATAAGAATAAAGGCGAAGCCTTATTAGTCGCAAATGATTACAGACGCTTTAATTACACTCCTTATGCTTACAGAACAACAAACTATGGGAAAACTTGGAAGCGTATTGTCGACGCAGAAGATGTAGAAAGCTATGCATTGAGCATAGTCGAAGATCCAGAAACAAGAAACCTATTGTTTTTAGGAACAGACGATGGGCTTTACTATTCGACAAACGCAGGGGAACAATGGACAAAAATGGACCCAAAAGTGTTCCCTACGGTTTCGACAAAAGATTTAGTCATTCATCCCAGAGAGCACGATTTGATCATTGGGACCTTTGGAAGAGCAGCATGGGTGTTAGATGATATTCGTCCCTTACGCGCTTTAGCGCAGCAAAAGGAAATAGCGAAAAAAGCCAACCATTTGTTTACTCCGCCTACCGCCTATCAAGCAGCCTATCAACAGCCTACTGGGTCGCGCTTTGGGGCAGATGCCATGTATCACGGCGAGAATAGAAAATACGGGGCAATGTTTACTTATTTCTACACTGCAGCTGATCAAGAAAATGAAAAAAAGAAAAAAGATTCATTAAGCCTTCAAATATTTGATGGAGAAAGATTGATAAGAACATTAAGGCGCAAAGCGCCGAAGGAAACTGGCCTGCATCGCTGGTACTGGAATATGGATGAAAGTGGTGTTAATCGCCCCAGACGTAAGCCTAGTAAATCTAAGCGAGAACCCAGTGGAGTAGGAGTACTACCAGGAACATATACAGCGGTATTATCTTCAGCAACTGTGAGTAATGTAGTTGAGATTCAAGTTAAATCAGACCCACGCATTGAAACATCAATCGAAGGTTTAAAAAAGCAATACGAAGCGTCAAAACAATTAGAAGCCTTAACTGATTTAGCCGCAAAAGCAGTTGCGCAATTAGTCGAATCAAAAGCGACCCTTAAAGACTATCAACAAAGAATTCAAAAACAAGACAGTATAGCGCATAAAGCCATCATTGATAAGTGTAAAGATGCTTCAAAAGAGATTAGCCAGTTAATCGATTTATTTTTAGGAAAAGAAGACAAACGTCAAGGGATAGTGCGTAATCCAGAACAAACGGTGATGACGCGTATTAGTGCTGCGAGGCGATATGTTTACTCTCGACCAAACGGGATTACCACAACAGAAGAGGTTTTAATGCAACACGCTAACACAGCCACTAATGAAGCTGTTGAGCAAGTCAATGATTTTTATAAAAATAATTGGGAGGCTTTGCAAAAAGAAATTGAAGCCATCGAGCTATCTGCTTTTAAAGCAGTAAAGTATTTTGAAACGACAAAATAGCTTATAGATGATCGAGGAGTTGCTCTAGGGCAATTCCTCTAGATCCTTTAATCAGGATCGTATGATCTTTAATAGCTTGTTTTTCTAAGTGTTTTTTTGCTAACTCAGTGTTGTCAAAACATTTAAAGCCTTCAGCGTTTGTAACGCTAAATAAGGGCCCCACAAGGATAACATCGTGAATGTTACTTTCTTTAAGGGTATCGATTATAGCTTGATGCTCACTTTGGGCATATTGCCCTAATTCAAGCATATCTCCTAAAATGACAAGTTTCGCCTTAGCGTCAACATCAATAAAGGATTTAATGGCAGCCGACATGCTTGTTGGGTTAGCATTATAGGCATCTAAAAGAATATTATTTTTTGTTGTTTTGATCCATTGAGAGCGATTGTTGCTGGGGCAGTAAGCGGCTATTCCCTGTTGAATTTTTGAGAGGGGGATTTCAAAATATTCGCCAAAAGTGACTGCTGCATTGATATTGTCAAAATTATAGGTTCCTGTAAGTTGAGATGTAATGGTGGTATCCCCAGTTTTAATGGTGCAGTAGCCCGCCTCATTAACTGTATTGCTAAGATGATTTTGAGCATTTTTGGCGAAGCCAAAAATATAACGATTTAGTCCTTTGCTTTGTTGCATTTGTTTTTGATCATCCCCATTGACAATAGCAATGCCTTTGTTCTCTTTTAGGTAATCGTATAACTCACTTTTTCCTTTTACTACCCCTTCCAGACTGCCAAAACCTTCTAAATGGGCTTTACCAAAATTAGTGATGTATCCCATTGTAGGAGCGGCGAGCTGAGCTAAAAAGGCGATTTCTTTTAAGTGATTTGCGCCCATCTCAATCAAGGCGATTTTTGTTGTTTCTGTGATGTTTAGTAAAGTGAGTGGGACACCGATATGATTGTTGAGGTTCCCTTTTGTGGCGACAACTTCAAAGTTTTGTTCAAGGACACTTTTAATTAATTCTTTTGAGGTGGTTTTCCCATTTGATCCTGTTAATCCAATTACAGGAATGTTAAATTGTTTTCTGTGAAATTGCGCGAGGGCTTGTAGAGTCGCAAGACTGTCTTTGACTAGAATAGCGTTTTTATTCTTTGGAGTGTATTCTTCATCGTCATAAACCACATAAGAGGCACCTTGCTCAAACGCTATCTTTGCGAAAGTGTTCCCGTTAAAGTTTTCACCGTTAAGGCAAAAAAAAAGGCTGTCTTTTGGAAGGGTTCGGGTGTCTGTAGAAACAGTCCTACAGCCTAAAAAGATTTGGTGTAATTCAGCAATATTCATGTGTAAAAAAAGGCATTCGAAAATGCCTTTAATTTTATGTTATCCTCTTCTTTTGTGTCGAGCAGTTTTTTTGTTTTTGCTCTTCGATCCTAATCGGGTCATGGCACATCTAAAGCCAATATAATCTGTCGCGATGTATTGAGGAAGGTACCTTCTTTGTGCTGGATCTAACCAGTAAGCACGATCTTTCCACGAACCACCTTTATAGACTCTAACCTCGTCTGTAATCAAACTAGTTTTATTACTTGATTCATCTTTATTGTAAACTTTTACACCATTTTCATAAGTAACACCAGGTGTTTTTGGTGCGCTATACATGGCAGATGAGCCTGGGTATTTTTCAGCAATCTCTTCATCACTTAATCCATTACCAGATTCATACAAACGTGAAGATGAAACATCACCATCGCGGTAATTTCTATTATCAGACTGCGTAAAGTTTTGTCTTAAGAAAGTTTCTTCTTCATCAATATCTTGAAGTTTCAATTGACCAGGGATACGCTTTAAGAGCACTTTACCATTTGGTAAGGTATCATAGACTAATTGATCGGGGGAGATTACTTCTGCTTTTCCATCTTCACCGATAACTTCTTTTTGATAAACATTACCTCTATAATAGTTAAAGTCACTTGCCTCGTCATCAACAATAGGGCGATAAACATCTGACACCCATTCGGCAACATTTCCTGCCATATCATATACACCAAAATCATTTGGTGGATAAGCTTTCACTTGGATGGTGATATCTGCACCATCGTCAGACCATCCAGCGATTCCACCATAGTCTCCTTTTCCAAGTTTAAAGTTGGCTAATTGGTCCCCTTCGGTTCTTCTTTCGTCAGAACGAGTATATTCTCCAGACCAAGGATATTTTTTCTTACCTCTGTAAGCGTTGTACTCTCTTTCTCCCCCAAGGGCTAATGCAGCATATTCCCACTCAGTTTCTGTAGGAAGGCGATAAGATGGGAGAAGGATCCCTTTTTCAACACCTGCATAATTGGCTTTAACAGTATCCTTAACTTTAACAGTTCCATTTTTACCTGCAATACTGTCAATTTTCCCATTATAGGTTTGTCCAGGTACTTTTAAATAAGCACTAGTGCTAAAGGTGCTATTTGCATCGATAACTTCTGTATTATAACGAGTGTCCTTTTCTAAGTAAGCTTCGCGTTCAAGGATAAATTCGTTGACACGATCTGTTCTCCATTCGGCAAATTGAACTGCTTGCATCCAGTTAACTCCTACGACAGGATATTCTGCATAGGCTGGGTGACGCAAGTAGTTAGTTGTTAGTTCTTCCACATAGCCTAAACGATTTCTCCAAACTAAAGTATCTGGTAAAGCGCCTTGGTAGATTAATTTATATTGTTCTTCTTCTTTTGGGAAAACAAATTGTAACCAGTCGAGGTATTCTAAGTACATCAAGTTGGTTACTTCGGTTTCGTCTATATAAAAAGACATTACGTGTTGACGTGTTGGGGAATTGTTCCAGTCGTGCATAACATCATCTTGCACTTGGCCTTTTGTAAAGGTTCCTCCTTCAATAAATACCAAACCTGGTCCTGTTTCCTGATCTTCAAATTCAACGTTGTATTGAAATCCACCTTTCTTAGAATTGATGGACCAGCCTGTCGCTCTAGATTGATTGTTTCTTCCACAAGAAGAGAATACCAATGCACCTAAAACAGCAAAAAGCGTAAATCTCGAAATATCCTTAACATTCATACTTTATATTTTACAATTCTATACCGCTATTAATTAACGCAATATACAAAATATTGATGCAAGCCAAACTATTTTGACTCCCTTCAATATGACTATATAACGTGGTCTTTATTGTTTTATTGTCAAAAAAATTAATCCTTTATAAATAGTTGAATTTCCGTATAAGAAAAGGATTTTTTTTGCGTTATAATTGAATACTTATGAAGGCAATATACTTGAAGAGATTCTATTTACACCTCACGGCATTTGCTTTAATGGCAGGTTTTTCTGGGTCAGCACAAAACGAGAGTCGTGTCATAACTACAGGAGTGCCTTTTTTACTAATTACCCCAGATGCACGATCTGCTGGTATGGGAGAATTAGGGGTGGCTACTTCTGCAGACGTTTATTCGCAACAGTGGAATCCAGCTAAATATGTTTTTGCAGAAAAAAGTCAAGGCTTAGGAGTGAGTTATACACCTTATCTAAGCAAATTAGTAGATGATATTTTTCTGGCTAACATTACTTACTTCACAAAAAACACGGAGCGCAGCGCATGGGGGGCAAGTCTAAAGTACTTTAGTTTAGGGGATATTCAATTCAACGATTTAGTTGCCAACACTATCATACAACAAGGTATTGAACGCCCTAATGAGCTTACCCTTGATGTTTCATATGGATTAAAATTAAATGAGAAATTATCGCTTGCAGTTGCAGGTAGATTTATCCGTTCTGATTTAAAACTTTCTACCGATCTAGATGCAACCCCCGCGAATACTTTAGGAGTGGATATTGCTGCATTTTATCGTGGGGATGTTTTTGATCTTGGCGAAAATAAAGGCCGTATGCGCTATGGGATGAATATCTCTAATATCGGGCCTCGATTAAAATATGATGAAGGTGGTCAAAAAAACTTTATCCCTACCAACCTTAGAATTGGAAGTGGTTTAGATTTGATTTTAGATGCCAACAATGCGCTCAATTTTAACTTTGAGCTCAATAAACTATTGGTGCCTTCTCCAGTGGCAGTGACAGAAAACGGTGAAATTGTGGGCTATCAACAACCCGATATTACCTTTCTTAAAGGTATTTTTGAATCTTTTAATGACGCTCCAGATGGATTTAGCGAAGAGTTAAAAGAAATCACCTGGGCAACAGGAGTTGAATATGTTTTTCAAGATTCTTTTGCCTTGCGAACCGGTTACTTTAATGAAAGTTTAGAAAAGGGATCCAGACGATTTTTAACCCTTGGGGCAGGCTTTAGATTAGATTTTGCCACCATTGATATTTCTTATTTATTTTCTACTTCTAGAATTAGAAACCCACTCGAAAACACCTTGCGTTTTTCGCTGACATTTAACCTCTCTGCTAGTCCAGAGCTCTTGACAGATAACACAAATTAGAAAAAGATTTATTTTTCTCTTAGGATAATAACTTTTAAGCTTCTTTTTGTTGTCTGATTTCTCGCTAAAATGTGGTATTTTTGTAGCTGAAAGAAACCATAATCACTCGCTTAACGAATGAAAAAAATTACCAAACAGACCTATATAGATTGGTACAAAGACATGCTGTTTTGGCGCAAATTTGAAGATAAACTTGCCGCCGTTTATATCCAGCAAAAAGTGCGTGGATTCCTCCACCTTTACAATGGACAAGAAGCTATCCTTGCAGGAGCTTTACATGCCATGGAATTAGGAAAAGATCGTATGATCACTGCTTATCGTAATCACGTTCAGCCCATTGGGATGGGGGTTGATCCCAAACGTGTTATGGCAGAATTATACGGAAAAGCTACCGGAACCTCAAATGGTTTAGGTGGATCAATGCACATTTTTTCAAAAGAACACCGCTTCCATGGTGGACATGGAATTGTTGGAGGACAAATCCCATTAGGAGCCGGAATGGCTTTTGGGGATAAATACCACAATACAGGCGCAGTAACCCTTTGTTTTATGGGAGACGGTGCCGTGCGTCAGGGATCACTTCACGAGACCTTGAACCTTGCTACACTTTGGGAACTTCCCGTTGTATTTATTGTTGAAAACAATGGATATGCCATGGGAACCTCTGTTGCAAGAACGGCCTCACATCAAGAAATATGGAAGTTAGGGTTAGGCTATGAAATGCCTTGTGGACCTGTCGATGGGATGGATCCAGTCGCTGTCGCGAAAGCCTTAGACAAAGCAATGAAACACGCTCGAGACGGAAAAGGACCTACTTTCTTAGAAATGAAAACCTACCGTTATCGTGGACATTCAATGTCAGATGCACAACATTATCGCACAAAAGCTGAAGTGGAAGAATACAAAAAAATCGACCCTATCACTCAGGTAAAAGATATTATTGTAGAGAAAAAGTACTTAAACGAAGATGAGCTAAATGCCATTGAAGTTGATGTTAAAGCGCGAGTAGCAGAATGCGAGAAATTTGCAGAAGAATCACCTTATCCAGAAAAATCTGTGATGTATGATGCTGTATATGAAGAGCCTAATTACCCATTTTTAAAACATAAACTAAGCTAGTAATGGCAGAGATTATTAACATGCCTCGTTTGAGTGACACCATGGAAGAAGGAACCGTAGCAACATGGTTCAAAAAAGTAGGTGACACCGTGAAAGAAGGAGATATTTTAGCTGAAATTGAAACAGATAAAGCCACCATGGAGTTCGAAGCTTTTTATGAAGGCGAACTCTTGCACATTGGAATTCACGAAGGAGAAACTGCTCCTGTTGATTCTTTATTAGCTATTATCGGCGAAAAGGGAGAAGATATTTCTGCTCACCTTAGTGGTGGTGCACCAGCAGCAGAGGCTCCAGCTCCAACTCAAGAACAAGCTGCTCCAGTACAAGAGACAACAACTGCGGCAGTAACTATGCCAGATAATGTTGAAGTAATTACCATGCCTCGCTTGAGTGATACCATGGAAGAAGGTACCGTTGCCACCTGGTTGAAAAAAGTTGGGGATACAGTTAATGAAGGCGATATTCTCGCTGAAATCGAGACAGATAAAGCCACCATGGAGTTCGAAGCATTTTATGCGGGAACCCTATTGCATATTGGAATTCAAGAAGGAGAATCTGCACCTGTAGATAGCCTTTTAGCCATCATTGGTGATAAAGATGTTGATGTGGACCAAGCTATCGCTGCGGCATCTGCTTCTACTCAAGAAGCCGCTGCTCCTGCAGTAGTTGAAACACCTAAAGCACCTGTAGCTCCTGCGCCAGCAGCAACGCCAGTTGCCGCACCAGTTAAGCAAGCAGCTCCTGCACCAGTTCCTACACAAAATACGAGTGGTCGCGTAATCGCTTCTCCACTTGCTAAAAAACTTGCGGAAGAACGTGGGATTCAAATTGCCAACGTTCCAGGATCTGGAGACGGTGGAAGAATTATTAAGCGCGATATTGAAAATTATCAAGGGACAGCAAGTGGTGTTGCCGCTATGCCACAAGGAATCGAGTCGGCAGAAGAAGTGCCCAACAATCAAATGCGTAAAACCATTGCAAAGCGTTTAGCTGCGTCTAAATTCAATGCACCACACTACTATTTAAGTGTGGAGTTTGATATGGAAAATGCAATGGCGTTCCGTCAACAATACAACTCTGTACCTGATACAAAGATTTCTTTTAATGATATTGTTGTGAAGGCTACCGCCAAAGCGTTAAAACAGCACCCGCAAGTAAATTCGCGTTGGCATGATGATAAAATTGTCAAAAATCACCACGTGCATATGGGAGTAGCTGTAGCTGTTGAAGATGGCTTAGTTGTACCAGTTGTGAAATTTGCAGATGAATTGTCTCTCCCTCAAATAGGGGCACAAGTTAGAGACTATGCCGGAAGAGCGAGAGATAAAAAACTTACCCCAGCAGAAATGGATGGAAGTACGTTTACAATTTCTAACCTAGGAATGTTTGGTATCGAAACCTTTACTTCGATTATCAATCAACCTAATTCTGCGATCCTCTCTGTAGGGGCAATTGTAGAAAAGCCAGTGGTTAAAAATGGAGCAATTGTAGTAGGTCATACTATGAAATTAACACTTGCTTGTGACCACCGTTCTGTCGATGGTGCAACGGGTTCTTTATTTTTACAAACCCTTAAAGGTTATATTGAAAATCCAGTAACCATGCTTGTTTAAGCAAGCAATAACAATAGAAATAACCCGCCATTGAGCGGGTTTTTTTATCTTTAAAAAAAAACCGTGAAAACACTATTAATTACAGGAGCAGGGAAAGGGATTGGACATGCCACTGCACTTCTTGCAGCAAAGCAAGGGCATCAAGTCATTGCCCTATCTCGAAATATTGACGCTTTAAAAGGCATTGAAAGGATAAACCCTTATACTGTCGATCTAGCAGAGCCTGAGCAAATCGAGAATTTTGTGGCTCAATTAGATGGTACCCAAATTGATGTCTTGCTCAATAACGCTGGACTGTTAACGAATACGCCAGTAGGAGATAGCAACTTTGCGCTTTATGAGCGAATCTATAAGGTGAATGTCTTCGGCTTAGCAGAACTAACCCGTTTGGTTTTACCATTAATGAATACTAGCGGGCATATCGTTAACATAAGTAGTATGGGTGGGATTCAAGGAAGTGCCAAATTTCCGGGTTTATCCATCTACAGCAGCAGTAAAGCAGCAGTGATAACCTTGACAGAACTCTGGGCAGAAGAGTTTAAAGAAAGCGGGCCTCGATGTAACGCTTTGGCCCTGGGGGCAGTTCAAACACAAATGTTAGCAGAAGCTTTTCCAGGTTTTGACGCGCCTATAACTGCAACAGATTTCGCTACCTATGTATTAGATTTCTGTTTGACAGGACAGTTGTATTACAACGGAAAGGTTTTACAAGTCTCTTCTAGCACACCATAATTTGTAATGAGCTTTAATAACTATATCCCAATAGCAGCTCAAGAGAAGATAAACGATCTGCTAAACAATCAGCCTGTTGTGATTAAGGTGGTTAAAAAGCGCAAAACAAAGCATGGTGATTTTCGCAAATTAGCTTCGGGTAAAACACAGATCACCGTTAATGAAAGTGATAATCCCTATAGGTTTTTAATCACCCTTTTACATGAAATTGCCCATCACCTCGCTTTTCAAGCCTTTGGTTATCGCATTGCGCCGCATGGAAAAGAATGGAAAAATACTTTTAACACTATCGTACAGCCCTTTTTAATTTCTTCGGTTTTTCCTGCTCCTTTGTTAGAAGTCTTTGGCAGGCATATGATGAATCCAAAGGCGAGTAGTGACACAGATATCCATTTGGGCTTAGCCCTCAAACAATATGATCCTTCCACTCATAAAAAGGCTATCTTTGAGTTGCCTTTAGAAGCTAAATTTAAATTAGACAACGGCAGGATTTTTCAAAAAGGTGAAAAACGCAGAAAGCGATATGTTTGCAAAGAAGTAAGTTCTGGGAAAGCCTATCTTTTTCAACCTAATGCAGAAGTAGAGCAAATTGAACATTAAATGAAAGAAAATAATCATTATTATGCTTTAATCATGGCCGGCGGAGTAGGAAGTCGTTTTTGGCCCACGAGTAGAACCTCCTTTCCTAAGCAATTTCAAGATTTAACGGGAATAGGAAGAACTTTGTTACAGCAAACGATCGATCGCCTAGAAGGAATTGTTCCAAAAGAGAATATTTACATCCTTACGAACAAAGACTACAAATCTCTAGTTGAGCAACAGCTACCCACTCTTTCTTCAGATCAAATTATCTGTGAGCCTGTTATGAGAAATACTGCGCCATGTATTTTATATGCTGCGCAAAAAATACACCACAAAGATCCCGCTGGGACGATGTTAGTTTTGCCTAGCGATCACTTTATTGACCATTTTACCGCCTATCAAGCAGATGTTCAATTAGCCCTTAAAAGAGCTGCAAGCGAGCAGGAGTTGCTCACCTTTGGGATTCCTCCTAATTCCCCTCATACTGGATATGGTTATCTCGAGGTAAAAGATAAGTCTGCGCAAATAACAGCGATCAGTCAGTTTACTGAAAAGCCTACTTTAGAAAAGGCAGAGGCTTTTTTATCTGCTGGGAACTACTTTTGGAATTCAGGGATGTTTGTTTGGTCTTCTGCGTCCATTTTGGACGCTTTTGCGAAGCATCAACCTGATATGCATGCCTTGTTTGAAGAAGGTAAAGCCTATTTTGACACCCCCCAAGAGCAAGCCTTTTTAGCAAAGCAATATCCTAATGCAGACAACATTTCTATTGACTATGCCATTCTTGAAAGAGCGAGTAATATTGTGATGATTAAGGCTTCTTTTCTTTGGAATGATTTGGGTACTTGGTCTTCTTTACACGAACAGTTAGCGCAAACTAACGATGATAATGTAACCGTCAAAGCGCATTTGATT
>CBFHRA010000020.1:0-28973 GCA_965658115.1 Candidatus Arcticimaribacter sp. | reverse complement strand
ATGAGGCGGTCGCGCAAAACAATTCTATCATATCTATAATTTTAGATAAGGAAGCATTGCTTTGGCGGTGTCGTTTGTTACTTTATCCTAAAATAAAGTAATGTAAAGGTGGGTAAACGCCTACCTTTTTATTTCGTTTAAATTGGGATACCAATCTGGAATACCAAATTGGTTTACCAAATATATTAAATTTTTTTAAACACACAACTAAATGTTAATAAATATCTCTATTCCATAAAATCCTCACGGATTGGACTAAAGACGTCAATCAACTCTCCTGCTTCAATACAAATTGCCCCGTGAAGTACATTAGTAGGGATATAAAAGTTATCGCCTTGACGTAAGGTTTGCGTCTCTCCATCAATGGTTACTTCAAAGACACCAGAAGCCACATGGGTTACTTGTGAGTGATGGTGCTGGTGCATAGGACCGATTCCGCCTTTATCAAAGGCTACATGCACTAGCATGATCTTGTCGTCATAGCCCATGATTTTACGTTTAACCCCTTCTCCTACGGTTTCCCATTCCATGTCTTTAGTCAACAAAAAAGATTTACTTGTTCCGAAACTCTTCATTTTTAGTTGTTATTTAAGTTATTATTATCGTTAATGTTTCTTGCGATTAAATAGCGTTGATCGCTTTTATTTTTGTGGTGGAGTTGCTAGACCTACCGTTGAATCTCTAAACCAAACTTCAGTATAACTTCCGTTTTCATATTGTTTAGCAATGTCTCCACCATAGGTTTCAGCGCCAGTATGCCATACCATATTTTTTTCTGGATCTTTTCCGTTGGTTTGGTTGTAGGCTCCTTGTTTGAAATAGTTTAATTCTCCTTTATAAGCAATCGCTCTTTCTATTCCGTCTTGCCCTAGTGGTCCAAACAATGTTCTCACCTGTTCTGGAATGTCAGCAGCAGTTTTAAATTCAGAATCAATTAAGTTCTTTGTAAATGTCTTTGTTTTGTGGTTTGGACTTTTAAAAGTCAAGTACATGATCCCTTGGTAAACATTTACTTCATAACTAAACTCTTCTCCTAGCATAATCCCATCTTCTGGCTCGGCAGGATACTCGTCCTTTGCCGTTCCTACAACAGCCATATCATGGCCCCAAATAGCGGTTGAGTAATCCCATCTTCCTGAATTATCGTCGCCAGCAGTGTTGATTTCATAATTCCAAAATACAGAGCCTTTTTCATGACCTGGAAATTTTTTGTAGTACAATTTGAAAGGCTCATTTTCATGCCCTTCTCCACTGTGAATTTGTCCAACTACGGTCGAATAAGAAGCGGCAACTCTTGCGTCACCTGTAGTAGAAACATGCATTACTCTACAAGTGCCGGTTAGTTTTCCACCCTCTTCTGGCACCCATTCTCTCTTTTCGTGTAGTTCTGTTCTAGTATTACTTGAGTTGGGAGAAGTTACACCAGAATTAGGCGTTTTAAAGGCCACCCAGCGTCTTGTCCCGTCGATCACCGTGTAGAAAAAGTCTTTATTTTCAAAGTCTACAAGATTGTCTTCTCTTGATCCATCTCCCATTAAAATTTTAAACTTATCCATAAAAGGAATTACGGCACTAGGGTAAACGATCTTTTTGCTCAAATCATCGTTTGCTGTAAAATAGCCTTCATTCGAATAGGCTTTATCACTGATTTCGATATTGGCTGTCTTAAACCTAACCTCAGCATAGTTTCCATCTGCGTATTGTTTTTGAAGATCACCCCCATGGGTTTCTGCGCCAGAACACCATACTCTATTGACTTGTGGACTTTTTCCATTGGTTTGATTATAACTCCCCAACTTGAAGAATAAACCTTGATCGGTATATGCTTTTTCACGTTCAACACCGTCTTGTCCTATAGGGAAAAACAACTCTTTCACCTGAGTAGGAATGTCTTCTTTAGTTTTAAACTCAGAGTCAATTAAATTCTTTGTAAACGTTTTGGTTTCGTGACCGTCACTTGAAAATGTGAGGTACATCATTCCTTCTTTTACTTCGACTTCATAGCTAAACTCTTCTCCCAATTCGATACCCTCTTCTGGTTCAACTGGATAGGTGTCTTCACCAGTTCCTACAACAGAGAAGTCATAGCCCCAAATGGGATAAGAGTAATCCCATCTACCTGAGTTGTCCTCTCCAGCGGTATTGATTTCATAATTCCAAAATACCGACCCCTTCGTATGGCCAGGAAATTTTTTGTAGTATAACTTAAAGGGCTCATTTTCATGTCCATCTGCACTGTGAATCTGCCCCACAACAACAGAGTAACTTGCCGCCACCCTTGCATCACCGGTTGTAGCCACATTGGTCACTTTTAGGGTTGCATTGAGTTTAGCATCGGTCATGGGGGTCCATTTTTTTAACTGTGCGAGTTCTGTTCTTGTGTTATTAGAGGTCCCGTGGGTATTCCCAGCATTAGGGGTTTTAAACACTACCCACTTTTCTTCCCCCTCTTGTGTAGCAAAAAAGAAGTCTTTGTTCTCATAGTCGGTTGCCTGACCCACATTTGAACCATCTCCTAAAATCAAATTCCAATGCTGGAAAAAAGGGATGACATCATTTGCCTTAAGTCTAGGCTGAATATTGTCTGAACACCCCTGCAGGAGCAACAAAGATATTATTGTGAAGAGTCGAAAAGCTAGAGTTGGTTTCATCATTACAGTGTGTTTATGATTTTTTGGTTTTCCAATTTGGTCAACCAATACATGGTTTCTCCATCGTATAAAACGCCTATACCCTCCATAAAAAAGCCCCTATAAAAATAATAGAGGCTTTCTAAAACTTAGATTATTATGATAGACTATGGCAATAGTGCGCCATTGTAATACGCTACCTGACGTGTTATTTTACCTTCGGCATTAAAGGAATGACTAAAATGGCAGAATACTTTAATCATTTCTCCTGTCTTTTTACTTTTAAACCTAAAGGTCCACCACGAAATCGCTTCTGCCCCGCTACCTTCATAATCTAAAAGGTCTGGATAACCGTATTCGTCTATGCTGATCAAATCATATTTCGCTAAAGTCTGTTCAAAGCCAGCCTTGTTTTCTGCAATAGACATTGAAGTACCTATAGGGGCATTGATATCAGAAAAACGTGCGCCTTCTGTATAAAAAGAATAGGCCTTGTCGTGGTCCCCCATCTCAAAATATGAAATCACTTTTCTTATCGTTCTAATGTTTTCGTGATCTTTATAAATGGTTCCATTGCGAATAGTTTCAAAAGACAAACTGTACTTGTCCATCATACTCGTATTGTAATTGATAATCATGGCAGCAATTTTATCCCCTGCTTTATTTAAAATAAAAGAACGATCATATGGCATCTCGATTTTAAAGCCGTTGTTCTTGTCAATACCATGAAAAACATCATAAGTGTAAATCCATGTACCAGAACGTTTGTATTCTAATGCATCTGGATAAGACCCCCCTCTTTTCTTAATGGTATAATTCATCAAAGCGCCTTTCCAATACTTAGCTTGATTGATCATATCCTGCTTTGTAGAAGAGTTCCTGTCTTTGTTCATTCTTTCACCATTAAAGGCTTTGAAATCATCTGTCATCAAAGCGTTAAGTTGGGCTTCATCTGCCGCAATAAAGGCTTTATTGAATTTTTCGACTAGGTCAATCCCAGGATGTTGATCATAGATTTTACCGTTGGAATTTTTTTGTGCAACTACACTTACTGATCCCGCAAGAAGCAGGATGAAATAAAATTTTTTCATCTTAAATTAGTTTATGGTTGACTAAATTTATAAAAATCTAATTAGATCAGAAAATCTATCCGACAGAATAAAACGGTTTCTTCGTCTTTAAAAATTAAAGAAAGAAAAATGTGAAAATGTTATATTGCAGCTTATGAAATTGAAAACCCTAGCCTTAAAACTCCTTTTGGCCTTAATGCTGATTGCTTGCCAATCAAAACCATCGACAAGTTCTCCTTCAACTTATCTTGCTTTAGGAGACAGTTATACCATAGGCGAAAGCGTGACAGACAGCCTGCGATGGCCTAACCAACTAGTGGCGACACTCAAGCAAAATGGAAGAAAATTTGACCCCGCCACCATTATTGCTAAAACGGGCTGGACCACAGATGAATTATCGACAGCAATGGATACTGTAGCATTAGCTCCTTCTTATGATTATGTTTCCCTTTTAATTGGAGTTAATAATCAATACAGAGGGAGAAGCATCGAGAATTTCGAAACAGAATTTATTCAATTACTAGATCATTCAGTTACTCTAGGGAACCAAAAGGGTGCAAATGTCTTTGTACTCTCTATACCAGACTGGGGCGTTATGCCTTTTGCCGAAGGCAGGAACCGCAAACAAATTGCCCTCGAAATAGATCAATTCAATGCAGTAATTCAAAAGGTATGTCGCAATAGAAATATTGCCTTTTTTAACATCACTTCTATTTCTAGAGAAGCAGAGACTAATCCTATTCTCGTTGCTAACGATGGTTTGCACCCCAGCGGGGAAATGTATGCAAGATGGGTTGACACCGTACTACCTTTTTTTAAAACTACTGGGAATGAATAGACGTGAAATAGCCCAAGATCTCGACAGTAAAGATTCTTTAGCCCATTTTAAAAAAGAGTTTTATCATCCCGAAAATGAAATTTATCTCGATGGGAATTCTTTGGGTAAACTTCCGCTAAAAGCGAAAGAAAATATCGCCACGGTAATGCAAGAGCAATGGGGAACACATTTGATTAGAAGCTGGAACGACCATTGGCTAGATTTACCCAAACGCCTTGCATCAAAACTAGCCCAATTGTTGAACGCAAAAGACCATGAAGTACTTGTAGGCGAATCTACCTCAGTCAATTTATATAAGGTCGCCCAGGCCTTGATTCAATCTGGACATTACCCCAAACAATTCCTTACCGATGCGCTTAATTTTCCAACAGATAATTATATTCTCGAGGGGATTTGCCGCGAAAACGCTTTGGCGAAGCCTATTTGCATTCACTACTCCTCTGATTTAAAAGCAGATTTAAACCTACTAAAGGACGAAATATCCTTACATCCTGGGATAATTTGCTTGAGTTTAGTGAGCTATAAAAGTGCTTATTATTATCCTATGAAGGCGCTCAATCTTCACGCCAAAGTGAACAACAGTATCATCATTTGGGATTTGAGTCATGCGGTCGGTGCAGTTGCAATCGACCTCAAAGAAACCGAAACTTTAGCCGCTATTGGGTGTACCTATAAATACCTCAACGGTGGACCTGGATCTCCCGCTTTTATTTATTTAGAAGAAAGTTTAAGTCCACGTCTTTTGAGTCCTATTCAAGGTTGGTTTGGACATGCTAAACCCTTTGATTTTTCGCAAGAATATCATCCTGCAACTGGAATCGAAAAGTTTGATGCAGGTACGCCTACAGTCTTATCGCTTGCTGCAATGGAGGCTGGGATCGATATTACTTTAGCTGCAGGTATCAAAAATATTAGAGCAAAAAGTCTTGTCCTATCAAGCTCACTTATTGCACAAATTCAAACAGAACTTGTGCCACTAGGCTATGTTTTAGAAAGTCCTGAAAAAAAAGAAGAACGGGGTTCTCATGTAACTATCTCTCATCAAGAGTCCTGGCGTATTTGTCAATGCTTATTGAATGGAAATGAAAAAAGGCCGAAAATCATTCCTGACTTCCGACCTCCTCATTATATTCGTTTGGGAATAGCTCCTTTGTATATTGGTCATGAAGATCTGTGGCTTACAATAGAGCGATTAAAAGAAATTGTTCTTAAAAAAGAGTATGAACACTATAGTCAAACTCGACCTGTTGTGACCTAGCCTATTTCTTGATCCCCATTTTTAATCGGCTCAGGTTGTTCTGGGGGTGCTGGGGGTGCTGGTGCAAAAGGCTTTTCTACCCCTCTATGACCATGCTTCTTTTTATGCTTATGTCTTTTCTTTATTTTATCTTTTTGATCTTCTGAAAGGCTATTATGGTAAGCGCCTCTTGATTGATGTACTCCTTCCCGCATGGCACGATAAAGTACTCTTTGCGCATCGGTTAACGATTCGACAAACTCTTTTCTGCGTTGTTTCTTGTTCATAGAATCGTTCTTTAAAATAGCGCTTTGCGCATCGGTTAAAGAGGCTTTAAAATCTGCTCTCAAACTCTTGATGATCTCACGACGTTCTTTCAACAAGGCTTTTTGCTCTTGTGAGAGACTTTCTAGGCGTTCAAGTTTAGCGTTATTCGATGTTGAATTCTCTTGTGCGTTAACACAGAAAGAAAAAAGTACTAATAAAAAGGGCAAAAAAGGTGTTCTGAATGTTTTCATATTTAAGGCTTTAGTTTTTAGACCATCAAAAGCAAAGAAAGTTTTAATTCAATGCTAAATCATTTTCAAAATTATCTAACAATGCATCTTGAATCGCTTGATCTAATTCTTCTTCTTCTAACAAAAGTGTCTCCATTAATAAGGAGGTGACAAAAACGTCTTCTTCAACTCCAGCGGTTTCTACAACGGTTGTATCGTTTGCTTGCGTTAAAAAGAAAATGAATAATAAAGAGGCAGCAATCCCACTAAGGGCTACCCAGGGAGAATTAAACCTTATTTTTCTAGGAGTATTTGTGTTTGCTTCAATCATTTGAAGAATATGTTTTTTACTTTCTTCTAAGTGATTTTTTGGTCTTTTAAACCCTAAGTCGTTTTGTGTGATTTTCATTTTACTACTCATCTTATATACTTTTTTCTAACTGCTGTTTAACCTTTTTTTCCGCTTTATAATAAAGGGTTTTTACTGAGTTCTCGTTTGTATTGATCATTGTTGCTATTTGAGAAAACTTTAATGCATCAAAGTATTTTAAACTAAAAATATGCCGCTCGTTTTCTTTGAGTTTTGCAAGGGCTTGATGAAGCGCTAACTCACCTTTATCACCATCAAAATGACTATCTGCTTTTAAACTTTCTAAATAGCTATTATCGACATCATCTAAACGGTAATGCTGTTTTTTTTGTTTTAAAAAACGCATGCATTCGTTATAGGCAATGCGAAACATCCAAGTGTCAATTTTACTTTCCCCTTTAAATCCTGGAAGTCCTTTATGAATCTTTAACCAGGTGTTTTGTAAAACGTCCTGTGCGTCATCATGCACCAAAACAATTTTACGGATCATCCAATACAAGCGATCGTGATGCGCTTCAAGCAGGGCATTAAAGTCTGTCGTTATTGGTATACTCATCGTATTATCTTGACCATAAGAGGATAAAACAATTTCCATAGCCTTAAGACCCACAAAATGGCAAAAAGTTTTAAAGCTTAAGCAGTTCGACTATTTTAGGTCATAAAAGACTAAAGCTTTACACCACTTCAAAAAGACCTGCAGCCCCCATGCCTCCTCCTACACACATGGTAGAAACAACATATTTTGCACCGCGGCGTTTTCCTTCAATCAAAGCATGAGCAACCATACGCGCGCCAGACATGCCATAAGGGTGGCCAATCGAAATTGCCCCACCATTGACATTCATTAATTCATTAGGTATCCCTAAATGATCACGGCAATAGAGCACTTGCACAGCAAAAGCTTCATTGAGTTCCCACAGCCCGATATCGTCCATTTTAAGCCCATTGGCTTTTAACAGCTTTGGAATAGCATAAATAGGACCAATCCCCATCTCATCTGGTTCGCAGCCAGCAACAGCTATTCCTCTATAAATCCCTAGCGGAGTTACATTGTGTCTAGCGGCAACACTAGCCTCCATCAAAACACTTGCCGATGCGCCATCTGATAATTGACTGGCATTCCCCGCAGTGATACAACCATTTTCTATCACTGGATTTAAACCTGCTAATCCTTCTAGTTGTGTACTGGGTCGATTTCCCTGGTCTTTCTCTAAAGTAAAATCGTGGAAACTAATCTCTTTTGTTTCGCGATCCATCACCCCCATATTTGTTGTGGTAGCAATAATCTCGTCGTCAAACTTTCCTGCTTCTTGGGCAGCAGCAGTTCTTTGTTGGCTCTGCAAAGCATATTCGTCTTGCGCTTCGCGCGAAATATTATAGCGCTTTGCGACCACCTCTGCCGTTTGCAGCATGGGCATATAAATATGTTTGTGCTGCGCAACCAATGCTTTGTCGACCATGCGATGGGTATTCATATGTTCGTTTTGAACAAGACTGATCGATTCTACTCCCCCACCGATAACAACGTCCATACCGTCGCTTTGAATTTGTTTTGCGGCAGTGGCAATGGCCATCATTCCAGAAGAACATTGTCGGTCAATACTCATTCCACTTACCGTTGCGGGTAAGCCGCCAGCCAAAGCAGCCATACGACCAATGTTTCCTCCTGTTGTACCCTGCTGAAGGGCAGCACCCATGATAACATCATCTACTTTTTCGGGATCTACCCCGGCACGCTTAACTGCTTCTTTTACGGCGATTCCAGCTAAGGTGGGGGCGGTAGTGTTATTATAGGCCCCTCTATAGGCTTTCCCAATGGGTGTTCTTGCTGTAGATACAATTAATGCTTCTCTCATATTGATATATTTCTTGTTAGTGTTTTGTCTTTCCTTACAAATTAAGCGATTTATTTCAATTTCTCTGTTCTTTTGTTTTTGGGTTATTCAATTGAAGTAATTAATAGCAGGTAATTTTTAACATCCATTTAATTTTAAGTACATTAGAAAGGTCTAATGGAAAAAAATAAGATGATGAAACGCTCTAGAAAGATCAAAATTTTATATGGCCTGGGGTTCTCTTCCATGGGAATAAAAGACGCACTATTTCAATTATTCCTTTTTTTCTACTTCAGTCAAATCCTGGGGCTTAGCGCCACCTATACTGGATTAGCTACTATCATTGCACTGTTTTTTGACGCTATAAGTGACCCCTGGATAGGAACCTTGTCCGACCGCTGGGTTTCTAAAAAATACGGGCGGCGTCATCCTTTTATGTATGCGGCGGCTCTTCCGCTAGGAGCTACTTTATTCCTGCTCTTTTCTCCCCCCAATGGATTAGACGAATTTGGTTTATTTCTGTGGTTAACTTCCTTTTCTATTTTAGTAAGGGTTGCGCTAACCTTATTTATTGTCCCTGGGATGTCTTTAGGAGCAGAATTGTCAGACAATTATGATGAACGAACTTCTATCACCAGTTACCGTGTTATGTTTGGTTCCCTAATAGGTCCAATCTTATTGATGTTTGGCTTATTGGTTTTCTTTACTCCCACCGCAGAACATGCTAATGGATTATTCAACGAAGCGGCTTATTCAAGATTTGCCCTCTTATGCGGATTGCTCGCAGCCTTAGCCATTATCATTAGTACTTATGGAACCCAATCAACCATCCCTA
Organism: Candidatus Arcticimaribacter sp.; assembly: GCA_965658115.1. Taxonomy (GTDB): domain Bacteria; phylum Bacteroidota; class Bacteroidia; order Flavobacteriales; family Flavobacteriaceae; genus Arcticimaribacter. The sequence continues at coordinate 19,661 of CBFHRA010000020.1, read as the reverse complement.
GTCTCCCAAAAGGAAAACCTAACTCCGCTTCAAAGGGCTTAACTTCAACTTGGGAAAACTTAAAAGAAGCCATTCAACTTAAATCATATACCAGTTTAGTGAAATACATCATGATTGTCTACATAGGTTTAGGGATTGGGATGGTCTTTACAACTTATTTTACCACTTATTTTTTTGAACTAAGCGAAAAAGAACTCGCTGGTCTTCCTATCACAAGCGCTCTGGGGGGAATAAGTGCGCTTTTTTTAGCACCAATTATGGGTAGAATTTTTGACAAAAAGAAAAGTGTGATCATTAGCACCTTTGGTTTTGGTGTTTTCTTTTCATCCCCTTATTTATTACGCTTTTTAAATTTACTTCCAGAGAACAATACCGCCTTGTTAGTTCCTGTGTATTTTCTAACCCTTTGGGTAGCTTATACCTTTTTATGGATTGCCATTTCAATCACTAATTCTATGATGGCTGAAGTGGTTGATGAGTATGAATCCCTTCATCAAAAAAGGAATGAAGGTTTCTTTTTTTCCACCATGTCTTTCGCCTATAAATGTACGGTAGGTTTTGGATATTTCTTTGCAGGTATTCTTCTTGATCTTATACAGTTTCCCAAACAGGTTACCCAGATTGAAAGTATCGCCCCAGAGGTGATCAACGGTTTAGGCCTAATTGGTGGTCCATTAATATTATTAATTTATCTAAGTGCTATCTTGTTTATAATAAACTACCCCATTGACAAGTCCTCTCATCAAGCAATCAAAAAAATCATTCAAAGAGAAACCCTTAATTAACGGTTATTTCAATGCATAAAACAATCGACACCTTGATCATTGGCGCTGGATTTGCAGGAATTGGCGCAGCCATACAATTAAAAAAGCAAGGCATAAAAAGCTTTCTTGTATTAGAACGAAAAAGCGAGGTTGGTGGAACATGGCGAGACAATACCTATCCAGGCTGTGCTTGTGATATCCCCTCTTTTTTATATTCTTATTCCTTTGAACTCAATCCAGAATGGTCAGAATCTTTTTCCCCTCACAATGAGATCTTAGATTACCTAAAATTTTGTGTGAAGAAATATGGAATAGAAGAACATATTATCTATGATACCCCAGTAGAAGAGGTACGCTTTGATACTACAAAAGGAAACTGGAAGATTAAGACCAAAACAGAAAGAAATTTTGAAGCGAGAACGATCATCTCATGCTCTGGACCGTTAAATGAACCTAGCTATCCAGAAATTAAAAACCGAGAAGCCTTTAAAGGGCCACAATTTCACTCTTTACATTGGCAACACGATCTCGATTTAACTAATAAACGGATTGCAGTTATAGGTACAGGTGCAAGCGCTATCCAATTTATCCCTAAAATCGCTGAAACAGCGAAAGAAATTACTGTTTTTCAAAGAACAGCCCCTTGGGTTAGCCCAAAGAATAATCAAATCTTTACTGAAACCGCTAAAAATCGCTTTCGAAAATTCCCTTCTTATATGCGCTTTTGGCGAGAGCTCATATATTGGCTTCTCGAGCTAAGAGGTACCAGCCAGTACAAAGACAATAAAATCCGTAAATGGCGAACAAAAGAAGCCATGGACCACCTTAATACCCAAATAAGCGATCCTGTTTTACGTGAAAAACTTACGCCAAATTATACAATTGGATGCAAGCGTATTCTTATTTCAGACGAATACTACCCAACCCTTACTAAAGAACATGTTCATTTAGAAACAGACACCATTAGCGCTTTTACCGAAAAAGGTGTTTTAACCCAAAGTGGAAAAGAAGTCGAAGTCGATGTCATTATCTATGGAACTGGATTTAAAACAACTACTTTTTCACATATTTACAAGGTGATTGGTTTAAACAATCGAAGTCTTTTTGAAGAATGGAACCAAGAAGGAGGACAAGCCTTTAAGGGGATTAATGTAAACGGTTTCCCTAATTTTATGATTACTGTAGGTCCTAATACAGGACTTGGACACAACTCTATTATTCACATGATGGAATCCCAATACAAATACATTCTTGACTACCTAAAAAAACTATCTCAACATCCTCCTCATTCTTATTTTGATCTTAAAATTGAAAAACAAAAGGTCTTCAATAAACAATTACAAAAAGAACTAGAGCAGATGGTTTGGACAACAGGAGGATGTCAAAGTTATTACCTCAAAAACAGAGCAGGAAAAAACACTTCTATTTGGCCTGGTAGCACAATGAAATACAGAAAACTAACAAAAAAAGTGAAGCTATCTGATTACAATATTCTAACTCCAGAAACATCGCACTAATAGACATCAAAACAATAGTTTACTAAAGGGATTAGCATAATTAGTGCAACAGCCTTATTCCTCCTTTTAATCTTTTGAGAAGTTTATCCTCCCTTCAAGTCGAATAATCGCCCTGCTATAAATAAAAGTTACTACTGCAAGGACTAAGCGTTTTCTCGACAGACCTATTCTCCTTTGTATAAAAGTTAACTTGTTGTCCCCAAGAAAAAAAAATAAGAAGACGACCATTTAAAAAACAATCTCTTTACCTAAGGAGAGTCACTTGTACATTAAATTAATTAATAGATTATTATATTTACGAGAACAAGAACGATAATTTGTATTTTTTTACCACGGCAAAAGGACAAGCTATCGGGCTAGTCAAATTAAAACCAGACAACTATTATGACTAATTCAACAAACGACGCCCTATTTGATTTTAAGTTTTATGAGTGGGAAAAACGCTTTAAAGATCAACCCTTTTTAAGACAACCTTTTGGCGATACTTGGGAAGAATATACCTGGGGCGAAGTGGGGCAAATGGCCCGTAAACTTGCAACAGGGTTAAAATCTTTAGGTTTACGCGAAAATGCACATATAGGATTAATCTCAAAGAATTGTCGCGAATGGATTATCGCAGATCTGGCCATTGTTATGGCGGGCTACATTAGTGTACCCTTTTTTCCTACCCTCAATGCGAAAGAGATCAATACTCTTCTCACCTTTGGAGATGTTGACTTGCTCTTTACAGGAAAGGTCGAAGACTGGGAGGAACAAAAGGAAGGAGTACCTGAAGGAATGCCCACGATCGCTTTCCCACACTATAAAAATCATTCTAATATTACTGAAGGGCATCAATGGTTTGATTTTATCAATCAATTTGAACCCATGCAAGAACCTCATCAACCTAAAATGAGCGATACATGGACCATTATTTTTACTTCGGGTACTACCGGAAACCCAAAAGGTGTTGTGCTAGATTACCTCGCCAACTCTAAAACCGCTGTACTTACTTTGGAGTCAAACCCTCTAAAGGTTGATTTTAAAGGGAAAAATAGTTTTTTCTCCTATCTCCCATTAAACCATATTGCAGAGAGAATTGTGGTCGAATATGCTGTCTTCCGTTTTGGTGGCACAGTTTCTTTTGCCGAAAGTCTCGACACTTTTGCACAGAACCTTCAAGACACTCAACCCACAGTGTTCTTTGCCGTCCCGCGTATATGGACAAAATTCCAAACAGGAATACTCGCAAAACTCCCAAATGAAAAACTCGATAAACTATTGCGTATTCCTGTACTTTCTTGGTTACTTAAACGTAAGTTTAAAAAGGCATTGGGCCTAAGCAAAGCAAGAGCGATTGTATCTGGAGCAGCACCTATGTTAGAAACGCAACGTGCGTGGTTTAGAAAAATAGGAATTGGTATAACTAACGGTTACGGAATGACAGAGAATTGTGCTATTACCACTCAACTCGATGCACGTATCGTAAACAAACCTGGCTCAGTAGGAATTCCTCAACCAGAAGTAAATATTAAAACAGACCCAGAAAGCGGAGAAATCTTGATGCAAGGTCCATTTATGATGAAAGGCTATTACAAACAACCAGAATTAACAGACGAAGTAATCAAGAACGGATGGTTACATACAGGAGACCAGGGTTATATTGATGATGACGGTTTTTTATTCATAATAGGACGAGTTAAAGACATGTTTAAAACCTCTAAAGGAAAATATATTGAACCCTTGTTATTAGAAGCGTATTTTGCTGACATTGTAGAATTAGAACAAATTTGTGTAGCTGGATTAGGATTACCACAACCTATTCTTTTAGGCGTAGCCTCTGAAGTAGGAAAAGCCAAAGGAAACGATGCTCTGGAAGCGATGCTCGCAAAACGTCTTGACGAAGTTAATGCACAAGTGTCTGGTTATAAAAAGATTGCTACAATTATTGTCACAAAAGACGAATGGACCGTGGACAACGGATTGACAACTCCCACCTTGAAAATCAAGCGTAATCAAGTGGATAAAAAGTATCAAACTAATTATCAAAATTGGTATGCGAGTGATCAAAAAGTCATTTTTGAGGCCTAAAATTTTCGGGAAACTTCAACCTTTACAACCACTTAGATTCGCAAAAAAACAGACAACTTACTTTAATAAATTAAAAACTTATTTATCTTTAATGGATTGTAAAAAATCAACTCATTAAAAAATACCCCCCAAACTCCTACCTATGACCTAGTTTGCTTGAAGTTTTGTAAACCAGTAATTATTATAAATCAATCAATTATGAAAAACAACAAATTGACAACTACACTAACAGTACTTGGGCTGTTTTGTGTAAATCTACTGTTGGCACAAACCTCCATTAGTGGTTTGGTGACCGATGCAGAGACAAATGAGCCTATACCGGGCGTCAACATTCTTATCCAAGGAACTTCAGAAGGTACTAACACCGACTTCGACGGGAACTTTACTTTAAGTTCTGATCAAGCGGCTCCCTTCACAGTAGTGATTAGTTCTATTGGATTTAGTACACAATCTGTTGAAGTAACTTCTGCAGACCAAATTATCAATGTATCCTTACAACCTGGAGAGAATCTAGAAGAGATCATCGTTTCTGCTTCACGTCGTGCACAAAAAATACAAGATGCTCCTGCATCGGTTAGTATTGTTTCAGCTAAAGACATTGAAAACTCGGCAGTAGCCGTTGACCCAGTTCGTCACTTAGTAAATATTCCTGGGGTTCAAATCCAACAACAATCAGCCAATACGCTTAACATTGAAATGCGTGCTGGTTCTGGTGTCTTTGGATCTGCTACTTTTCCTATTTTGGATTACAGATTCTTATCCACTCCTGCGGCATCAACTTTCTTTACACAGCATTCAGGTTTATCTAATATCGACATAGAAAAAATCGAAGTAGTACGAGGTGCTGCATCGGCATTATACGGTCCTAACGTAGTATCTGGTGTTGTTCACTTCATGTCCAAGAGTGCGATCGATCATCCCGGTACAACAGTAGAATTACTAGGAGGGGAAATGAGCACAATGGGAGCTGCTATTCGACATGCTTATGCTTCTGAAAATGAAAAATTTGGATATAAAATCAACGCAAAATGGTCTAAAGGAGATGATTTCGAATTAGATGCTGAAGAAGATGCTGAAAACATTGCTGGTTTTGCAAGAGAAATTTACATGCCAGCTATCTCAAATGGTGTTGTAGATGTTACACAACCTGGAACACTTCTTTTGTCAGAAAGTGATCTAGACGACAACTTTGACGGAAATCCATTAGCAACTAAATATGAGAACTTCTCTGCAAATGCTCACTTAGAGTTTCGTCCAAACGAAAAAACAACTGGTTTCCTATCTGGAGGTTTTGCACAAGGTGGTGCATTATTCTTTAACTCTCAAGGGGCTGGTTACCAAGATGGAGAAGATTACTGGGCGCAAGCACGTGTTCAATCTGGTGGTTTCTTCGGATTAGTGTCCTACAACTACAAAAGTGGTGGTGGACCAGAAAACCCAACTTTCCTGTATGACTCTGGTTTCCGCCAAGTAGCCATAAACTCTTCTTTAGAGGCGCAGGTACAATACAACTTTGACGTTCCATCTTTCTTAAACACTAACTTCACTGTTGGTATTGATCACAGAGATGTAATGTCTGATTCACAAAACACCTTATATGGTCGTAACGAGTTAAATGATGATTACATTATTACAGGAGCTTACCTTCAAGGAACATCTGCTTTAAGTGATCAATTAGAATTAACTTATGCTGGACGTGTAGATAAGTTTTCTATCACAGATGATCTTGGATTTTCTCCTCGAGCGGCATTAGTTTATAAACTAAACGAAAATAATACAATTAGAGCTTCTTACAACTCGTCAGTATCTATCCCAACTGCTTTACAGTTATACATCGATTTCCCAGTAAGCACAATTGTACCGGGTTCATATGATATATGGTTAGCAGGAGAGGTTGAAGCTCAAAACTTTGATCCAAATGCACCAATTCGTTTACCGTTCTTAGGCGGGGCAACCGTTGATGTAGCTAACGCTGCTGCGGGTGTACCAAACAATGCTATTTTTGGAACACTTAATGCTTTAGGTGGTATTGATCAAATTATTGGTGCCATCAATACAGATCCAGCTTATGCTGCTCTAGCTCCTTTTGCTCCTATCTTAGAAGGGGTTTTAAGGAATCCTGCTACGATTGCCTCAATATCTGGAACTTCTGGAGTTTTAGGAAGTCCATATGGAGCAGGTACTGGTTACAACATTTTTAATGGTGAACAATTAGATCCATATCAAGGTGCAGGAGCTTCTGTTTTAAATCGAGTAAATTCATTTGAAGTTGGATATAAAGGTATCATTGCAAAGAAATTATCTTTAGGTATTGACATTTATACTTACGAACAACAAGGATTCACCAATTTTACCGCTATTGGGCCAGCCTACGCTTACACCCCTGATACTGCACCAACAGGAGCTTTAGCACAATCTATTGCTGGGGATTTAGCAGCACTTCTTACACCTGGTGTAACTAGTGCTTTAACAACACAGTATACAGGTGTTGCTGCGCAACTTAATGGGCTAGGGATCCCAATCGATGCCGCTACTTTAATTGCAAATGGATTAACTGGTATTCCTGGAGTAGATCCTATTGCTCCGCTCGCAACAACAGCCGCTCAAGTAATTGGTGGTCTGGCAGCCGTTGCTGGTGGTGGTTATGCTAGCGGACAAGCAGCTATTCCTTCTGAAGCTTTACCTGTATTCGGAACAATTAATTCTCAAAGAGCCCCTGCAGATGGAGGTACACACCTTGCTGCTGGATACCGTAAATTTGATGGGCAAAAACGTACCCACTGGGGGATGGATGTCGCTGCAGAATACTTTGCTAACGAAAATGTTAGCTTCTGGGCAAATGCATCTTACTTAAGTCAAAACGAGTGGATTCCTGGAGAAGACAACGACGATGGATTACCATTTTCTTCTTACTTAAACGCTCCTCAGTTCAAATATAGAGCGGGTGTTCGTTATAGCAAAGATGGCCTTCAAGGAAGCATCTCTTTCCAACATGATGACGAATTCAATTCTAATCAAGGGGTGTACTCTGGTGTAGTTCAAGAAAAGAATCTATTTGATGCTAATATTGGATACACTCTTTCAAGCGGTGTTCGATTTGATATTACAGGTTCAAACATCTTTAACCAGAGATATCGTGCTTTCCCAAGTATGCCAGTTATTGGACGTCGTATTATAGGAAAAATCACTTTTGATCTATAATTCGTTATTGGATCAGCTAGTATGAAAGACAAAACAGCATTCATTACTGGTGCTGCCAAAGGAATCGGAAGAGCAACAGCAGTTGCTCTTTCGGCCTCTGGTTGCCAAGTAATCCTCACTGATATTGATCAAAAAGCCCTAGATCAAACCAAAAATGAAATCGAAAACGCTGGTGGTAAAGCCACAACTTATTTACTCGATGTATCTAACCAAGAACAGGTAAACGCCGTTCACCAACAGGCTTTAAAAGAGCATCAATGCATTGAGTATTTCGTCAATAATGCAGGCATAGGAGGCATCTTAACTCCCATCCATTTAATGACAGCAGAGAACTGGAATAATGTGATTAATGTAGATCTCAATAGCATATTTTACTGTTTACACGCACAAATAAATATCCTCTTACCTCAAGGCGGTGGGAACATTGTCAATGTTGCTTCACTCGCTGGTAAAAAAGGCGTTATGGCTGGATCTCATTATTCGGCTGCAAAACACGGGGTCATCGGGATCACAAAAAGTGCTGCAATAGAATATGGGGCGCATAACATTCGCGTTAATGCAATATGTCCCTCTTTTTTAGAAACCGATATTATTCAAACGGTACCGCAACAAATACTCGATTTTGTAAAACAACATCGTGTTCCACTAAAACGTCACGGTAAAGCAGAAGAGGCTGGAGAAACTATCAAGTGGTTACTATCAGATCAATCTTCCTTTGTCAACGGCCACGCCTTAGTGATGGATGGCGGTATGAACGCTGGATAATCCACTCTAAACTTTCTTACTTTTAATGATTTACAGCTTGTAAAGCCGTAAACCTTTTCCTCTTTTTTCTTATCTTGAGGAGATATGTTTGCACCCTCACTATTTAAAAATAAAACCATCCTTGTTACAGGTGGAAGAAGCGGAATTGGCTTTGCCATTGCAAAAGCATTTCTCGAACATGGTGCAGAAGTTTTTATCGCTTCGCGGAAAAAAGAGCTGCTCGAAAAAGCCGCAGAAGAATTGAATCAATACGGGAAGTGCCATGCATTCGCTTGTGACATTCGTTCTCCCGAAGACATCAATACTTTGACGAAAACCATACAAGAAACCACAGGCCGTTTAGATATCCTAATCAATAATGCAGGAGGACAATTCCCTGCCCCTGCGCATGTCATGGCAGAAAAAGGTTGGGCAGCGGTGATCAATAACAACCTTAACGGCACCTTTTATATGTGCCAAAAAATAGCGAACAACTTTTTTATCCCACAAAAGAGCGGCAATATCATCAACATAACAGCTAACGTCTTGCGGGGTTTCCCCGGCATGGCACATACAGGGGCAGCACGGGCTGGCGTAGAAAATTTAACAAAGAGTCTAGGACAAGAATGGGCCACCTATGGGATTCGTGTAAATGCTGTCGCTCCCGGCACCATTGACACCACTGGCTTAGACAACTACCCCCCTTTTATGCAAGATTTCTTTCGTAAAAGTGAAGACAAAAACTTGATGAAACGCTTTGGAAAAGCTGAAGATGTAGCAAACGCGGTACTCTTTCTTTCCAGCCCACTGGCAAGTTATATTAGCGGGGTAACCCTTCCAGTAGATGGTTTGGAACATCTCGCTGGGGATAGAATGGATATGTATAATGCATTAATGAAGATGATGAAATAAAATTACCCGATATGAAACTTCTTAAAACATTTATAGCACTCGTGCTTATCACTGCATTTGCGTATCTAGGGTTTTATCCTATCCCTCTTGATCCAATAGCACGTAAAGCTCCTCCTTTCCCCGGCTTAAAAGGAGTGTATCAACCCAATAATAAATTAGCTCAAACTACTTTAATCCCGCTCCCCTCTCCAGGACCAGAATCGATCGTTCGTCATCCAGAAGGACACTTTTTTACAGGCTTAGCTAATGGAGACATAGTTCAATTTAATGCAACAGGAGAAGAACAAAACATTATCGCTAATACGGGTGGACGGCCATTAGGAATGAAAATCGCCCCCAGTGGGGACCTTATCATCGCGGATCAAATCAAAGGGCTGATCAAATTAGACAGCACGAATCAAATCAGTATTCTAGTAGATCAACACAAAGGAGAACAACTCAAATTTGTCGATGATCTTGATATTAGTAAAGAAGGCATCGTCTATTTTAGCAATGCCACCCAACGCAACCCCATTGTGGTTGAAAATGAAGCCTGGGAACAAAGAGCATCAGGAGCTATTTTTGCCTATGACCTCAATACAGAGCAATTGCGCTTAATCAAAGACGACTTGTTTTTTGCTAATGGAGTTGCCCTTAATGCTACCCAAGACTATTTTATCTTTAGCGAAACTTTTGGCTTAAGCCTTAAAAAATACTGGCTTAAAGGACCAAAAGCTGGAACCCTTGAAGTTTTTAATGATCGCTTGCCCGGTTTTCCAGACAATGTCACCTTTAACAATGGTATCTTCTGGGTCGCGATCCCCACCCAACGGGTAATCAATATTGAACCCCTATTTGAATATCCCTTTATACGATCGATGATTTTACGCCTCCCAGAAGCTGTTCGCAATGCGGTCTTACCTCCGCGTTATGCCATGCTTTTAGGCTTTAACGAAGAGGGTGAAGTGGTTTACAATCTTCAAGATCCTGGCGGAAAGTATGATTATATCACCAGTGTTTTGCAAATTGAGAATCAACTGTATCTGGGTAGTTTAAAAGAGCCCACCTTTGGGATATACTCCCTTGACTAAGGCAAAAATAAATGATCAAATACCCTTTGACGACTTATCTTATGCATGCATTATTTATCCCTTATAGACCAGTCAAAAATCAAAAACAAACTTTATATTGTAAGAAATATTAAATCGTAGAATAATTATTAAACTAAAATATACATGTTCAATTTAGAAGGACAAGTCGCCATCATTACTGGTGGTGCACAAGGAATTGGAGAAGGCATCTGCCAAGTCTTTTGTAAGGCTGGAGCGACAGTTGCTTTGTGGGATGTACGTGACTCTGGTGCTGCCACAGCAGAAAAAATTAAAGCTGAAGGTGGAAACATCTTTTTTCAAAAAGTAGATATTACCGATCGAGCAGGCGTTGACAAAGCCGTAGCAGAAATTATCGAAGGCTACAGTAAAATTGATATTTTAATCAACAATGCTGGGGTTTTACGCGATCGCTCTTTTTTGAAAATGACCCAAGAAGAATGGGATACCGTGATCAACGTTAACCTTAGTTCTCTTTTCACTACAACACAAGCCGTACTGCCACATATGCGTGAAGCCGGTTACGGTCGTATTATTTCGGCCTCTTCGGTCAATGGTTTTGCAGGAGCCTTCGGCCAAACAAACTACTCGGCCACAAAAGCAGGCGTTGCGGGATTTACTAGAGCATTAGCCAGAGAAGTAGGGCGTTTTGGTATTACTGCAAATGCTGTTGCCCCGGGCTTTATTGAGTCAGAAATGACCGCCTCTATGCCACCAGAAGTGGTCAAAGCAGGAATCGCCATGATCCCAGTTGCCAGAATCGGTACCCCAGAAGATATGGGTCATGCCTATTTATATTTAGCCTCAAAAGAAGCAGGATTTATTAATGGAACCACCTTGCATGCAAACGGTGGTGCCTTCCCAACATAGAAAAAATGAGTACACGTAAATTATTTGAACTAGACGGCAAAGTTGCTATTGTTACTGGCGCCAGTAAGGGTATTGGAAAAGCCATCGCGGAAGCTCTAGCAGAATACGGTGCTAAAGTTGTCGTAAGCAGTCGCGCGCAAGAAGCCGTAGACGAAGTTGCCAATGAAATTAAAGCCAATGGCCATGAAGCCATTGGGATTGCTTGCCACGTGGGGCGAGAAGATCAACGCAAAGAACTGGTTGAAAAAACCATTGCCGCTTATGGCGGAGTCGATATATTAGTGAACAATGCAGCCACAAATCCGGTGTTTGCACCGGTAGAAGCCATTGAGAACGATGTTTTTGATAAGGTGATGAATGTTAACGTTAAAGCCTGTTTTGATTTGGCGAAGCTTTGCTTTTCATCTATGAAAGAACGAAAAGGGGGAAGTATCATTAACATTGCTTCTGTAGAGGGAATGAAGCCTAGTAATGGTTTGAGCATTTACAGTGTTAGTAAATCGGCATTAATTATGTTAACCCAATCCCAAGCCAGTGAATGGGGGAAATACGGAATTCGTTCTAATGCCATTTGTCCGGGATTGATCAAGACCAAATTTAGTCAAGCGCTATGGACAAACGATGCCTTAATGCAACAAGTCAACAATCACCTTCCCTTACGTCGTGCAGCAGAAACGCATGAGCTCTCTGGACTAGCCGTTTATCTAGCCTCTGAAGCTTCTTCTTATACCACAGGAGCCGTTTTAAATGCAGATGGAGGACATATGTTAACCTAAAAAAGAGCAATGGAACAAACCACTACCCCCTACTCAACTCAACTCAAGGAGCTTGAGGAGTTAAAAGATTATGTCGGAAAAGAATTAGGTCTGACCGAATGGATGACCATGGAACAAGAGCGCATCAATAACTTCGCTGAAGCTACCGAAGATATGCAATGGATCCACACCGATCCAGAACGAAGCGCCGCCTTTTCTCCCTATAAGAAAACAGTCGCACACGGCTTTTTAGTGCTTTCGCTAGCTTCTAAAATTTCTTATGACGCCTTCTCTATTGAGAATGTTGTTATGGGCGTTAACTATGGTTTAGATAAGGTGCGTTTTCCTAACGCGACTAAGTCAGATGCAAAATTACGTGGCCGTGTCTCTTTAATGGAGTATGACGCTATTCCAGGCGGAGCCAAATATAAAATGAAGATCGTCTTTGAATTAGAAGGAGAAGAAAAACCCGCTTGTGTCGCCGAATTTTTAGCCATGGCGTATACTATGCCTGCTTAGAAAAAAAGAAGATGATGACAACAAAAATAACCGATGGCGCATCTTATATTTCCTCTTTAAGAGGAAGAAATCTCAACGTCTATTTGTTTGGCGAGAAAGTTGTTGAACCCGTCGATCATCCTGTGATTCGACCCTCGATTAACGCCATTGCGAAGACCTATGACCTCGCCATAGAAAACCCAGCATTAGCAAGTGTTATTTCTCCTTTTACTGGAGAAAGAGTGAGTCGCTTTTTACATGTTTGTACTAATGCAGAAGATTTAGTGCTTCAAAACAAAATGCAACGCAAACTGGGGCAACTCACAGGAACCTGTTTCCAACGCTGTGTTGGCATGGACGCCTTTAATGCCCTCTATTCGGTTACTTTTGAAATGGATGAAGCATTAGGAACAAATTACCATGAAAAACTCAAGGGCTTTTTAACCCAAATGCATCGGGATAATTTAGTGCTAGGGGGAGCAATGACCGATGTCAAGGGAGACCGCAATCTCCCCCCACATGCACAAGAAGACCCTGATCTGTTTTTACATATCACCAAGCGCACCAAAAAGGGCGTTTATGTAACTGGAGCTAAAGCTCATCAAACGGGATGTATTAATTCGCACTATTTAATGGTAATGCCAACGATACGCCTAGGCGAAAAAGATAAAGATTATGCCATTGTAGGAGCATTACCGGTTACCGCAGAAGGGATTACTTATGTCTATGGAAGACAGTCTTGTGATACCCGCAGTATGGAAGAGGGTTCTATCGATGTGGGAAATGCAACCTATGGAGGTCAAGAAGCCATGGTCTTATTCGACAATGTCTTTATCCCTAATGAATCCATTTTTATGGAGGGGGAAACTGACTATGCTGGCATGTTAGTAGAACGATTTACCACTTTTCACCGCCGAAGTTATGTTTGTAAATCTGGAGTTGGGGATGTCTTAATTGGCGCCGCCGCAGCTGTTAGTGAGATGAACGGTGTCCCTAAAGCTTCCCATATCAAAGATAAATTAGTACAAATGTCTCACCTCAACGAGACCGTCTATGCGACAGGAATCGCCTCGTCTTATCAAGGCTATCCTACCAAAGCAGGAAACTATCAATGTGATGACATGCTGGCTAATGTTTGCAAACATCACGTGACAAAAATGCCCTATGAGATTGCCCAAATCGCACAAGATATAGCAGGAGGTTTTGTTTCTACTCTTCCTTCTGAACAGGACTTAAATCATCCAGAAATTGGTAAACTGCTAAAAAAATACCTCAAAGGAAATGCTCAATTTAGTACAGAAGAACGTATTCGGGTATTGCGCTTAATTGAAAACATGACCATGGGAAGAAATGCCGTGGGCTATCTTACTGAAAGTATTCACGGCGCTGGTTCGCCTCAAGCACAGCGCATTCAAATAGGACGCATGATGCAATTAGAATATAAAAAACGCTTGGCTAAAATTTTAGCTGGAATAGAAATAGATCATACAAAAGATATCGTCAATGAACTGGGCGATTATTTTGAACGTGTATTTAAAGTAACGTAAATGGGAGTATCATTGGACAAAGCAAAAGCAGTGCGTAAGGGAGAAAACCTTAACGAAGCTGCTTTACAAGAATATTTAGCCAAAAACTTAGGGCAAGAACAAGGAGAGCTAACAGTACAACAATTCCCCTCTGGATTTTCGAACCTGACCTATTTGATACAATTTGCAGGAACAGATTATGTCTTGCGCCGTCCACCCTTTGGTGCGAACATTAAATCAGGGCATGATATGGGACGGGAATACAAAATTCTCTCTGCCCTAGAAGGGAACTATAACAAAGCGCCTAAACCCATTCTTTTTTGCGAAGACTTAAGCATCCTTGAAGCGCCTTTTTATTTAATGGAAAGAGTGCAAGGAACCATTTTAAGGGCTGCTACTCCTCAAGACCAAATGCCCAGTTCAGCGCAATTTGAATCCCTTTCAAATAGTTTAGTCGATACCCTAGTTGAATTACACCAACTGGATTACAAATCAATTGGACTAGAAGATTTAGGGAATCCAGAAGGCTATGTGGAACGCCAAGTAGTAGGCTGGAGTAAACGCTATCAAAAAGCGAAAACCCATGACAACAAAGAAATGGAAGCAACCGCGCTTTGGCTAAATAACAACATGCCGAAAAAAAGCGGGGCGAGCCTGGTTCACAATGATTTCAAATATGATAATTTAGTCTTAACCCCAGATGAAAACCTCAATGTAAAAGCGGTCTTAGATTGGGAAATGACTACCCTAGGAGATCCTTTGATGGATCTAGGTACTACTTTGGGCTATTGGATCCACCACACTGACCCAGATTTTATTGCGCAAAATCAACTCAATCTCACTACCCAAAAAGGGAATCCCACCCGTGGAGAAATTGTAGAAATGTATGCCAAAAAAAGCGGGCAAGCTGTAGATGACATCGTTTTCTACTTTGTGTTTGGGGTGTTTAAAATTGCTGTTATTGTACAACAAATATATTACCGATATAGTCTGGGTCACACCCAAGACCCTCGCTTTAAGCATTTAGATAAAATTGTCGCCTTGTATGGTTTAGTGGCCCAGCAAGCGATACAAAAAAAGAAAATAGACCACTTATTTTAATCAAGACAGTATGGAAACGACGACAAAAACAGATCTCGAGGATTTTAGACTCGAAACAAGACGATGGCTGGAGGAAAACTGTCCGGCGAGCATGCGCAAACCCATCAAAGACTCTAATGATTACTTTTGGGGTGGACGCAATGCTACTTTTACTAGTGAAGACCAAAAAGTTTGGTTTGAGAAAATGTTAGCAAAAAAGTGGATTGTTCCTTATTGGGACACCCAGTATGGTGGCGGTGGTCTCTCCAGAGAAGAAAACAATATTCTTACCCAAGAAATGACCCGTTTAGGCTGTCGAAAACCCCTCTTTAGTTTTGGGATTTCGATGCTAGGCCCTGCCCTACATAAATTTGCTAACGAGGAACAAAAAATGCGCTTCCTCCCAGAGATCAGCGCAGGAAAAACCTGGTGGTGTCAAGGTTATAGCGAGCCTAACGCAGGGAGTGATTTAGCCGGCTTGCAGACAAAAGCCGAAGACAAAGGAGACCACTATCTAGTTACTGGATCTAAAGTGTGGACTTCTTATGCCGATAAGGCTGATTGGATTTTTTGTTTGGTTAGAACAGATTTTGATGCCCCTAAACACAACGGGATTAGCTTTCTATTAATCGACATGGCCTCTGAAGGTGTAAGCACAAGACCCATCAAATTGATCAGTGGAAAATCTCCCTTTTGTGAGACTTTCTTTGATAATGTGAAGGTACCCAAAGAAAATTTGATCGGAACACTTAACGAAGGATGGAGCATTGCGAAATACCTCTTGACGCATGAACGCCAAATGATTGGCGGTGTAGGTGAAACAGATCAACGCAGGGAATTGCATGACATTGCTAAAGACCACCTCCCCATGAAAGACGGGAAAATCACCGATGCAGTTTTGCGTAACGAACTAGCGGTACAGGACATGAACGATAAGATCTTTGAGATGACCATTCAACGCATTATGGACGAAGCAAAAACTGGTGTAAATGCAGGAGCACTTTCTTCTTTCTTTAAATATTATGGAACAGAACAAAATGTTTCTCGTATGGAATTGATGACCGCCATTACCGGGAGTGACGGACTTGTTTGGGAAGGTGATAATAAAGAAGCCATGAACCAAGCAAGACTATTTTGTCGCTCTAAAGGAAATACCATCGAAGGTGGAACCTCTGAAGTTCAACTAGGGATTATTTCAAAACGCATCTTAAACCTCCCTTCTTAAAACAATCCTATGGCACTTATATTAAACGAAGAACAAAAAATGCTCAAGGATGCTGCGAACGAATTCTTAGCAGCAAATGCACCTGTAGAACAATTTAGAACATTAAGGGATAACAACTATGAAGCCTTTGACGCCGATCTTTGGCTTGCCATAGTAGAAATGGGCTGGACGGCATTAACGATTCCAGAAGAGTATAACGGTTTAGATTTTGGCTATGTTGGTTTAGGACAAGTCTTAGAAGAAATGGGGCGCAATTTGACCAAAGCCCCTTTGTTGTCTTCAATCGCTTTGGGCGGAACCGCCCTAGTTAATTCAACCAATGCTGGCCTAAAATCATCTTGGATTCCAGCAATCATGAATGGAACTAAACGCTTAGCCTATGCTTTAGATGAAAAGAATTATTTTGATCCTGCTGCCATCGAAACTACTGCAGTTACTACTGCAGAGGGCTATACCATTAATGGCACTAAAAAGATGGTGATCGATGGAGCTGGTGCAGATGCTTATGTGGTGGTAGCGAAAACAGACGAAGGCGAAACTGCCTTGTTTCTAGTGGATGCTGCCAGTAAAGGAATCACGATACAAACAGATGTTTTGTTAGACGCAGGTACATATGCAAGCTTGAGTTTTGAGCAGGTCAACATCGCCAATGACCAACGTATTAGTGAACCAGGAAAAGGAAATGATCTTCTTAACTTAGTTAATAATACAGCTGCGATTTGCCTTTCGGCAGAAATGATGGGGATGATCCATGCTGCTTTTGAACAGACCGTTGCTTATTTACAAGAACGCACCCAGTTTGGCAAGCGCATCGGGAGTTATCAAGCCCTGCAACACAGAGCTGCAAAAATGTTTTGCGAAATTGAACTCTGCAAAAGCATTGTGATTACCGCCTTACAAGGCCTTGATAAGCAAGCAGAAAATTTAGATGAATTGGCCAGTTTGGCCAAAGCAAAACTAGGGGAAACCATCAAAGTCGTTTCCAATGAAGCCATGCAAATGCATGGCGGTATAGGTGTTACAGATGATGTCAATATTGGGTTTTACTTTAAACGTGCCCGTGTCGCACAACGATTATTTGGGGATTACAATTATCACCTCGATCGATATGCGAGCCTAAAGCAATATTAAAACGATATCCCTTAGTTGACTCCTGGTTGGCTAAGGGTAAAGTTTTCTTCTTCTTTCGCTTTATCCACCATGTTTTTAACCTCTTGTAAGAGTGCCTTTGCATCGTAAACAACGCCATTGCTAATGGTGTATTTTACCCCTCCTACTCTCACAACTTTATTGTCTTCGGTTAATTTAATGGCACCAGTTCCATAGAGTACTTTTAGGTTTTCTAATGGATTTGCGTCCACTAAAACCATATCGGCTAATTTGCCTACTTCTATTGTTCCTATTTGGTCGTCCATTTTAAGTGCTTCAGCTCCATTGAGGGTAGCAGATCGAATCACCTCAAGTGGATGAAAACCTGCTTCGCGTAATAATTCTAACTCACGCACATAGGCAAAGCCGTATAGCTGAAAGATAAATCCAGAGTCAGAACCAGTGGTTACACGTCCTCCACGATTTTTATATTCGTTGACAAAGGTCATCCAAAGTTGATAATTCTGTTTCCAAGCGATCTCTTGTTCAGTTCCCCAGAAATGCCAGTAAGACCCATGTGAAATCTTAGAGGGCTGGTAGAAACGCCATAGGCTGGGCAGTGTGTAATCTTCGTGCCATTCTGCGCGACGAGCACGATGTAAATCCCGACTCGCTTCATAGATATTGAAGGTTGGATCAAGGGTAAAGTCAAGGGCTAACAATTCTTCCATCACCCGATTCCAATGCGCTGAATAAGGTTTTGCGGCTTGTTCCCATAATTTCCCTGCTTGCTCAAAACGATGTTGTTCGTTTTGATAGTTATAATCCAAAGGATAATCTTGAACGGTTTTGTCGTCAAATAAAGCTTCTGGCAAACCATACCAGTGTTCCATACTGGTAAGACCTGCTCTGGCAGAATGTAATACGTTCCAGCGAGCAACACTTAATTGTGCATGGTGACAGGCAGAGCCTAATCCTAGCTTGTTGTTTTCGTCTAGGGCGGCTTCCATAATTTCGGGCGAAGCCCCAAAAAACTTAATCCCGTCTGAGCCTGCTTTGGCGTTAGCCCTTACCCACGATCTCGCTTCTTCTGGGGTATTGATGCCATTTTCGGCGCCAGCACCAAAACCAGTATATTGAATTATTCGCGGAGCAATGATTTTATTTTGAGCACTTTTTTTCTTTAAATCCAGTGCCCAGTCACGACTACGCCCACTGGGTTCTCTCACCGTGGTAACGCCATGAGCCAACCATAATTTAAATACATAATCCCAATCTGCCCCTTGTGATACTCCCCCAATATGCCCGTGCATATCGATAAAGCCCGGGAGTAAATACATCCCTTCGGCATTGATTTCTTTTCCGCCTTCTTTTAAGACGGGTCTTCTTTTTTCGTTGATTTCGACCCCAGGGTAACCCACTGTTTTTACTTGAGTGATTACATTATTTTCTACAACAACATCTACTGGTCCCAGCGGGGGTGCACCGTTTCCATTAATAAGTGTTACCCCTCGAATAATCATTTGATCAAATGGACCCTCTGCTAGTTGGGCATGTACCACTATTGTCGAGAATAAGAATATTGCAAATAATACGCGATTGTTTTTCATTTTCTCTTATTGTAGGACTAAAACTATGAAAAAAAGATGACACAAATTCACAATGTATAAATTAACAGTTGGCATGATTTATGTCAAATATTTATTTACTATTTTTATAAATATTTGTATTTGTGTATATGGTAAAGAATTTTACTATTAAGAGTTACCTTTTTTATAGTTTACTACTCTGTTTTATTAGTAGTATTTTGTATGCTCAAAATGATATCGACAATCCTGTACTTTCTGAATTCTCTATCTCTCCTTCTCAGGTTGATATTAGTTCTGGGGGAGTAACTGTTACTGCCTTCATTAGAGCTTCTGATACCTCTGGAATAACAACACCCACCAATGGACCCCAAGTTTTTAGCACCAGTATTATTGGGAACTATATTCATTTTTCTTCTTGGACACTTGCACAAGGTGATCGCTTTAACGGAGTTTATCAAGCTACTGCATTTATTGACCCTACAAAAGTACCCACAGGAGATTTTAGTGTTAGTGAAGAAAGAAGTACTATACAAGATCCAAGCGGATTATGGGCAGAGGGGGTTGATAACATAACCCTTATTGTGAGCAATACTTCTGATGTTGACTTTGATAAACCTGTACTTTCAGAATTCTCTATCTCTCCTTCTCAGGTTGATATTAGTTCTGGGGGAGTAACTGTTACTGCCTCCATTAGAGCTTCTGACACCTCTGGAATAACAACACCCACCAATGG
>CBFHRA010000019.1:0-33125 GCA_965658115.1 Candidatus Arcticimaribacter sp. | reverse complement strand
CTATTTTCAAGATGTTTCCCTGGTGCGTTTAGAAAAAAATTACACTAAAGTCTTGCGCTTTGCTTTAACCGGAAGAAGACCTTATGTCTTTCTATTTGGAACCATCGGCTTGCTCTTTTCTTCCTTTATTATTTTAGGATTGGCTGCGCCAAAGGTGGAATTCTTCCCAGAGAATCAACCCCAACAAATTTTTGTTTACGCTGAATATCCCGAAGGGACTTCCATTGATAAAACAAACGCTACCTCAAAATTAATCGAGGCTGAGGTTGCAAAGGTGATTAGCAATCCTAAATATATCGATGCTGGAGAGAACTTTATGATCGATTCTAATGTCACCATGGTAGGGCTAGGCGCCCAAAATCCTGAAACCGACAAAGGGGGAGATCAAGAAATGCCGCACAAAGCTAAAATCACCCTAACCATGGCAGAATTTAAATACCGCCGTGGCCTATCTAGTGAAGCCATGCGTCAAGAAATTCAGCAACAATTGAAAGGAAAGTTTGCTGGAATAGCTATTTCTGTTGAAAAAGAATCTGCGGGTCCACCTGCTGGTTATCCCGTCAATATTGAAGTAAGCGGTGAAGATTACGGCGAGCTCATTCAAATTGCCGAAGAGCTTAAAAACTTCCTCAATAACGAAAGTATTCCTGGGGTTGAAGAGATTAAAGTCGATGTCAATAAAAGTAAACCTGGTTTAGTGGTCAATATCGACCGAAGAAAATCTGGAAGTTTAGGTATCGCCGCAGGGCAAATAGGCCAACAACTACGCCGTTCCCTCTTTGGAGAAAAAGCAGGGATTTATAAAAAAGACGGAGAAGATTATGACATCAATGTACGTTTTGATGAAAAAGATCAAAACGATACAGGCGTCTTACTCGATCAGTACATTGTCTTTAGAGATCAAGCCACAGGTAGAATCAAAGAAATCCCTATTAGTGCAATGGTCAAAATTGAGAATGCAAATTCCTTTAGTGCGATCAAACACAAAGATCTAAGAAGGGTCGTAACCGTTTACTCTGCTGTTTTAGCGGGCTATAACGCTAATGAAGTTGTAGACAATGTCAAGCAAAGCATTAGCGGTTTTGATGGCTTCCCTAGAGATGTTGATTATAAATTCACAGGTGAAGTTGCAGAGCAAGAAAAGAACATGAGTTTCCTTTTAGGGGCTTTAGGGACTGCATTAGGATTAATTGTATTCTTATTGGTATTGCAGTTTAACTCTATCTCAAATCCACTTATTATTTTACTTTCTATCTTTTTGAGTTTTACAGGAGTATTATACGGAATAAGTGTTTTCTCCATGCCTTTTGTGATCATGATGACGATGATGGGTATCATCTCTCTCTCTGGAATTGTGGTGAACAATGGGGTAGTTTTGATTGATTACACCCAACTCTTAATCGCACGAAAGAAAGAAGAGCTAGGTATTGATTTCGATCAAATGTTACCGCGTATAGAAGCAAGAGAAGCGATTGTTATGGGAGGAGCTGCTCGTTTACGACCTGTATTATTAACGGCCATTACGACAATTCTAGGATTGATTCCTTTAGCAACAGGCTTGAACATTAACTTCTTAACCCTGATTACAGATTGGGATGCTAATGTATATGTAGGAGGAGATAATGTTATTTTCTGGGGCCCACTGGCATGGACGGTTATCTTTGGCTTGTCCTTTGCAACCTTCCTTACCCTTGTAATCGTTCCTGCCTGTTTTTACCTCGTTTACCGATTAAAATTGAGGATAAACGCCTGGAGAAACAAATAAGAAGAAAGAACTTAATACCTTTGCAAAGAATTCACTTTCTATGTTAAGAACAACTAATTGTGGGGCATTGACCCTAGCACAACTTGGAGAAGAAGTTACCCTCGCGGGATGGGTACAAAAAACAAGAGATAAAGGCTTTATGCTTTGGGTTGATTTACGCGATCGCTATGGCATCACCCAGATCATCTTTGATGAAGAACGCAGTCCTAAAGCAGTCATGGAACAAGCCCAAGGCCTTGGACGTGAATTTGTCATCCAAGTAACTGGAACAGTGATTGAAAGAGAATCCAAAAACCCAAAGCTCCCTACCGGAGAAATTGAGATTTTAGCTCAGTCTTTGACTGTTTTAAATCAAGCGAAAACACCTCCTTTTACCATTGAAAATGAAACCGATGGAGGAGAAGAACTGCGCATGCAATACCGCTATCTCGATATTAGAAGAAACCCAGTACGTGAAAATTTAGTTTTTCGTTCTAAGGTTAGTTTAGCCATTCGCAATTACCTTTCTGCACACGATTTTATCGATGTAGAAACCCCTTATTTAATCAAATCAACTCCAGAGGGAGCAAGAGATTTTGTTGTGCCTTCTCGCATGAATGAAGGACAATTCTATGCCCTTCCACAATCCCCGCAGACCTTTAAGCAGTTATTGATGGTAGGCGGGATGGACAAATATTTCCAAATCGTAAAATGCTTTAGAGATGAAGATTTACGTGCCGACCGTCAACCAGAATTTACCCAGATCGATTGTGAGATGACCTTTGTTGAACAAGAAGATATCTTGCAACAATTTGAAGGTTTATTACAACATTTACTCAAAGAAATTAAAGGAGTAGAAACGGGAACTTTCCCCCGTATGACCTATGCTGAAGCCATGGCCAAATACGGGAACGACAAACCTGATATTCGTTTTGGGATGGAGTTTGCAGAGCTGAATGACTTGGCCAAAAATAAAGGCTTTAACGTCTTTGATCAACAAGAATTGATTGTAGGGATTGCCGTGCCCGGTGCAGCAAGTTATACCCGTAAACAAATTGATAAACTCATTGACTGGGTCAAGCGTCCACAAATTGGCGCGAATGGTTTAGTCTGGGTAAAATACAATGATGATGGGAGCTTTAAATCCTCTGTCGATAAGTTTTATGGACAAGAAGATTTGGCCCAATGGGCCAAAGCAAGTGGCGCCACTGCAGGAGATTTAATCTTGGTAATGGCTGGAGACACCCACAAGACCAGAACACAATTATCTGCCCTGCGCATGGAGTTAGCAGAGCAATTAGGCTTGAGAAAGCCTAATGAATTTGCTCCACTCTGGGTGGTTGATTTCCCATTATTAGAATGGGACGAAGACAGCCAGCGTTACCACGCCATGCACCACCCTTTTACCGCACCAAAGCCAGAACAGATTGATTTACTTGAGACAGATCCAGGGGCAGTCAATGCGAACGCCTATGATTTAGTCCTTAACGGAAATGAAATCGGTGGTGGTTCTATTCGTATTCACGATGCAGCGACCCAAGAAAGAATGTTTGCGTTATTAGGTTTTAGCGAAGAAGAAGCACAAGCTCAATTTGGCTTCTTGATGGAAGCCTTCCAATATGGCGCACCTCCTCACGGCGGAATTGCTTTGGGATTAGATCGATTAGTCGCGCTCTTAGGCGGTCAAGAAACCATTCGTGATTTTATCGCTTTCCCTAAAAACAATAGTGGCCGTGATTTGATGATCGACGCTCCATCTCCAATTGATGCAGCTCAGCTAGAAGAACTCTATTTAAACGTAGTTCCTAAAAAAGATTAGTGATGCGCTACTTACTCAACAGTTTATTTTGGGGAGGGGTGGCGAGTCTGTTTTATGGCTTTTACCACAAGAACGTCGTGGACTATAATGCGGGAGAAAAATGGATCGGATTTTCAGTTTTATGGCTCACTTTCATCTATTTACCTATTTTTTTAGTACATCGCTGGAAAGGGAAAAAATTAGAAGACTACACACTTACAGACGAGAACTTTGCGAAAATGCGTGATAAAAAAGGGAAAAACCCTGAAAATCAATAATTTTTAGTATTTATTTACAATACCATAACAGTAGAATTAGAAAGTTTGGCGTACTTTTGCTCATATTATAATACATAACATGACAGGTACAGTTAAATTTTTTATTGGGTCAAAGGGATATGGATTTATCACCAATGACGAAACAGGCGAAGATATCTTCGTCCACGCAACATCTCTCAACGGGGAAGAACTCAACGAGGGTGACAAAGTAGAATACGAAGAAGAAGACGGCAAAAAAGGAAAAGTGGCAGCACAAGTTTCACGCCTATAAATATTTACATTTTATTTTGAGTACTAAGCACGCTTCGGCGTGCTTTTTTTTAGCGTTTTTTTTGAAAAAAACGCTGCAATAAATCCGTGGCTTCTTCTTCCATAACACCTCCTAAACAAGTAGTTTTGGGGTGTGGATGAACTCCTTGCGCTAAAGCACCTCTTTTAGGATCACTGGCGGCATAGACGATGCGATCTAACTGTGACCAATATAATCCTCCCATACACATTACGCAAGGTTCTAAGGTCACATAAAGCGTGCAGCCCTTTAAGTATTTTCCCCCTAAAAAATTAGCGGCAGAAGTAATCGCTTGCATTTCTGCATGAGCAGTAACATCGTTTAATCTTTCCGTTAGATTATGCGCTCTCGCAATGATTCTTTGATTGATTACAATAACGGCACCCACGGGAACTTCTTCCATTTCATAGGCCTTGTCTGCTTCTTCTAATGCTTTGCGCATAAAATACTGATCGTCTAACTGCATCTTAAGATTTTAATAAATCCATTATAGCCAGGGCAATATGCGTTGCATCTAAACCAAATTTTTCTTTTAGAACTGCTGGAGCTCCTTGCGGAATAAACGTATCTGGCAAACCTATTCTTTTAATCTTATTAGTATATTGATGATCGTTTGCCCATTCTAGAATGGCACTTCCTGCTCCCCCAGCTAAAGCACTGTCTTCGACCGTAAGCAATTTATCATAACGGGTAAAGATGCTTTTTAGTAAGACTTGATCTAGGGGTTTTATAGGCCCTAAATCATAATGGGCAATAAGAGAGGGGTTTTCTAATTGTGCAATTGCATTTTCAACTTCTGTTTTGATGGTCCCAACAGAAATTACCGCGATACTTTTTCCTTCTTTAAGACAACTTCCTTTAAATATATCTACTTTTTCAAAGGCTAATTCCCAATTGGCTACTGCGCCATATCCTCTGGGATAACGTATTGCTATTGGTCCATTTAATGGTTGCTGTGTAAGGGTGTAGAGCATGTTTCGCAACTGCACTTCATCGCTAGGTGCAAGCAAGGTCATATTTGGTAATGTTCGCAAGAAAGCAAGATCAAAAACGCCGTGATGGGTGGGTCCGTCGTGTCCTACTAATCCCGCTCGATCAATACAAAAAAGCACAGGTAGATTTTGCAAAGCAATATCATGAATTATTTGATCATAGGCTCGTTGTAAGAAGGTAGAATAGATCACACAAATGGGCAACAAACCTTGTGTCGCCATTCCTGCTGCAAGGGTAACGGCATGTTGTTCTGCGATACCTACATCAATACAACGATCTGGAAATTGCTCCATCAAGGGGGTTAAACCACTACCAGTAGGCATGGCAGGTGTGATGGCCATTAAACTTGCATTTTCTTGAAAAAGAGCGAGGAGTGTTTTTCCTACTACTGTCTGGAACTTAGTTTTTCCTTCTTGGACTTTTTTATTCAATTTTCCTGTTAAAGGATCAAATTTCCCTGGAGCATGAAATCGTACTTGGTCGGCTTCAGCAGGAGCGAGCCCCTTGCCTTTAATTGTTCTAACATGTAAAATTCTGGGACCCTGAGTTTCTTTTAAGTCATTTAAAGCGGCGATTAAAGCACTTAAATCATGCCCATCTACCGGACCGCTATATCGGATATTTAAATGGGTGAAAATATTCTCTTTTTGCCCTATGGGCTGGTCAATGTTTTCAAAAAATTGTTTTAAAGCACCTACGCTAGGATCTATCCCCATGGCATTGTCATTTAAAACAATAAGTACATTTGCCTGTGTTGTCCCAAGGTGGTTTAGGGCTTCAAAGGCCATTCCACTCGCGATAGAAGCATCGCCGATGACTGCAATATGTTGTTTCGCTTGTCCTGTGGTTTGATTCGCAATAGCCATCCCTAAAACAGCAGAAAGTGCTGTAGAAGAATGTCCTGTTCCAAATGGGTCATAAATACTTTCTTCCCGCTTGGGAAAACCACTTAGGCCATCCCACTGTCTAAGGCGATCAAATGCGTTTAGGCGACCGGTTAACATCTTATGCCCATAGGCTTGATGTCCCACATCCCAAACCAATAAATCATCTGGGGTATTAAACACATAATGCAAAGCAATGGTTAATTCTACCACCCCCAGACTCGCACCTAAATGTCCTTCTTGTGCAGAGACCACTTGAATAATTTCTGTGCGCAATTCTTCTGCTAATTGCATAAGTTCGTCATGCGAACAATGTCGCAGTTCTGCAGGGGATTTAATTAAAGGAAGTAAAGCATTTTGCATGCCCCAAAGGTAGGATATTTCTTACGCTTAACCTGCGCCAAAATCTGTCAAGGGCTCTAGGATCATACAAAAAGGGTTTTCTTTAAAGGAAAACTCATAAACATAACGACCGTCTTCAATATACTGATCAAGGGGTTTGATGGGATAGTGCAATAATAAGCGATCAATTTCTAAGGCGTTTTTTTGATCTGTGATTAGACACAGATCTCCATAATACAAACGGGTAGCGATATTAACCATTTGAATTTTCCTTTTATAGGTTGCACCATTTTCTTTTGGGGAACGCAAGATTAATTTGCGAATTAGCTTCCTTGATTTAAGCGGCATATCCTGTTGTTGTAAATGCGAAAAGGCAATTTCTATAACAGATGTATCCTCTTTAAAGTTAAGTAAAATCAAATCTAAAAAATCATTTTTTATCGCCTTGATTAAAGAAGGACTAGCAATGACGCGATTCGCTAATAAGGGCGTCTCTACCATAGCAACTTCGCTAAAACCTGAAATTCTCTTTCGCCATTTTTTTCGTGATATAACCGCTTGATACATAAAGAGGTTATAGATGTTGCTAGGAAGGTTTGCTATTACTGATATAGGGCGCTTATATTCTGAATATACAAACATCAAGTCTCCCAAAGTAACATTGTTAAATGCCTCTGGAAGTAAACTAATCCCATATTGCTTTTTAAATTGGAGAAAATACATAAGTAAGACCTAAAACTAAATTTCTTAAATTTTAGCCTTAAATGATAATTACAACTGTAAAAACGGTAAGAATTTGTAATAAGTGTATGGTTTAAGGTAATATTCGCGATATTTTGACTAGTGCGCTTCTAACCAATTTTCACCAATTCCGACCTCAACAAGCAAAGGCACTTCGAGTGAAAAAGCATTTTCCATCTCCTCTTTTACCATAACGCTTAAAGTTTCGATTTCTGATTTTGGCACATCAAAAACCAATTCATCATGTACTTGCAGTAACATTTTGCTTTGCCAATTTTCTTTTTCCATACGACGATGGATATTAATCATCGCAATTTTAATGATGTCTGCGGCACTTCCTTGAATGGGCGCGTTTACAGCATTGCGTTCTGCTGCTCCTCTAACAATAGCGTTTTGAGAATTAATATCTTTTAAATAGCGACGACGTCCCAGGACCGTAGTTACATACCCATTTTCACGGGCTAGATCGACTTGATCGCTCATATAAGCTTTAAGTTGAGGATAAGTTGCATAATAGGCTTCAATCAATTCTTTCGCTTCTGTTCTATTCAAATTAGTCTGTTGGCTTAAACCAAAGGCTGATACGCCATAAACAATCCCAAAGTTGACCGTCTTTGCATTAGAACGTTGCTCTCTGGTCACTTCTTCTAAGGCTACGCCAAAAACTTTTGCCGCTGTAGTCGCGTGAATGTCTTCTCCTTTTTGAAAGGCTTCAAGCATAGCGGGATCCTTGCTCAAGGCGGCGATAATACGCAATTCGATCTGAGAGTAATCTGCCGCTAAAAGGACATGATCCTTATCTCGAGGGATAAAGGCTTTACGCACTTGCTGTCCCCGTTCTGTTCGAATGGGAATATTCTGTAAGTTGGGTTGATTAGAACTAAGTCGGCCAGTGGCGGCGACGGCCTGGTTGTAAACCGTGTGAATTCGTCCCGTCTTAGGATTGATTTCTTCTGGCAGCGCCTTGACATAGGTACTCTGTAGTTTGTTGACAGAGCGATATTCGAGTATGTCGGCTACAATTTGATGGTCTTTCGCCAGGTAACTCAACACATCTTCGGCGGTGGAATACTGCCCTGTTTTGGTCTTCTTTGGTTTATCTACCAGTTTTAACTTTTCAAATAAAATGGGCCCTAGTTGTTTTGGCGAAGCCAAATTAAACTCTTCTCCTGCCTGATCAAAAATACTTTTTTCTAAGCGCCCAATATCCTGGGCCAGCTCACTTTCAAATTCTTTGAGGAAGGCAGTGTTTAAGTTAATGCCCTCTTGCTCCATGGCGGTTAAGACCTCCACCAGGGGGAGTTCGACTTCGTTAAAGAGTTTCCCGTTTTCTGCAGCGGTTAGTTCTTGGTCAAAAAACTGCTTGAGCTGGAGGGTGATATCCGCATCTTCAACGGCGTATTCTGTTTGTTTGTCTAAGGGCACATCGCGCATAGACCCTTGGTTTTTTCCTTTCTTACCTATCAATTCTGTGATGGATTGCGGCTCATATTGCAAATAGGTACTCGCCAGTATATCCATATTGTGACGGCGATCTGGATTGATTAAATAGTGCGCAATCATGGTGTCGTATAAGGGTCCCGCTACCTTGAGTTGATAATTCGACAAGACTTTTAAGTCATATTTGAGGTTGTGTCCTATTTTTTCAATAATGGGGTTTTCAAAAAAGGGACGCAGTTGGTCGATGATTTTGGCTGCTTGAGCAGCCTCTTCTGGAATTGCCACATAATACCCTGTTCCGGCTTCCCAACTAAAAGCAATGCCCACTAATTCTGCCTGCAAGGCATTGAGACTAGTGGTTTCTGTATCAAAACAGACCGAGGTTTGTTGGCTTAATTTTTTCACCAATAAATCAATTCCTAAGGTGGTATTGACAAATTGATAGTGGTGAGGGGTATTGCTCAAATCTTTTTTAGAGGAACTTGCTGTAGTAGCTTCTGTTCCTCCACCAGCTGAAAACAAATCCATTTGTCCACTATTAGCTGGTGCAACTTTTTTAGTAGGCGTTGCCGAAGCATCCTGCGTCTCTACGCTCGCTTCTTGCCCAAAGATTTTCTGGATATTCTCCTTCATTCTACGGAACTCCAAATCGTCAAAAATCTCCCCTACTGCTGGGAAATCAGGCTCAGACAATTCATAGGCCTTTGCTTCAAAAGTTACAGGAACATCTAAAAGAATCTTTGCTAATTCTTTTGAAAGTAAACCCAGTTCTTTATTCGCCTCTATCTTTTCTTTCATCTTGCCTTTAAGCTCGTGGGTATTTGCTAAAAGAGCTTCCATGCTCCCGTATTCTTTAAGGAACTTTTTGGCGGTTTTATCGCCTACGCCAGGTAATCCAGGAATGTTATCGACGGCATCACCCATCATCCCTAAATAATCGATGACCTGCTCTGGGCGTTCGATTTCGAACTTGGCTTGTACTTCTGGAATCCCCCAGATTTCGATCCCGTTCCCCATACGGGCGGGGCGATACATGAATATATTTTCTGATACCAGCTGGGCAAAATCTTTATCTGGCGTAACCATAAAGGTTTGAAAGCCTTCTTTTTCGGCTTGTTTTGCCAGGGTCCCAATGATATCATCTGCTTCATAGCCCGCCATCTCTACCACGGGGATATGCATGCTTTTTAAAATCGCCTGGATATATGGTACAGCAATGCTAATCGCCTCTGGCGTTTCGTCACGGTTGGCCTTATAGGCCTCAAACATTTCGGTCCGTGAAACAGAACCTCCTTTATCAAAACAAACCGCTAAATGGTCTGGACGCTCTCGCTTGATCACGTCTAATAAGGAGTTCATAAACCCAAAAATAGCCGAGGTGTCCACCCCTTGCGAGTTGATGCGAGGGTTCTTGATAAAAGCGTAATAGCCGCGAAAAATTAAAGCAAAAGCGTCTAGTAAAAAGAGCCGTTTGGGTTGTGACATCGTCTATTGATTTATCCCAACAAGATAAGAAACCTTGATTATTAATTTTCAATTATGCAGTAGGAATTGTAACCATTACCCTGTGGTCACTTTGAGCCTACAGTCACTTTTTCCGTTTGGTGGTATGTTTTAGTTTTAACACTGCAAAATTCAGTTCCAACGTGGTCTCTGATTCAGTTTCCTTCATGTCTTGATCCAACAGGTCGGCCATTAGTTCACCGCTTTTTTTAAGCAAGGTGTTCTTTTTGTTCCCCGTTGTTGAGCTCGCAGCAGTTACTGTTTTTTGTAAAGCACGAAGTTTAGCAAAGGTTTCAATAATCAAAAAAGTCGCTTCAGTAGCTTGTTTGCTTTTTAAAATGGTAGCCAACATATACAGTCCTTTTTCAGTAAAGGCTTTGGGGTTTGTTTTGGCATATTTTAAACTTTGGAGGTGGTGGAAATTTTCCACCACCTTTTTTTTCTCTAACGCGGTTAACGCAATGGTATAGTTTTCAGGAAATTTATTAGGATTATTTTTTACGGCTTTGTTAATATCACGTGTTGCAACGCCAAAGAGCTTAGCTACATCTCGATCGATAAGCACTGGATGCCCTTTAATGGTAATGAGGCGGTTTTCAATACTCTGTATAGATAGCGGGTTGTTCATAACAATAACATTTGAGGGACTATAAACTTACTAAATTATTGGACTCACTTTGCTACTCCACACGCTGTAAAACCAAAGGGAAGTTTTTATCGACGAACGACGGATTTTTCGATTAACGGTAGGTAGTCACTTCGAGCCTTGTCCTGAGCCTCCTGTCCTGAGCCTCCTGTCCTGAGCTTGCCGAAGGATGTCGAAGGAAGCCGAAGGAGGCCTGCCGTAGGGAGGCGTAGTCGAGAAGTCCCGAATTTGCTCCACACTGATAAACTCCTTTTCTAAAACCCCCTTTGCATTGATCAAAAAGAAGGAAGGTGTCGCAAAAACGTGATAGGCTTTTACCGCAGGGCTATCCCAACCTTGAAAGTCGCTATAATGTGCCCAGAGGTATTGACTCGCTGTTTTACGAAAAGTGGCTTCTTCGCGATCTAGAGAAATACTTAAAAGGGAAATATCTTGTTCCGCCAACTTTTTTTGTAAACGGGCCAGTTGGGGTAAGGCATCTAAACAGTGGGGACAGCCACTGGACCAAAAAACCAAGAGTTGTTTTTCCGTTTTTGGCTGTTCAAGGTAATTAAGCTGAAGGGATCCCGGAGCATCAAAGCTCAATTGGGGGACTTTTTTCCCCTCTTGGATGTTTTTGTAATGATCCAGTTTCTTTTGCAAACGGGAATCAAAGTCACAGCGATCGTTGCCTAACAAGCGTTCACTTAAAAAGGCAGCAGCCTTAAAGTAGCCTTGCCCTTCTAAGGCATTGAGTAAGGGGCCAGTGCTGGCGGCTAATAGTGCGGGTTTGTCTTTAAAACGGAGCAACCAATCCTCTAGGCGTTCTTCTAAAACAAGCTCTACTTCCCCGATGGGATACTGTTCAAGTCCTTCGAATAGCTGTACCCCAGCTGGCGATTGTGCTAAAACTCCCTGGGAAAGAGCCCATGAAAAGCACAGCAGACTTAAGGCAATTTTTTTGTAGGTAAAGGGCTTGGTGATTGTTTTCATTGTATTCAATTTAAGGAAAATGTTGAACTGAGACAAATTCGTACAGGCGAGACATTCGAGCGGTCTCTTTTGTGAAAATTTCCATCGACGAACGACGGATTATTCGATTAACGGGGTTTCTCGACTACTTTAGATTTCTCGGTTTCGCCCGCCTTCGGCTGGCTTCACTCGAAATGGACGTGGGTATGGGTTAGCCTGCCTACGGTAGGGAGGCGTAGTGGAGAAGTCCCTAAATCGTATCATTCAAAAAATTCCATTCAGGATTTTTGGTAGCGATAAGGTTTTCTTTTTTAATACGACTCCATCGTTTTAACTGCTTCTCTCGCTGAATAGCCTTCAAAATGCTAAAAAAATGCTCGTAATAAACAAGGTGAAAGGTGTTGTATCTACTGGAAAAGGAAGTTGAATTTTCCTTTGGGTTTTGATGTTCGTGAATCCTTCTTTTTAGGTTATTGGTCACACCGATATAAAGCACCGTTTTGGCCTTGTTTGTAAGGATGTAGATGTAATAGTTTTTGGTCATAATGGTAAGATTTCTCGATTTCGCCCGCCTTCGGCTGGCTTCACTCGAAATGGACAAGGGTGGTCGCTTGCCTGCCGAAGGTACGGCCTGCCTGCCGAAGGCAGGAAATGGACAAGGGTGCTCTCTTCCCAGCCGAAGGCAGGAAATGGACAAGGGTGCTCTCTTCCCAGCCGAAGGCAGGAAATGGACAAGGGTATGGGTTAGCCTGCCTGCCGAAGGCAGGTTATGGACATGTGATCCTACAGTCACTTCGAGCGTAGCCTGCGATGAGCAGGCGTAGTCGAGAAGTCTCCGCTTCAAGAGATTTCTCCACTTCGGTCGAAATGGACAAGGGTGGTCGCCTGCCTGCCGAAGGCAGGAAATGACCCAGCGCTAGACTACTCGCCCCTAAACCCCCTTAGTTTTGAATACAACGCATTACAAATCGAGGATCGATTTTCCTTCTAAAATTAGAAGTATTGGTAACATCTAAATCTACAAACTTAAACTGGACATGGTTTACATAATTGAGAGCTGTCGGTTCTTCTTGAGAAGAACTATAGAGGCTTGAGTTTGGGAAAAGGGCTACAGTTGCTTCAGGTATGGGGCTGCTATTTACAAGAAACAGATAAGATTGTCCATGAGAAGAGACATAGGGAGAAATTTGTTCAACATTATCTCCAATTTTTACTTGGCCGTAATTATGTTGCGTACTAAAAAAGAAGCCGATTAAAAGGAGGCTGCTTAAAAGGAATTGTTTTTTCATCAATCGTTTGCTTTATTGGTGGAAAATTTATTGGTGTCGTTACCCTCTTGTGCTCTAGGGTCTTCCTTAACATCTCTTTCTTTAAGAGAAGAGAACAAAGGGTTTTGGATTCTATTGGGGGCAGGAGTGCTTGCGGTATTGAGGCTAATTTTTAGAGCGATTTCATGAGATCCTTTAGCAAAACCGCTGGGTTGATTCCCGCGCTGTCCTGTGTAGGCATAGACCAGCTGATAGGCAGAGGCAATTCTAATTCCAAGGCTAGCACCGATCCCGTTGTGGAGGTTGAATAAGGGTCCTATTTCCAATTGGTTTTGATAGTTCATCAAAAAATCGACTTGGGTAGAAGACGGCGCCCCTTCCACCGCAGTCCACAACAGGGTGGGGACAAATTCCCACTCTTTTGTCAAGGAAAAACGATAGGCTGTATTAAGGTAGATATGAGGGCGATCTGTCGCCAAAGAAACCCGGTTATTTTCCATAGAAAAACGCTCGGTATTGAGTAAGTGCGGGACAGAAGCCGCAAAATAAAAACGGCTGCTTTGGTAGTGAAAGCCTACCCCCAGATTAGGAACAGCCCCAGAGCGATTCAATAAATTTGGATCACTTCCGGTAGAGCCATAGGTCATTAGATTGGCGGCGTTTAAAACGATGGTACTCACCCCAGCTTTTAAGCCCAAGTAAATTTTCTTTTCTCCTCCCAGGGGTAAAGCATAAGAAAAGTCAATGGCGAACTGGGTTTGCCGCTCCACAAAAGTCTTGTCGTTAAAGACCGAAAAGCCAGTGTTAAGTCGGCTTTTTTTACTGGGAGCAAAAAAGGTGATGGCTTGGGTTTCTGGAGCATCCTCGACCCCTAGCCATTGAATACGAGTACTTAGGTTAATCGCTGAACTTTGGGCAAGGCCCACAGCAGCAGGGTTTTGTATATTGAGGTGATGGCGGTATAAAGAAAAGATGGTTTCTTGTTGCGCCCATTGTATGCTGGGGCAAAAACAGGCCAATACCAATAAACAGTAAAATAAAGCAGCGCTTCTTTTGTTCATTTTATTTCATTATCGGGTGATGTACAACCAACCTTCAAGGTCAATTGTGCCATCGTTATCTAGGTCAACACGATAGAAATAAGGGGCTTCGGGTAAAGGTTTTGTATTGTTTTTAAAGGTGGCGTTCCAATTGTTTTGGTAGTTTCCAGGGCTGTGGAAGACTTCATTCCCCCAGCGGCTATAGACCCAAATTTTCGCATTGGGATGGCGTTCAATATTGTCGATAAACCAAACATCGTTGACGCCATCTCCATTCGGAGTGATGGCTTGAGAGATTTGTAAAGCATTGTTCGAGGAACGGCTCCCTAAAGCTAAAGCGGCATAACGGCTAAAATCGATGTGCTCTTTTGATTCAATCCCTCCTTGTGATAAAGAAGTAGGGTTGTTTGTGCCGATGGCAAAAGGGGTTATCAAGGCGGGAAGGCTTTCCCATTGATTACCGTTAAAGCCTAAAAGAAGGAGGTCTTCCACTTGCTCGACTAAAGCGTCGAGTTGTGCATTTTGATCCCAACTTAATTGAATCTTCGCGATTTTATCTCCGCTGAGCTGCCAGTGATGGCTGGGAATCAATTGATCTATCCCTGTTGCTAGGGTTTGGTTTAGCGGGGGTCCTATCTTGAGTTGTGCTTGTAAAGCGGTCGTATTTCCCTCGCTTAATTGAAGGGGTAGGTAACGGCCTTGGTTTCCTAAGGGGAAGATAAAATTTTCTTGGGCGGCAATGCTCACTTCAATTTCGCTATATGTGTCTTGGCTTGCGTTTAAGGCTTGTGCATTCCCTAAAAAAAGGAATTGAGCATCTTCCCCTTCTGAACCGATCACCCCATTGAAAAAGTACAGGGGTTGATCCTGGAGGGCAATCACTTCACTTGAAGCGACTTGTAGCGCACCATAAAGGCCAAGTTGAGCAAAAGATATTTCAAATAGTAAAAGGAAAAATCCTAACAATAAACGAGTCAAACCATAAATTCTAATGATCAAAGATAAAATTTATTTATTATATTATACATATTATAGTATAATAATTTGATTGACAAGAAGTTTAAGCGCAAAAAAAATCCGTGCAGTGCACGGATTTTAAATGATTGAGAGACTAAAATCTCTGTCCAATAAACGGACTATACTAAAGCTAGGCGAGCAAAGTCTGTTACCGTTAAATCTGCATTGACAGATTGAACATATTGTGTAACGGTTTGCTTGCTATCTTTGATAAAGGCTTGGTTTACAAGAGTATTGTCTTTAAAGAAACGCTTGATTTTTCCTTTGGCGATGTTGTCTAACATGGCCTCTGGCTTGCCTTCTTGACGCAATTGGTCTTTGGCAATTTCGATTTCTTTTTCGATAACGCTGGCATCAACACCTTCTTCATTTAAGGCGATAGGGTTCATTGCAGCGGCTTGCATCGCAACATTCTTCGCTGCTTCTGCTCCACCTTCTACATTAGCAGAAAGGCCTACAATGGTAGCGATTTTGTTCCCAGCGTGGATGTAGTGTCCTACAAAAGGACCTTCGATTCTTTTGAAACCACCGATTTCAATTTTCTCACCGATCACACCAGTTTGCTCAGTTAATTTATCAGCTACGCTCATTCCACCAAAGTCTGCCGCTAGTAAATCTTCGATTGTATTTGCTTCTAAAGCTAAATCAAGGATTTGATTGGCTAAGGCTAAGTAACTGTCGTTTTTAGCAACGAAATCAGTTTCACAGTTTACTGACACAACAACACCAGCGGTATTGTCTGCGTTCACTTTAGCTAAAACAGCTCCTTCCGCTGAATCGCGGTCTGCGCGATTAGCTGCAACTTTTTGACCTTTTTTACGTAAGTTTTCTACCGCTTTGTCAAAGTCTCCTTCGGCTTCAACTAAAGCTTTTTTACAATCCATCATTCCAGCCCCTGTGGCTTGACGTAATTTATTTACTTCTGATGCAGTAATTTTCATAGTTTATTTGAATTTAAAACGACAAAGCTATTCCTAAGAAAAACTTTATTCGCTATGGATAATTTAATCAATAATAAATGTGATGCTTATGCGTCTTTAGCTTCTTCTGTGCTTTCTGCTGCTGGAGCTTCCGGTGCTGCTTCTGCTGCTGGAGCCTCAACTACTGCTTCAGCTGCTGGAGCTTCTGGTGCTGCTTCTGCTGCTGGAGCTTCTTCTTGGGCTTTATTCGCCGCATCTTTTTCAGATTGACGAGAGGTTAAGCCTTCGCTTACTGCTTCAGTTACAATGCCTAAAATCTTATCGATTGATTTAGAAGCATCATCATTTGCAGGGATTACGAAATCTACATCACGAGGATCAGAGTTAGTATCGACCATTGCAAAGATTGGAATGTTTAACTTCTGTGCTTCTTTGATGGCAATGTGCTCACGCTTGATGTCAACGACAAATAATGCACCCGGAAGACGGGTCATGTCTGTAATTGAACCTAAGTTCTTTTCTAGTTTCGCACGTTGACGGTCTACTTGTAACTTTTCTTTCTTCGATAAAGTTTCAAAAGTTCCATCTTTCTTCATGCGATCGATAGAAGCCATTTTCTTAACTGCTTTACGAATGGTAACAAAGTTGGTTAACATTCCACCAGGCCAACGCTCTGTGATGTAAGGCATTTTAGCTGCAGAAGCTTTAGCTGCAACGATGTCTTTGGCTTGTTTTTTTGTTGCAACAAAAAGGATCTTACGTCCAGAGGCAGCGATTTTCTTCATTGCTTCTGCCGCTTCGTCTACTTTAGCTGCAGTTTTGTAAAGGTTGATGATGTGGATTCCATTACGCTCCATATAGATATAGGGCGCCATGTTAGGATTCCATTTTCTGGTCAAGTGACCAAAGTGTACGCCTGCGTCAAGCAGGTCTTTAACGTCTGTGTTTGCCATTTTTGGTTAGTTTACGTTCCGTAGTTAGCAATAAGAAAGTGGCTATTATATAGGCCTCTCCTATTTAGATGCTAAACTAAATCTCAGCAAGCTGAGTGGGCAACGGGTTGAAAAATATATGAACAACTCCTTTTTTTGAAAAAGGAGTAAAAAATATTAACGCTTAGAGAACTGGAATTTCTTACGGGCTTTCTTCTGTCCGAATTTCTTACGTTCTACCATTCTAGGATCACGTGTCAAAAGACCTTCTGGTTTTAAAACCAAACGGTGCTCTTCGTTGATTTGACACAAAGCACGAGAGATCGCAAGGCGAACTGCTTCTACTTGTCCATTTGTTCCACCCCCTACAACAGTCACTTTTAAATCATAGTTTCCTTCTGTTTCTGTCAAAGCAAAAGGCTGCTGAATCTTGTACTGTAAAGTTGGGGTTGGGAAATAGTCTGTGTAGTCTTTTTTGTTGACGGTGATTTTTCCACTTCCTTCTTTTAAGAAGATACGTGCAACAGAGGTCTTACGACGACCGATAGTATGAATTACATCCATTAGTTAAATTTATTTAATTGAATGGCGGTTGGGTTTAAACCTGCATGGGTATGCTCTGCACCATTAAATACTTTTAGATTTCTATACAAAGTGGCACCTAGTTTGTTTTTTGGCAACATTCCACGTACCGCATTTTCTACTAAACGCGAAGGGCTTTTTGCATATAATTGCTCAGCGCTTAAGGCACGTTGTCCTCCTGGATATCCAGTGTGACGCAAGTAGATTTTTTGCTTCCACTTCTCACCACTTAACTGAATTTTTTCAGCATTGATCACGATAACATTATCGCCACAATCAACGTGAGGAGTGTAATTAGGTTTGTGCTTCCCGCGAATTAATTTTGCCACTTCTGAGGCCATTCTTCCT
This sequence comes from Candidatus Arcticimaribacter sp., assembly GCA_965658115.1. Taxonomy (GTDB): domain Bacteria; phylum Bacteroidota; class Bacteroidia; order Flavobacteriales; family Flavobacteriaceae; genus Arcticimaribacter. The sequence continues at coordinate 15,409 of CBFHRA010000019.1, read as the reverse complement.
AAAGGCATTCCCGCTACATCAACTACAACCCATTGTTTATCAACGGTGTTGGCGTTAGCCGAAATGGTTTTATAACTTAGTGTATCCACAATAAATTGTTTTATCTATTATTTGTTCCCCTGCTAAGGGGCTGCAAATGTACTACATTAATTTTTGATTGACAACTGAAATAATTATGAATTAAGAATTTAGCCTTCAAAATACACAGATTAAATCAAGTCGATGTAACAGACCATCTTACAGTGCTTCTTTAGAAGGGTAAATCGTCTTCTACTTCGTTGTCTTTTTCTGGTGCTGCTTCAAAAGCAGAGGGGGGTGGCATAGGAGGCATTTCTTGTGAAGGAGCAGCAGCGCCGGCAGCTTCTATTCTCCAGCCTTGAACCGAGTTAAAATATTTTGTCTCTCCTTGTGGATTTACCCATTCGCGACCGCGTAAGTTAATCCCAATCTTCACATTTTGTCCCAATTGGAAATTGTTGAGTAAGTCACATTTATCCTGCACAAATTCCACTAATATGTGTTGTGGATATTGCTCTTCTGTTGTTACAACAACTTCGCGTTTACGAAAACCGTTGTTTCCGTAGGTTTTGGTTTCATCTAACCACTTGATTTTACCAGATACTTCCATCTTTATACTTAATTAGAAAGCAAAAATAAGTATTCCCATGGGAACTACGCCTTTTCCCTAAACGAAAAATAGCTAGGACTTTGACTTCGCCCCGGGGTTTCGATAATAATCGGTAATTTAGAGCGTTAAGAATTTCGTGGTGTTCCAATCGTTTAAACATTTATGGAAAAGTTGGGGACTCTATGGCGCATTTGCCATAGTGGTGTTAATCATGTGGAACACCAATGTGCTTTTCCAAATCGTCAAAAAAGAAGAGCGTGTCAAAATGGAACTCTGGGCCATGGCACAACAAGAGATTGCAGAAAGTTCTGACTTGAGCATCAGCTATGGGAACCTCGCCTTTGACGTTTTACAGAAAATAGGGGTTACTCCTATGATCCAAGTAGACGAACAAGGGAAAATTGTCGACTTTAAAAACATTGAATGGAGTAAAACAACAGATCCCGATTCTATAGAACTTTACAAAAAGCTAGCCCATCTAAAATCAGAGAATGCCCCTATCCCGATTGTGTACAAAGACTTGATCAATCAGAATTTATATTATGGGAATGCGCCCTTATTGGTAAAGCTGCAGTACTACCCCCTGGCCTTGCTTTTAATCCTATTTCTTTTTGGAGGCTTACTGTACTTTTTCTTTCAAACCAATAAAGCTTCAGAACAAAATCGTTTATGGGCAGGCATGGCCAAAGAAACCGCCCACCAAATCGGCACTCCTTTAAGTTCCCTAATGGGCTGGATCGCTTTGCTTAAAGAACAAAATATTGCTCCTGCTTCCCTAGAGGAAATGCAAAAAGATATCGAACGCCTAGAGGTGATTACAGAGCGATTTTCAAAAGTAGGCTCCCTGCCAGAGTTGATCCCAGCAGATATCGTGAGCGTGAGCAAAGAGACCGTCGCCTATTTACAAAAGCGAACCGGGAAACAAGTAGAATGGACCTTAGACTTCCCCGACAAAGAAATTATCCTTCCGCTCAATGCATCCCTACTGAGTTGGACCTTAGAAAACCTAGTTAAAAACGGCTTAGATGCCATGAAGGGAATTGGACCGCTTAGCGTGCGAATTGTCGATAAAAAAACTGAAGTGCGTATTTTAGTCCGCGATGGTGGGAATGGGATTACGCCGCAGGCGCTCAAAAAAATATTTCGTCCTGGTTTTACCACCAAAAGCCGTGGCTGGGGCTTAGGGCTTTCACTGGCAAAACGGATTGTCCACGATTATCACCAGGGATTTATCCACGTTAAAGAAACGAAACTAGGCGGGGGAACAACCTTTGAAATTATGCTGCCCAAAAGCTAAAGGAAACCCATTGACTTATTGACCTATTTTAGCCGCAATGGATGTGGCCAAATTTTGCATTTCTTCTGGGGTAAAACTTTCTTTTTTACTAAAAGTAGCATCTGCCATGGTTTGCAATGGGATCAAATGAACATGCGCATGTGGGACTTCTAGACCGATCACAGTCATCCCGATGCGTTGACAGGGAACGGATTTTTCAAGACCCAAAGCGACCTTGCGAGAAAAGTCCATTAAAGCGGTATATTCCTCTTGCGATAAATCAAAAAGCTTATCTGTCTCTTTTTTAGGAATACAAAGGGTATGCCCTTTGGCATTAGGATTGATGTCTAAAAAGGCGAGATGTTGCTCGTCTTCTGCCACCTTGTAGGCGGGTAACTCTCCAGCAATAATTTTAGCGAAAATGCTCATTAGGAACGACTAATGGATAAGATTTCAAATTCTATGTTGCCGTTAGGAACTTGGATCGCTGCAGCTTCTCCAACTTTCTTCCCCAATAAGCCTTTCCCAATGGGGGAATCAACAGAGATTTTTCCAGAGGCTAAATCGGCTTCGCTTTGCGCCACAAGGGTGTAAGTCATCTGCATGCCATTTGATTTGTTTTTGACCTCAACGGTAGACAAAACCAATACTTTAGAGGTGTCGAGTTCTGCCTCGTTGATAATACGGGCATTAGACAAGGTCTCTTCCATTTTAGCAATGCGCATTTCTAGCATGCCTTGGGCTTCTTTGGCGGCGTCGTATTCGGCGTTTTCACTTAAATCACCTTTGTCGCGGGCTTCGGCAATGGCTTGAGAAGCTTTGGGGCGTTCTATGTCTTTTAACTGATTGAGTTCCTCGCGCAACTTTTTTAGACCTTCTTCGGTATAATAAGATACTTTACTCATAATCTTTTCGTTTAAATAGAATAAAAAACCCTTCATTTAACGAAGGGTTGTCCTACAAATATATAAAAATGCGAAAGAATCTATCGATTGGCTTTAAAAAGAAGTGTCTTTATGGTGTATTGCTATTCATTTTAATCGGATGCAGTAAAGATGCCCTTGAGCGCAATCCATTTCTTCCTGCCATGCGTTTTTCGATCCCGATCAATTTGAGTTTGCCGCAATATGACAATTTACGTTTTGCTGGTGGGTCCATACTTTTGCCCAATTATGGGCATAAAGGGATCATTGTTTTTAACCTCAACGGGAATAGTTATCTGGCTTGGGAAGCGAGTTGCCCCAATCATCTCCCCAATGATTGTTCTCAAACACAAATTACCGGAGTCTTAGCGCAGTGTTCTTGCGAAGACTATCAATACAGCCTCGCAACTGGGCAGTTACTCAACCCCGCCGAAGGTCAAAGTGAAATTTATTCTATGGTGATGTATCAAGCCATCTTAAGAGGAAACACCCTCGAATTGTCAAATTAACCCGCCCAGTTGCCCAGACGGGTATTTTTTACTACAAGCTAATCGTTGCACCTAGCAAGAAGTTAGTCCCTGCTTGTGGATAATACCCCACTCCTTCGATGGTGGTTACTTGGGTAGAACTCGACCAAGTATCATCATAGGTATAGAAGTATCCATTTGATTCAAATTGCACGTTGAATAGATTGTTTACCAAGAGGTAAAAGGATATCCCTTTGGCCCAACTTGTTGGGCCTATATTGTATTGCACATTTAAATCATTTAAGAAATAAGACGAGAGTTTAGACAAGTCTGCGTCGATATTCCCCATGTATTGCTCCCCGACAAATTTTGACAATAGGCCCACTTGAAACTGGGTAGAAGGAACAAAAACTAAATTACTTCCCGCCACTACATTAGGAGAATAAGAAATATTGGTGTCCCCTAGATTGACTAATTGACCATCGCGTTCAAAATTAAAGTCTTTGTTTTTGTTTTGGCTCAGGGTTAAATTGGGTTGCCATAACCATTGATCGTTTAAGGCAATCTTAGCGTCTAGTTCGATCCCTAAACGGTAGCTATCTCCTACATTTTCGCGAATCGGTGCGCCCACATCGTCAATTCCGCCGGTCAAGACCAATTGATCTTTATAGCGCATATAGTAGGCGTTTGCACTCCATTGCGCACGAGCAGATTTTTTACGCAGTCCCGCTTCAAAATCGTTTAAGACCTCTGGGCGAGGGCTGCCGTTTTCATAGTCGGTGCGATTAGGTTCTCTTTGCGCTTTGGCATAAGAAATATACCACTGTGCATTTTCGTTAGCAGCATAGGTCAACCCAAACTTTGGATTGAAAAAGTTAAAACTATCGTCTATATCAATCGTGCCTAAACCATTGACTGTTCCAGCCGCTGTATAGTTCACATTTCGGAATTGCAGGTCGACATAACCCGAGAATTTATCATTGATTTTTTGGGTTAGTTTTCCAAAGAAGGAGACCTCTGTCTTCTCTCCCTTATTGCGATAAAACTCATGATTAGGCTGTGCATTACTGGCAAAACGCGCCCAGATAAGTTTCCCAAAATGATCCCCATCATAGGTGCTGTACAAGCCGCCTAATACTAAATTTGTTTCAGCGACATTGTATTGTGCATTCGCCGTTAAAACATAAAAGTCGTTGTCTAACCACTTGCGGGTAATATCGTCTGTGGTACTTTGAGAAGCTCCGCCTAAAACGACATCATTAAGACGTAAATTCGCTAGACTATCATCGTTGTTGTACTCTTCATAATAGCCACGACCATAAGTGTAGTTTAAGCCTAGAGAAGAAGACCAATTATTCGCATAAGTTTGATTCCAGTGCAATTGATAATGATCCTGGCGATAGTTGTCGACCTGGTTATCATAATAGCCGGTTAAGTCTCCATTGTCGTTATAAATTTCACCAGCAAAGTTATAGGTACGATCATTTTCTAAGGTGTAAGGATCTACCCCAAACCAAGATTGATAGGTCACCTCGTGTCCCCCAAAGGTCAAGGCCTTGATCAAGGTGTTTTCGTCCTTGTATAAGCCTTGTAAGAAATAGGATTTTAAATCAGAAGACGCGCGGTCAATGTAGCCATCTGAAGTGATTTTCGCTAAACGCCCCGAGAATTCGACACGGTCGTTCAATAAACCTGTAGAGAATTTTAAGGTATTGCGCAGGGTCCCAAAACTCCCCACTGCATTAGTAATTTCTGCATAAGCTGCAGGTGCAGCAGCATCGGTTAAAATATTAAGGCTAGCGCCAAAGGCACTCGAACCATTGGTAGAAGTCCCCACCCCTCTTTGCAGTTGAATGCTCTCTACCGAAGAGGCAAAGTCTGGTAAATTCACCCAAAAGGTGCCTTGCGACTCTGCATCGTTATAGGGAATCCCATTGATGGTTACATTCACGCGGGTGGCATCACTACCACGAACACGTATTCCCGTATAGCCAATTCCCGCTCCAGCGTCTGAAGTTGTTACGACTGAAGGTAAAAAGTTGAGCAAAATAGGCAAATCTTGACCCAGGTTGCGGCTTTTTAAATCGGCTTTAGTCACTTCAGAAAAAGGGACCGGTTGTTTGTCATTGGCCCTTAGGCCGGCAACACTTACTTCTTCTAAAGAAATAAGGGAAGCGTTAAGCGAATCTTTCGCTTGTTCTTCTTGCGCACTTAACGACGATAAGCCTAAGGCACAAACACAGAAAAAAACAGTTGTTTTCATTCGAAAAAATTTTACGAATAAAAGGGGTAACTATTCTGGTTACAATTAATTTATACTTAAATCTATTTCCCTTGGCAGCATTACCCGCCCAGGTTCATAGGGTCTGATCTCAGCTCTTGATTTAGAGCACCCCTTTGAGCATGTACAAAAGTACTTCTTTTTAAAGAATCTGCTTGAAATTTAATTGAATTTAATCGAGCAATTGTTCAATTGCAGCAACGGCTTTTTCTAAGCGCTGTTGTGGATTTCCTTCCAACACTAGATAGGGAAAATTATACGCCTCTAATTGAGCTTTAAAATAAGTAAACATCGCTTCGCGATCATTAGGACGATCTCTTAAGTCATCTTTTTCCCATGGGACATCTATGGAAGTAAGCAAATACAAATCATAGTGGGTGTTCGCTAAAATTGTTTTGAGTTCTGGCGCACAATAGCCGTCAAAGTGGGTTTCAGACCACACCTTAGTGACTAAGATATTGGTATCACAAATGATCAATTTGTTCGCCTGTTCGATGGCCTTATTTTCTGCATCTAGTTGTCCCTGTGCAATAATGGGTAAGTCCTCAAGGGTACAAACACTTTGCTGCTTCTCCCACTTTTCTTGTAAATAGGGGCGCGCAAACTCTTCCACCCATGGGGTTTGATAATGTGCTGCTAAGGCTTTCGCCAAAGTTGTTTTCCCAGTACTCTCTGGGCCATACAATACCACCCTTAGGCAGCCAGACGAAGTTTGAGTTCCTGTTTCCATGCGCGGTAGCCATAAATGGCAATAAAGGTGAAAATAATATATTGAAGACTCGTCAAGGTTAAGCCTTTATAAAAATACAAGGGCACAGAAATAATATCCCCAACGATCCAAAAAATCCAATGCTCCATTTTTCTTCTCGCCATCAACCACATCCCTACAAAAAAGATGGCGGTGGTAAAGGTGTCGATATAGGCTGTCCAACTGGTCCACATCTCAAAATACTGGTAAACTTGATATACTCCTATAATCGAAAATAAAAATAAACCAACACTGATGACGGTTTCCTGTTGGCTAATACGGGCGATGGGATGCAGGCTTTGCTCGCCTTTTTTTTGGATCCAAAAATACCAGCCATAAGCACTCATGATAAAGTAATAGGCATTGATCAACATATCGCCTAACAATAGCCACTTACACAATAAGTAGACAAAAATGGCGGTAGAAATCATCCCTGTGGGATAGACGGCAATTTTATTTTCTTTGGCATACCATACACTTGCTAAACCTAAGAAAACAGCAGTAACTTCAAGCGCTATATCTTGAGGGCTATAAAGGGCATACTGCCCGAAGAAAAAATCAAACAAAGGGTTGATAATCGCTGCGATCACTTTTTACGATTTTTAAATGAATCATTCCGGCGGCAATGGCATCAAAAGAGTCACCAATAGCGGGGGTTAAAAAGTTCATTAGAGCGTGATATTCCCCATAGATCTGAGTGCTTAACGGATTCTCTTGAATCTCAAAAGGAGAAGAACGCAGCGCCCGGATAAAATTCTTAATGGGTGTTTCATAGTCTTTTTCTAAAGGCGCTAAAGTAATTTCAATGGATACTTTCATGCTGAATGTTGTGGGCAATGGTTAGTTCGTGTTGATCAAAAGTACTGAATTGCAATTGAACAGTACAAGCCTGCTCTGTCAAATACACCTTAGCACTCCCGCTGGTATCTTTTAAGTCAAAGGGCATCAATTCGATCTGTTGTCGCAAGGATAGGCCCGGGATTTTTAGGGCTTTATAAATGGCCTCTTTGGCCGTCCATAGCCGCGTTAAAGCTTTGACTTCTTCTAGTTGCGCTAAAAAGGCTTGCTCGTTTGGATGGACAAATTTTGAAGCAATTCGTGAAATTTTTGGCCGATAGGCCTCCAGATCAATACCCACATTATTCTGGGCGAAAACCGCTGCCGCATGCGTATTGGTATGCGATAAGGAGCAATAGCCCTTTGGCAACTGGGGCGCCCCTATCTCATTAACCGATAAGTCCTCTAAAGAAATCCCTAAACTTACCAAAGCAGAACGAACCGCTAAATAGCCTTGCCTCCCATTAACGGTCTTCCTTTCTGTTAGGGCTTGATGTTGTTTAGGGGTTAAAAGCAGCTCTTTCTTTAAGCTTTCTTCAGATTCTTCAATCTTCCAAACCGCTAAGCTGCAATTATTTGCTACTGAAAAATGATTTGTTAATGGCATAGGGATTTGATAAGAAAGATTGTACTTTTGCACCGTAAAGTTAACAAACCCATTATGAAAGAGAAAACAAACGTTCTTCCTTACAAAGTAAAAGACATTAGTCTATCCGACTGGGGTCGTAAAGAAATCGAATTAGCCGAAGCAGAAATGCCCGGATTAATGGCGCTTCGCGAAGAGTATGCCGAAGAGCAACCCCTTGCTGGAGCACGTATTGCAGGCTGTTTACACATGACCATTCAAACGGCTGTATTGATTGAAACCTTAGTCGCTTTAGGGGCAGATGTCACCTGGAGTTCTTGTAATATTTTTTCTACACAAGATCACGCTGCTGCGGCAATTGCTGCTGCAGGTATTCCTGTTTATGCTTGGAAAGGGATGAATGAAGAAGAATTTGATTGGTGTATCGAACAGACGCTTTTCTTTGGAGAAGATCGTCAACCTTTAAACATGATTCTTGACGATGGGGGAGATTTAACGAATATGGTGTTAGATCAATTCCCAGAATTAGTAGAAAACATCAATGGTTTGTCTGAAGAAACCACCACTGGAGTTCACCGTTTATATGAGCGCATGCAAAATGGAACTTTACCGATGCCTGCTATCAATGTAAATGACTCTGTTACAAAATCTAAATTCGACAACAAATACGGTTGTAAAGAAAGTGCAGTAGATGCTGTGCGTCGTGCAACTGATGTAATGTTAGCTGGAAAACGTGTGTTAGTGGCTGGATATGGAGATGTAGGAAAAGGAACTGCTGCCTCTTTCAAAGGAGCTGGCGCCATTGTTACCGTCACTGAAATTGATCCTATCTGTGCGCTGCAAGCAGCAATGGACGGCTATGAAGTGAAGAAAATCAATTCTGTTGTGGACAATATGGATATTGTGATTACCGCTACAGGAAATAAAAACATTCTTACTGGAGAACACTTTTTACAAATGAAAGACAAAGCGATCGTTTGTAACATTGGACACTTTGATAATGAAATCGATATGGCCTGGTTAAACGACACCTATGGAAATACAAAAGTAGAGATCAAGCCTCAAGTAGATAAATATACCCTGGAAGACGAGAAAGAATTGATCGTTCTTGCAGAAGGTCGTTTGGTCAACTTAGGTTGTGCTACTGGACACCCTAGTTTTGTGATGAGTAACTCTTTTACTAACCAGACCCTTGCTCAAATTGAACTGTGGAATACCCCAGAAAAGTATGAGAACAAGGTGTATATGTTACCAAAACACTTAGATGAAAAAGTAGCTGCTTTACACTTAAAACACTTAGGGGTTGAGCTAGAAGAGCTGTCTAAAGATCAAGCCGATTATATCGGAGTGACTGTTGAAGGGCCATTCAAGCCAGAATATTACAGATACTAAAACATTCTGATTATAAAATAAAAGCCGGGCAATTGCTCGGCTTTTTTATTTAATTATATTGTCGTAAAAATACTTTTATGCGACACCTATCTTTTCTTCTTCTTGGCATTTTCTTCAGTATTGGAGTAAGCCTTGAAGCGCAAAAACAGTTTGATGTAGATCAACTTTCTGATTTTGAAAACTACCTGAAAACTGAAATTGACGCGGGTCAAATTGCTGGAGCCGAAGTCTTAATTTATCACAATCAAGAAAAAGTATGGCATAAAGCCTTGGGATATAACAGTATCCAAACAAAGGCACCACTTGAAAAAAACAGCATCTACTTTATCCAGTCGATGACAAAACCCATTATGAGCGTCGCCATTATGCAACTGATCGAAAAGGGCCTTTTATCCTTAGATGATTTAGCACAAGATTACCTACCAGAACTGGCAAAGCTTAGGGTAATCAAAGATGTCTCAACTGGAATAGATGGGCCAACAGTTGCTACAAAACAACCTATTAGCATACGACAGCTATTAACGCACACAGCAGGATTATCTCATGGACTAGGAGAAAGTCTTTTTGATCAACAACTCTTTAAGTTGATGTACAACGACTTGTTTGAACCCGCAGTATATGAGAAATTAGAAGAACCGGTCGCAAAGTTATTAGAGGTCCCACTCATCGGTCAACCTGGAGAGCAGTGGTATTACAGCGCTGCACCAGATATTTTAGCTTTAATCTTACAAAAAATCACACAGCAGCCTATTAATCAGTATCTAAAGGAAAATATTTTACTTCCTCTCGAAATGACGGAAACAGATTATAATGTAGCGACAGAAAACCTTAACCGTGTTATGCAGGTGCACTTGATTACTGAAGAAGGGGATTTAGTCAATAGCCCTGTTCAAGCTAAGACAAGTGGGAATACCGTTTATGGAGGAACTTATGGTCTCTTCTCTTCCACAGAAGATTATTTACACTTTTGTCAGATGATACTCAATAAAGGAAGTTATAAAGGAAAACGTATTTTGTCAGAAGCCTCTATAATTGAAATGTCAAAGAACCAGGTGGGTGAATTGATGGGGCCTAGTCGTGGTTTTGGTCTTGGCTTTGGCGTCTTATATGATACCAATAAAGACCCTAGTCCAGCCAGTTCAGGTCAAATCTACTGGGGTGGATATTTTAAAACGCATTTTTTTATCGATCCAAGCGAAGAGCTCATTGCGATTTTTATGACGCAAAAAATCCCTAATACCAACGAATATATTATTGCTTTAAACCGGGCTGTTTATGGTGCGCTAAAAGATTAGGCATAAAAAAACCCGCTCGATGAGCGGGTTTAGTTTTTTCTTTAAAAGTGTTTAGGCTTCAAAGGGAACAATAGAGACATAAGACTTATTGTTCTTCTTTTTAACGAATTGTACCACCCCGTCAACTCTTGCGTGAAGGGTATGATCTTTTCCTAAATACACATTTTCTCCTGGGTTGTGAGCAGTACCGCGTTGACGCACGATAATGTTACCTGCGCGTGCAGCTTGTCCACCAAAGATTTTAACTCCTAATCGTTTCGATTCTGATTCTCTACCGTTCTTCGAACTACCTACTCCTTTTTTATGTGCCATGGTTGTATCGTTTTAAATTATTATGCTTGTAAAGCAGCGATTAAATCGGCTTTCTTCATAGAAGAAATACCTGTAATCCCTTTTGCTTTAGCTAATTCTTTTAATTCAGCTACTGTTTTTCCGCTCAAGTCCTCTTGTGCTTTAGGTGCCTCTTTTTTTGGGGCAGCCTTTTTAGCCGCTGGCTTAGCTTCTACTTTTTCCGCTGTTGCTTTTGGCGCAGCCTTCTTTGCTCCACCTTTAGCAGAAATTCCTTCGATTAGGATTTCTGTTAATGCTTGACGGTGACCGTTTTTCACACGGTATCCTTTTCTTCTTTTCTTTTTAAAGACAATTACTTTGTCTCCTTTTAAGTGCTTAACTACTTTTGCTTCTACCGAAGCTCCAGTTATAGCCGGGGCGCCAAGGGTAACTGCTTTTCCATCGTCTAATAAGAACACTTGATCAAAAGAAACTTTGCTTCCTTCGTCTTGTGCCAAACGGTGTACAAACACTTTCTGGTCTTTTGCAACTTTAAATTGCTGCCCTGCTATCTCTACGATTGCATACATTTTTGTTAATTTTTGGATTGCAAATGTACTTAATTTTTAACATTATACAAGAAAAATCATGCAATGATTGCGATACTATCTACTGTATTATCACGTTAATAAGTTAAGGAATGCATTTTTATACAATAATGTGTAATGCGATTTCTTTATCTTTGAGAACTATTTTTATTTATGAGGCATATCATTGCTTTTTTTGGCTTTTTAATTATGGTGTGCTCCTGTACTCCAGAATTTGTTCCTCAATCACTTTTAGAAGAAGATGATAATGCAATTATACGTCCCACAGAAGATCCTAATGGACGTACTGGAGAGGTGGAAGCTTCTTTTTTATCTTCAGAACACAGTTTTACTGTAACCAATAGTATTTTGCCAACTGACACTGTTTTTAGGGTGTCTTATGTTACTACCTCAAAAAACTTTGATATTTTTAAATGGGTTTTTGAAGGGGGAACGACAAGTGTAGGCTCAAGTACTACTGTAAGTGGAACCACGACAGTAGAGGGAGATATTAATGACCCACAAACTAATGCTCAAATTGCTGTCTTAGTAGAATACAACAATATTTTTGGCAAATACAACATGCAACACGCCGTCGCGAATGCGAATAATTTTGATATTGTTTCTATTAATGACTATGTTACCGCGGAGTATCAGGATGATTTGCAAATGAAAACCGCCAGTGTGACTTGGGGTTGGGAAAATCTACAAGATGGCTGGTTTGGTCCATCGTCGAACTCGACAGTAACTTTTTCGCCTTGCGAAAATGCTATGGTGGGATATTATGTTGCTAACGATGCCGGGGAAGATGAAATCTCTCGTATTTCTAAAGATTTTGCCAATTTTGGGACTACGCCAAAAAATTTAGTGTTTGAATACAAGATGGAGTTTTTAGTCCTGCCGAATAATCCCGATGAAAATGTAAAAATATCTTTAGGCTACACGCCTATTGTCACCGGTAGCGCGAGTATCACAATTGAACCAGGGGAATTATGGTCAGATACTAGTTATGATGTGACAGAGTTTAGACAGGTCGTTATTCCTTTACCTGTCATACCGAATTTTCGCTTAAACTTTGACAAACACCCTTCTGTCTTAAATAGTCAAGGACAGCAGCGCTATCCTTTTAGTGTCTGTATAAGAAATCTTAAAATTGTTCCTGGAGATAATTAATTATCTAGAGCGGTATAAGTTGAATTCATCGATTTGTACTCTGGCACAATGTCTTTCATTTTTTTTACGAGTGACAAAGGATCCTCTCCTTTTGAAGCGGCCGCTATTAATTCAAGAATTTGTTTTTGATGACTTTTAGAAAAGACTTCTTTTTCTGCAATAAAGATTAACTCGTTGTGAGAAGGTTTAAGGTTTTCTTTATCGGTCAGTAGTTCTTCATAGAGTTTTTCTCCAGGTCTAAGGCCACTGTAAACTAATTCAATGTCTTGCCCTTCGATTAAACCAGATAAACGAATCATGCTTGTTGCGAGATCTGCGATTTTAACTGGTTCTCCCATATCAAAGACATAAATCTCCCCTCCTTCACCGGTTGCACCAGCTTCAAGTACTAATTGACAGGCTTCTGTGATGGTCATAAAATAACGGGTAATGTCTGGATGGGTTACCGTTACTGGGCCGCCTTTGGCAATTTGCTCTTTAAAAATAGGGACAACAGAACCGTTTGACCCTAACACATTCCCAAAGCGGGTTGTGATGATTTGTGTGCTTGTATTTTCTACTGCTTGAGCGACATACATTTCTGCAATACGTTTAGATGCTCCCATCACATTAGAAGGATTTACTGCTTTATCTGTCGAAACCATGACCAGATGAGAAACCTTGTTCGCTAAGGCGACATCGACTACGTTTTTAGTCCCTAAAATATTATTGATGATGGCAGCTTTAGGGATTGCTTCTGTCATAAATACGTGCTTATAAGCCGCAGCGTGAAAAACCAGGTCGATAGAAAAAGTTTTGAAACATTGTTCTAAAGCCGCTTTATCTGTGATGCTTTGAAGGTAGTAATGCAGTTTTGTATTCGTTCCCTTTTGGATTAATTCATTTTTCAAATCAAACAAGGGGGTCTCTGCTTGATCATAAAGTATGATTTGTTCTGGTTCAAAAGGGATTAACTGACGAACGATTTCGCTCCCAATAGAACCCGCAGCACCAGTCACTAAAATTGTTTTATTGTGGTACTGTGATCTATTCTTCTCTGAATCAATTTTAATTTGATCTCTTCTTAAAAGGTCCTCAATTTTGATGGGAGTAAGATTTCCTACAATCCCTTCATTACTGGCTAATTTATCAATGGCAGGAACCGTAAAGATTTTGACCCCTTTTGTTTTAAAAAACTGAAAGAGTTCGTTTTTCTTCTTTTGACTAATCTTTTCTGTGGTGATGATAATTTGCTGAACATTTTTGTTTTCAATGAACTTTTCTAATTTCTCATCTAAACGCATTACAGCTAAACCTTCGATACTTCTTCCAACTGTTCCGGGCGCTTCGTCTATAAAGGCTAAAACATTGACAGCATTACTGTCGTCTAAGGCTCTTTTTGTTCTTAATCCATTGGCGCCAGCGCCAAAAAGTAAGGTGTTTAATAACTTCTCTTCTTTTGTTACTCGTGCATAAAGCAACTTGATCACCAGTCGGTAGAGAGAAAGAAGGGATAAACTGAAATAAAACAATAACAATAAGTAGTTGTAATGCCCACGTGTATCGGCCTTGACATACAAGGCATATAACGCAATGGTAAGGATGAGTCCAGAGGTTATTTTCCCTATGTCGATAAAGGTGGTAAATCGCAATACCATCTTATAACCGCGAAAGAGGGTAATACAGCCCAAGGCTAACGCTATAAAGACAGGTTTATCGATCTGAGAACGAATAATTAAAGTAGAGCCGTTAAGGAAAAGGATGGTTTCTAATGCAATCCAAATACAGATTGCATCTAGCGCGTAAGCGAATTTATTCGAATAATGATATTTAAAGATTCTTTCAAACATACTAGCACGAAAATACTACTTTCAATTGACTTGAAATTCGCTCTTTTTCTTGAGGAGTTAAATTACTGCCAGAGGGAAGACAGATCCCATCTTGAAAGAGTTTTTCACTAAAGTCTGTTCCGTAGTAATCACAGTTTTCAAACAAGGGTTGCATGTGCATGGGTTTCCACAATGGTCGACTTTCAATATTTTCTTTTTCTAAAGCTAGTCGCAGATCTTCTCTACTTACTCCTGTAATAAGTGGGTCTATTGTAATACAACTCAACCAGCGATTACTGAAATAACCTTTGGGTTCTTCTAAAAATTGTATGCCCTTAATGCCCGAAAGTAGTTCGAAATAAAAATCGTGATTGGCTCTTCTGGCTGCTACCCTTTTGTCTAAAACTTTTAATTGTCCAACTCCTATCGCCGCAGCGATATTCGACATGCGATAATTATAACCCATTTCGAGGTGTTCATAATGGGGAGTGTTTTCTTTGGCCTGTGTGGCCAAAAAACGCGCTTTTTGTAACGCATCGATATTATTAGATAATAAAGCACCTCCGCCAGAAGTGGTGATGATTTTATTTCCGTTAAAACTCAAAATCCCAAAATCTCCAAAAGAACCACATGCCTTGCCGTCGATAAAAGACCCTAAAGCCTCTGCAGCATCTTCTATCACAGGGATATTATAGCGATTTGCAATGGCCATAATCTCATTCATCTTTGCAGGCATCCCATAAAGGTGAACGACAATAATGGCTTTAGGGCGTTTTCCCTTATTCTCTAAATCGACAATGGCCTCTTCTAGTGCTTGAGGACACATATTCCAAGTCGAGGCTTCAGAATCAATGAAAACTGGGGTCGCTTTTTCGTATAGAATAGGATTAGAAGAACCTATAAAAGTAAAGGATTGACAAAGAATCAAATCCCCTTGTTGTATGTCCATTAAGCGTAAGGCTAAATGAATCGCAGCTGTGCCTGACTGGACTACAGCTGCGCCTTTAGTACCGCAATAAGTAGCTAAATCATGTTCAAATTGTGGTATAAATGGCCCTGCGGGGGAAATCCAATTGGTCGTAAAAGCTTCTTGAACATTCAAAAGTTCTTCTTCTCCCATATGGGGGGAAGAAAGGTA
>CBFHRA010000018.1:0-38138 GCA_965658115.1 Candidatus Arcticimaribacter sp. | reverse complement strand
AAATCGCATCCCAATTGCGATTAAAACATCACATTCATTGGTCAATAAGTTAGGCCCATAATTCCCGTGCATCCCTACCATTCCCATATTTAATGGGTGTTTTGTAGGCAGAGCCGAAAGACCTAAAATGGTCCACACTGCTGGGATCCCTGAACTTTCGACAAAGGTTTTAAATTCTTCTTCGGCTTCGCCTAAAATAACGCCTTGCCCCCATACAATCATAGGTTTTTTAGCAGCGTTAATCGCTTTTGCGGCAGCTTCAACTTGGTCTAACTGAAGTTGAGGTACGGGTTGATAAGAACGTACCCCTTTACATTTCTCATAAGAGAAATCAAACATTTCAAATTGCGCGTCTTTAGTAATATCGATTAACACGGGTCCTGGACGACCAGAACGTGCGATATAAAAGGCCTTTGCCATGATCTCTGGGATCTCACTGGCCTTAGTGATTTGATAATTCCATTTTGTTACCGGAGTAGAAATCCCGATAATATCTGTTTCTTGAAAAGCATCTGAACCCAATAAATGAGAGGCTACTTGCCCGGTGATACAAACCATGGGAGTAGAATCAATTTGAGCATCTGCGATTCCTGTAACAAGGTTAGTTGCCCCTGGACCAGAGGTTGCCATAGCGACCCCTACTTTTCCTGACGTACGCGCAAAACCCTGCGCTGCATGAGTTGCACCTTGTTCATGACGGGTTAATACATGCTGTAATTGATCGCTAAACTTATAGAGTTCATCATAGATGGGCATAATTGCTCCACCTGGATAACCATAGATCAAGTCAGCTCCTTCAGCTAACAAGCATCGAATAACGGCTTCTGCCCCTGAAATATGTAAGGGAGTTTGTTTTTCCATAATATTATTCGTCTGTCACACAACCTTCAGAGGCAGTGGATACGTTTTTGATGTATTTATAAAGTACTCCGCTAGAGAATTTTAAGTCCGGTGCTTTCCAGTTGGCTTTACGCTCTTTTAATTCAGCATCGCTTAAGTGTACTTCTAGGGTGTTTTTTTCTGCGTTGATTTCAATGATGTCTCCATCTTCGATTAAAGCAATTGCTCCACCCGCTTGCGCTTCTGGAACAATATGTCCCACCACAAAGCCATGGGTTCCACCAGAGAAGCGACCATCGGTAATTAAAGCGACATCTTTCCCTAGTCCCACTCCCATAATAGCAGCGGTAGGTTTTAACATTTCTGGCATTCCAGGACCTCCTTTGGGACCCTCATAACGAATTACAACTACTTCACCTTTTTGAACTAGGCCGTTACGAATACCGTCATTTGCAGCATATTCTCCGTTAAATACACGCGCTGGACCTTTAAATAACAATCCTTCTTTTCCGGTGATTTTAGCTACAGAGCCACCTTCTGCAAGGTTCCCTTTAAGGATACGGATGTGTCCAGATGCCTTAATAGGTGATGCAACAGGACTAATAATATCTTGTCCTTGTTTTAGAGGAGCAGCTTCTGCTAGATTCTCTGCTAGGGTTTTTCCAGTAACGGTTAAGCAATCCCCATGTAGCATCCCTTCATCAAGCATAAACTTCAATACCGCTGGAACGCCACCTACGTTGTGTAAGTCTTCCATTAGGTATTTCCCACTAGGCTTTAAGTCCGCAAGAAATGGAGTTTTGTCCATAATGGCTTGGAAATCGTCTATGGTAAATTCAATTTCGGCTGCTTTGGCAATCGCCAAAAAGTGTAAAACAGCATTGGTTGATCCTCCTAAAACAGCGATCAAACGAATGGCGTTTTCAAGCGACTTTCTCGTCACTACATCTTTTGGCTTAATATCTTGTTCAACTAAATGACGTAAAGCGCTTCCTACTCGCTCGCATTCTGCTTTTTTATCTGGACTCACTGCAGGATTAGAAGAGTTGTAAGGCAAGGCCATCCCTAAGGCTTCAATTGCAGAGGCCATGGTATTTGCCGTGTACATACCGCCACAAGCCCCGGCACCCGGACAAGCATTGCGAACGACTTCTTTATATTCTTTTTCGTCGATTGTTCCGGCAACTTTTTCACCCCAAGCTTCAAAAGCAGAAACAACATCGAGTTTTTTGTCTTTGTGACAACCTGGCGCAATGGTTCCACCATACACTAAAATACTAGGACGATTTAGACGCAACATGGCCATTAAGGCACCGGGCATATTTTTATCACAGCCTACTACCGTAACAACTCCGTCATATGACATCGCTTGCACCACAGTTTCGACAGAGTCTGCAATGACATCACGAGAAGGCAAAGAAAAACGCATTCCAGGAGTTCCCATAGAAATTCCGTCACTTACTCCAATGGTGTTAAAGATCAGCCCGACTAAATCTGCTGCTTGAACGCCTTTTTTAATATCTACCGATAGATTGTTCAAGTGCATATTACAAGGGTTCCCCTCATAACCTGTACTGGCGATACCAATCAATGGTTTTTTAAAGTCTTCGTCTGTTAAACCTATAGCGTGCAACATAGCTTGTGCTGCTGGCTGAGTGGGGTCTTGTGTGACCGCTTTGCTGTATTTGTTCAGTTCCATGAAATATAATGTCCTACGAAAATAAAATCCTTTAAAAAGAAGTTGTGTTTAAAAGAATTTTTACTCTTATGCCTAAAGGCTGAATTTTTAATTTAAGTTATTTAATATCAGTTATTTAAATTTAAAAAAACGCAGATGCCTAAGTCAATTTAATCGAGTAAAATTAAAGATTAGTTGACATGCACTAGTTTGTTATTCAAAAAAGATGGCTATTTTCAAACATTATTAAAAGACCGAATGAAAATACAAGAAATTCATAAAGATCAACGCGCATTTTTTAAGACCCAACAAACTAAAAACGTTTCTTACCGCAAAGATAGTTTAAAACGTTTTCAAAGGGTGTTAAAGCAAGAAGAAAAAACGATTTCTACTGCCCTTTTTGAAGATCTTGGGAAGCCAGAATTCGAGGCTTATCTAACCGAGTATTTTGTAGTGATGGCAGAATTAAAGACCATGATAAAAAATCTTGAGCGATGGTCACTGCCAAAACGGATCAAATCGTCTCCGTTGAATTTCCCTTCTAAGGACTACTTACTCCCAGAACCCTTTGGTCTTTGTTTACAGATAAGTCCATGGAACTATCCTTTCCAATTGTCTTTGGCTACATTAATAGGAGCGGTTGCCGCAGGAAATACGGTCGTCCTAAAGCCTTCAGAACACGCGCCCAAAACAGCCGCCTTACTCGCTGATTTAGTTGCAAAAGCATTTGATCCCCAGCATGTGACCGTTGTCAATGGAGGTGCAAGCACTGCAAAAGAATTGTTAGAACATCGCTGGGATCACATCATTTTTACGGGAAGTACTCGTGTTGGAAAAATAATCGCAAAAGCAGCAGCAGACCACCTCACCCCTACGATCCTAGAATTAGGCGGGAAAAACCCTTGTATCGTCGATGCTTCAGCTCCTATACAATTAACAGCAAAAAGAATTGTTTGGGGGAAATATGTCAACTGTGGACAGACCTGTATTGCACCTGATTACCTTCTAGTAGACGAAAGCATCAAAGCGCCTTTAATCAAAGCCTTAGTAGAAGAAATCAAAAAGGCCTATGGAGAAGATGCTTCTACTGCCCATAGTTATGGCCGCATTGCACACCAAAGACACTTTGATCGTTTGGTCGAATTAATCAAAGGCAGTGACTTGGTTTATGGGGGTGATAGCGATCATAAAACCCTTTATTTTGGGCCTACCCTTTTAGAAGTTGATAATACCCAACATCCCACTATGGCGGAAGAAATCTTTGGTCCCATCCTGCCTGTGCTTAGCTATTCAAATGAAAGTGAGCTCAATCCAATTATCGATGCCTATGAGCGTCCGCTAGGCTTTTATGTTTTTTCAAAGCGCAAAAAGTTCATTAAAGATATCTTTCATCGTTATTCTTATGGTGGAGGCGTAGTCAATGACACCGTGATTCAATTTGCAAATGATAAACTTCCATTTGGAGGGGTTGGATACAGCGGATTAGGCGCCTATCACGGGAAAAATTCATTTAAAGCTTTTACCCACTTTAAACCCTTTATCAAAAGAGGGACTTGGATAGATCCTTTTGTGCGTTATGCCCCCTACCCGACCTCTTTTGGATGGTTAAAAAAACTATTAAACTTTATTTAGATGTCCCAAAAATCTCTTCAAGAGGCGATCGCTTACAGAAGATCTGTAAGGGTATATGACCCTAATCAACCGATTGATTCAGCTATTGTAAAAGAATATATTCGTCAAGCTACTTTAGCCCCAACTAGCAGTAATTTACAGCTGTGGGAGTTTTATCATGTAAGCCAAGAGGATACTAAAAAGGCTTTGGCGAAAGCCTGTTTAAATCAAAATGCCGCACGCACTGCGCAACAATTTGTGGTGGCAGTCGCCAGAAAAGACAAGTGGAAAGAACGGGCAAAAGCGAACCTGGCGTTTCTACAAAAACAATTCGACCAACAGGAAGTGCGCGATACCAAACGCGAAAGAATGGCGAAAAATTATTACACTAAAATCATTCCCACAATTTACACAGACTTTTTAGGGGTATTAGGGATGTTGAAAAGATTATTTGCCACGCTACAGGGGATATCAAAACCCATGTATCGCCAAGTTTTACAAAGTGATATCGACATTGTTGCCCATAAAAGTACAGCACTTGCTGCACAAAATTTCATGCTCTGCATGGCTGCCAATAATTATGACACCTGTCCCATGGAGGGCTTTGATTCTAAAAGGGTAAAAGCTATTTTAGGCTTACCTAAGGAGGCGATGATTACCATGGTGATTAGCTGTGGTATTCGCGGAAAAGGCGGGGTTTATGGGCCACAATTTAGGGTTCCTTTTGAGGAAGTATATTTCGAAAAGTAAGCTGCTCCCCTTCTCTTTTTTGGACTAAAACAGTTAGGGCTTCTTCAGACAGAAAAAGGACTTGCAGGTATCCACCTGACACTTGGCAATCTGCTGTGGCAATCAGTAATTCTCCGCTGGGGGTTAATTGCACCATACCGGGTAAAATCAACTGACTTAACAATTGTGGTGCCGCGACAACAATGGTACTACTTAAACGATATCCCATGCGATTATGGGCAAGGACCTTATGGGTTTCTTCCATCAATTGTTTTTGCTGCACTGCGGTCAATCTTTCCCAATCTGGTCCGGGCTGCACATCAAGTGTAGCGGAGCGTAAATAAGCTTGGGCGATATTGACTTTTGCATGGGCAAGGTCAGAGCGATTTGGAAAAGAAACAATCGACAACAGATCTCCATTTTCTAAGCGACTAGAGCTGCCTAAGGCGGGATAAAAAGAAACGCTCTCAAAATATTTTGGAAGGTCAAAAATCGCTTCGAATCGCAGATAAAACCTTACTCCAGCGCTTACTTTCCCCAGCTTTAACCTACTGCCCTTTGGCGCAAAATGGACTTGGTTCATTCCACAAGGCTGCCCATCTAAATCAATGGGAACAGTCGCTCCAGTTACGACAAAACGCAAAGGCGCATTGATTTCAAGGGTTGGGCCCGTTAGGGTACATTCGAAAACCGTCTGCTCATCTTTCAACGGTAAAAGCGCATTTGCCAACCTAAAGGCTTTGCCATCCATGGGTCCAGAAATAGGCACCCCCAGGTGCCGAAAACCAAAGCGACCTTGATCTTGAATGGTCGTATAAAAGCCTGCTTCAATCACTTTAATCATAGCAGTACTTTTTTAGGTTGATAGACCCCTATTTCAATCGCCTTTGCAATCGCTTTACATTCTTGAAGATCAACGGTGACAAAACGAATCGCCTCTCCTGGATGAATAAAAACATAAGGCGCTTGTTGGGCTTGCATCCATGGCAGCGGACTATAGCCTATGGCTTGCCAGCCCCCGGGACTGTCTTGGGGGTAAACACCTACTTGCCCTCCCCCTACGGCGACGGTACCTTTTAACGTCTTTCGATTAGCGGTCAATTTTCGGTCTAAATGGTATTGTTTAGGCAAACCAGAGAGGTACCCAAAACCCGGTAAAAAGCCATAAAATTCTAAATAATAGGTAGCGGATAAAAAAGTGCTTCTATAGTGGTCGATGGCGCTTTGATCTCCTTGAAAAATTTGGACTAAATCATTGGGGTATCGCTCGTCAAAACAGATCGGGATTTCCCAATAGTAAGCGGGCTGCTCTCGCTTCAATTGATTCCAGTCTAATTGCGCTATCTTCTTTAAAATCGTTTCTTCTTCGATCGGACTTTTAAACAATAAGTTTACCCGATCAAAGCTATGGGTCACTTCTTCTAAAGGGGGGAAATCTTGCAGTAAGGCTTTTCTTAAATCGCTAATAGCAAGACCAGTCGTTGTCTCAAAGCAAAGTGAAACCACCTTTTTATTGATCCACAAAATATTAGTAGGCTTCAACTGTAATGTTTTTTTGTGTTAAGGTCTTGACCAAATATGGAAGGTTCTCCTGCATATTTTTAGTATCGCCATGCAAGCAAATGGTATTGACTTTTAAGGGAATTCTTTCTCCTTCTAATCCGGTCACTTCCGCTTGTTGGATGATCCCCAGTACTTGTTGGGTGATTTGTTCTTTTTGGGTAAAAGTCGCTAAGGGATTATTACGTGGAACTAAAGCTCCGCTTTGCTCATATGCCCTATCCCCAAAACCTTCTAAAACGGGAATAAGACCCGCGGCTATAGCTGCAGTCGCCAACGCACTTTTAGGGGCGCAGTAAACTTTTATCTTGGGCTTATAAGCCGCAAATACTTCTACGACAGCCATAGCTTTTTCCTCATTTTCAAAAAGGTCGTTGTACAAAGCCCCGTGGGGTTTGATATGATTAACGGCTGGACATAAACCAAAAAATAAATCCAATTGCTCCCGCAACGCATCTTGCAATTCAGTTAAAGGAAGGTCCATGGATTTTCGGCCAAAGTTTTGCGGGTCGGGATAGGCGGGATGTACGCCGGTTTTGACTTTATTTTGTGCTGCTAAAGCTAAGGTGGCGGCGATTGTTTTGGCATTGCCATAATGCCCCCCACAAGCAATCGAACAAGAGGAAATAAAAGGCATTAGAGCGGCATCGATTCCCGTTCCTTCGCCTACATCACAATTGAGATCTATTTTTTTCATCAAAATATTAAGCCTAAACTTTTCGTTCCTAAAAAAATAAAAAAGAGTTCGATCAAAATAAAACAGCTGTTCTGCAATTTTGAGGGAGTAGCTCCACGCATAAGCTGGCTGTTATTCACCATGAATAACAGCAGCAAACCGATGACGGGCAACAAAATCCCATTGGCGATTTGTGCAAAACGGATGATTTCAATGGGGACAATTCCCGTGGTCGTAAAATAAACCCCTACCGCTAAAACCGCAAAGGCGGTGATGCGATAGCCCCAGCCGTCTTTTGGCATGCCAAAGCATTCTGACACCACAAAAGCGGCCGCCATTGGCGCCGTTAATGCTGAAGTTAAGCCAGCGGCAAAAAAACCAAACTGCATTAATAAAGGCGCAGCAGTTCCATAAAGTGGCTCAAGCGCTTTCCCTAAGTCAAGGGCATTTTTAACCGCTGTGCCTTCTAAGGCAGCGGCAGAAATGATAATACATAAGGAGATGATTCCCCCCAGCCCAACAGCCACTAAGGTGTCTTTTTTAATTTCTACAAAAGGCACATTTGGGGATTGCGCCACTAGCGCGGCATGTAAAAATAAATTATAAGGCACTACTGTGGTTCCCAATAAGCCAACGATGGTTAAAACCTCCTCTGTTTTAAATGAAGGAACGAACAACCCTTGTAGCAATAAGCCTAAATCGGGTTTGGTCATGAGGGCGGTCAATAAAAAAGAAGCACTCATTAAAACCACTATGGCGATCAAACTGTTTTTTAAAAAGCGAAAACTCCCGACTACCAATAAACCTCCTACCCCCAATCCTAAAAGCAACGGAAACCAATCTAGGCTACCGCCAAAGGTGAGCGTCTGCATAGAGAGAATTCCCTTTAAACCGATTAAGGCTCCTGACAGATTCCCCGCTTCATAAGCAGCATTCCCAATCAATATCGCCCCGATCAACAACAGCCCTAACAATAGTTTAATGACAGGATGATTACTCTGCTCGAGGCTACTCTGCGCTAATCCTTTTCGAGTAGTCCAAGCGATTCGCGCAGCAGTGTTCTGGATAAAAATCGTGATGATAACCGATAGTAACATGGCCCACAATAAACTAAACCCATGCGTCACCCCCGCTAAAATACAGAGGGTAATTGTCCCAGGACCGATAAAGGCAGCGGTAATCAAAGCAGCTGGGCCTATGGAAATTCGCATACACTAATTTTTAAGGAAGATAAGCAATTTAGCCCATCTAGGCTTTGCAAGCCAAAAGGGGATTACTCCAATCGCTTAAACACAAAGAGCAGCAGATGCAATCCTAATTCTTCGTCTGAATTGGGGTCGTAAAAATAAAGTGTACTAGAGATAAGATTTTAAGGTGGCGACCATTTCTTTGTTCCCACAAAAGAAAGGAACGCGTTGATGCAAGGTGTTGGGGTCAATTTCCATTATCCGTTGGTCCATACTAATGGCTTCTCCCCCGGCCTGTTCGACAATAAATGCCACGGGATTACATTCGTATAAGAGTCTTAATTTTCCTAGTGGAGATTTTTGATTGGGAGGATATAAATACAATCCGCCTTTTAACATATTGCGGTGAATGTCAGAAACCATCGACCCGATATAACGTGTGGTATATTTTTGATCTTCCGCTTTGCGGTTTTTTAAAAAATCTTTTATGCTCTCTGGGAAGGTGGCAAAATTCGCTTCGTTAATGGAATAGACATGCCCTTCGGGCGGAAGCGTAATATCAGGATGCGACAAATAAAAAGTTCCAATGGCAGGATTAAGGGTAAAACCATTCACCCCATCCACCCCTCTCGGTCCAGGCTGCGATATTGAATGGCTTCGGCGATATGGTCTGTTTGGAGGGTGGTGGCTTGGGCGAGATCGGCGATGGTTCGCGCTACTTTCAGGATACGATCATAGGCGCGTGCAGATAGTCCTAATTTGTCCATGGCGGTTTTGATCAAGGCTTTGGCTGGGGCCTCCAATTCACAAAACGTTCTTAACTGTTTAGGCGTCATTTGCGCATTATAATGATTGCTTTTAAAATCTTTAAAGCGATCTACTTGAATTTTCCTCGCCGCTGTAACCCTCTCTCTAATGAGTTGTGAGGCTTCGCCCAAAGGCTTTTTGGCTAAGTCCTCAAAAGGCACAGGTTCCACCTCTATATGTAAGTCAATACGGTCGAGCAAAGGCCCAGAGATCTTACTCAAATACCGCTGGGTTTCTACTGGCGTAGTCGTCCCGCGATTAAAATAACCAGAGGGACTGGGATTCATACTCGCCACCAACATAAAAGAACTGGGGTAAGTCACGGTAAATTTTGCCCTAGAGATGGTCACTTCACGGTCTTCCAGCGGTTGCCGCATAACTTCTAAAACAGAGCGCTTAAATTCAGGTAATTCGTCAAGAAATAGCACGCCATTATGGGCCAAAGAGATTTCTCCCGGTTGGGGATAAGTCCCCCCGCCTACTAAGGCGACATCACTAATGGTATGATGGGGAGAACGAAAAGGCCGTTGATGCACCAATCCCCGCTCCTTTACTCGCCCTAAAACAGAATGGATCTTAGTGGTTTCAAGGGCTTCGCCCAAAGTCATGGGCGGTAAGATGGAGGGCAGTCGCTTAGCCAACATCGTCTTCCCAGCGCCCGGCGGGCCAATCAAGATGATATTATGTCCCCCAGCGGCGGCAATTTCCATGCACCGCTTGATGGTTTCTTGCCCTTTAACATCGGCGAAGTCAAGCGCAGCAAATTTGTCCTGCTGCGCAAAAAGTTTTCGGGCATCGATAGTTAAGGGAGTTAAACTTTGCTTGCCTTCAAAAAAATCCATTACCTCTTTTAAATGGGTAATCCCGTATACCGCTATCCCTTTTACAATGGCAGCTTCTGCTGCATTTTCTTGGGGCAGAATAAAGCCTTTAAAACCGTCTTTCAACGCTTGGATCGCAATGGGAAGCGCTCCTTTGATGGGACGTATTGCTCCGTCTAAAGCAATCTCTCCCATAATAATATAATCTCCTATAGTGGGCGCTTCGATTTGCTTTGAAGCAGTAAGAATCCCTAAGGCAATGGGCAAATCATAGGCCGATCCCTCTTTACGTAAATCTGCCGGGGCCATATTGATGGTGATTTTCTTCCCCGGAAGTTTATAGCCAATATTCTGTAGTGCAGCCGCAATGCGGTAGTTACTTTCCTTGATGGCGTTGTCTGGAAGCCCGACCAAATGGTAGCCTATTCCTTGATCGACATTTACCTCGATGGTAATTAAATGGGCATCTACCCCAAAGACAGCACTGCCGTTGACTTGTATTAACATAAGTAGGTTTTAATTCACTTAAATATACAAAACGCTAGTTAAGAGAAGGATTTTAGCGGAATAAAAAATAGACAGTTTTCATAGAGTCAGCATTTTAAGTATATTAGAAAATCCTAAACTTACCAAATATGAAAACTTTATTGCTATGGGTTGTCTTATGCACAGCAACCCCCTTACTCTCGCAAACTAAGCTATCGTATACCTATAGCGTTGCCATTGCAAACAGTCAGGAAAATCGTGAAATTATCCAAGAAAATTTTGGCGTAGCCAAAAAACACAAAAACACCTATGTCTGGGGAAAATACGGTCCCGGTTATCACTACAAAATCAGGCTTAAACCACGAAAAGTCATCATCCGTTATACAGGAAAAGCGAAACAAATGGAGCGGAAAATTAAAGCTTTACGCAAAAGAATCCTGCACTAATTGTTGTCCAAAGCTGTTATTAGCCAATCCAAATAAGTCTTCGCATCGGTGTATTGAATGGGTGCATTGAGTAAAGTCCCATCTGCTTGCATCAACACATAATAGGGCTGTGAAGCCGAGTTAAAGTTCAAACTCTGAAAAGTCGCCCACTGCTCTCCTATGGTATTGATTTTCCTAAGACGGCCATCGGGATATTGGAAGTTAAACTGTTTCACTATTGGCAATGCAGTTCGATCGTCAACATAAAGGGAAATGAGCACAACATCTTCATTTAACAATTTGAAGATTGCGGGTTGTGACCAAACATTTTCTTCCACTTTACGACAATTCACGCAGGCCCAACCTGTAAAATCTAATAAGATGGGTTTGTTTTGTAAACGCGCTGCTGCAAGACCTTTTTCAAAGTCTTTATAACAGTCTAGGCCCAGCGGACAATCATTCTCTTTTTCATAAATACTGTAAAAAGCAGGGGGCGGGAAACCACTTAACAGCTTCAGTGTATTCTCTTTAGAAACCAAGCCCACAAACAAATAAGCGGTTAAAACAAGGGTAAGCCCAGCAAGGGCATAACGACTTTTAGACAATGGCCCTTTGGCATCATGTGGAAAACGGAAAATCCCAAAGAGATAGAGCGTGAGACCAAAGGCCAAAAGGGTCCATATCCCAATAAATACCTCTCGTTTTAACAAGCCCCAATGGGAAACTAAATCGGCATTTGACAAGAATTTTAAGGCGAGGGCAAGTTCTAAGAAACCTAGGATCACCTTGATGGTGGTCATCCATCCACCAGATTTTGGCAAGTCATTGAGTGCATTAGGAAAGAGGGCAAAAAGCGCAAATGGTAAAGCCAAAGCAACACCAAAACCGGTCATCCCTGCAGTGAGTTGCATCGCTCCTCCTTCTACTGTTAATGAACCGGCAAGTAAACTTCCCAGAATAGGCCCAGTACAAGAAAAAGAGACGATGGCAAGCGTTAAGGCCATAAAAAAGATCCCGATAATCCCGTTGCGATTCGAACCTTCGTCGGTGGCACTTCCCCATCTCGAAGGCAAGGTTAATTCATAGTACCCAAAAAAGGAAAACGCAAAAAACACAAACACCCCAAAGAAGACTAAATTCAGTGGAACATTGGTCGAGATGGTATTAAGAATTTCAGGGTTCAAAGAATCCAAAAAGTGAAAAGGCAAGCTTAGCAAAACATAAATCACCACAATAAAAAAGCCATACAAAAGGGCGTTTAAAATCCCCTGTCGTAAACTATTCCCTTGTTTTAAGAAAAAAGAAACCGTTAAAGGAATCATAGGGAAGACACAAGGAGTCAACAACGCAATTAAGCCCCCTAAAAACCCTAGAAGAAAGAGGTTTAAAAACGGAGAAGTATCATCTGCTGGGTCGATATTTGAAGTAAGATATGCTTTGTTCTTTAAAGACAAAGTCAAGGCTTTTGAGCGGGCGATATCAGCAGCGGTTAATTCAACTTTGGCCACTGTGGCCTCGCTCCCATCCAACATAATTTGAAAGGGCTCTGTTCTAAAAATACAGACTCGATCGTCACAGGCTTGATAATTGATTTCTCCGCTAATTTGCTTGGCATTAGGGTCTAATAAGATAAAGCGCTGAGTAAATTGTGCTTCATTGTCAAAGAAGGGTAAATCAATTTGAAAAATCTCATCAAAGGCACGTTTTGGGGTTCCAGAAGTGGTCTTCCCCGCAAGTTGGATTTGTAGCGAATCAAAGACAAAAGTGAATTCGGTGGGTAGTGGTCCATCTTCAAATTCTTCTAAAGAATACAAATGCCATTTCTCTGCAATAGTGGCATCAAATTGAAGCGCCACAACATCTTTTGAAATTCGCTCAACAGAGGTTGTCCATACAACGGGTTCGACTTCGGTTTGTGCCACTGTTATTAAGGGCAGGCAAGCCAAAATAAATAAGATTAACTTTTTCAATCGCATATAATTCTTAGCGGGTTTAGGGTTCCAGGGGTGGCAGCAAAGCGGGCGTCAACACGTTGACCTACTACCCATACAATTTCACCTTCTGAACACAACAACCACTGCTGTTCTTTTTCTAGCAAGGAATATTTTTGGTCTTTAAAAAACTTACTCAGCTTTTTCTTTCCCTTCATTCCCACAGGGTAAAAATAATCTCCTTCTTCATATTTACGAAGGATTAAGGGATATTTTAACGCTTCAGTCGCTAAAATCGCCGAGTGTGCATTTTCTATCACATCCTCCCCTATTCTTAGCATTATTGGAAAGTCTAAATCTTCTACAGGAGTCCAATGGTAGATTTCTTTGCCTTCCGCTTGCGCTACAGGCGAAAGCAAAAGAACACTCCTATCTTTTAACAAGCGATGGGTGGCAGAAAACAATTGCTTCCCGCTTTGCGCATTTAAAAGCGCATTTAGGTCAGAAAAATGAGTGAAACCATAAGGAGAAAACAAGGCGTGCAAATAGTATGCTAAGGGCTTTAAAGCTTTTAATGCTTCAATGGAAATAGCTACATGATCTTCTTTTGTAATAAAGTATTCGGCTTTAAATTGATCGCATTGAACCGCGAGGGCTTCTTCTCCCCAGCGCAATTGCTGCTGACTTTTTTCTAGCTGTTCGATAAGATTAGGCTGTATTGCCTTCCACTTTGGAATCAATTGATGACGCAGTTGATTTCTCAAATAGTCTTCTTCTGCATTAGAGGCATCCTCTCGCCAAGAAATTTTATTCTCTTTGGCGTAAGCCATAATAGCCTCTTTTGAAACCGACAACAAAGGTCGCAAAATGAGCTGATCAGGGATTCCGCTCAATCCTTTGATACCACTTCCTCTCCCTAAATTGATGAGAAAAGTTTCTAATTGATCGTCTAAATGATGTGCGGTGAGCAGATGGGTAAATCCGTGCGCTTTCTTTAAAGTTTCAAACCATTGATAGCGCAATTCTCTCGCCGCCATTTGGGTTGAAATCCCCTTTGTTTTGGCATGGTCTTTTGTCTTAAAGGATTGTTCAAAATATTGTAAACCATGTGTCGCACAATAGGTAGCTACAAAGGCTGCATCCCCGTCACTTGCTGCCTCACGCAATAAAAAGTTACAATGTGCAACAGCGATAGAGTAGCTTGATTTTTGCAAAAGATAAAGCAAAACCATACTGTCCACTCCCCCACTGCAGGCGAGTAAAAGCTTTGGCTTTTCAACTTGGTTGAGTTGCTTATCCAATCGATTTTGTACCATTTCAAACACATGGCAAAGATAATGTTTTAAAAAGGCATTTTAAACGAAGAATTAACAAGGGATTTGCTTATGCCAAAAAAAACGCGCATTTTTGCACTGTTTTATGAAAACAGAGATCAACATTAGATTTACATTTCCACGTCGCCCGCGCAGCCGTCGCCCCTTGGGGGTCTAATACATTTATGGAATTTAGGTGAGTCCGGTTCCTATATCAATCCACCTTTTTACTATTTTAAATTTAACTCAAACCATTTCCTATGGAAATTGTCATCGCGGGTCCAGAACACATACATTTTGCAAAAACCATTAGTCTTACAATAGAAGAATCGGCTAAAGACCGAGGGACAGGTATTGCTAGAAGAAGCCCAGAATATATCATGGAAAAGATGCAAAATAGGAATGCAGCCATCGCCTTTGAAGGAGATGAATTCGCTGGATTTTGCTATATCGAAGTATGGGGACATGGAAAATATGTCGCTCACTCTGGATTAATTGTCGCTCCCGCTTTTCGCGGTCAAGGTCTAGCCAAACGCATCAAAAAGCGTGTTTTCGATCTTTCACTTGAAAAGTTCCCAGGAGCAAAAATCTTTGGAATCACCACCGGTCAAGCGGTGATGAAAATCAATTATGAACTAGGCTATAAACCTGTTCACTTTTCTGAATTGACCGATGATCCAGAATTCTGGAAAGGCTGTCAGACCTGTAAAAACTTTGATGTACTCACGAGAACAGAACGCAAACTGTGCTTGTGCACCGGTATGCTACACGATCCAAACGAACAAAAAGAAACCCCTTCTAAAACAAGTCGTTTTTTAAGTGGTTTATTTAAAAAGAATAAAAAATGAAAAAACTTGTCCTTGCTTATAGCGGTGGCTTAGACACCTCTTACTGTTTAAAAACCCTTTCTCAAGAAGGCTATGAAGTTCATGCGGTTAGTGTGAATACAGGAGGGTTTTCTGCAGAAGAAATTACTACCCAAGAAAAAAACGCTTACGCCATGGGGGCGAGCACTTATCGCTCTATCGATGCGTTACAGTCTTTTTACGACAAAATTGTCAAGTATTTAATCTTTGGGAATGTATTAAAAAACAACACTTACCCCCTTTCAGTTAGTGCAGAACGCATTGTTCAAGCCATTGAAATCATTGAATATGCGAAAAGCATCGACGCACAATATATCGCTCACGGTAGTACGGGAGCGGGAAATGACCAAGTGCGATTTGATTTAATTTTCCAAGTCCTTGCGCCTTCTATCGAAATTATCACCCCTATTCGCGACAAGCAATTATCACGCGAAGCAGAGATTGACTATTTAAAAAGTCAAGGGATTAACCTCTCTTGGGAAAAAGCACAATACTCCATCAATCAAGGTTTATGGGGAACAAGTGTAGGCGGAAGTGAAACCCTTACCTCTCATCAATCACTTCCAGATAGCGCTTATCCAAGTCCGCTAAAAGAAAGCACGCCAAAGAAAATTATCTTGAGCTTTAAAGCAGGAGAATTGGTTGCCTTGAATGGAAAAAGTGGCAATGCGGTAAGCTTAATTCAACAGTTACAAGCCATCGCAAAAGACTATGCAATAGGCCGAGATATTCATGTGGGAGATACCATTATCGGGATTAAAGGGCGTGTAGGTTTTGAAGCTGCTGCTCCTATGATCATCCTTAAAGCACACCAATTATTAGAAAAGCACACCCAGACTAAGTGGCAACAATTTCAAAAAGAACAAATGGCCAACTTCTATGGCATGCAGTTACACGAAGGGAATTACCTTGATGCAGTGATGCGCGATATCGAAGCCTTTCTTGAAAGCAGCCAAAAAACGGTTAATGGAGATGTTTTTGTCACCCTTCACCCCCATCGTTTTGAATTAGAGGGAGTAGATTCTCCAAATGATTTGATGAACGCTTCCTTTGGGAGTTATGGCGAGATGAACAAAGGCTGGACGGCAGATGATGCAAAAGGCTTTATCAAAATCACGGCCAATGCGCATAAAATTTATGGATCTGTAAACAACGATAAGCAATGAAAACAGTAGGCATCATAGGCGGTTCAGGATATACCGGCGGAGAGTTAATGCGACTTGTGATTAATCACCCCGCCTTGACCCTTGACTTTGTGTACAGCAGTACCCGTCCAAGAACTCCAATTAGCGATACCCACCAAGACCTTTTAGGGCAGGTTGAGCTTGCCTTTACCAATCAGGTAAATGCAGCAGTCGATGTATTGTTTTTGTGTTTAGGACATGGAAACTCTTCGGCCTTTTTAGAACAACATACTTTTTCAAATAACACCTTGATCATTGATTTAAGCAATGATTTTCGTTTGAATAATGATGCGCACTTCGGCGGAAGGGAATTTATCTATGGTCTGCCAGAAATCAATCGTTCAGCCATTGAAAAAGCGACCGCAATCGCGAACCCAGGTTGTTTTGCTACTGCGATACAGTTGGCTTTACTCCCTTTGGCGAATGCCAAAAAAATTAAAGATACCGTGCATGTCAATGCCATTACAGGATCTACAGGTGCTGGAGTGGGGCTTTCTGCCACCAGTCATTTTAGCTGGAGAAACAATAACATTTCGTGGTATAAACCTTTTACGCATCAACATCTAGGAGAGATAGGTGAAACCTTAACGCAGGAGCAAGGAGAGGACACTGAGGTGTTATTCTTACCCCAGCGCGGAGATTTCACGCGGGGAATTTTTGTTACGGCTTATACCGCATTTGAGGGGACGCTAGAAGAAGCCTATGCCCTATATGAAGCTTTTTATCAAGATGCGCCTTTTACTCAGGTGTCTAGAAAAGAGGTTCACTTAAAGTTAGTCGTCAACTCTAACCAATGCTTTTTGCATTTACACAAACATAAAAACCAATTATTAATCACTTCTGTGATCGATAATTTAATCAAAGGAGCTTCTGGGCAAGCCATTCAAAACCTCAACCTAATGATGGGATGGGAAGAAAACCTAGGACTTCAATTAAAAACTTCCATATTTTAAGCATATGAAAATAGCCATCATCGGAACTGGAAATTTAGGCCTTAGCATCGCTAAAGGACTGATTGTAAACAACAGCATTACAACGCTTTATTTAACAAAACGCAACCCAGATAGTCTGGCAGACTGGAATAAATCCAAACAGGTTACAGTAACCGCAGACAATAGAGAGGCAGTACGCAATTCTGATATTTTAATCTTTGCGGTTCAACCCAGTCAAATGGAAGCCATATTAGAAGAAGTAAAAGATTTATTGTCAGAAAATCATGTGATAATTTCTACCATCACTGGGTTTAAAATTGCCCGTATCGAAGCGATTCTGG
The DNA here is from genome assembly GCA_965658115.1 of Candidatus Arcticimaribacter sp. Classification (GTDB taxonomy): domain Bacteria; phylum Bacteroidota; class Bacteroidia; order Flavobacteriales; family Flavobacteriaceae; genus Arcticimaribacter. The sequence goes on along the minus strand of CBFHRA010000018.1, from coordinate 20,751 downwards.
GAACAGATGTTCCGATTATTCGCTCTATGCCAAACACGGCTATCTCTGTAGGGAAATCGATGACTTGTCTCTGTAGTAATGAGGTGGGCCAAAAACGTATTGATATTGCTTCGGCGATCTTTAATGGCGTGGGGACTTCGATCAAAATCGAAGAAGAACATATGCAAGCCGCTACTGTGATCTGTGCCAGCGGAATTGCCTTCTGGATGCGATTGATTCGCGCCACAACGCAAGGCGGAGTCCAACTGGGCTTTGATGCAGAAGAGGCCATGAAGATGTCCATGCAAACTGCCTTAGGTGCTGCTAGTCTGCTAATTGAAACAGACACTCACCCAGAACAAGAAATCGACAAAGTAACTACGCCTAGAGGGTGTACCATCACGGGATTAAATGAGATGGAGCACCAAGGATTAAGCTCGTCTTTGATTCAAGGTTTAGTCGCTTCTTTCAATAAAATCAACGAAATCTCAAAACAGTAATATGAAACTTTTTGATGTTTATCCTCTTTATGATGTTACCCCAGTTCGTGCAAAAGACGTTTATGTCTATGACGAAAATGGAACAGAATACCTTGATCTCTATGGAGGTCATGCGGTGATTTCTATCGGTCATGGCCATGATCGCTATTTAGAACGTCTTACCCAACAGATGCATCAAATCGGTTTTTATTCTAATGCGGTTCAAAACCCGCTACAACAGGAATTAGCGAATGCCATAGGGGAACACTCTTGCTGCCACGACTATCAATTATTCTTGTGTAGTTCTGGAGCAGAAGCGAATGAAAACGCCCTAAAACTCGCCTCTTTTGTCACTGGAAAAAAGCGTGTGATCGCCTTTCACAATGCTTTTCACGGAAGAACGTCGGCGGCAGTAGCAGCGACAGATAACGCCAATATCAATGCGCCATTAAACCAGCAACAAGAAGTAACCTTCTTACCCTTTAATAATGATAAAGCACTGGAAACAGAACTCCAAAAAGGCGATGTTTGTGCCGTGATTTTTGAAGCCATTCAAGGTGTGGGTGGATTAGACGAGCCCAGTGAAGACTTTGTTTATGCTATGGATCGTTTATGTAAGGCATACAATACTTGCTTAATCGCTGATGAAGTTCAAGCAGGTTTTAGCCGAACTGGAACCTTTTTTGGCTATCAGAAATACCTGATCGAACCACATATCATCACCATGGCCAAAGGGATGGGGAATGGGTTTCCTGTGGGGGGAATCTTAGTGCATCCTTCTATCGAGGCAAAGTATGGAATGCTGGGAACCACCTTTGGTGGGAACCACCTCGCTTGCTCTGCTTCTCTTGCGGTGTTGGAGGTTTTAAAGGATCAAAACTTGCAAAAACACGCTAAAGACTTAGGGGAATACTTTATTCAGCTAGCGCAAAATATTGCTGGCGTAAAGAAAATCAAAGGGCGAGGACTCATGCTAGGCCTAGAGTTTGACTTTGAAGTAGGAGCCTTAAGAAAAGAATTAATCTATCAGCACCACATTTTTACAGGTGGTAGTAGCAACAAAAAACTATTGCGGATCCTCCCCCCTTTAACGGTACAGAAAAAACATATCGACTTCTTCTTTAAAAAGCTAGAAGAGGCACTTAATACGGTACAAGCATGAAACATTTTATCTCATTAAAGGATTTACCCAATTTTCAAGAAGCGGTCAATTTAGCTAAATCGCTCAAGCAAAATCCTTATGAATTTGAAGCTCAAGGAAAACGTAAGACTTTAGGGTTATTATTCTTTAACCCTAGTTTACGTACCCGTTTAAGCACCCAAAAGGCAGCGCAACAGTTGGGTTTTTCTACCATGGTGATGAACTTCTCTAACGAAGCCTGGGCCCTAGAATTTGAAGATGGAACACAAATGCGTAGCATACGCTCTGAACATGTACGTGAGGCGGCTGCGGTGGTTTCTCAGTACTGTGATATGGTGGCCATTCGCGCCTTTGCCTCTTTGACCGATAAAGAACAAGACGAGGCAGAAATTGTTTTGAATAGCTTCGCCAAATATGCCGACATCCCCGTCATCAATATGGAAAGTGCCATAGGACACCCACTTCAAGCACTGGCTGATGCATTGACCTTAGAAGAACACAAAACTGCGCATCGACCTAAAGTTGTCTTGACATGGGCACCTCACCCAAAGGCCTTACCCCATGCTGTAGGAAATTCTTTTACTCAAATGATGGAATTTCAAGACGCCGATTATGTCATCACTAACCCCGAGGGTTATGACTTAGATAAAAATATCACCAAAGGCATTCCTGTTATCCACAACCAAGAAGAAGCCTTAAGAGATGCTGATTTTGTCTATGCAAAGAACTGGTGCTCTTACAGTCAGTACGGGCAAATCTTGCGCACAGATGATGCATGGACACTCACAGAAGAAAAAATGGCCTTGACCAATAATGCGAAATTTATGCATTGTCTGCCCATTAGACGAAACATTGTCGCTGCAGATGGGGTTTTAGACTCGGCTAATTCTTTAGTGATTGAACAAGCAAACAATAGAACCTTTGCCGCACAGGCCGTGTTAAAAACCTTACTGGATCATGCCTAAACTAAACATAGTCAAAATAGGCGGTGCCATTATTGAAGAGGAAGCTAAACTCCTTCCTTTTCTACAAGGCTTTGCTGCCCTAGAGGGACCAAAGATTTTGGTACATGGTGGTGGAAAGAAAGCTACCGCTTGGGCAGAAAAATTAGGTATTCCCGTTCAAATGAAAGATGGTCGCAGGGTGACAGATGCCGCTACCCTTGAACTAATCACCGGACTATACGCAGGCCAAGTCAATAAAAATATTGTCGCCCATCTGCAGGGGATGGACTGTAACGCTTTAGGTCTTTCTGGCGCAGACGCCAATGCCATTCAAGCCGTAAAACGCCCCGTAAAAGCCATCGACTATGGTTTTGTGGGAGATGTTAAGCAGGTCAACGATACTTGGTTTAAACATTTATTAGATCAAAATATTAGCCCTGTTTGTTGTGCGATTACCCACGACAAAAACGGACAACTATTCAATACCAATGCAGACACCATTACGGCAGAGATTGGAAAAGCTTTAGCCCAAGACTTTGAAGTCAAAATAAGCTATTGCTTTGAACTCCCTGGAGTAATGAAAGACATCAATGACTCCAACTCATTAATCGAGAAAATCAACCAAGCGTCTTATCAGCAGTTACTGCTCAACAACACTATTTCTGCTGGGATGTTACCAAAGTTGCACAATGCCTTTGATGCGCTACAAGCTGGCGTAAAAGAAGTTGCCATAGGCGCAACAAATATGATCAATCAAACAATTCCTTATACCTCAATCACCCTCTAATGAAAACATTAAGCGAAAAAGCGATTGCCTTATTACACGATCTTATTTCCATTCAATCTTTTTCTAGCGAAGAAGACAAGACAGCCGCAAGAGTGGGACAATGGTTTAACGATCACAACATTCCTTTTGAACAGCAAGATTACAATGTTTATGCTTTTAACAAGGTATTTGACAAAAACAAACCTACGCTGTTATTAAACTCTCATCACGATACGGTAAAGCCAAATTCGGCTTATACAAAGGATCCATTTCATCCGCATATTGAAGACGGAAAATTATACGGTTTAGGGAGTAATGATGCTGGAGGGGCATTGGTTTCATTGATCGCCTTATTCACGCATTTTTACAATCACCCCAATCCTAAATACAATTTAATTTTGGCAGCTACCGCCGAGGAAGAAAGCTCTGGGCCTAATGGACTCAACAGTCTCTTACCCTCACTTCCTCCCATTGATGTAGCCATTGTAGGAGAACCTACCTTGATGCAATTGGCGATCGCCGAAAAAGGATTAGTCGTTTTTGATGGAAAAGTAGAAGGAACAGCGAGCCACGCTGCTCACCCTAATGCTGACAATCCTATCTTAAAGCTTCCTGAAGTTTTACAATGGTTAAGTGAGGTCAACTTTGAAAAAGAGTCAGACGTTTTAGGACCAGTAAAGTTAACTGTTACCCAAGTCAATGCAGGGAAACAGCACAACGTTGTTCCAGCAGCGGTTGATTTAGTGATTGATGTAAGGGTCAATGACTGTTATAGTAACACAGAAATTGCAGCAATGTTACAAAAAGACGCGCCTTTAATTATGACGCCGCGTTCTTTGAGTTTAAACTCTTCCTCTATTCCAGCCGAACATCCTTTAGTACAAGCAGGAATTGAATTAGGGCGAAGCACTTATGGCTCTCCTACCCTTTCTGATCAAGCAAAACTGAGTTGTCCTTCACTTAAATTAGGCCCAGGAGATTCGACTAGATCACATACCGCAAACGAATTTATTTATGTCAACGAAATAGAAGAAGGGATTGATTTGTATATTCAACTTTTAAAGAAAATTCTCTAGTATGAAACTTTGGCAAAAAGGGGCTGCTGCCCACGAAAGAGTAGATCATTTTACAGTGGGTAAAGACCGTGAATACGATTTAGTCTTAGCAGAATACGATTGTCAGGCGTCTATTGCTCATGCCAATATGCTGGCAAAAATTGGATTGATCTCTGCAGAAGAAGCAACCCAACTCTCTACTGCATTAAAGGAAATACAACAGCAAGCAAAAGAAGGCCAGTTCACTATTGAGGATGAATTTGAAGACATGCATTCAAAGATTGAACATCTTCTTATTGAGCGTTTAGGTGATGTAGGAAAAAAGATTCATACAGCACGTTCTAGAAATGACCAAGTTCTAGTCGCCATGCACCTCTACCTAAAACATGAATTAGGAGAAATTAAATCTCAGGTTTCAGAACTCTTCAAACTACTCCTCTTCCTAGCTGAAAAACATCAAAATGAATTAATCCCTGGCTATACTCACTTACAGGTAGCCATGCCTTCTTCTTTTGGGCTGTGGTTTTCTGCCTATGCAGAAAGCTTAATCGACGATTTGTATTTTTGGCAAAGTGCCTACAAAATCGCCGACCAAAATCCGTTGGGAAGTGCGGCAGGCTATGGAAGTGCCTTCCCTATTGATCGCGCCTTTACCACAGAGGCTTTAGATTTTGCGCAGCTTAAAGTAAATTCTGTCGCGGCACAAATGAGCCGTGGGAAGTTAGAGAAAAGTACAGCCATGGCCTTATCATCTATCGGGAGTACATTGGCAAAATTTAGCATGGACGTTTGCCTTTATATGGGGCAAGATTTCAATTTTATTTCTTTTCCAGATGACCTCACCACGGGATCAAGTATAATGCCCCACAAAAAGAATCCAGATCTATTCGAATTAGTTCGTGGAAAATGTAATAGTTTACAAGCTCTCCCTAATCAGTTAGCCTTATTAACAACAAATCTCCCTAGTGGGTATCACCGTGAGTTACAGTTGGCCAAAGGTCCAATCATCGAAGCCATTCAAGAGCTTAAGGCATGTTTGGAAATATTGCTCTTTAGTTTACCTAATATCCAAGTGAGCAAAGACATTACGGCTCAAGCGAAATATGATTATCTCTTTAGTGTGGACACTTTAAACCAAGAAGTATTAGCAGGAAAACCTTTCCGCGATGCGTATAGAGCATTGGGACAAGCGATCGAAGAAGGGAACTTTAAGCCTAATCGGGAGGTACAACACAGCCATATTGGAAGCATTGGGAACCTTCAGCTGGATCAAATACGGTCAAAAATGAAAAGCGCTTTTGGAGAAGCTTAAAGCTTACAATATTTTGTATTTTGGCGTTAAATGAGTGCTGCACCTCGGTTATATTTTATTGATGCATTAAGGGCCTTTGCCATCTTAATGATGTTACAAGGACATTTTATCAGTGGTTTGTTAGATCCAGTGTTCAAAGACCCTGATAACCCTATTTACTCTTTTTGGTTGTATTGTCGCGGGTTTACTGCACCGGTGTTTTTTACTATTACCGGTTGGGTATTTACATTTCTTTTATTGCGCAATAAGATGCAAGGCTGGAAAAATCCTCGTATTAAAAAAGGATTGAAACGCACTTTAGAACTATTAGCATGGGGCTATGTATTGCGTTTAAACTTACCCATGTTATTCAATGGGAAAATCAACAACTCTTTTCTCTATCCAGATGTTTTACAAATCATAGGCTTAAGCCTAAGTTTTATCATTCTTATTTATATCATTTTTGGCTTTCTTAAACGTTGGACTGGGCTGGTCTTTTTAGGGGTCGGTTTACTCATCTTTATTAGTCAGCCGCTTTATGTTGACTTGACCTTTCCTGAACTCCCTAACTTTTTAGCTGCTTATCTAACTAAAGCAAACAAAGGAGTTTTCTATTTATTCCCCTGGTTGGGCTATGTGTGTATTGGGAGTTTTATTGCCTATTTATTCAATCCTAAAACAGAGCAACTCTGGGCTTGGGGGCTGAGTTTTTTAGCGCTTAGATACTGGTTGATCAATCGATCTTCGGCTTTTTTAATCGATATAGAGTTTTTTACTGGGATCGAATTATTTAGAAAAGTCGCCTACAACAACTTCTTATTCATAAGACTGGGAGATGTGTTTTTACTCTTTGGAATATTTATTTTGCTCAACGACTATCTCAAAAAAGGTCTATGGACTAGGATTGGGAGTAAAACCCTAGAAATCTATATCGTGCATTACTTTATCTTTTACGGTAGTCTCTTTGGCATTGGCCTTTATAAATACTTTAAATACAGTTGGAGCTTCCCGCTAAGTATCATCGGGGCGCTTATTTTTATGGTGGTTTGTACGGCAATTGTTTTAGTCTATGAACGATATAGCGAAAAAATGTTTACCTTTTTGGGGCGTAAAGCCACGAAATGAGAAAAGCCTTTATTTTTTTTATAGTCCTCTACTTAGGCTATTTTACTGCTAAAAAGATCCAAAGTAAATGGGCAGAGGTGCCTTCTAAAACAGAGGAAGTTCCCAATGACACCCTTTCCACCTTACTTAAACTAGATAAGAATGATTATAACGTTTTACTCTATTCAAAAGCGAATGGCTGGGTGCATGAGGATGCGATTGCGTCTGCAAAAGAAATCTTTCCACGCATAGCGCAAAAACAAAATTGGAAACTTACGGTCTCTGATGACAGCGCTTTATTCAACACGGCACAACTATCTTATTTTGATGTGGTAATTTGGAACAATGTCACTGGGCAGACCCTTAACAATACACAACGGGCTGCTTTTAAAGAGTATATAGAAACAGGTGGAGGCTTTGTTGGCATTCACGGGTCTGGAGATGATTCTCACCAATGGGAATGGTATGATAAGAATGTTATTCGCACGCTTTTTTCACATCACCCCATGCAACCGCAATTCCAAGTTGGTACCTTAAATAAAATTGGCGATAGCTTATTCCCCGCCGCCAAAGATTTTCCCGATCAATGGAAATGGGAAGAAGAGTGGTATGTCTTTTATGAAAGTCCAAAGCAACATGGAAGTACTGTGCTTTACAATTTAGACGAAAGCGAGCTGGTCATGGTAGGAGAACAAGAAGACAAACAATGGGGTATGGGAGAAGACCACCCTATTGTATGGTATCACTGCCAAAAAAAGGGCAAAGTCTTTTATACCGCCATGGGTCATAAAGGGACTTATTATCAAGACTCACAATATCAAAAACTACTAATTGAAGCCGTCGAATGGGCGGGAAATACTAGCATAAATTGTAACTAAAATGAAGATATTACGCACGCCTGAAACCGCCTTTGAACAAATCACCGACTTTCCCTATAACCCCAAATATTGTGAAGTAGGTGAAGGTTTACGCATGCATTATGTTGACGAAGGAAACGGTCCCGTTGTACTTCTTTTACATGGAGAACCTAGTTGGGCTTATCTCTATCGCAAAATGATTCCCGGCTTAGTTGCAGCGGGATTAAGGGTGATTGCTCCAGACCTCATTGGCTTTGGTAAATCAGACAAGCCCAGTGAGCAAAGTGATTATACCTATGCCAAACATATACAATGGACGCAAACCCTACTGGATCATTTAGGACTAAAGGACATCAATGTCTTTATCCAAGATTGGGGAGGTTTAATCGGCCTACGTTTAGTAACCGCAAATCCCGATAACTTTGCTTCTATCGTTGCTGGGAACACCATGCTCCCTACTGGAACGGTAACTCCGCCACAAGCTTTTCTAGATTGGCAAAAATTTGCGACAACTAGTCCAAAGTTTGATGTAGCAACCGTTTTGCAGCGCGCCACAATTACTGACCTTAGCCCTGAAATTTTAGCGGCCTATAACGCTCCTTTTCCCGGAGAAGAATACAAGGCGGGTGCAAGGATCTTTCCCGCTCTAGTCCCCACATCAGAAAATGATCCGGAAAGCGATAACAACAAAGCTGCCTGGGGAATATTATGCCAATGGCAAAAACCATTTCTGACCCTATTTAGTGATCAAGACCCTATCACCAAGGGCGGAGAGCAAGTTTTCCAAAAGTTAATCCCTGGAACAAAAGATCAAGCCCACCAATTGGTTTCTGGCGGACACTTTCTTCAAGAAGATCAAGGGGAACTCCTCGCAGAACTGATGGTTCAGTTCTACCAAGCAAAAAACATTATTTAAGCGATCTTAAATATGCAATGGACGGTTAGCGGTTGCTGCAAGAGCCGCTTCTTTCACCGCTTCAGCATAGGTAGGGTGAGAATGCGACATACGTGAAATATCTTCTGCAGACGCACGGAATTCCATCGCCGTTACCGCTTCTGCTATTAAGTCAGCAACACGAGCTCCTACCATGTGAACCCCTAGCACTTCATCTGTTGCAGCATCGGCTAAGATTTTTACAAATCCATCGGTATCCATACTTGCTCTAGCTCTTCCTAAAGCTCGCATAGGAAATTGTCCGCTTTTGTATTTTACCCCGGCAGACTTTAACTCTTCTTCCGTTTTACCGACAGAAGCAACTTCTGGCCAAGTGTAGATTACGTTAGGAATAAGATTGTAGTCAATATGTGGTTTTTGGCCTGCTAAAATTTCAGCGACCATAACTCCTTCTTCTTCTGCCTTATGGGCTAACATCGCTCCACGAACAACATCTCCAATCGCATAGATATTCGAGGCTGTAGTCTGCAAATGATCGTTTACCTCTATTTGTCCACGCTCTGTGATTTGAACTCCTGCAGCTTGGGCATTTAAGCCATCGGTATAAGGACGTCGTCCCACAGAAACCAAACAATAATCTCCAGCAAAAGACACTTCTTCTCCTTTTTTGTTTGTGGCAGTAACGGTGACTTCGTCTCCTTTACGCTCAACTTTATTTACCCCATGAGACACATAAAACTTAACGCCTTGTTTCTTCAATACTTTGGTCAATTCACGAGAAACGGCACTGTCCATTATAGGCGTAATGCGATCTGCATATTCTACCACAGAAACTTCTGCGCCTAAACGGCGGTAAACTTGTCCTAGCTCTAAACCAATAACTCCCCCACCGATCACGATAAGATGTTTTGGTATTTCTTTTAACTCTAAAGCTTCGGTTGAAGTAATCACGCGTTCTTTATCTAAGGTGATAAAAGGAAGCGAACCGGGTTTTGAGCCAGTTGCGATAATGCTGTGTTTAGCTTCGATGGTTGTATCACTCTCTCCATCAATCTTGATGTGAGTAGCATCAACAAAACTCCCTAAGCCTTTAAAGACGGTAATGTTGTTTTTATCCATTAAGAAGTCGATACCTTTAGTGGTTTGTTCAACAACTCCTCTTTTACGGGCAATCATTTTTTCAAAATTCACTTTGATCTCCCCTGGGATTTCAATCCCATGGGTATCAAAATGCTTTACCGCATCTTCATAGTGGTGTGAAGAATCCAATAGAGACTTAGAGGGAATACAACCAACATTTAAGCAGGTTCCTCCTAAAGTACTGTACTTTTCAATTAAAGCAGTTTTCATTCCCAACTGGGCACAACGAATAGCAGCTACATAGCCTCCAGGGCCTGATCCGATTACGGCAACATCAAATTGACTCATTTTCTTATAATTTGAGTCACAAAAATACGAATGTTTCATTTGCATTGAAATAAAATTGGTTTTTAATCTTAGTCCCTTTACATTAATATCACCAAATCGTTTTATTATGTATTTATTTACCATTATGCTGTCTTTTTTAAAGGACAAAGAATACCGTCAACTCTTAGCTATTACCGCAATTATTCTAGCTATTGGAACCATTAGCTATCATTATATAGAAGGATGGACTTGGATTGATGCGCTTTATTTTTCCATCATCACTTTGACAACCATAGGCTATGGAGATTTTTCACCCCAAACCACAGCAGGGAAGTTATTTACCATTGGGTATATCGTTATTGGAGTTGGGATGATCTTAGGCTTTATCAATGCGGTTTTTCATCACTACAAATCCCAGCGTGAAAAAACCAAATAAGAGAAAAAATCGTATCATTGGGGGAAAGAATTTGATATGACCCAAAAAAGTTCCTCTATAAGTTTAAGCCAGGCGTTACTACCAGTAATAATTCTCGTCTTATTACTCGCCTTTAATGTCTTTGTTTTTGGCGATGATGCGTTGGGAGGATCAAATCAATTCATCCTATTGATAGGGGCAGCTGTTGCAGCGGTAGTTGGCTTTCGCAATAAGGTAAGCTATGAGGTAATGTTAGAAGCAATTGGGGCCAACTTAAAATCAACTACTGGTGCGATCTTAATTCTTCTTTTTGTGGGCGCATTAGCGGGAACTTGGTTATTGAGTGGAATTATTCCCGCCATGATCTATTACGGTTTACAAATCTTACACCCCAGTATCTTTTTACCGGCTTGTATTATTATATGTGCGATTATCTCTTTGGCTACTGGAAGTAGTTGGACTACTTCAGCAACCGTAGGGATTGCTTTAATCGGGATAGGTCGTGCCCTTGAGATTCCTGTGGGAATGGTCGCAGGAGCGGTCATCTCGGGAGCATATTTTGGCGATAAATTATCGCCGCTAAGTGATACTACAAATTTAGCACCCGCCATGGCTGGAACAGATTTGTTTACGCATATTCGCTACATGACCTATACCACAGTACCTAGTATCGTTATCACTTTGATTGTCTTTTTATTCTTGGGCTTTTTTCAAGAGACGAATGGACAAGCTGACACACAACTTTTACTCGATAGCATTGATGAAAGATTCACCATTAATCTGGGGCTTTTTATCGTTCCCTTGCTTGTGATCTTTATGATTGTTCGCAAAGCTCCACCCTTAGTGGCGCTAATGATTGGGACACTATTAGGCGGGGGTTTTGCCCTATTCTATCAACCCCATTTAGTTTTAGAAACTGCCGGAGCAATGCAGCTAAATGTCACTTCTGCTTACCGCGGTATCATGAATGCGATCACCATAGATAATGCTATTGCAACTTCAAATGATTTATTAAACGATCTATTTACCTCTGGCGGAATGCAGGGAATGTTGGGAACCATTTGGCTCATTATCTGCGCTATGGTTTTTGGTGGAGTGATGGATGCCATTGGTGGCTTACAAAAATTAAGTAGCGCCTTATTAGAAAAAGCGCAAAGCACCTTCCAACTTTTTGCAGGAACAGCAGCTTCTTGTATTACCATTAATTTGACTGCATCTGATCAATACCTCTCTATCGTACTTCCAGGGAAAATGTTTGATCAAGCCTACCGCGACCGTGGACTAGCCCCAGAGAACTTAAGTAGAACCCTTGAAGATGCTGGGACTGTAACTTCTGTACTCATCCCTTGGAACACCTGTGGAGCCTATCAATCTGGAGTCTTAGGAGTTGGAGTTGGAGAATATTTCGTCTTTGCCATCTTCAACTGGTTAAGTCCTATTATGACCTTGATTTACGCTTATTTTGGCATCAAAATCAAGACTTTAGCCAAAGCATAAGCATAGCTTATATCACCATTACAATTTGAAATTTTGTTGGGCTATTATTGCCCTAGCAAAGGCTACTTTTGTGGCATAAAAAAAAATTAGTTATGTCTATAGTAGGAAAAAAATTTCCAGATTTAAATGTAAACGCAATGAATGAAATGGGCGACACCATTTCTGTTAACGTTTTAAAAGAAGCCGTTGATAACAAGAAAAAGGTGTTATTGTTTTGGTACCCAAAAGATTTCACTTTTGTATGCCCAACAGAATTACATGCTTTTCAAGCTGCTTTACCAGAATTCGAAAAAAGAAATACCATTGTAATCGGTGCTTCTTGTGACACTGCAGAAGTTCACTTTGCATGGCTAAACACCGCCAAAGACGAAGGTGGAATTGAAGGAGTAACGTATAACCTTTTAGCAGACAGCAATCGTAATTTAGCTAGAACCCTTGGGATCTTAGATACGACAAACGAGCGTTATGACGAAGCGACAGACACTGTCTTAGTAGATGGAGACAATGTTTCTTTCCGTGCGACTTATGTGTTAGACGAAGATGGCGTAGTATTCCACGAAGGAATCAACAACATGCCTATCGGGAGAAATGTAAATGAGTATTTAAGAATCATCGATGCTTTAACGCACGTTCAGGAAAAAGGAGAAGTTTGTCCTGCAAACTGGGAAGAAGGAAAAGAAGCGATGAATGCTGACAGAAAAGGGGTTCAAAGCTACTTAAGCAACAACTAAAAACTAAGCCTTATGTTGCAAGAAATCAAAGATGATAGCTTACAAGAGCTGGTCGCAAGCCAGCCTAAGGTAATCGTTCAGTACTCTGCGGGATGGTGTGGCAATTGCCGCATCATGAAGCCAAAATTCAAAAAGATGGCAACAGAGAACGAAGGCATTAGCTTTGTTTTGATCGATGCAGAGAAAAATCCAAATTCAAGACAGTTAGCCGATGTAAGCAACTTGCCTACCTTCGCAGCTTTTGAAAATGGAGCATTGTTAAATCAAGTACAAACCAACAAGGCCGACGTACTTAAAACCTTTGTAGATGAAGCTGCCGCTCATTAAGCACATCGTTCAATTTATTGAAGAAAACGACGAAGATTATATCGAAGAAACCTTAGAAGTTTTGGAACATCTTTGTGATTATTCTGGAATAAAGGACGACGAAATAGATGTATTAGGAGAAATGATTTCTAATCTCTATGGCGCCTTAGAAGTACATAAAGAAATAAAAGAGGGCACCTCTAATAAGGAAGCGCTCAACAACTTTATGAAACGGGTTCAAGGCAGCATTGATCAATAAACCACCCCCCCCTCTTTCGAGGGGGTTTTTTTATGCCAAATATTTCTGGGGGCTTTTTAAAATAACAAAGCAGAAATCAATCTTAATTTGTAAATTTGTTAGAAGCGAATATTATGGCGGCCAAAAAAAAGACTGCACCTAAAGTCCCGAAATTTAAAACGGATGACCCACAAAAAAAACGCTCCAGAGAAATTCTCTTTGGGGGCTTTTTAATTTTAGTGGGGCTACTCTTTATCGTTGCATTTAGTTCCTATTTCTTTACTTGGAAAGTAGACCAAAGTAATCTATCTCAACTAGCAGACAGAACGATAGAAAGCCGCAACCTTTTAAGCAAATTAGGCGCAGAGATCAGTCACTTATTTATTTTTGAAGGTGTGGGGATATCTGCCTTCATTCTCGCCTACTTGATTTTAACCAGTGGTTTATTCCTGTTTTTTAATGTTCAGAAAAAAACCATTATCGATCGATGGAGCTGGGGAATTTATTACCTTCTTTTGTCTGCCATCATTGCAGCGCGTTTTGATCAAATTTTTCCATTTCTTGGTGGTAAAATAGGCTATGAACTTTCTCGCTTTCTCACAGATTATATCGGGATCATCGGTTTATGGGCAGTCATCACCTTTATGACTTTAATTGCGATGGTACTGCATTTAAACATCACCCCAGAAAGAATCATTGCAAAGCTTCAGCCCTATTTTATTAAAGAAGAAAAAACCACTTCTCCAGCTACTTCATTTGAAGAAGAAAGCATCGATTTTAAAACAGTCGAAGATCGTTATCCAGAGGCGGTAGAAGAAAAAGTTGAAGAAGAAGAAGAAAAAGAAAAAATTGAAATTGTAATGCCTTCGGCAGAAGAAACACTCGCTGAAGAAGAGCAAACAAAGGAACAACCAACCGAAGGGGAAGAACTTAAAATTGAGGTAAAAGCAGTCACCGAAGAAGATGTGGTGGACAGCCTTTCGCAGGAGTTAGTAGAAAAATACGGCGCCTTTGACCCCACCCTAGAATTGAGCAACTATCAATTCCCAACCTTAGATTTATTAAAAGATTATGGCAATGCGAGCATTACCATAGACGAAGATGAATTAGAAGCCAATAAAAACAAAATCATCGATACCCTGCGCAATTACAAAATTGAAATTGCAAAAATCAAAGCAAACATTGGCCCTACTGTTACCTTATATGAAATTGTTCCAGAGGCAGGAATTCGCATTTCAAAAATCAAAAACCTTGAAGATGATATCGCCCTGTCTTTATCTGCTTTAGGAATACGTATTATTGCGCCCATCCCAGGAAAGGGAACAATCGGTATTGAGGTACCCAATCAAAAACCTAGTATTGTTTCTATGCGCTCTGTTATTGCTTCGCAGCGCTTCCAAAAAGCCGAGATGGAATTACCCATCGCCATAGGAAAAACAATTAGCAATGAAACTTTTGTCGTAGACTTAGCTAAAATGCCCCATATGTTAATGGCGGGGGCAACTGGACAAGGAAAGTCTGTAGGACTTAACGCTGTATTAACTTCCTTGTTGTACAAAAAACATCCAGCTGAAGTCAAATTTGTTTTAGTCGATCCAAAAAAAGTAGAATTAAACATCTACAATAAAATTGAACGCCACTATCTGGCGAAACTTCCTGATGCCGAAGATGCCATTATCACAGACAACACTAAGGTGATTCACACCCTTAATTCACTTTGTATTGAAATGGACAACCGTTATGAGTTGCTCAAGAATGCCATGTGTCGTAACATCAAAGAATACAATGCAAAGTTTAAAGCCCGTAAACTCAACCCAGACGATGGTCATGCCTTTTTACCCTATATCGTTCTTGTAGTAGATGAATTTGCCGATCTAATTATGACGGCCGGGAAAGAAGTAGAAACCCCCATCGCGCGATTAGCCCAATTAGCACGTGCGATTGGAATCCACTTAATCATCGCCACTCAGCGACCCTCTGTCAATGTAATTACAGGGATTATCAAAGCGAACTTCCCTGCCAGAATTGCCTTTAGGGTAACCTCAAAAATCGATTCGCGAACCATTTTAGATAGTGGTGGTGCAGATCAATTGATTGGTCGTGGAGATATGCTCTATACTCAAGGGAATGATTTAACCCGAATTCAATGTGCCTTTGTCGACACCCCAGAGGTAGAGAAAATCGCGGAGTTTATTGGAAGTCAAAAAGCCTATCCAGAAGCCCACTTATTGCCAGAATTTGTAGGTGAAGAAAGTACTGCGCTAGATATTGATGCAAGTGATCGCGATGCACTCTTCCGCGAAGCGGCAGAAGTAATTGTGACAGCACAACAAGGATCTGCCTCTTTATTGCAACGTAAACTAAAATTAGGCTATAATCGTGCAGGTCGAATTATCGACCAAATGGAAGCCGCCGGAATTGTAGGACCTTTTGAAGGAAGCAAGGCTCGACAAGTACTGGTCCCAGATTTAACCACTTTGGAACAATTATTGAATAATGAAGCATAGTTAATATGACGATGAAAAAAACAGCTGTAGCCTTTATTTTACTCTTCTCCTCCTTGTCTTTTGCACAGGGATACGAACAGGCCAAAAACTTATTAGACCTTGTCTCTAAAGAGATGAAAAGTAAAAAGAATATTCGTTTTGATTTCGCCTATGTCCTTGAAAATAAAAAAGAACAAATTCGCCAAGAAATGGAGGGGAATGTTACGCTTGCAGGAGATCAATATAAATTATCCTTCCTTGAGGCTATTCAATTATTTGATGGAACTAAGACCTATACCATTGTTCCAGAAAACGAAGAAATTACCATAAGTTACCCCGAAGATGAAGAAGACGTAAGTATCAGTCCTTCAAAGCTTCTCACCTTTTATGAAGAAGGATATGGCTATGAATGGGACATTCAACAACGTGTAACGGGGAGAAACATCCAGTTTGTCAAATTACTCCCTACAGAGGCATCAGACGAAGTAAAGTATTTATTGCTAGGAATAGATGTAGATCGCTTGCAAGTGTACCGATTGATTGAAATTGGGATTAACGGAACCATGACTACCCTTACCCTTAAAAGTCAAGAGTTCAATGTGACACTACCAGAAGATTACTTTGAGTTTAATGCAGCAGAATACCCTAACTATTACATCAACGAATAGTGAAAATAATTGATCGCTACATTTTAACAACCTACCTCACTCGACTGGGAAGTGTATTCTTTATTTTGATGTTTATTTTCATCATTCAAACCTTTTGGTTATTTATTGATGAATTTGCTGGGAAAGGATTAGATGCAGAGATCATACTCAAATTTTTAACTTATTACACCCCAAAACTCTATCCCCTTGTTATGCCTTTGTCGGTATTATTAGCCTCGATTATGACCTATGGCGCATTTGCAGAAAACTATGAGTTTGCCGCGATGAAATCAACAGGTATATCGCTTCAGCGGGCATTATTAGGTCTCACCATTTTTCACTTTTTTCTAGGGGTAGGAAGCTATTATTTCTCCAATAATGTAATCCCCTACGGTGAGTTTAAATACTTTAACTTGCGCAGAAACTTAGCCAAGCTAAAACCAGCTCTAGCCATAACAGAAGGTGTCTTTAATGAAATAGGGGAAATGAATATAAAGGTAACCCGAAAGTATGGAGAGGACAATCGCTTTCTGGAAGATGTTATCATTCACGAAAAATCTCCAGACAATCAAAATCGAATTGTGATTAAAGCCAAAAGAGGCGAATTAAAAAGTGCGAGTATCGATCAAGAA
Source organism: Candidatus Arcticimaribacter sp. (assembly GCA_965658115.1). Taxonomy (GTDB): domain Bacteria; phylum Bacteroidota; class Bacteroidia; order Flavobacteriales; family Flavobacteriaceae; genus Arcticimaribacter. Next base: position 3,881 of record CBFHRA010000018.1, on the reverse strand, counting down.
CTCCAACTTGTACTCTTTGATGGGAACCGCTATGAAGAAGTCTATTCAGAAAAAGTGCAAGAGCGAAAAAGAATTCAACATGCAAAAGTTGCCTTTAAAGAGTATGTGTTAAATATTGATTTATCTCAATTCAATAATGTTGATCTAGGCGAAGAAAAATACACCAGTACCTTTAGAATGCAAAAGGTCGATGAACTCACAAAAAGTATTGATTCTCTCGAAACTAAATTTAAAGGAGACCAAAAAACTTATGCAGAAAATTTTGTGACCACAAGTATTGCAAACGACATCAACTATAGAGAAACTCAAGAAATTGAAGCGACTACAGATTCTCTTTTTTTAAGCTATAGCAACCCTTTAAGAATAATGGGAGATTCTATTTACAATCGACATTCTCAAGTGGTAAGGGCAGCAAAAAACTCCATCAAAAGCTTACAAAGAAATCTTAGCTCAAAGAAAAAGGTATTTTTCATCAATCAGAAAAGGATAAACCTGCACAAAAACAGCTTACATGAAAAGTACACCTTAGGTTTTAGTGTGTTCTTTTTGTTTTTAGTCGGTGCTTCTTTAGGTGCTATCATTAGAAAAGGTGGTTTAGGGCTTCCTATGGTATTGGCTATTTTAATCTTTTTGACCTATCATTACATTGGCCTATTTGGCAAAAATGCTGCAGAAGACAGTAGCATATCCCCTTTTGTTGGGAGTTGGTTATCGCTATTTATCATTGCTCCCTTTGCGATATATCTCACAAGAAGAGCCTCTGCAGACAAAGGATTGATTGATTATGATTTTTTGATAGTTTCGTTAGAAAACCTATTTAGCTCAATTAAGAATACTATTTTTGCTTGGATTAATTCACTATGGAAAAGAAGACATTAGACCCAATAGAAGACGCAATAGCTGCAGTTAAAAACGGTGAGGTAATTATCGTTGTTGACGATGATAACCGTGAAAACGAAGGTGACTTCTTAACGGCAGCAGAAAATATAAGTCCGGAAATCATCAATTTCATGGCCAAAGAAGGTCGCGGACTAATCTGTGCTCCTATGACAGAAAAACGCTGTCAAGAGTTGCAATTAGATCGTATGGTGAGCAATAATACAGATCCTATGGAAACCGCCTTTACCGTATCTGTAGATTTAAAAGGAAAAGGAGTTACTACAGGGATTTCTGCCAGTGATCGAGCTTTGACTGTTCAAGCCTTAGTTGATCCTAATACTCGCCCGCAGGATCTATCTCGCCCTGGGCATATATTTCCGCTTATCGCGAAAGAAGGAGGTGTTTTAAGAAGAACTGGACACACAGAGGCCGCCATAGATTTTGCCCGCTTAGCTGGAAAGCAAGCTGCAGGAGTGATTGTGGAAATCATGAATGAAGATGGAACCATGGCACGCTTGCCTCAATTGATGAAAGTAGCCGAAAAGTTTGATCTTAAATTAGTTTCCATTGAGGATCTCGTCGCCTATCGCATGCAACACGATAGCTTGGTCCTTAAAAGAGAGGATACAGAAATCATGACAAGATTTGGCGAATTTCGCCTAAGAGCCTTTCAACAAACTACCAATAACCAAGTTCATATCGCCTTGACCAAAGGGTCTTGGGAACAAGACGAAGCTGTTCTTACCCGTATCAATTCTTCGCAAATCAGCAATGATCTTTTAGGAATGCTAACAGGTTCAAATGACAAAGGCTTAGAAGAGATCTTTAAATTGATCAATACCGAAGAAAAAGGCGCCATTATCTTTATCAATCAACAGCAACAATCCGAAAATCTTTTGGCGCGCATTAAAGAATTAAAAGATAGCGATTCAGAGAAGAATACAGTGGCTAAAGCACCGCCATTAAAAATGGACTTAAAAGATTTTGGGATAGGTGCCCAAATATTGCATGAGTTGCATATCAGTAAACTACGTGTAATAACAAATTCATCTCAAGGACCCCGCGTTGGGATTACCGGTTATGGCCTCGAGATTGTTGAATACGTCAACTACTAAAAGAACCACAACTTTATCGACATTGCTGTTACCATGATTATCATGGCAATTTTGATTACCCCTTCTCCTTGATCTACCGACCAGCGGCTAGACCACCAGGCTCCTATCGCACTACCTAAAGCTAAAACGATCCCTAAAGTCCAATCTACCGCATCGTTCCAAGCGAATAAGGCGAGTGCCCCTAAAGAATAGATAAAAACTAAGGCGACTTTAGTCGCATTTGTCTTAATCAAAGAAAGACGGTTAACGTTATTTAAAAAGAGGATAATAATAAAGCCTATCCCTGCATTGATAAAGCCACCATAAATACCTATAAAGAAAAACCCGATGAGGGCATAGACGAGATAACGCCCGGTCAATCTTTCTGGGAGTTTAATTTCTTTGGCCTTTGGCTTAAAAACAATAATAGCCACAACGATTAGCATGATAATCGAAAGAATGCGATTAAAAACGGCTCCTTCGATGTCTACTGCAATTTGTGCCCCTATCAAGGAACCAAAGAAAGCCGCAATCCCCAAATACACATTAAAGGGATAAGTAGAGACTCCTTTTGAACGATAGCCCGCTGTTCCTACAAAGGACTGTAAAACGATCGCAATGCGATTAGTACCATTAGCCACATGAGAAGGAAGTCCCATAAAAATCAATACAGGAAGTGTTAATAACGACCCCCCTCCTGCTAGGGTATTGATAATGCCTGTGCTAATTCCTACTAAAAAAAGAAGGGCGTATTGGGTGATGATTTCCATAAAAGAATTAAAAGATAAAAATAGGCATATCATTTTTAAAAAAACTTTTCTTAAATCAAATAAGGGATGTATATTTGCCACCGCATAGGAGAAATGGCAGAGTGGTCGAATGCGGCAGTCTTGAAAACTGTTGAGGGTCACACCTCCGGGGGTTCGAATCCCTCTTTCTCCGCAAAAACCCTTGTAATCGTTTGATTTACAAGGGTTTTGTTTTTAGGTTGACAGTATCGTTGACAGAATTAGCTTTTATATTTAATCATAGCTTCCATATGTAAGAGTGTTATTTCGTTAGCATTCTTTATTATTAATTGTTTTTTTAAATAAAACATTTAACTTTCAGGAAGATTTAAAAACACTGATTCTTTTATTTTGATTACAACATTATTCTCAGCTATACTAGCTTCAATACTTCACGTAATATCTGGACCCGACCATCTCGCTGCCGTGACACCTCTGGCTATTTCATCACAGCGTAAAGGTTGGAAAATAGGACTTGTCTGGGGTTTTGGGCACTTAATAGGAATGCTTCTTATAGGTGTGCTTTTTTTACTTTTTAAGGAAGTTATTCCCGTTGAAGCAATTTCTAGTTATAGTGAACAACTTGTGGCAATTATTCTAATTGCCGTTGGTTTATGGGCTTTCTACCGTATTTTCAATGAAAAGAAAAAGCATACACAACCGCATACACATAGCGATGGCAGTACACATATTCACACTTATGAGAACAAAAGCGATGAGCATTCTCATAAAAAAGAAATGAAACAGAATATTTTATCCTCTCTCAGCATAGGATTTATACACGGTCTGGCTGGTGTCGCTCACTTCATATTATTATTGCCTGTGTTAGCCTTTGAAACCAGGTTTGAAGGAACTCAGTACATTCTAGGATTTGCTATAGGCACAGTTTTAGCCATGACTATATATGGGTTTATATTAGGTAATATTGCTAAATTATCTAAAAATGCAAATGATCCTCTATTTTTTAAAGGAATCCGATTTGCAGGAGGTTTGTTTGCTATTGTTATTGGTGTGTATTGGCTTTATTTAACTTTTTAAATCGCAAATAACCAACCTGTGATTTCCTGTGTCTGCTATAAATAAAGTATTTCCTTGAGTAGTAATAGAGAAAGGCCAATAA
>CBFHRA010000017.1:0-38487 GCA_965658115.1 Candidatus Arcticimaribacter sp. | reverse complement strand
AAAAAATCGATATTCAGATAAAGATCTAGAAGAATTTAGAGGTCTAATTGAAGAGAAAATTGAGAAAGCGAAAGAAGATCTCGATTTATTGAAGAGTTCCTACATGAATAATGGAAACAATGGAACAGAGGACACTTCTCCTACTTTTAAAGCATTTGAAGAAGGCTCTCAAACCATGTCAAAAGAAGCCAATACACAACTGGCGCTTCGTCAAGAAAAATTTATCAGAGACCTTAAAAATGCGCTTATTCGCATTGAAAATAAAACCTATGGCGTTTGCCGTGTTACTGGGAAATTGATCCAAAAGCAACGCTTGATTTTAGTGCCTCATGCAACCTTGAGCATTGAAGCAAAAAACATGCAAAAATAAACGTGTACCGCCTCTTAATAGGCTGTTTATTCGTTTGTAGCCTTTATGGGCAAAATCAACACAAACTCTTGTGGGAAGCAGATGCTTTTGACTTGATTAGCCTTGAACTTCCTTTTGCAAACACTGTTGTGGTCTCCACTTCGCTAGACAATACGATTGTGCTAGAATATCAAACGGAAGGCGAATATAAAAACCACCTTGTTTTACGCTCTTTTCAAGTTGGAAAAACACTACAACTTGTCGAACAAAAAGGACCTAGCTTCAACGCTTTTCACGATAAGCTTAGTGCACATAAAGTGTGGGCCTCTACCTTAAAATTGTTTTTGCCAGATCACTTTAATCTTCAGCTAGAAGCGCAAAATAGTCGCTTAGATATTCAAGGAAATTTTAACGCATTAAAACTTCAATTATACGAAGGTGAAATCATGTTGAAAGGACAAAAGATCACTGGAGAGGTCAAAACCAACAAAGCAGACATTCACCTTTTTGGCGATAGCCATAAAGCACACGCTCAATCAAAATACGGGACAATTATTGGTCCCTTTGGTCCGGCTTATCAAAGCGAACTTAAACTCAGCTCGACCGAAGGAAATATTTCCCTTATTTCCCAGAGAAAATAACTACTTTTGAACTTTCAAAATCGATGAAAATTACACTTCCTAAAATAACGATTCAATCCGCGCTCTTGATCATATTGTTGATTTTAGGAATCGATCAAGCCTCTAAGATTTATATCAAACTCAATTATCCTTTATCCATCTATGGTCAAAAAGCAATTGTAGATTGGGGCTTTTTTAAGCTGTTATTTATTGAAAATAAAGGAATGGCTTGGGGAACAAAAATCAATGATATTCTCCCTTTTTTAAGTGAGGATGTGGCGAAACTTTTACTCACCTTGTTTCGTTTAGTTGCGATTGGATATTTGGGGTTCTGGTTGTACTCTTTATTAAAAAAAGAAAGTTCTCAGTTATTGGTATTAGCCCTTTCTTTCATCTTTGCGGGTGCAGTAGGGAACTTGATTGACTCTTTGTTTTATGGTGTGATCTTTTCACACTCTTACGGGCAAGTTGCCACCTTATTTCCTGACGAAGGTTATGCGACTTTCTTTTATGGTCATGTGGTCGATATGCTACAGTTTCCTCTTGCTTCGTGGACCTGGCCAGAATGGATGCCTGTCATAGGCGGAAAAGACTACACTTTCTTCGAATATGTCTTTAATGTAGCTGATGCGGCCATTAGTACAGGCGTAGGCATCTTATTCTTTTTCAACAAAAGGATCTTCGGTTAGAAAAAAGAATAAAGCTGCTCTGGAGTGACACAATAATGTAATTTTATATCGGTTTTTTCTGTTGGAATACTCTCTTCTGGAGGAAAAAAAGAAAGGCCAATAAAAAGGCATTTTTCATCACACTGTGCTAAAAAACGATCGTAATATCCTTTGCCATACCCTATTCTGTTTCCTGCTAAATCATAGGCCAACAAAGGCACAAAGACGACTTCTACTTGCGCAGGAGCAACTGCAATTCCTCCTATCGGTTCTGGGATCCCAAAAGCGTTAACCTTGATGGGTGTGGCATCTGTTAATAGGATATGGGACAAGCTGTGGTTCGCTTCCATTCTGGGTACAAGCACTTCTTTGTCTTTGCCTTGTAAAAGGGTCAAAATGTTTTCTGTGTCTATTTCTTTTTGCCTTGTGCTACTTAAAAAAAGGTGGAAATAAGTCTTTTCCCACAGGGGTAAGGACAAGAGTTGATTTGCGATTTGCAGGCTTTTATTCGCTATTTCTTTTGGCGTTAACGCCTCCCGCTGCTTTTTGTAATCTGCCCTAAGTGAATTTTTGTCCATTATTTGCCTCCTTCTGCACAAAGAAAAGCATTATTTTTGGCTTAGATCCTTTCGCTTCATGGAACATACTGATCTTTCTGTCCAACTCAAAACACTTCCTTCTAGTCCAGGAGTGTATCAATATTTTGATGTAAAAGGAAGCATTATATATGTAGGCAAAGCCAAAAATCTCAAAAAAAGGGTCAACTCTTATTTCACCAAAAATCACGACAATCACAAAACAAGAATACTGGTCAAAAATATCGTGACCATAGAACATATCGTGGTTGAAAGTGAAATGGATGCCTTGCTGCTAGAAAACAACTTGATCAAAAAGCACAAACCGCGCTACAATGTTTTGTTGAAAGACGATAAAACCTATCCGTGGATTTGTATTAAAAAAGAGCGTTTTCCAAGAATTTTCGCTACGCGGAAAATCATCAAAGATGGCTCAGAATACTTTGGTCCTTATACCAGCATGAAAACGGTGCGTACCCTTTTAGATTTGATTAAAGGACTCTACCCTTTACGCACTTGTAACTATGATCTTTCTGCAGAGAAAATCGAAGCCCAGAAATACAAAGTTTGCTTAGAATACCATCTAGGAAATTGCCTTGCACCTTGTGAAGATAAAATCGATGCCGCGCAATATGACGAAAACATCAAAGCCATTCGCGCCATTATAAAAGGGAACTTCAAGGACTCCCTACTTCAATTTAAACAGCAAATGCAAGCCCATGCTGCCAATATGGAATTTGAGGATGCCCAAAAAATCAAAGAAAAACTAGATGTCCTTCAAAACTACCAGGCAAAGTCTACCATTGTTAATCCTAAGATTTCTAATGTAGATGTATTCTCGATTATCACAGACGAGGCCTATGGCTATGTCAACTTTTTACAACTGTCGTATGGGTCAATCATTCGTTCTCATACCATTGAAATCAAAAAGAAATTAGCCGAAACCAAAGAAGAATTATTGTCCCTTGCCATCATAGAAATACGTCAGCGTTTCCATTCCCAATCGCCAGAGGTATACCTTCCTTTCGCGCTTGATTTAGGGGATAAAATTAAAGTGACCGTACCTCAATTAGGCGATAAAAAACATTTGGTTGATTTGTCAGAACGCAACGCAAAATACTTCCGTATGGAGCGCTTTAAGCAGATGCAAATTGTCGATCCTGATCGTCATACGAATCGCTTAATGACCCAGATGAAGGCAGATCTTCGCCTATCTGAAGAACCGCGACATATCGAATGTTTTGACAACTCTAACCTGCAAGGCTCTAATCCTGTGGCGGCTTGTGTGGTCTTTCGCAATGGGAAACCCTATAAAAAAGACTATCGCCATTACAACATTAAAACCGTAGAAGGACCAGACGATTTTGCCTCGATGGAAGAAGTGGTCTATCGTCGCTATAAACGCCTGGTCGAAGAAGGAGAATCCTTACCGCAACTCATTATCATTGATGGTGGGAAAGGGCAACTTTCTTCTGCTTTAAAAAGCCTAGATGTTTTAGGCCTTAGAGGAAAGATTGCCATTGTAGGGATTGCAAAACGCCTAGAGGAAATTTATTTCCCTGAAGATCCCATCCCGCTGTATTTAGATAAAAAATCTGAGAGTTTAAAGGTCATTCAATTTTTACGAAATGAGGCCCACCGCTTTGGGATCACCTTTCACCGCAACAAACGATCTAAAGGCGCAATTAAATCTGGTTTAGATGCCATCCCCGGGGTAGGTCCTAAAACTAAAGAAACCCTTTTGAAAAAATTCAAATCTTTTAAACGCATTAAAGAAGCCGCAGAAAACGATTTGATTTTTGTTTTAGGGGAAAACAAGGGGAAACAATTGTACCAACATTTGCATTCGAAAACTTAACCGTTAATTAATCCCTAAAGCACTCATAGGCTCTAGAAGATTTTTTTAAATTGCTAAGCAAGAAAATAAAGCATGAAAAAAGCATTCTTCTTCCTATTAATTAGTTGGAGTACAAGTTTTTGTTTTGCACAAAAACAAGAATTGCTTCCTACCAGCCCGCCACAAGATGCCTTTAAAGATGGAGAGTGGTTTGAGTTTCGTATCCACTATGGTGTTTTTAACGCCAGTCGTATTACCCTGGGAATCACAGCAGATACCTTAGATCAAGTTCCAGTTTACCATGCAAAAGGCTATGGCCGCACCACAGGACTAGCGCGTTTATTCTTTAAGGTGGAAGATCACTATGAATCTTATTTTGGGCAAAAAGATGGGCTTCCACGTTGGTTTATTCGTGATATTGATGAAGGAGGCTATACCAAAGACATCGAAATTCGCTTTGATCACGAACAGAATATGGCCCATGTCAACAATAAGAAAAAGAAAAAAAAGGCCAGTTTCGCAATAGAAGAAAATGTACAAGACCTTATCTCTGCCTTTTATTATTTGCGGAATTTTTATGATACCTCTTCCCTTAAAGAAGGGGAAGACATACGACTTAATATGTTTTTTGATCAAGAAAACTATCTGTTTAAACTGCGCTTTTTAGGGCGAGAAACCATCGAAACCGCTTTTGGAAAAGTGCGTTGTTTAAAGCTACGCCCATTTGTGCAAAGTGGTCGGGTTTTTAGCGAACAAGAAAGCGTTACCCTATGGGTGAGTGATGATAAAAACAAAATCCCCGTCAAAATGCGTGCAGACTTAAGAGTTGGGTCAATTGATTGTGATTTAGATCGCTTTAAAAACTTACAGCATCCCTTTAATATTGTGGTCAAATAACTGTTGTTAACTTTTTTAATAAGTGCCTAGAAAAGATAAAAGAATCCCTTAAAAGTTTGCGAAATTTGTAGCCATGAAGCACATTAATTATTCTGTCTTTTTTTCCTTGCTCATTGCTTGCCTAATCCTTGCTTGTGGAGAGGAATCTATCCCCGTTGAAGTCACGCAAGAACAAGAAGAAATTGTAATTGAACCCGATTTGCGTTACGGTTACGATTTCAATCAATACGAAGCTAAGCAGCTTAAAATTAAAAGGGGAGACACCTTTGGGGCCATTCTTGAACGCAATGGGATCGACTATCCTCAAGTATATGAAATTCTTCAGGCCATTAAAGGAAAGGTAAGTGTACGCAAATTACAAATTGGGAAACCTTACACCTTGCTTTTTGACAAAGACAGCATTAATGTTCCAAAAGCGTTTATTTACCATCCAGATGCTTTGGGCTATAGTGTAATTCAACTGCGCGACAGCATTTATGGAAAACAAGTTGACAAACCCATTAGAACAGTTGAATTAGAGGCGACGGGCGTGATCGAAAGTTCTCTTTATGAAACCATGCAAAACAGTGGATACAACAATATGCTCACCTATTTTATGGCAGATGTATATGCATGGACGATCGATTTTACTCGTCTGGATAAAGGGGACCGCTTTAAGGTGATTTATACCGAAAAGTTTGTCGACGACTCTATTTCTGTAGGGATAGAAAAAATCAAAGCAGCCTATTTTGAACACCGCGGAAAAGGCCTTTACGCCTATGAATTTGAGACCGACAGCATTAAAGGAATCGTTGATTATTTTGATGACAAAGCCAAAAATTTACGCCGTGCCTTTTTAAAAGCCCCAGTAAAATTTAGCCGCATTTCATCCCGCTATAACCTCAAAAGAAGAATCGCTTATTACGGCCGTGTAAAACCCCATAAAGGAACAGATTATGCCGCAGCTGTAGGAACGCCCATTATGGCGACTGCTAATGGACGCGTCACAAAAGCAAGTTATACCAGAGGAAATGGGAACTATGTAAAGATCAAACACAATGGAACCTATTCTACCCAATACCTCCACATGAAACGCCGCAAGGTGAAGGTGGGACAATATGTCAAGCAAGGAGATGTCATTGGCTGGGTAGGAATGACGGGGAACACCTCTGGACCACACGTTTGTTATCGCTTTTGGAAAAATGGGCGCCAGGTAGATCCCTTCAAACAAAAACTACCTGAAGCAAAGCCTATTTCTTCTGAACTGAAAAAACGTTATTTTACCCATATTAAAGAAACCGAACAACAATTGAACTGTCTTTCTTTTGAAAAAAAGACAACAACCATCGCAATGAACTAAACATGGCACTACCAAACATCAACCCCACCACAACTAAAAGTTGGAAAAAATTAAACACGCATTTTAAAGCAATTAAAGACGAGCGTTTACAAGACTATTTTAACCAGGACGATAAGCGTTTTGATCGCTTCTCTATTCAATGGGAAGACTTTTTAGTGGACTTTTCTAAAAACCGCATTAATCAAGACACCCTAGTCCTTTTAGAAGATTTTGCCCATGAAATGGGATTAAAAGAAGCGATGGATGCCTATTTTAGTGGGGAAGCCATCAATCAAACCGAAGGAAGAGCTGTACTCCACACCGCCCTGCGCGCGCCAGAAGACAGCCAGCTGTATGTAGACGGTCTAGACGTTATGCCAGAGGTGCATGCGGTCAAAGCAAAAATCCGTTCATTTTGTGATAAAGTAATTAGCGGCGAACACAAAGGATACACTGGAAAAGCCATCACCGATGTAGTCAATATTGGGATTGGAGGATCTGATTTAGGCCCCGCCATGGTAACAGAGTCGCTACAGTTTTACAAGAACCACCTTAACGTACAATTTGTCTCTAATGTTGAAGGAGACCACGTTCGCGAGGTTATGAAAACCCTTGATCCAGAGACCACTCTTTTTGTGATTGTATCTAAAACTTTCACTACCCAGGAGACCTTGAGTAATGCCAATACCCTTAGGGAATGGTTTTTAACCCATGCGGGGGAAGAAGCGATTGCACAACACTTTGTCGCTGTTTCTACCAACCTAGAAAAGATCGCTGCCTTTGGAATCGCGCCAGACAATGTCTTCCCTATGAAAGACTGGGTTGGAGGTCGTTTTTCGCTTTGGAGTGCTGTGGGCTTAAGCATCGCTTTGGCCGTAGGCCCTGATCATTTTGAAGCATTATTAGCTGGGGCTCATAAAATGGACAAGCATTTTAAAGACACTCCTTTTCAAGAAAATATTCCAGTAGTACTCGCCCTTATTAGTGTGTGGTACAATAACTTTTGGGAAGCCGAAAGTGAAGCGATTATCCCTTACACCCAATATTTACGCAATCTCCCTGCCTACCTACAACAAGGAATCATGGAAAGCAATGGGAAAGGGGTAGATCGCAATGGAGAAAATATCGACTATCAAACCGGAACCATTATTTGGGGAGGTTCTGGTACGAACGCTCAACACGCCTTTTTTCAGCACATTCACCAAGGGACAAAATTAATCCCAGCCGACTTTATCGGGTTTAAAACGTCCTTATATGGCGAAGAGGAACACCAGAATAAATTGATGGCGAACTTTATCGCTCAAACGGAAGCCTTAATGCGTGGAAAAACCATGGCAGAAGCTGTGAATGAATTGACCGAAAAAGGTCTGTCTGAGGATGAAATTGAGACCCTGGCACCCTTTAAAGTCTTTGAAGGAAACAATCCCACAAACACCCTTTTAATTGATGCCTTAAGCCCAGAAAGTATTGGGAAACTTATCGCCATGTACGAACAAAAGATCTTTGTACAAGGAGTGCTGTGGAACATCTTTAGTTATGATCAATGGGGGGTTGAATTAGGAAAGCAATTGGCCAATACTGTTTTAGCCGATCTAGAAGGAGACAGCATTGCGCAACACGATGCCTCGACCACTGCCTTGCTCAAGCATTTAAAAAGCTAAGCGGGTTCTTTTGGCCGAATGGCCTTAATTTTTAATTGTAAGGAAATTGATCCATTCCACTCGTTTTCGTCGAGGGTATACAAGAGATCAAAAGGGGCACCACTTTTAATATAATCGTAATGTTTCGCCATGCTAAATCCTATACCAACTAATGGTCCATTAGGGGTTTGCACCGAAAGGCGCAAGTGACTTTGATCCTTCCCTACAACTTTACTTTGTCCACTATCAACACAGTTTGTACTACAAAAAACAGGGCGCATATTTTTAGGGCCAAAGGGGGCCATTTGTTCGACTATACGATAGAGTTTATGGTTGACCTCTTCTATGGGGATGGCTAAATCATAAAGAATTACGGGAGTTCTTTGCTCTGGTAAAATACTTTCTTCTACCTGCTTTTCAAAAGCCGTTTTAAAGGCAGCTAACTGATTCTCTTTTAAAGTGAGACCTGCAGCGTATTTGTGGCCGCCAAACTGTATCATATGGGACTTACACGCCTCTAAAGCATTGTAAACATTAAAGCCTTTTACCGATCGCACAGATCCTGCATAATTTTCCCCAGAGCGGGTTAAAACCACCGTGGGGCGATAATAGTTTTCAATCAAGCGGGAAGCGACAATCCCCACGACGCCTTTGTGCCAATCTTCGGCAAAAACGACCGTTGCAGGAAAGCTTTCTTCTTCTCTTTGCTTGATTTGGTCAAGGGCTTCTTTGGTAATTCGTTCGTCTGTCGCCCTGCGTTCTGTGTTAAATTGTTCGATGGCCTCTGTGATCTTTTTTACTTCAGTGGGCTCTTTACTTGTCAACAAATCAACCGCAACAAGGGCGTGATCCATGCGTCCTGCAGCATTGATGCGTGGGGCAACTTTAAAGACTAGATCAGTGATGTTGACGGGCTTTTTTAGTGCGCCTAAGAAGCCTTGAATTCCCGGTCGTGGATTTTGGCGCAGTTGCGCCAAACCAAAAAAGCTCAAGGTCCTATTTTCCCCTTCCATGGGGACAATGTCTGCGGCAATGGCTGTGGCGACAAGATCGAGATAAGGATAGAGTTGCTCTTTGGGTTCTTGCCATCGTTCGCTTAATGCTTGAATCAATTTAAACCCAATCCCGCAACCACATAATTCGTCAAAAGGATAGTTGCAATCTTCTCTTTTAGGGTCGAGTAAGGCTAGCGCTTGGGGTAATTCTTCTCCGGGTAAGTGGTGATCACAAATGATGAAGTCGATGCCTTTTTCTTTGGCATAAGCAACTTTATCGACCGCTTTAACTCCGCAATCTAAGGCAATGATAAGTTTAATGCCTTTGGCCTTGGCGACATCAATGCCTTGATAAGAAACGCCATAACCTTCGTTATAGCGATCTGGGATATAGGAGGTGACTTTTGAAGTTTTTTCGGCTAAAAAAGAAGACATCAATGCGACAGAAGTGGTCCCGTCTACGTCATAGTCTCCATAGACCATAATGGCCTCGTCTTCTTCTAGCGCAGCATGGATGCGATCAACTGCCTTGTCCATGTCTTGCATTAAGAAAGGGGAATGCAAGTCTTCCCATTGGGGTCTAAAAAAGGCTTTGGCAGCATCAAAAGTGTGCATCCCTCTTTGTGCTAAAAGCGTGGCAATAATAGCAGAAACACCCAGCTCTTTTTGAAGCTGTTGCACAAGCTTTTGTTCTGGTTCAGAAATTGCTTCCCAACGCATGATTACTTTTTTGATTTTCCGTTCAAACACAAAACAAATTCCCCTTTGGGGGCTTTTTGTTCAAAATGTGTGATGGCCTCTTTTAAGCTTCCGCGAAAAGTTTCTTCGTGCAGTTTTGTCAATTCTCTCGAAATAGAGATTAGACGTTCTTCTCCGCAAAGCGTTGCTAATTGCCCTAAGGTTTTTAACAACTTGTGTGGAGATTCATATAAAATGGTGGTTCGGTCTTCTTCGGCAATTTTTTCTAGGCGAGTTTGTCGGCCTTTTTTTGGCGGAAGAAAGGCCTCGAAAATAAAACGGTCATTCGGGAGTCCACTCAAAACTAAGGCAGGTACAAAAGCTGTTGCCCCTGGAAGACATTCTACTTCTATCTCTTCTTTAATGGCTTCTCTTACTAATAAAAACCCAGGGTCTGAAATGGCTGGGGTTCCCGCATCTGAAATCAGGGCGATGTTTTTCCCTTGTTTTAAATCTCGAATGATCTTTGGCAAGGTTGAATGTTCGTTATGCATATGATGACTGTGCAAGGGCGTATTGATCTCAAAATGCTGCATTAACTTGGCACTAGTTCGAGTGTCTTCGGCTAAGATGAGATCAACTTCGTTGAGCACTTCGACCGCTCGAAAAGTCATGTCTTTAAGGTTCCCAATAGGGGTCGGTACAAGAAAAAGTTGTGCCATTTATGTTCTTACCTGATCTTTATATTTATACGAAATACTTAAAAGGATTAGGGCGATAATTGCTGGAGCATATTCGCCATCACCTATAATTAGGTGGGCAGACAAGGCTAATACAAAGTCAAAAAACAACCCAGCATAAGCCCACTCAACCAGTTTTTTGAAGCGATTATTTAAAATGACTAAAACAGCAAGTGCTTTGGCAATGCCTAAAGGTTGAATGATATAGGTGGGATATCCCAGGGCGATAAATTCTTTGGCGACCTCTGTGGTTTGTACAGTGTAAAAAAATCCGCTCACTAACATCATAAGGGTTAAGAGGACGCTAGGCGTCCAATAGATAATTTGTTTGGTTTTCATTTAATTGTATTAAAAATTAGATTCAAGGCATTTATAAAAACGGGTTTCAAAGGCATCTTTTCCTTCCCATTGATTGTATTCTGGTTTAATCATTTGCTCGATAAAGCTTTGTGCTTCTTCCCAACTACTCATGGTTTGCACTTGAGAAATGACCCTTTGGTAATCTTCTGTACTATCGTCAAAAAGATTTTTGATAAAGGCTAGTCGATCGTTCAATCCTATTTGAATTCCCTTGCCTAAAACATCATTTAAATTTTTAGGAAGAGTTTCTTCTGTCACCCTTTGTGGTTTTTCAACTGGGATATCATGAAGGGGAGTTTTTTCTTCTTCTTTTTTAATAAAAACAGGGTTTGAGACAGAGGCAAACAGGTCTTCTATCGCAGCAGATTCTTCCTCTAAAGGAAGTTCAGTCACCAGCTCGTTTATGGTTTCCATTACGGGAATAACTTCTTGTTTTTGCGTCTCCTCTTCGGGGGTAATATTTTGATCTTGATAATGCTCCAGTAAGACTAGCTTTTTATAGATCTCTTGTACTTTCTCTAATAGTTTAGCAGGAGAAACCGTTTCATCTTGAGCTAAAATTTCGTGGGCAAGCCGATCGATTTCTTTTTTGATAGGATTAAGCATAGAAGGATTCTTAAGAACAAATTGTTTTGATACCTTTGTTAGGAGGAAGGTGCGTTAGCCTTCTGGGTGAAATTACAAAAATGTTTTTAGAAAATACTGTAAATCAAAATGAACAATTTGGCTGGATCGAAGTGATTTGCGGCTCTATGTTTTCTGGAAAAACCGAAGAGTTAATTCGCCGTTTAAAACGCGCCCAAATTGCCCAGCAAAAGGTAGAAATCTTTAAACCCGCCATCGATACACGTTATGACGATGAATTAGTCACTTCTCATGACCAAAATCAAATTCGTTCTACTCCAGTTCCTGCTGCGGCAAACATTCCGCTTTTAGTAAACGATTGTGATGTGGTGGGCATTGATGAAGCACAATTCTTTGATGATGAAATTGTACAAGTTTGCAATGATTTAGCCAACCGCGGCATTCGTGTTATTGTCGCCGGATTAGACATGGATTTTAAAGGGAATCCCTTTGGGCCTATGCCCTCATTAATGGCCACAGCAGAATATGTCACTAAGGTTCATGCGGTCTGTACCCGCACAGGGAATCTTGCGCAATATAGCTTTAGAACTTCAGCAGATGATGGGATTGTGGTACTAGGCGAAAAAGAAACCTATGAGCCTTTAAGCAGAGCAGCCTTCTACAAGGAAAATCAAAAAAAGCTCCAACAAAACAAGCCTAAGGCACAAAAAAAGAAATCGTGACTCAACTGCAAATAGACCTTGAGAAGCTCGCGCACAATTACAATAGCTTGCGAGAAAAAACGGCTTCGACGACAAAATTTATCGCTGTGGTCAAGGCAAACGCCTATGGACAAGGAGCAATAGAAATCGCACAAAAATTAGTCTCCCTGGGCGCAGACTGGCTTGCGGTAGCTTATACAGAAGAAGGGATTGCATTGAGACAAGCGGGGATTAAATGTCCTATCATGGTCTTCTATCCACAGTTTGAAAATATCGATCGATTGATCAATGCTCGCCTCGAACCAGCCCTCTATAGCACTGCCTTTATTGACGCTTTTTCAATGGCGCTTCTCGCCAAAGGGATTACAGATTACCCCGTTCACCTTAAATGCAATACAGGGCTAAACCGCATCGGCTTATCAGCAGATGACCTCACTCATTTTTTAGCTAAAAAAGAAACCTTCCCCTTTAAGCTTCAAAGCGTTTACTCTCATCTAGGCGCTTCTGAAAATCAAAAGCCTTGTGCCTATACACAAAAACAAGTACAACGCTTTTTAAGGATTAAAACACAGGTAGAAGAAGTATTTTCTACCCCACCGCTTTTTCATTTAGTCAATACCTCTGGGATTTTTAACTATCCAGAATATCACTTTGATGCCGTGCGTTGTGGGATCGGACTATACGGTTTTGCCAATCAAGAAGACTGGGATAAAACCCTACAACCTATTGCTCGTTTAACCACCTCGATTGTACAACTTCACAGCGTCGAAAAAGGAGAAAGTGTAGGCTATAATCAAGGCTGGATCGCCACACAAAAAAGTCAAATCGCCGTGCTGCCCATTGGACATGCAGACGGGATAAGTAGGCGTTTTGGGAAAGAAGTTGGCGGCGTATGGATTAATGGTCAACACGCACCCATAGTTGGTAATGTTTGTATGGATATGATCATGGTCGATGTCTCTAAAATCGACTGTGCATTATATCAAACCGCGGTTGTTTTTGATGCAGAACATACTGCACATCAACTCGCTCAAAACGCAGGAACCATCTCTTATGAGCTACTTACTGCACTCTCTGCTAGAATAAAGCGAGTCATTATTTAGAAGTTTTATTTATAACATTTTGTTGTATTATTGATAATATCTAGTGCAAGGTTGTTGCCTCTTAGATTTATCCCTACTTTTGCACAAAATAAATGAATATGAGAGTTGCCGTTGTTGGTGCTACCGGTATGGTAGGAAACGTAATGCTAAAAGTTTTAGCCGAAAGAAATTTCCCTTTAACAGAGTTAATCCCTGTCGCTTCAGAGCGATCAGTAGGGAAGAAAGTTGCTTATCAAGGAACCGATTACACGGTGGTAGGCTTACAGACAGCGGTTGATATGAAGCCAGATGTGGCTTTGTTTTCTGCAGGAGGCGAAACCTCTTTAGCCTGGGCGCCTAAATTTGC
This sequence comes from Candidatus Arcticimaribacter sp., assembly GCA_965658115.1. Classification (GTDB taxonomy): domain Bacteria; phylum Bacteroidota; class Bacteroidia; order Flavobacteriales; family Flavobacteriaceae; genus Arcticimaribacter. Next base: position 25,075 of record CBFHRA010000017.1, on the reverse strand, counting down.
TGCTGCGGGCACAACAGTGATCGACAACTCTTCTGCCTGGAGAATGGATCCAGAGAAGAAACTTATTGTTCCAGAAATCAATGCCAACCTTTTAACGGCTGAAGATAAAATCATTGCAAACCCTAATTGTTCTACCATTCAAATGTTGGTCGCGCTAGCGCCGCTCCAAAGAAAATACGGAATCGAGCGTTTGGTTATTTCTACTTATCAATCTATCACTGGAACGGGTGTTTCTGCAGTACAACAGTTAGAAAACGAATATGCTGGCGAAAAAGGGGATATGGCATATCCTTATCCTATTCACAGAAATGCGTTGCCTCACTGTGATGTGTTTCAAGACAATGGATATACAAAAGAAGAGATGAAACTTGTCAAAGAAACCCATAAGATATTAGGAGACGATAGCATTCGCGTTACAGCAACAGCGATACGTATTCCGGTAGTAGGGGGACATAGTGAGTCGGTTAATGTAGAGTTAAAAGGCCCTTCTTCTGTACAAGAAATTCGTCAATTATTACACGAAAGTGCAGGTGTAGTTGTGCAAGACAACCCAGAGACAAACACCTACCCTATGCCGATTTATGCCGAAGGGAAAGACGATGTTTTTGTAGGTCGAATTAGACAAGACTTCTCCCAAGACAACACCTTTAACCTTTGGATTGTTTCAGACAATCTGCGTAAAGGAGCAGCGACAAATACCGTTCAAATTGCAGAATATCTTATCGATCAAAACTTGATCTAAGTCTCACTTTTACCCATAAAAAAAGACCGCTACTAAGCGGTCTTTTTTATTTTATTCATTCATTTCAAAACTTTCCATGAATTTCGTGGTATAGTCCCCTTTAACATAATCGGGTTCCTCCATTAATTGACGGTGAAACGGAATGGTCGTTTTTACTCCTTCAATGATGAATTCGTCTAAGGCGCGTTTCATTTTATTGATCGCCTCTTCTCGTGTTTGCGCCGTCGTAATCAACTTTGCAATCATCGAATCATAATAGGGTGGAATAATATAGCCAGAATACACATGAGTATCTAATCGAACCCCGTGACCACCAGGAATATGTAAGTTGGTGATTTTCCCTGGAGAGGGACGAAAATCGTTGTATGGATCTTCCGCATTAATACGGCATTCTATCGAGTGTAGCTTTGGCAAATAGTGCTTCCCAGAAATAGGGATCCCCGCCGCAACAGTAATTTGCTCACGAATCAAGTCAAAGTCAATTACTTGCTCTGTAATAGGGTGTTCTACTTGGATACGGGTATTCATTTCCATAAAGTAGAAATTGCGGTGTTTATCGACTAAAAACTCAACAGTTCCAGCGCCTTCATATTTGATAAATTCTGCTGCTTTAACCGCGGCTTCTCCCATGCGTTCACGCAGCTCGTCTGTCATGAACGGAGAAGGAGTTTCTTCGGTTAATTTTTGGTGACGGCGTTGTACAGAACAATCTCTTTCAGATAAATGGCAGGCTTTGCCAAAGCTATCTCCTACCACTTGAATCTCTATATGACGAGGTTCTTCAATCAGTTTTTCCAAATACATTCCGTCGTTTCCAAAAGAGGCTGCTGCTTCTTGACGCGCACTTTCCCATGCTTTTTCAAGTTCATCCTCTTTCCACACGGCACGCATTCCTTTTCCACCTCCACCGGCAGTCGCTTTTAGCATGACAGGATAGCCAGCTTCTGCAGCGAGTTTTTGGGTTTCTTCAAAGTCTTTAAGGATTCCTTCAGATCCCGGAATGGTCGGTACACCGGCAGCTTTCATGGTGGCTTTGGCCGAGGCCTTATCCCCCATTTTATTAATCATTTCGCAAGATGCCCCGATGAATTTAATCTGATGCTCTGCACACATTTTAGAAAACTTTGCGTTTTCTGACAAAAACCCATATCCTGGGTGAATGGCGTCTGCGTTAGTGATTTCTGCAGCAGCGATTATATTGGCCATTTTAAGATAGGACTCTGCACTTGATGGCGGTCCTATACAGACGGCTTCGTCTGCAAACTTTACGTGTAAACTTTCGGCGTCTGCTGTAGAATAAACAGCAACAGACTTGATCCCCATTTCTTTACAGGTACGGATAATTCGCATGGCGATCTCACCCCGGTTGGCAATTAATATTTTTTTAAACATAAAAAAAGTGTTCGTTACCGTTTATGATGGGTCAATTAAGAAGAGGGGTTGATCAAATTCTACTGGAGAAGAATCATCGACCAATATTTTTACAATCTTACCACTCACTTCAGACTCGATTTCATTGAAGAGTTTCATGGCTTCAATCACACATAAAACATCTCCTTCGCTAATTTGTTGTCCTACTTCAGCAAACATAGGTTTGTCTGGAGAAGGTTTGCGATAAAAGGTTCCAATAATAGGAGATTTGATCGTGATGTAGTTATCATTTTCTGCGGCAGCTTTTTCTGCTACAGGAGCTTCAGCAACGGGAACTGGCGCGGCTACTGGCGGTACTGCCTGTAATTGGTGCTGCGCAACAACTGGAGGCATTTGCTGCACGATAGTCGTGTTTTCTCCGGTTGACTTACCATCTCCTGTTTTAATTGTAATCTTTACATCATCCATTTCAAGGCTTACTTCTGAAGCGCCTGACTTAGCGACGAACTTAATTAAGTTTTGAATTTCTTTGATATCCATTGGTTCTATGATTTTAGTTTTTGTAGTCGTAATTCCATGTTAAATATGCCGCACCCCAAGTAAATCCACCTCCAAAGGCGGTAAAGATTAATTTATCACCCTTTTTAAAAGTCGATTCAAAATCTGCTAATAAAAGGGGAAGGGTGGCTGCGGTGGTATTACCGTATTTATGAATGTTTTTTAGTACTTTTTCTTCGGCTACGCCTAAATAATTTGTCGTCGCATCAATAATGCGTTTATTCGCTTGGTGGGCGATAACATAGTCGACCTCCTCTGCCGTTAGGGCATTGTTTTGAATGACTTTTTTACTGGTTTCTGCCATGTGTTTCACAGCATATTTAAAGACTGTTTTACCCTCTTGGTTTAAATAATGCTTTCCTCCATTAAAGGTGTTTTCGTTAATGGGGTAGAGAGATCCTCCTTCTTGAATGTTGAGGTACTCTCTTCCGATCCCGTCGTTCCCATGAATGGCATTTTCAAAACCAAAGCCATTGTCAGAGGCTTCAAAAAGAGCTGCTCCAGCACCATCCCCAAAGATGATACAGGTTGCGCGGTCTGTATAGTCAACAATAGAAGACATTTTATCTGCCCCTATTAATAATACCTTTTTGTACTGATTTGAACTGATAAAAGAGGCTGCCGTTGACATTCCATATAAGAACCCAGAACAGGCAGCAGAAATATCAAAAGCGAAAGCATTTGTTGCCCCAATTTGAGTGGCAACATAGGGTGCTGTCGAAGAAACTTGATAATCTGGTGTAATGGTAGCAACAAGAACTAAATCGATTGTTGCGGGATCAATGTTGTTATTTTGACAAAGATTTTGAGCGGCTTTAATTGCCATAAATCCTGTTGAATGTTGTGGATTTTTTGCGATTCGACGTTCTGATATCCCAGTTCGCGATCGAATCCATTCATCGTTAGTATCCACCATCTGTTCAAGATCATGGTTTGTCAATACTTCTTCTGGCACGTAACTTCCAACTGCTGTTATGGCTGCTTTGGTTACTAGAGAGCTATCCCGCTTCATAGTATGCTTATCTTTTCCTTGAACGATTTGCATAGTGAAGATAAATGTTTTTTGTTCGAAACAAAATCTTTTATATGAAAAATGCTCTCCAAAGTGGAGAGCATTAAGCTTTGTAAAAGAAAATAATTAAGCAGTCGCTTCTTCAGCGCTGTCAATTAAAACTTTTCCTTTGTAGTATAATTTTCCTTCATGCCAGTGAGCACGGTGGTAAAGGTGAGCTTCACCTGTTGTTGTGTCTACAGCAATTTGAGACGGTGCCGCTTTGTAATGCGTTCTTCTTTTGTCTCTTCTTGTTTTCGATATTTTTCTTTTAGGATGTGCCATTTTCGTCCTGTTTTAGTTTTATAGTAAATCTTTTAATTTGTCCCATCGAGGATCGTTGTTGTCTAACTTCTCTTCTTTGGGCTGTAATTCTTCTAGTTTTTTTAATAATGCTGAATCTAAGGTGCCATCAACAACGCCTGGATGAACTTTTTTTATCGGTACTGCCAAAACAATCATTTCATAGATGGGCTGGGCAACATTGACCTGATAACTTCCGTGAGGAAGAATTAAAAATTCGTCATTGTCATCGTCATATTGATCTCCAAACTTCACAATCCAATCTAGACTAGTGTCAATGTGGTGTTCAAATATTTCGTTTGATACATCACAGGTTAACCCTAGGCTCCCTTGAGCGGTAAAGCTTAGATTCATTAGACCGGGCTTTTTGTCAAAAAGTAATTTTACTTTGACATTAGGCTGGTCAAAATCATTAAATTCAAATGCGTTAAAGAACGTTGTGTCAATGTCAAACTCGAAGGTGTGTTTGCCGTCTTTAAGCCCTACAAATGGGAGGACAAATTCGGTTAGCGTTTCCATAGGCTTGCCATTGAGGGGGCAAATTTACAAAAAATTTTATTCCAAACTCCTTTTAGCCAAAGAATTATTGCTTTTGACTAGGGGTGTATTCTTGGTGAGCACTACGATTGAAAAATATTTGGCGGGCATAAAAAAGCGCTTCTTCAAAAGAGGCGGTCTTTACTTCGCCTTTTCCTGCCAGATCATAGGCTGTACCGTGATCTGGAGAAGTACGTACTTTACTTAGACCAGCAGTAAAATTAACCCCATTGCCAAAGGTCAATGTTTTAAAAGGGATTAAACCTTGATCGTGATAGGTGGCTAAGACGGCATCAAATTGATTGGGCAAATCAGTCCCAAAGAAACTATCTGCAGCATAAGGACCAAAAAGCAGGGTGCCTTGATCGTAAATCTCTTTAATCGCAGGGCGTAAAACACTATCGTCCTCTTTGCCAATCACACCGTTATCTCCCGTGTGTGGATTTATTCCCAGGATAGCAATTTTAGGTTTGGCTACGCCAAAATCTTCAATGAGAGAAGTTTTCATCTTAGCTACTTTTGTTTTGATGAGTTCTGGCTGTATGGCAGCTGCCACTTCGCTCACTGGAATATGGTCTGTCAAAAGCCCCACCTTTAAGGTATCACTCACCATAAACATCAAGCTATCTCCCCCCAGTTCTTTTGCTAAGAAATCTGTGTGTCCCGGAAAATCAAACTCCTCACTTTGAATGTTGTGCTTATTGATTGGGGCAGTAACTAAAACGTCTACTGCTCCAGTTTTTAATGCTTTTGTCGCTGCTTTTAAAGAGGCGATGGCTATTGCTCCCCCTTCTTTTGTCGCTTCTCCAAAGGTGGTTTGAAAAGGCTGTTTTAACACCTCAACCACATTGATTTGATTATTGCTGGGCTTTTTATTGAGATCATAAGGTGCTAAAGCACTTTGCAAATTGAAGTGTTTTCGCTGGGCACTTAAAAGCTTAGTGCTCGCAAAAACAATGGGCGTAAAGAAATCAAACATGCGTTTGTCTTGAAAGATTTTTAGGATAATTTCTATGCCCACCCCATTAGGGTCTCCAATTGAAATGCCAACTTTTATTTTGCGGTCTCTAGCCTCCATTGCTTGATTATTTGCTACTTTTGACAACAAAGTTAAACAATATCACCGAGCTTATGTTTACAGGAATTATAGAAGATTTTGGCACCATCACGCAAATCGAAAAAGAAAGAGAAAATGTTCATATTAGTTTAGAGAGTGTTATCACTCCAGAACTAAAAATTGATCAAAGTGTGGCGCATAACGGAGTGTGTTTAACCGTGGTTAAAATTGATGGCAATCGTTATACCGTTACAGCCATCAAAGAAACCATTGACAAGACCAATCTTTCTCAATGGCAAGTCGGGGACAAAGTTAACCTAGAACGCGCCATGCAACTAGGGGCTCGTCTAGACGGGCATATTGTTCAAGGGCATGTAGATCAAATAGGAAAATGTACTTCTGTTAAAGAAGAAGGCGGTAGCTGGTTCTTTGATTTTGAATATGACCCTAGCTTAAAAAATATTACCATTGAAAAAGGATCTATTACAATAAACGGTACAAGTTTAACTGTTGTAAATTCTGGAATCAATACTTTTTCTGTTGCGATTATTCCTTATACCTATGAGCATACAAACTTTCATACCTTTCAAGAAGGGACGCTTGTCAATCTAGAGTTTGATGTAGTAGGGAAATACATTACAAAAATGCAGCAATTACAATAAAGGGATTATTCCCTATATTGTTGTCAAACTATATACGATGGAAGTACTTGAGTTAACGACCTTTTTGCTGATCCTTGCATCGGCTTTTTCACTAATTAATTTGCGCTTATTAAAACTCCCTATGACCATTGGGTTAATGATTTTAGCCATAGTGCTCTCCTTAAGCGTTTTAGGAATAGGGCTGGTTTTTCCTTCCTTTTTAGAGGCTGCTACAAGCTTGACAAAAGAGTTTGACTTTAGTGATTTACTGGTCGACGTTATGCTTCCTTTTTTACTCTTTGCAGGAGCAATAAGTGTCAATGTGCACGAATTAGTCAAAGACCGTTTAACTATTTTATTCTTAGCTTGTTTTGGGGTGATTTTTTCCACCTTTACGGTAGGAACTGGCTTGCATTGGTTAGTGCAACAGCCTTTCTTTGGTTTATCAGAGATGGGTTTAACTTATGTGGACTGCTTACTCTTTGGCGCATTAATTGCGCCTACAGATCCCATTGCAGTTTTAGCCATGGTCAAGAAAATGAACCTGTCTTCGATTACGGAAACCCGTATTGCAGGAGAGTCTCTCTTCAATGACGGGATCGGGGTAGTGGTTTTTCTTACCCTTTTAGGAATTAAAATAGGAGGGGCAGAAAATGTCACGGCGGCAAGTGTGGCCTCTTTATTTGCTACAGAAGTAATCGGGGGAGTAGGGCTAGGCGCTTTAATGGGATATCTAGGCTTACAATTACTCAAATATATCGAAAATGAGCACCTAGAATTAGAGGTGCTAGTAACGCTTTCTCTTGTGCTTTTACTACCGATAATTTCACATTATTTTCATTTTTCTGCTGTGTTAGGAGTCGTGGTTATGGGCTTATTCCTCAATCAAAATATTGATACAGATAAAGAAGAAGACGGAGTTCAAAAAGCCATGGGAGACTATGTGTATAAATTTTGGCACCTTTTAGACGAGACCCTTAATGCGGTGCTATTTATCTTGATAGGTCTTGAGATTATTCCATTATTTGGAGATTTTAAACTCAATTATATATTTATCATTCTACTGGTCATTGGCTTAGTTGTGGGATCACGCTGGATCGGGGTGAGTGTGCCTATAGGGATACTTTCGCTCAAGAAAAAGTTTGAACCAAAGACTGCTTTGATCATCACCTGGGGAGGCCTTAGAGGAGGATTAAGTATCGCTCTTGCCTTGAATCTACCCAATGCTATGGGCGACGCAAAAGGTTTGATTTTAATCTTGACCTATGCCGTGGTATTATTTACCATTTTAGTACAAGGACTAACCCTCAAAAAAATTGTGGACTAGTCGTTCACTGCAAGACTTTTTCTACTAAATTTGTGTTGAGTATTTCGCACTGTGACAACAGTGATGTTTAATCTAATGTAGAAAGGAGGTGTCTTATGTCTTATGAACAACATTTAGGGAGTAACGGACAAAAGGTGCCTTTTAACGGGGCATTTTAATCCTACTCCTTATCTAATTAGATAAAAGCAGACCGATGGGTCTGCTTTTTTTGCTTTTTCTCGTATTTTTAGACTGTTATACTATACTCATGAAGAACATCCCTCGCGTAGATCTAAAGGATTTTTTGTCTAATGACCCTTCCCTCAAACAAGCTTTTGTGAATGATTTAGGGCAAGCGTTTGAAAATATTGGCTTTGTAATTCTTAAAGGACATTATTTAAGCAGCGAACAAACCGATCTTCTCTATCGAGAAATCAACGCTTTTTTTGATTTGGGCGAAGCCCAAAAAAGAGCCTATGAAATTGAAGGTTTAGCCGGTCAACGCGGCTACACGTCTTTTGGAAAAGAAAGTGCAAAGGGAAGAACAGAGGGAGATTTAAAAGAGTTTTGGCACTTTGGTCAATACCGAAAAAAAGAAAATGGCCCCGTTTATCCCGATAATGTTATGGTAGAACAACTCCCCACTTTTAACACCATTGGGAAAGAGATTTTTCAAACCCTAGAAAAAACAGGAAAGTCCATTTTACAAGCCATCGCTTTACACCTTAATTTGCCTGAAGATTATTTTGATGAATATGTCGCTTATGGAAATTCTATTTTAAGAGCGATTCACTATCCTCCCATTAAAACCGCACCTAAAAACGCTGTTCGGGCGGCGGCTCATGGAGACATCAACTTGATTACTCTCTTGATGGGTGCGCAAGGAAAAGGCCTCCAAGTCATGACAAAAGATGGCGACTGGATCGACGCCATTGCAGAAGAAGGAGAATTAATCATCAATATGGGAGATATGATGGCTCGCTTGACCAATAACAAGCTAAAATCAACCTTACATCAAGTGGTTAATCCACCTAAAGAATTATGGGGGACCTCTCGCTATTCTGTCCCCTTTTTTATGCACCCCAGCGCTAATATGCCCTTGAACTGCCTTGAAGATTGTGTGAGCGAAGCTCACCCAAAGGCCTATGAAGATTGTACTGCAGGAGAATTTTTAGACGAACGATTAAAAGAATTAGGCTTAAAGAAATAGAGCATGGAAACGACAGAACTACTCTTTACTATTGCCAATACCGCCATCCTTTTGGCATGGCTTCCTTTATTGGCTGCGCCAAAATGGTCTCTTACCCAACAAATGCTCGCCTTTCCCTTTGTGCCTTTTGTGTTGAGTTTCTTTTACCTGTTTTTCCTCCTTACTGATGGCGGTTTAGCAGAAGCAGATTTCTCTAGTTTAGCCGGTATCCTAGAACTGTATAGAAATGCCACTCCAGAAGCGGCAGCAGCAGGATGGATGCATTACCTAGCCTTTGACTACTGGGTGGGATGCTGGATGCTGCGCGATGCGCAAAAGAAAGGAGTACCTCATCTATTGATTGTTCTTCCGCTGCTGTGTACTTTTATGTTAGGTCCAGTAGGAATAATGCTTTATGTTCTCTTTTCTCAAACGCGGTTAGCCTTTAAAAAATGAGATATACAACCATAAATAAATTTAGAAAAGCCCACCGATTTTTAGGAATTTTTATCGGAATACAGTTCTTGTTCTGGACAATTTCTGGATTGTATTTTAGTTGGACAGATATTGATGAAATCCATGGAGATCACTACAAAAAAGAAGTCAACACGCGCCCTTTAATTTCCCCACTTCTAAGTGATTCCCTTTTACAACAATTGCCTTTTTCGCTGCATAGCTTAAAGGTTAAAACAATAGGAAAAGAAGGCTTTTTTTGGGTGAATGACTCCCTTTTAATCAACCCTAAGACTGGCGTTGTAATTGACGAAATATCTTCAGAACAAGCCATGGCTGTTGTTCAAGAACATATTCTTCCAGCCTATCAACCCCTAAGTGCAGAACGCATCACCGCTGTAGGACCACATGACGAATACCGCGGGAGACCGCTTCCTGCTTTTCGCATTCCTCTTTCGGGGAAAGGAAATCCCGTCGCTTATGTCGATGCGGTTAGTGGAGAATTTCAGCGCATAAGACATAGCCAGTGGCGCTGGTTTGATTTTTTATGGATGACTCACACCATGGATTATCAAGGGCGCGATAATTTTAACACCCTTTTATTGCGTGCCTTTTCCCTGCTGGGGTTAATAACTGTATTGAGTGGATTTGCCCTGGCCTTTGTTACCTCGAGCTGGGGGAGAAGAAAAAAAGCTTAATCTTCTGTCTTCCGTTTGGGGAGTAGTAGCGAAATCAAAACTCCTATTATTCCAAAGAAAAAGCCCAATAGAAACCCTTCTAAATGTGGGCGACCCTTTCGTTCTGAAATATAAGCGCCAATTCCTCCTGTTACAACGCCTAAGGCTAATAGTGTGAAAATGCTCATGCTTTAAAATATATACGATAATTCAAGGCGAATATTACGCCCTGTCTCCCCTGCAAAATAACGTAAACGGTTCAAATAATTGCGGTAATCGATATTGAAAATATTTTCGGCAGTTAGACTAATATCAACTTTATCCCACACTTTGGTCTCTATGGAAAAGCCCATAAGGTGATAGGCTTTAGGAGCCGTACTTATATCCACAAGACGACTGTTTATATTTCCGTCTTCAAAAAAGTTATACTCAAAATTAAAATCGGGGACTTGTTTTTGTTGCGCGACAAATTGACTGCGTAACAATAAACGTAAAGGTTTTTCTTTTGTAGGTCTAAACTGAAGTTCTTGATGAACGTTCAACGGAGGAACATCAATCAAAGGAGTGCCTTCAGCGGTTTTTATACTCACCCATGAGGCTGTTGTTTTGTATTGAAATTGAGAAGAAATTTGATAGGAAAGGTCTAGGTCTATTCCTTGGGTATTTACCCTAGGGAGTTGCACGTATTCTCGTACTAAAAAAGCACTATTGCGGGCTTGATCAAAACCCGCTTCCCCGGGTTGAAGAACAATATAATCTGCAATACTGCTGTAATGCCCTGTGAGGGCATAAGTAAACACTCCTGTTTGTTTTTCTATAGAAAGTAGGGCTTTTACACCGCGCTCTTGGGTTAAACGCAAATCCCCTAATTCAATGGTTGCAAGGGCATGGTGAAGGCCATCGCTAAATAATTCTGCGGGGTTTGGTGCGCGGGTAATGTATCCCAAATTTACACGAACAGTCCCCTTGTCTGACTTTTGTTTCACCCCTGCTGAAGCAGAGAAATTAGCAAACTTTTTGAGTTGACGTGTGAGGTAATTCCCCGCGTTTCCTGTAGCGACTATGGTCTGTAAAAAATCATTGTCATAGCCCCGATCATTCCAAACATCAATCTTATAAAACTTTTGAGCGTCTAAGTAATCATAATCAAAACGCAGTCCTAGCTCTGCGGTAAAATCATTGGAAGGGACATATTGATTGATCCAATATAGCCCAAATTTATAGCGCAAATAGTCAGGAATCAGTCTTCGAACCCCTGTACTAGGGTCAGAAAAATTGTCTTGTAATTGTGCAGAAAAACCCGTCGACCACTGAAAATTATTTTTTGCCGCTGTTTGATAATTGGTCACAAGATCATGGGATTGCAGTAGAATATCTAGGGCCGCTCGATCGTTGTATTCTCCACGTCGAATATCAAACTCCTTTCTGTTGTTTGCTTGATAGGTGTAAAGCAAGTCCCATTTCGCTTGATTTTCTAAACGGCGGTCGTATTTAAAACTCACATTGTGGTGGGTGGTTTGTTGCCTGGGGTTTTTAATTTTTCTTGTCCATGGTAGGGTCGATAAGGGACGATCACTTTCAATTGCTCTGGCAATATCACCCACTGTTCCTACATGCGCAGAAGAAAGAATTCCAGCTTCTTTTTGATAAAAGCGATAGTCTATCCTCCATTTCTTAGTGATCTTGTTCCTTCCAAAAAAAACCTGAGCATGCTGCTCTCTATTCCCTGTGTTGGATAAGGCGTAATCAGGATGAGAAAAATCTCCTGCATTTTTGATTGAGGTGGCTGCGCCAAAAAAAGCTCCACTAGCATAGGTCTTTGTCAAATTTGTCAAAAAATATCCACCTTGACCTTGAGAACTATAACCTGTAGTTATAGCGGCCATTAAACTGTCTTTTAATCGGTAAACTTTTGGGGTGATTTCTAGCACCCCTCCTAAAACATCTCCCCCGTATTTAAGGGCACTTGCTCCTTTGATCAGCTGTACTTGGTCGGCTCCATTAACATCAATACTAGGGGCGTGATCTGTTCCCCATTCATGATCTTGCAAACGGATGCCGTCATTGACAATCGCTAAGCGTGACCCGGTCACTCCATGAACCATGGGTTTGACAATAGCATTGCCTGTTTTAAAGCTCGATACACCCGAAAGTTGTGCCAAAGCATCACCTAAATTTTGCGCCCTAAAACGCTTGATTTCACGATCGGTCAAACGCCTTTCTATGCCTGTTTTAGTAGTGTTTTTTTGACTTGTCTCACTAACAATAATTTCTTCAAGCTCATTGATGTGGTGCTCTAAAAAATAGCGCTTTAAGCTGGTGACAGGAAGGGTTTGCTTTTGTGTAACGCTTACACAATCAGGGTGTTCAAATAGCAAGGTATATTGCCCTTTGCAAAGGTTTCGAAATAAGAATTTCCCCTCGGCAGTAGTCGAAAGCTGTTGATTAGTTTCGACCACAGTAACCATTACTTGTTCAAGGGCAAGATTTTCGTGTATATCAAAGACTTCTCCAAAAAGTTCATAATCACATTTTTGAGAATAAAGCCCCTGGAAGAAACAAATGGCACAGAAAAGAAGAAGGCGTTTAAACACAAGCTAAATTAATGAATACAGGCGATTTTCCTGATAAAAAACCGCCTGTATTGATTTTACTGAATTGTAACTGGGAAATCTAATTCAAGATCTGTTGAACCCCCAAGGTCGCCACGAGAAATTCCCGTCTTTGAGGTAGGCTCATGGATTAAATAGACTCTAACCACGCCTGAACTTACTCCAGCTGCAGCCCATTCTGTCTTCAAGTTGATGCTAATCCCATCAGCATCGACCACATCATTACTTGCCGCAGAAATAGATAAAGACGCGCTTGAAACTTGATAGAAAACAAGGTGTTCATCTGCTTCTTCGATGACTTCTTCTGTGATATCTTCGATATCTGAAGCATCTGAAGCATCATAAAAGTGAACGCTTACATTAGAGGTTGTATTGGCTGCTAGTGTAATTGATGGAATAGCGTCTCCTTCATTCCAAGTATAATCATTTGAACTTCCATTAGCAGTTGTTACAGTAAGTGTAACGCGATTGATTACTTCTTCTTCGTTGATTTCTTCTGGAGTGTCTTTTTTACACTGAATCAATAATAGGGTTAAAGCAAATACGATTGCTATGCGTGAAATATGGATATAGGTTGATTGAATGAAATTTTTCATCTTAATGGATTTTTGTTGTTATTGAATTTTGAATTATGCGAAAGTCAATAACCGGGGTGGCCCACGTAAATGATAAAATTGAATTTGTTGAAAAGCATAGGCCTGTGAAGGCGCTAGCGGTTGAAGTAAAATGGTATTTACTTCAATAAATTTTGGTGCTTTAACACTTTGAAAAGCAAAGGGAGTTGTAAAAGTTGCGGTAAGTTCACAACTCGCTTCAGCGGTGTGTAAATGCACCTCTCCTCCTGAACAAGAGGCTTCAGTGTGATGCGCTTCTGCTAGGTGCACCCATTGCCCTATATTAGGAGAGAAAAGAACTCCTAACAGTAAAAATGGGATTAATATGTTCGCTAATTTACTTCGCAATATAAAGATTTAACGCTAAAGTAGTTATTTCTACTGGGATATTAAACTTCTTCTAATTAAGCAAACCTTGTCAAAAGATCTGCTTTGTTGCTTTGGTGTGATTATCGTACTTTGCTGTCCATGCAAGAAAAGAAAAAAGTTTCCTTCCAGTGGGCGTTTAGAGAATACATTTGGCCACGCCGTAAAATTGTTTCCATTGGTTTATTTCTCATTATCGTTCGAAGTCTTTCGGGTTTAGTGCTTCCTTATGCGAGTAAGGAGTTAATCGATGAGGTTATCCCCTCAAAAAACACCGATGACCTAACCTATTTGCTCATCGCAGTGGGGATTGCATTATTGCTCCAATCGATCAGTTCTTTTTTGCTAACCAGACTGCTAAGTGTGGAAGCGCAACACTTAATCTCTGTACTACGTGCAAATGTCCAAAAGAAACTGTTAAAACTCCCCATTAGCTTTTTCGACAATCAAAAGGCAGGCGCTCTTGTCTCTAGGGTAATGAGCGATGTAGAGGGGGTGCGCAACTTAGTTGGAACTGGCTTAGTACAACTGATTGGGGGATCAATTACAGCTGTAATTTCTTTGGTTATCCTAATAAATATCAACGGTTGGATGACCCTTTTTGTCCTCCTTCCTGTGGGGGTTTTTGCCGTGATCGCATTAAAAGCCTTTGGCTATATCCGTCCTATTTTTCGCGACCGTGGTAAAATTAATGCCGAAGTAACCGGTCGCTTGACAGAAACCCTTAACGGAATTCGTGTCATCAAGGGATTTAATGCAGAAGAACAAGAGCAAAAAACCTTTGAAATAGGCGTAGAGCGGCTTTTCCTCAATGTCAAAAAAAGTTTAACAGCTACCGCCTTTATGACCAGCGCTTCCACCTTTTTGCTAGGGACTGCCTCTGCCGGGATCATGGGAATAGGTGGATATTTTATCATGCAAGGGACTATGACCTATGGTGAGTTTGTCTCTTTTACCCTCTTCCTTGGTTTTATGATTGCTCCAATTGTTCAAATGAGCAATATCGGGAGTCAATTAACCGAAGCCTTTGCTGGTCTGGACCGCACCCAAGAATTAATGGATACTCAAGAAGAAGATGATCCCACTGTTCGCACAAAACACCTTGATCAGGTAAACGGTTCCATTGAATTTGAAAAGGTGTCTTTTGCTTATGAAGAGAATAAAGCCGTACTCCACAATGTGTCTTTTAGCGCAAAAAAAGGAGAGGTCATTGCCCTGGTAGGCTCTTCTGGTTCTGGAAAATCTACCATTGCAGGCCTAGCTTCTGGCTTCTTGAACCCTACAAACGGCCAGGTGAAAATTGATGGACAAGATTTAGCAAAAGTAAATCTGCGCAGTTTTAGAAAACATCTGGGGGTAGTCTTACAAGACGACTTTTTATATGAAGGTACAATCAAAGAAAACATCCTTTTCCCGCGACCTGATGCTACTGACGAAGAAGTTCTTATCGCCGCAAAAGGAGCCTATGTAACAGAATTTACCGATCGCTTTGACAACGGTTTAGACACTCTTATCGGGGAACGAGGTGTAAAACTTTCTGGAGGACAACGCCAAAGAATTTCCATTGCTCGCGCGCTATTAGCACAACCAGAAATTGTTATCCTTGACGAAGCCACTTCAAATTTAGATACCGAAAGTGAACGCTACATTCAAGACAGTCTAGGGGTGCTAATGAACAATCGCACCACTCTGGTAATTGCGCACCGTTTGAGCACCATTCAAAAAGCCAATCAAATCTTAGTTATTGAAGAAGGAAAAATTGTAGAGCAAGGAAAACACCAAGAACTTTTAGCAAAACAAGGGCGTTACTTTGAACTCTATACCTATCAAACGAGAATGTAATTCAAATTGGTTACTTTTACAGGGTTAATTACCAAAGAATGAATAAAACAATTACCCTTTTGTTGCTTTTTTGTACTGCTTTTCTTCCAGCGCAAAACCTTAAAAATTCTCCATGGCATATTGTTGCCGATGAAATTAACCCCAACAACTATTATGGGGTAACTGTCGCTAATGGAATGGTAGGCATGATTTCTTCTCCAGATCCTTTAAAGGTGAAAGACGTTGTCCTTAATGGAGTTTATGACTATTATCAACGCGGTCGAGTAAGCAATATCCTCAAGACCTTTAGTCATATGAATATGCATTTAGAGGTAGATCAAAGGCGTATTGATCGCAAACAAATTAGCGACTATGCTCAGACCCTAGACATGCAAAATGCAACGCTAATTACCACTTTTAATGTACCAAAAAAGGTCGCTGTAAAACATCAATTGATGTCCTTGCGCAACTTGCCCTATACGGCAATGAGTATTGTTGAAATAACGGCCTTAGACGATGTAGAAATTGTCCCAGTCAATTATATAGAAAGTCCTAATCACATCTCTGATGTACGCAATCTATATGCAGAAATTGATCGCCCGCATGTCTTAATTCCTTTAATGAGCTCTGTAGGTTTTAGTCCTGGGAATAAAAAACTTGCAGCCTCAACTTCTTTTATTTTTCCAGAAAAACACGGGCATGAACCCAAAATTATCCACGAAGACTGGGACTATAACATGCACTTGATGAAGTTTAAAAAACAACTTAAAAAAGGGGAAACCTATCGTTTTGCTCTTGTGGGTTCAACCCTATCATCGGTGCAAAACAATGACCCACACAACGAGGCAGAACGCTTGACCCTCTTTGCTAAACTTGAAGGCATCGAGCGCTTATATACTTCTCATCAAAACGCATGGAAAGAATTGTGGAAAAGCGATATCGAAATCGAGGGAGATTTGCGCTCACAACGCGCGGTGCGCTCTGCGATATATCACCTGTATTCTTTTGCCCGTAAGGGGACCGCTTACTCGCTTTCGCCCATGGGGCTTTCTGGTTTAGGCTACAATGGTCATGTTTTTTGGGATACAGAATTGTGGATGTATCCGCCTTTACTAGTCCTTCAACCCGAGATTGCGCGCTCCCTTTTAGAGTATCGCTTTCAACGTTTAGGCGCAGCCAAAGAAAACGCTTTCTCGCATGGATATGACGGGGCGATGTTCCCCTGGGAATCTGCAGAAGATGGCTCTGAGGACACCCCCATTTGGGCCCTAACAGGGCCCTTCCAGCAACATATTACTGCTACAGTGGGCTGGGCGTTTTGGAAATATTATCAAGTGACACAAGACAAAGAATGGCTCGCCACAAGAGGCTATCCTGTCTTAAAAGAAGTGGCGGCATTTTGGTCTAGTCGGGTAGAGCGAAAAGGTCCTGGGCGTTATGAAATCAATAATGTAATCGGAGCAAATGAGTGGGAAGAAAACATCGACAACAACGCCTTTACGAATGGAATGGTAAAAACTGTGATGGAATATGCCAGCCTTGCAGCAGAAGCTTTAGGGAAAAATCCCCCTGCTGATTGGCGTAAGGTTGCCGCAAACATTCCCATCTTAAAGTTCCCTGATGGAACCACCAAAGAAAACGAAACTTATGCTGGGCAAATCATCAAACAAGCCGATGTCAACCTACTGGCCTATCCTTTAAAAGTGGTCAGTAAAAAAGAAGACATTGTTCGCGACCTCAACTATTATGAACCACGTCTTTCTCCAGATGGCCCTGCCATGGGAGGAGCCATTTTATCAGTCTTAGCAGCCCGTACAGGCAAGCCAGAGCGCGCTTATAAAATGTTTGAAAAAAGCTATCAGCCTAACGAGCTTCCGCCCTTTAATGTCATCGCTGAAACCGCCGGGGGGACGAATCCCTATTTCGCCACAGGCGCAGGTGGTATGTTGCAAGCTGCCCTTTTTGGACTAGGCGGTCTTGACATTCAATCAGATGGGGTAAAGCAACTCCCGTCTAAGCTGCCTAAAGCATGGAAATCCATTTCCCTAAAAGGGATCGGAAAAGACGAAACAACTTTTACAGTAAATAAATAATTATTACACTCTTTAAAAAAATTTCTCTCCTTTTATTCCTTCCTGCTAGCCTGTGTGCACAGGTATTTCATTTTAGTGAAGGAGAGCAAAACCATCGCATCTTGATGGATGATACTTACCTTATCGAAACCGTTTATCAACAAGAAGACGGGGCTTTCGCTTTTACGCGTGGAGGCTTTTATCAAAAAGCCAAAGAGGGAATTGAAGTAACGTTTGAATTCAATTCTAACTATGCGCAAGACAGCTTAAAGAGCATGGCTTATACACAAAAAGGCTGGACAAATGTCTCTAAAAGTGATCAAGCCCTTGAGGGAAAATGGTTAATGGCTGGCCGTGTAAAACCCGAAGGGGAACAGCGACGCGATTTAACCCGCTCGAGAAAAACCATGAAGTTATTGCTTGACGGACATTTTCAATGGACTGCTTTTGACACCGCCTCAATGCGCTTTATGGGCTCTGGTGGAGGAAGCTATACCGCACAAGACGGCAATTATGTAGAAACCCTTGAATACTTCTCAAGGGATAATAGCAAGGTAGGAAAAGTTCTTTCTTTTGAATTTACCCAAAAAGAAGATGACTGGTACCATAAAGGATTTAACAGTAAAGGGGCTCCCATGCATGAGATCTGGCACAAAAGAACCATCCAGTAGTGGGAAGAAGACCTTAGATAGATTAATTCAATAAAAAATCAGTGCCTAAATAGCGTTCGTCTGCGTTCATATACCAAGCCCGGTCTTTGGGCATTTTAATGCCCTCAATATCAGCTTCGCCAGACAAGAGAATATACTCCCCGTCATTCTCGGCTTCGTTATGATAGAACTGATAGTGGCGCAATTGAGCGGTGGTTTTATCTAGGTAGAAATACCAGGTATCTTTTCCTACACTCTCGTCATAGGTCACCTTTAAACAGTGGTAAGAAATTCCTTTTAAGGTTTTGGTATAAACTTTAGGGTCTAGCTGTGTACCTGGATCCTTTAACTTCATGGGGAGGCCATAAAGGTAGACATAGTAGTCTCTCATTTTGTTTGTCCGTTCACAGTTTAGACCATGCTCTTTTGCTTGAGCAGCTGTAAAAGTTGTGCTTCCTTCTAGCCAGTGCTTGCATTGACCCGCTTTCCATTCTGCTGTGGTAGAAACGCTACCTCTTTCGACGCTGCTTTTAAAATATTACTGGGGAAAATCAAGTTCAATTCTTGTGGTGCGTACCGGTCGCTTAGGCGTTTCCATTTTAATGGTAAAGCTCCCTTTAAAATTAGCCCATTTCCCCTTTGGATCGTGATAGGCTATGCTCTTGTCTAATAATTCTAGCGCAGTTATTTCTTGTGCCTGACCTTTTAAGGAGAGTAGCGCAAGAAGAATAAAAACTTGCGTTTTCATCTTAATTGCGATAATCTAGGGCCGGTTCGCGGTCTCCTAATAAAGGGATGTATTGAAAGTCTTCTCCTCTAATTTGTAAAAATTCTTTTTTCGTCGCTTCAATAATGGATGGATCATCAAATAATTGCATGCCTGTTAATGTCAAGGCTTTTGCAGCGATCATTAGTCCTTTTGAGCCGATAGAAGTTCCCCCTGCAGCAACGGCTTGCCAACTGTGTGCTGGAGTTCCAGGAACCCAAGTCGCAGCGCGTAACCCTGCTGTAGGAACAGCATAACTTACATCGCCTACATCTGTTGATCCCCCGGCTTTTGCATTGACATCATAAGGCTCAATTCCATTGATATAGTCCATGTTGAGGGGTTTACCTAGGGATTTTGAAATCTCTTTGGCGAATGCCATCTCTTCTTTATTGTATTCATAACCGCCTATGGATTGAAAGTTTTTATGCACTCTTTTTTGTAAGCTAGGGACATATAAAAGGTCGTGCGTTCCGCCAATCATTTCATAATCCATGGTGGTTCCAGTTCCCATAGCAGCACCTTCTGCGGCTTTTACAATGCGATCAAACAATTTGATTACCTCATCTCTTTTAGGGTGGCGAGAATAATAATATACTTCAGCAAAATCTGGGACTACATTCGGCGCTTCTCCCCCACGGGTAATGACATAATGAATCCTTGAAGAAGTGTCCATATGCTCGCGCATTAAATTGGTCATATAGTTCATGGCTTCTACCGCATCGAGTGCAGACCGTCCTTCTTGAGGTGCTGCTGCTGCATGAGCAGAACGTCCATAGAAACGGAACTTGGCAGATTTATTTGCTAAGGCTGGTCGCGGGTTCGCAGAGTTCCCGCTCCCGGCATGCCAGTGAAGGGCAATATCAACATCGTTAAATAAACCAGCGCGGGTCATGTAGACTTTTCCTGAGCCACCTTCTTCTGCCGGACAACCATAAAAGCGAACTGTTCCCTTGATTTTATTCTTTTTAACATAGTTTTTTAAGCTTATTGCGGCAGCGGCAGAAGCGGTGCCAAAGAGGTGATGCCCACAGGCATGACCAGCGCGTTTACCGTTAGAGACCTTATACGCCACTGCTTTTTGTGAAAGACCCGGTAAGGCATCATATTCTCCTAAAATGGCGATCACAGGACCTCCATTATTGTATTCTGCAACAAAGGCGGTAGGGATTCCAGCCACGCCTTTCTTTATAGTAAAGCCTTCGTCGGCTAAGGTTTTTTGCAAAAGCGCACTACTCTTTTCTTCTTGATAGCCCATCTCGGCATAATCCCAAATGGTTAATGCGATATTCGCATAACGGTCTGCGTCTTTGTCTAACTTAGTTAAAACCGCTTGATGGTCTTGACCAAAAGTGAATGACATTGTCAAAAGGGCGAGTAGAAAATATATTTTTTTCATTGAAGTAGTTATTAGTACTACAATGTAAAAAAAATCGCGCTTATTCTATGCCTTTAAATCCCGATCAAATATTGAAACTTAAAAAAGAACTGGGTGCGATTGAACTGAAAAAGTTGAAACTGCAGTTCGTCGATTTCTTCAAGGGTGTTTTGGTTTCCTCCTAAATAAAAGATGGTTGAAGGGTTAGGATTCCACTGGACGAGCGGTTGTAAAAAGAACTGATTGGTAAAGCTGTTTTTCTCTGCCACTAAACGAATATTAAAGGCATTACTAAACTGATAGCGCAGGTTCATGCGGGCAATGGCTCCATTAAAATAATCTTCTCCGCCATTTAATCGCTCCAAGCGAGAATAGCGCAAAGATGGATTAATGGTAAAGTTATTATTGAGCTGAAAACTTAAGGTCATAAAGGCAGAGCGAACTTTTCCTACTTCTGGTATTTCTTCATTGAAAGACAAGTCTCTTCCACGATCAATGTTTGCCCTAAAGTTAAAGGCCTCACTAGGGGCACCATTGATAGAGAAGGTGTGGGTGGGTAGGTTTTTAAAGGGGATGTTTAAAAAGACTTTTCGCGCATCATAATCTAGGGTGTAAGAAAATTCTGTTTGTCCGTAAGTTTTAATCGATGCAAACAAATCAACACTAAAGTTTTTATACAACCTTTCAAAGGTATAAACCAGGTCGATTTTAGTCCCAAAACCAAAAGATTGTATCCCGGGTTTGTTCAAAATATTGAGGTACTCGTGATAAAAGGTTCCCCATTGACGGTTGTTTTTGACGACAAAACCTACATCAGCGCGATACTGGGGAGAAATGTTGCGGTAGTATAGATAGCTTTGCCAAAATTCGGTTTTTCGATAGAGCTGTAGGTAAAGAGCATCGCCGTTTAATTTATCTCCGTCTAGTGCAATTGTTTTTCCTTGAATGCTTTGATCTGTATCGATCCAGTTTTGTTCTGGTTCTTTATTGACATTTTTGAATAATTCAAAGCTCAATCGCCAGTTTTGGTTTAATAAAAATAACCCATCTACCCCAAATAAATGACCATAGCCACCTCCGTCATAAAAGCGGTTCATCATAACGCCGCCAAAACGTGCTTGGGGATTTAAAAGGTGTTGATAGCGCAATACATTGACAACACTTTTCCCGCCTTGTCCGATATATGAGCGGTCTTCTCCCCCTACTAAATAGGGCGAATTTTGATCTAATGCATTTAATAAAAAGAGGCGCGACTTTCGCCCTTGGCTAAGGATTTTTGATGCCACAGAAGGGTTGACAATCGAACGAGAATAAAAAGCGCCATCGGCGAAATTAACCAGGTCTGTCCCGCGATTAAAAAACGGGCGGCGTTCTGGATATTGTAGTGAGAAAGAGGAGTTGACGTCAATTTGAGTCACATCTGCTTCAACTTGAGAAAAGTCTGGGTTTATCGTGACTTCCCAACTGGTGTTTTTATTGAGATCCAGATTAAGACCAAGGCCAACCTTTGCATTTAAATTTCCATAATCAATGGAGGCTGTAGGCGTTTGTCTTTCGCCTTGAATATTACTCGACAGATAGGGTAATAACTCTTTGCGTTTCTCTATTTTGATGTTTTTAAAAAAGAGGCGATCGGTGGTTTGACAAACGATACAACTGTTGTTACGGTCGCGAATTTGGCTACTTACTTCGATAACGTTTCCATTATCTACATAACGACGGTAGAAATTTACCCGCCACATCTGATCTGTCCCGTTAGGAAAGGGAATCTCTGCAAAAGGAATCTTCATTTCAATCTGATACCCATCTTCAACGATAACCCCTTTGGATTCAAAATTGACATTAAAAGAACTGTCATAGCGCTGTTCGTCGCTTAAGGCATTGATTTGTTTTACATCAAATTGACTCCCCAGTGCATTGACGGCTAAACCAATGTTAAATCGCGCATCGGCGTAAGGATCTAATCGCACTAATACCACATCGTCATTCCAAATGTTTCCATCATCCCTAGGGCGGATGGAGGCACGAATGGCTTTTGGGTCATGCTTTGCATAGACCCCTATAAAAACATGCGTACTTGAATAAGCAATATAAGCAGTCGTTTCTTTTTGAGCTGGTTGATTGTTTGCTGGATTAAACTCTATGTCAAACGGGACTTGGGTCGCTGTTTGCCAGATTTCTTCTTCTAATCGCCCATCAATTACGAACTCCTTTTCATCTACTAAGGGCGGGCGAAAACTGTCCTGAGCATAAGAAAATATTGAGCAAAATAATAGTATAACTAGAACCTTTTTTCTCATAGCATTGAAAAATAGTTGCCTTCTTTTTTTTGCAATACTATGGTTTTTCTGTGACTTAACGTCTTAGGTAATCTTGAAAAAGCTGTTTTTATAAAGAGAAGTGATCAAGCGGTTAAAAGAAGTCTTGTTAGTTGTAAACGACTTTACCGATGTATTTGCTTTTGATATAATCAAGGGCAATTTGATCTACTAAATAATTCAAATCATTTTCAAAATCTGCTTGTACCACTTTGGGATGGTCTAACCAACCTTTAATTTGCTCTGCTTTATCTACGTTTAATTTTTTGAGCACAGTCACGCCCATTTTCTTCAAGGCAAAGGCGTTGTAGTTTTGTTCGATTTGACCCCGCATGGGAATGGTGAGTAGGGGTTTCCCCAGATACAATGCTTCTGAAGTAGTAGCAAATCCAGCATTCGTGATTACGCCATCGCATTGCGCTAGTGTGTCGAGGAAATGCTCTTCATTAATTGGACGGATATGGATGCAGCCTAGTTGGGTTTCTTCTTTAATTTCTTTGGTAAAGACATTCCATTTTATTGCTGGAAATAAGGACAAAACTTCGGTAATATTATTGAGATCGTAAGCCGGTAGATAGACCACTATACCCCCGCCTTTTGAAACGTTGAGTTCCCTCAATTTAGTCCGTATGATTGGAAAGAATATCCGTTTGTTAAATTTTTGATAGTGGAAGCCGTATTCCAGATCTGTTGGCGCAAATTTCTTCAAGTACTTTAATGAAACGTTAATTTGTTTTTTTGGTTTTGGGACTTTTTTTTGCCATAGGGAGATTTGATTACTCAGCCCAAAAGAAAGCACTCCTCTTAGTTTACACGCCCAAGCAGAAACAGGCTCAAAGTCAGTGATGACTAAATCATACTCTTGCACCCGAAGGGAAAAAACATCTCGGATAAATTGAAAAAAGTTATTCTTGAGAAGAGTTTTTCGCCAGTGAATTGCTCCAGATTTATCATAATGAAGGGTTAAACCCCTAAAGTGGTGTTTGACTGGATGGCCTAAATCAAGGTGATCTTTTGGTCCACTTAACATGACATCATACTGGAATCGACGATCTAAATAAGGGATGATTTCTTTTGCCCTGCTTATGTGTCCATTCCCCGTTGTTTGTATTGCGTATAAAACTTTCATTGGCTCTTCATCATATTAAATTCAACTAGCATTTCATTGAAAAGTTCTTTGTTTGATTTGTCCATTTCACCATTTAGGCTCTCTTCATAGAGACTTTGATCGTGTTTATAAATGGACCATTCTCCGTTATGGTATTCTAAAGCGGTAAGGTTTTCGATCCAATCCCCAGAATTGAGGTAAGTGATCTTTTGGTTTCCTACTTTATAATCTTTGACATTGGGATGGTGGATATGGCCGCAAACAACATAAGTAAACTTGTTAGAACTAGCGATTTCCACCGCGATTTCTTCAAAACGGTTAATGTATTTAACGGCACCCTTAATGCTGTTTTTAATGGTTTTAGAAAGGGAGAGCTTGTTTTTACCGACTTTAGCTAATACAAAATTGATACAGCTGTTGAGTAAAATCAAAAAGTCATAGCCTATCCCCCCCAGGCGGGTTAACCATTTTGAATATTGCATGGTAACATCAAAAACATCTCCATGAAAAAACCAGGCTTTTTTTCCGTCTAAGTCCAAAACAAGTTTGTTCGAGATCTTAAACTTCCCTAATTCAAAGCCTTTGAATTTTCGAAACATCTCGTCATGGTTGCCGGTTAAATAATGGATTTCTTTTCCGTCCACAATCCACTTTAACAAATGCTTAATTACTTTCATGTGAGGTTTAGGAAAATAGCGTTTGTTAAACTGCCAGATGTCGATAATGTCTCCGTTTAGAATGACTGTTTTAGGATCAATAGACTTGAGGTATTTCAATAACTCTTTGGCTTGACATCCATAGGTGCCCAAATGAACATCAGAAATTACAACTAAATCGATCTGTCGGGAAGTTTTCATTTTACAAAGTAACCTAAAACAGTCCACTAGTTTTGTAACTAATTGAAAACGAATTATTAAAAAAGTGTAAAGGGAAAATGGCTTATTTAACAAAACCCAAATGCTGGCTTAATGATTTGGTAACTAATTTGACCGCCCCTCAAAATGAAAAAGAGAAAACCTCAACGAGTTTTATTTTGACAAGTTGAGGTTTTTTGTTGGTGGTCCCACCTGGGCTCGAACCAGGGTTATATATATGCTGATTATCAATTAGTTAGGTGATGAGGGTGGTTCGGTATCCGAACCAATATGGTTAGTGTTCCGAACCTTTTCTAAAATCAGGAATTTTTGACCATAAACCCTGGTTCGAGTCCCTAAAGGACCACATATTTTTAATTTATTTCTAAATATTATTATATTTGTATTATACAACTTGTATAATACTTTATCAAATGATAACAGATTTACTTAATTCGTGGGAAGAAACATATAAAAAAGGTCAGTTAACCCTATGGATTTTTCTTTCACTTAAAGATGGGGATAAATATGTGGATGAGATAAAGTCTTTTATTGAAAACATGTCAAACAATACTATATCCTGTGAGGAACAAAGTATATACAGAAGTTTAAGAAAATATCTTCATTTAGG
>CBFHRA010000016.1:22405-41366 GCA_965658115.1 Candidatus Arcticimaribacter sp. | reverse complement strand
GAACAAAAATGGAACGACATTAAGGTAGTGATCGAATACGGAATGCTTTCTGAAGATAAATTCTATGAGAAAGCCGAAAAATTTGCCCTCTACCCTACAATCGATGGTTCCTTTTTTACGCTAGAAGAGCTAAAAGAAGCCACTAAAGATTTACAAACAGATAAGGATGACAAACACATTATCCTTTATGCTTCTAATGTAGATGAGCAACACGCTTATATAGAAGCAGCAAAAGAAAAAGGATATCAAGTAGTGCTTTTGGATTCTCCTATTGTTTCTCACTTGATCCAAAAATTAGAGTCTTCTAACGAGAACCTAAGTTTTGCCAGAGTTGATGGAGATGCCATTGAAAATCTGATCAAAAAAGAGGAAGCGACTGTTTCTAAATTATCTGACGAAGAAAAAGAAAAACTACAACCGCTTATCGAAGAAGTTGTACCAAAAGAAAAGTACAGCATTCAATTAGAAGCCTTAAGTAGCACCCAACTCCCTTTTGTGTTAACCCAACCAGAATTCATGCGCCGCATGAAAGAAATGCAACAAGCGGGTGGGAATGCCATGTTTGGGCAAATGCCCGAAATGTACAATCTAGTGGTGAATACCAACCATCCATTAGTTGAACAAATTCTCAATACTAAAACCGAGAAAAAGCGAACAAGACTCATTCAACAAACTCTGGATTTAGCGCGTTTATCTCAAAATCTATTGAAAGGAAAAGAGCTTACAAGCTTTATTCAACGCAGTGTTGATCTAATTAAGTAATTCAACTGGGGGATTCTATCCCCCAGTTTTGTTTAATCTTTTTCGATATCGTATATTTGTGCATACCCATAATCAATATTATGATAGAACTACTCATTTACATCATTACTTTAATCCTCTCCCTGTTTAGCTCCTTATAGGGAATTGCATTAATTTTCATCCTTTTACTATCTTGCAGAAAAAAGCATGTTAGAGCTATTTTCTCAAGAAGAAAAACTTTATTTTCCTAATCTACCCGATGGGGAACTAAAATACTACCCTGCTTTTTTAAGTCCAAAAGAGGCAGATGACTTGTATAATGAATTGTTCAAAAGCACTCCCTGGCAAGCAGATAAAATCACTGTTTTTGGTAAGACCTATGATCAACCTCGTCTAACTGCTTTATATGGTACAGATCCATCTCCCTATACCTATTCTAATATCACCATGCAGCCGCATCCTATGACGAAAACTCTATTGGGGCTAATCGAAAAAATAAAATCATACAATGACAACGAATTTAATGCTGTTTTATTAAACCTCTACAGAAATGGAAAAGACAGTAATGGCTGGCATGCCGATAATGAAAAGGAACTAGGAAAAAATCCTGTTATTGCTTCTATAAGCTTAGGAGAGGAACGTTTTTTTCATTTAAAGCACAGAACTCAAAAAGAGCAGCGATTAAAAATTGCTTTAAAACACGGTAGTCTATTGATTATGGGAGGGGAAATGCAACATCACTGGCTACATCAAATTCCAAAAACAGCCAAACCCATTTCACCTAGAATCAATTTAACGTTCAGAAAACTTATAAAATAGACTTTTTCAGTTGGTTATTCAGTGTTGCTTTTTAGCGCATTAACACTAGTAAGTTGTAGTTTTCAATATAACAGCCGAATATGAAGTTTGGCCTTGTGGTGTGTCACTTTCAGGTGACTACAAAGCTTCTAAAGACGAGCCAGTAAATGGTGCAGCGCAAGTAGACGAAGATTCTAATTTTGCTAAGCTTGTTAATACCTGGGTTGCTACTGGATATACAAATTCATATGGCAATACCCTTGCATATGCTTTTAATTCTTTTTGTATCGATGAAGAAATGGGGGAAGAATATCAGGACTGTGAAGTTCCAACTTCTCTAGAAGTTTCTTTTTCTGCTTATGGTAGTTATATCTTTACTGCCCCTGACAGCAACGGAGAAATAATTGAAATTTATGTTGATTCATGGGAATTTAATAATACTGACCAAGCTGAGATTCTAATCGATGAGAAAGAGAGTTTTATCAATTGATGAACTAACTGATACTCGTTTTGTTGTTACTTTAAACGAAGCTTATGACGGTAAAACTTTTACAGAGACTTACACCTTCTCAAAAGCAAACAAATCAATTTAATTTTATACCGAATAATAAAACCTCACTGGAAAGTGTTTTTTTATTTATAAAATGTCTTTGGGCTAAGGTTAATTTTATCACATAATTACATAAATTTGTGAGCTTTAAAAATTGCTGCTATTAAAAATTTACTCACCTTTTGTCTCGCCCTAGTAGGCTTATTCTCCTATGGTCAAGACACCACCGCTTTAATTACTAATGAAAATATTGTAATCGATGGGAACATTGATGAAGAATGGAATCGCGTTACCCCCTCTACCCCTTTTTGGGAATACTTCCCTTCTGATACGCTTTTAGCGAAACAACAAACCAGGGTTAAGTTCTTATATGACAACGAGAACATCTATGTCTTAATCGAAGCAGATACCAAAGACAATAACTTTATCACACCAACATTAAGAAGGGATTTTAGCTCTAGAAACAGCGACTCGGTTACCCTAGTTTTAGATACTTTTAACGATGGGACAAACGCCTTTCTCTTTGGAACTAATCCAGAAGGAGTCCAACGCGAAGCCTTGATTTCTAATGGAGGAAATAACTTCCCTAGAGACTTTAATAGCTCCTGGGATGTGAAATGGCAAGTCGAAGTGGCAAAAACCGCGAATGGCTATATCACAGAAATGAAAATCCCTTTGTCTAGTCTTCGCTATGGAGAAAACGCTAAACAATGGCGGATCAACGTGTATCGATCTGAAATTGCCAACAATATCACCTCTAGTTGGGCCAACATCCCGCGTAATCAAATCATCGCTGGTCTGGCTTATATGAATACCTTGAATTTTGAAAAGGCATTGCCAAAGACAAAAGCCCCTATCGCCTTGATTCCTTTTACAAGCGGAATTATCTCAAAAGACTTTGAAGAAAATCTTTCTTCTTCTTCACTATCTGCTGGAGGGGATGCAAAGGTTAGTATCGGTAGTGGGATGATTTTAGACCTTACCCTTAACCCCGATTTCTCTCAAGTAGAAGTAGATGATCAAATCATTAATCTAACCCGCTTTGAGGTTCGTTTGCCAGAAAAAAGGCAGTTCTTTATTCAAAACAGTGATTTATTTGACAACTATGGAGACACCTTTGAAACTCAACCCTTTTTCTCAAGAAGAATAGGAGTAGCTAAAGACCGCGATGGAAATACCATCGAAAATAAAATCGTTGCCGGCGCACGACTTAGTGGAAAAATTAATGACAACCTTCGCTTAGGGTTTTTAAATATGCAAACTGCTGAAGACGCGGCGAATGGTATTGCGGCAAATAACAACACCGTCGTTTCCCTACAACAAAAGATGTTTAGTCGGTCCTATCTGGGCTTTATCTATGTCAATCGCCAGCAAACTAGTGATGTAGATTTTGAGACAGAACAAGACGATTTTAATCGTGTTATAGGCCTCGACTATACCCTAGCTTCTAAGGATAACAAATGGACTGGAAGAAGTTTTGTGCACCAAGCGTTTTTAGAATCAAAAGAGAAAGAATCCTATTCTGCTGGATTTCGTTTAAACTACAACTCTAGAAAACACCGTATTTCCTATGGGGGGAATCGTATCGGAGAAAACTACTCCTCTGATTTAGGTTTCTTGAGAAGAACAGGGATTCAAAAACATTTTTTGCGTTATGGACATCGCTTTTGGATTGATTCTAAAAAAATTCGCTCGTTTGAATTAAGCCAAACTTTCTTTTATGTGGACAAGCCTAAAACAGACAACCTAGTAACAGATAGAAGTGTTAGTACACGTGGGGAATTGCGTTTTACAGATCAATCCCAGTTGAGATTTCAATATGCCCATCGATACACCTATCTCACCAGTGATTTCAATCCTTTAGGTGGTGAAGACACCCTGGGACTCCCTGCTGATTCAGGTTATTTTTACGATGAATTTGAGCTGTCTTATCGCTCTAACTTTAGTAAGAAAATCAATTATAATACTGAAATAAAATATGGCGGCTTTTATAACGGGACAAAATTCTCTGTAGAAAGTGAAATCGCCATACGTTTACAGCCCAGATTTAATGGAAGCATTAAGGTCAATTACGATAAAATTGACTTTCCTGCACCCTACAGTTCTGGTGAACTGTGGTTAGTGGGTCCTAAACTTGACTTTACCTTTAGCAAAAGTGTCTTTTGGAACACCTTTATACAATATAGCTCGCAGTCAGAAAATCTAGGAATCAATTCTAGGTTACAATGGCGTTTTGCTCCCCTATCAGATTTTTATATTGTTTATAATGATAATTACTTCGCAAGGACTACTTTTGTACCTAAAGTAAGAAGCTTGACCTTCAAGCTAACCTATTGGTTAAATATATAAGATTTTAGTATGAAAAAATTAGTCGTCCTTGTACTTGTGCTCAATGCAACTTTTTGTTCTTCCCCCGTTAAAAAGAACATGATGGTCAATGGAAAAGTTGATGGATTGAGAAAAGGAATGTTATACCTCCAGAAAATGGAAGATACCCTTTTAATATCGGTCGACTCTGTTGAGATAAAAGGGGAAGACAGCTTCACTTTGGGAGATGATATTCAAAGCCCAGAGTTTTACTTCTTGTCTTTAGACAAAAACGATGGCGACAGCTTAACCGATAAGATTCCTTTCTTTGGCGAAGCCGGTGAAATCAAAATCAACACCCTCTTGCGTACTTTTGCCAGCAGTGCAAAAATTGAAGGGTCTCAAAACCAAATTCTCTGGGACGAATACACCGCTATCATGCGCAAATTCAACCAAAAAAACCTCGAGAATTATGAGGCATATATGGATACAGACCAAGATAAAACACCCGAAGAACGCGCTGCTGATCTTCAAAAAGCAAATGATAATTTATTAAAACGCAAGTACTTGTTCGCGCTTAATTTCGCCATGAATAACGCAGACAAAGAGGTCGCTGCTTATATTGGGGCCTATGAAGTGGGTGGAGCTATCCCTTTGTTCTTAGATAGTTTATACAACAAACTTAGCCCGGCTGTAAAATCCTCTAAATACGGACTTGTCTTTAAACAGGGAATCGACAGCCTGGAACGCTAATTTATAACTGCTCAATCTTAGCAGACAATGCTGTCGCTTTTTCTAGTAAAGAAGCGCGAATTGAGCTGTAATGTTTTTTTGCAGGGCCTTCGCCCGAAGCGTGCATTTCTTGAATCAAATCGTCAAACAACGAGATCGCCTCGTCGATGATCTTTTCGCTCTTTTTTGTATCGAGTTCTGGAGAGGAGAGTTCCTTCACATAAACTTCTTCAATTAAAGCGCCTAAGGTATCGTTGATTTCTTTTTTGAGGTGTTTTCTGCTGGACATACTGTTTGTTTTTTCTAAAATTAAACATTTATTGTTTTATCCGAACTATTCTTGATCGCTTTTAAAGCTTTCTTGATATGTGAAGTGGCTAAAACACTATCGTGAACATAAACTACTTTCCCTGTTTCGTCAATGACAAAGGTGATGCGTTTGGTATATAAACCAAAGAGGAGTTTAGGTAATTTAAATAAGCGCTGCACCTTTTTCTTGGTGTCGGCTAAAAGGATAAAGGGCAATCGATGACGCTGGGCAAAACGCTTGTGACTCCCAATGCTATCAGAACTAATCCCGATAACCTCTGCCCCCAAATCTTGAAAATCCTCATAACTATCCCGAAAAGAACAGGCCTCGGCCGTACAGCCTGGGGTTTCGTCTTTGGGGTAGAAATAAACGACTGCGGGTTTTTGACCAATCACAGTATCACTCTTAAAAAGATCTCCTTTTTGATCTTTTAATTCGAAATAGGGAACACTGTCCCCAACTTTTAAACTCATAAAAATTATTCTGAATAACTTACAAAATTACGTGGTGTCTCGTATAAAATCACTTCTAATTCTTGACCAGAGGTTAGAATCTTTTTCAACTTTTGATGAATCACCACCACGATGTTTTCGGCAGTAGGGATAAGGTCAGCGAACTCTGGCACCTCAAGATTGAGGTTCTTGTGATCAAAGGCATCTTCTACCTCTACTTTGATATGATCTTTTAGGACTTTCATATCCATCACATAACCAGTATCTGGGTCTATGTCTCCGGTCACGCTCACGATTAACTCGTAGTTATGCCCGTGAAAATGGGGGTTGGAACATTTCCCAAAGTGGGCTTCGTTTTGTGCATCTGTCCAGTCTTTACGATACAGACGGTGGGCCGCATTAAAATGCGCTTTTCTACTAACTTTTACTCTTTTCATGGCTGTTTTTTAAATGGGTGTGTACACGGTCAAAGATGATCTTAAACCATGCGGTATACTGTTCAGGATGTTGTTGCATGTCTGTTTCGATCTCTTCCATTCCCATCCATTTCCAAGCCGCTACTTCTTCTGGATTGATCTTTGGTTCCTCCTCGCTATAACCCACCATAACATGGTCGAGTTCGTGTTCTGTCAAACCATTGTCAAAAGGGGCCTTGTAAATAAAGCTAAACAATTCTTCTAACGAAACCACAAAACCCATTTCTTCTTGCAGGCGACGTGCCCCTGCAGCAAGATTGCTCTCTCCATCGCGTTGATGGCTACAGCAAGTATTGGTCCATAGTCCGGGGGAATGATATTTGTGCAGCGCGCGTTGCTGTAACATCAATTCTCCCTGCTGGTTAAAGACAAAAACAGAGAAAGCCCTGTGAAGCACAGCTTTTTCGTGCGCTTCCATTTTTGGCATAAGGCCAATGGGCTCGTCTCGTTCATTAACGAGGATTACTTTTTCTTCTTTCATGCAGGTCAAAAGTACCGATAAAAACAGCAAAAACCTATTTTAAGGCAGGGCTCCTTCGAAGATATAATGGTATTTTTGACAAATTTTATTCGACTATGTTTCTAGAAGAAATCGCAAAACGCCGCACCTTCGGGATTATCTCTCACCCAGATGCTGGGAAGACTACCTTGACCGAGAAACTACTTCTATTTGGCGGAGCCATCCAAGAAGCTGGAGCGGTAAAGTCGAATAAAATCAAAAAAGGTGCGACCAGTGACTTTATGGAAATTGAACGTCAAAGAGGGATCTCTGTCGCTACTTCTGTCCTCGCCTTTTATTACAAAGACAAAAAAATCAATATCCTAGATACCCCTGGACACAAGGATTTTGCCGAAGATACTTTTCGTACCCTAACCGCTGTGGACAGTGTGATTGTGGTGATTGATGTAGCCAAAGGGGTAGAAGAACAAACCGAAAAGCTGGTAGAAGTATGCCGCATGCGTTCTATCCCCATGATTGTCTTTATCAACAAGCTTGACCGTGAAGGGAAAGATGCCTTTGATTTGATGGACGAGGTGGAACAAAAACTGGGTTTAAGGGTTACTCCCCTTACCTTCCCTATTGGGATGGGTTATGACTTTCAAGGGATTTACAACATCTGGGAAAAGAACGTACAGTTGTTTGTTGAAGAAGACAAGCAGCACAAAGGCACCGCAGTACAATATGACGATTTAAAAGATCCCGCCCTAGCCGAAGCTATAGGCGAAAAAGCACTAAACACCTTGAATGAAGAACTCGAATTAGTCGAAGGGGTCTACCCCGCTTTTGATCAAGAAGCCTATCTCAACAGTGCGCTACAGCCCGTCTTTTTTGGCTCTGCCTTAAATAATTTTGGAGTACAGGAGTTGTTAAACTGTTTTATCGATATTGCCCCTGCCCCACTTAATAAACAGGCAGAGGAACGCGAAATTGACCCCACAGAAAAAGCCTTTAGTGGCTTTGTTTTTAAGATCCATGCGAATATGGATCCCAATCACCGCGACCGTCTCGCCTTTATCAAAATTGTCTCTGGAACCTTTGAACGCAACAAGCCATACTTGCATGTGCGCAACAATAAAAAACTCAAATTCTCTAGCCCTAACGCCTTTTTTGCTGAACGGAAAGAAATCGTCGAAATCTCTTATCCTGGGGATATTGTAGGCTTACACGATACCGGGAATTTCAAGATTGGGGATTCGCTTACTAGCGGAGAAAACATCAACTTTAAAGGGATTCCTAGTTTCTCTCCAGAACATTTTCGATATATCAATAATGCCGATCCCATGAAGGCGAAACAGCTCAACAAAGGGATCGATCAATTGATGGACGAAGGAGTCGCACAACTCTTTACCCTTTCGCTCAATAACCGAAAGATCATTGGGACCGTAGGCGCCCTGCAGTTTGACGTGATTCAATACCGCCTCGAACATGAATATGGGGCAAAGTGTTCTTATGAAAACCTCAATGTTTTTAAAGCTTGTTGGGTAGAACCAGAGGATGAAAACAACGATGAATTCAAAGACTTTAAACGCGTAAAGCAAAAGTTTTTGGCCATCGATAAACAGGATCAATTGGTCTTTCTCGCCGACTCTTCTTTCTCCCTGCAAATGACCCAGCAAAAGTACCCTAGTGTAAAATTTCATTTTACCTCAGAGTTTTAAATAATTACTAGCAAACATAATAGGACTTGTAAAAGTAAATCCACTAAATTCTAAGTTTATAGTGATGGAATGTACGTTATAAACATACGCCAAAGGCAAACACCTGTAATTTCTACCTAAGAGAATCCCCCTAAAAACACCTACGCTTTAAAAAGCTTTTGGTAAATTGATCAAAAACAACAAAGTGAGACAAGTTTACAGTCTATTATTATTTTGCTGTCAATCCTCATTAATATAGGATGTAAAAAAGCTCAGATAGCGATCTTACAAGCCAAAGAAATGAGTCATCTTATCCAAAATTAAGTTGACAATCAATGAAAGAATTTAACTGATTTCAAAGTAGGGAATTAATCTAAAAATAGCGCGATGAGCAACACAATATTTAGAAAAGATGGCACTGCACAAGGGGTGGCTAAACAGCGCTGGATAGAAACATTGGCTAAAGGCAATACCGCTGTTATTTCTGATCCCTATGCTGCGCATTTTGTCCTTGGCGCAAGTCTCATCAAACTCATGGGGCATAAATTAAGCGTTTGGTTAACAAGTAAATTAGCGCCTGGTTTTCACGAACATTTAATTGCTCGAACACGCTTTATCGACGATCTAATCGAAAGAGGTACAGCCAAAGGGGCAACACAATACATTATCCTAGGAGCTGGGTATGACCTGCGGGCACATCGATTAATTCTCCCTGCTAGCGTAAGTGTCTTTGAGGTAGATCAACCAGAAGTTCAAAACAAAAAGCGATCTAAACTCCCTAAAAATATCCCTAACCAAGAAAACCTTACTTATGTTGGGGTAGACTTTAACCACCAGACACTTCGCGAGCAACTGTTAAAAGCGGGTTTTGATCAAAACAAACCTACCATTATCACCTTAGAAGGCGTCTCACAATACATAACGAAGAAAGCTTTAAGTGACACCCTGAATGAACTGGTAATACTTACCCAAAAAACAAGGGCAACCTTTTTTATATCCTATGTAGACAAGCGATTTAACGATAATCCTAAAGCATGTTTTGGCAAAGGCTATGTCAATCCCGAGAAAAAAGCTAAAATGATAAAAAACTTATCGGCGAAAGTAGGAGAGCCCTGGAAATCCTTTTACTCTGCTCAAGAAGTAGAAAGTGTACTCGCGCAACATGGCTTTTTAGTCGTCGAAAATAAATCCCTAGCAGATCTTAACGAAACCTACTTTACCCCTGTGGGCAGAACCCTAGCCGAACATCATATTTTCAATCTCGAACATTTTGTCGTGGCGAAAAGTGAAGCGAAACAAGCTTAACTCGACTAAAGAAAAAACCGATGAAAGTAACCGCAGCAAAAAACAAAAAATTAGGCCAAATGATCTTTGCCTCCATTTACCCGCTTTACCTCAATCGATTGGTAAAAAATGGTCGTACAGAAGAAGAACTGCGCACTGTAATCAAATGGATTACAGGCTTTGATGAAAAGCAATTACAAAAGTTGATTGACGAAAAAGTCACCTATAAAACCTTTTTTGAAAAAGCTACCATGCACCCCAATTCTCATATGATTAAAGGAGTAGTTTGTGGCTATCGCATTGAAGAAATCCCAGATGAGTTTGAATTGTACCGCCAGTGCCGTTGCATGGAAAAGTTGATTGATGAACTCGCACGTGGGCGGAAGATGGAAAAGATTTTCCGCACGGCTTAAAGCCTTAAAGGGATTTTATTAAATTAGACTTTATATACTGCTTTCCATGCAACTTTCAAAAGCGCACTACCTTAACGCCCGTGATTTTATCTTGACCAATGCGCGAATGATTGAACGCCGTTTATTTCATTACCACTTTGAGCAGGGAGATGCCACAGGAGTTTTTCATGCAGTTTATGCTTATCGCAATAGAGATGGCGGTTTTGGACACGGGATGGAACCCGATACGGCTTCGCCAGAAAGTCAACCCCTCTTTACCATCATGGCATTAGAAAATCTCGAAGAAGCTGGCTTGCTTAGTAAAGACCTGCTCCTAAAAGATTTTATGCCCTATTTTGAAAGCATTACTACCCCAAAGGGAGGTATCCCGTGGATGTTTCGTCCCACAAATGTATATCCTTGCGAAGAACATTTTAAAACAGTAAAGGAGTGGGCCGCATTAAGCACCACTGCTCCTCTTTTAGGGCTGCTAGAAAAATACAACATCAATCACCCCTGGATGGAAAAAGCTGAAGCGTTTGTCTGGGACGAAATCGAACGCATCAAAGAAAAACACGCTTTTTGTCATCTTTGCACTCCGCGCCGATTGACCTTTTTAGAAAACACAAAAAGTCAAGCCAAAGCAGACAAAGCCATAGCCGATTTAAAGAACTATATACTCGCTGATGGGGTCTTGTGTAACAACCCTAAAGAAGAAGGCTGGGGCCTCTATGGAAAACCCCATAGCTTGATGTATGCACCTGCACCAAAGAGTATACTCTCCCCTATTTTCTCTTTAGAACAAATAGAACAGGATCTCAATGGTCTGATAGAAAAACAAGAAGAAGACGGGCGCTGGGACACCTGGTATGGGCTAAGTGAAGGGATGAAATTAGAGTGGGCTGGGATACAAACGCTTTGGACCCTTAAGGTCCTCAAAAACTACAACAAGATAGAAGGGCTTAAAAATTAGGTTCATGCAATTAGATTGAGGCTATTTCGATTTGGCCGGAGGCCTTTGCTCCATTGGCCCCCTTAAATGAATTACTAAACCGTTGAGGAAGTTTCGTAAAACCTGGTCCCCACAATCCATGTATTTGGGGTGGTTTTCATTCCTGAAAAAAGCCCCTAACTCTGATTTACTAATACTAAAATCAACTAGTTTTAAAATGTCGACGATATCATCATCACGCAATTTGTGTGCTACCCTGAGCTTTTTAAATATATCGTTATTCGTAAGACCCATGGGCTAAAATTGTGTGTGAGAAATAAAATTTGACTTTATCTATATTGTTTTTACGCTTCGCGGAAGAAACTAATCCTTTGTTGCGTCAAAGCCTCTTTTTCCAAAAAGGATTTCAAAAAAGAGTTTAAAATCCCCTCTAAGACTCCACAGCGGATACTTGAATGTAGCGGGCTTATTCTTTTCAAAAAAAGCGTGCCCTACCCAGGCAAAACCATAGCCTACAAGTGGTAAAGCGATCCAAAATTTCGCCTCCTTTTGGGCGACAATAAAAAAGCCCAATAAGATCAAGACAATAAACGACCCAATAAAATGAAGCACGCGACTGGTCTTATTTTGGTGCTCTGTTAAATAAAAGGGGTAGAATTCTTCAAAAGACTGAAAACGTTCTGCTGACATAAATTTGGTTTTTCCTCAATATAAAAAAAATCCCCAACATTGCTGCTGGGGATGTTAATTTAAGCTTCGCCTGTAGGGCCAAAGTTGAGCGGTATTTGCGGTTGCTCTTGCACATTGATTTTCCCGTTAGCTTGTTCAAATCGCTGGATGTTGTCACCTAATGCTTTGTGCAAGCGTTTTGCATGCTCTGGCGTTAGGATAATCCTTGACTTGACCTTTGCTTTAGGAGCACCGGGCATCAAAGCAATAAAATCAACAATAAATTCTGAGACAGAGTGATTGATGATCGCAAGGTTACTGTAAGTCCCCTCTGCGGTCTTTTCGTCCAACTCAATGTTTATTTTTTGATCTTTACCGGGTTGATCGCTCATGGCTTATAGCTTTACTTCTTGTTCTGCTTCTTTATTGATTAGCAAGCTGCTGTACTCGTCTTTTGAACCAACAATAACATCGTTGTATTCACGTAAACCAGTACCAGCAGGGATTTTGTGTCCTACAATAACGTTCTCTTTAAGACCTTCTAAAGTATCTTCTTTTCCACTTACAGCTGCCTCGTTCAAGACTTTTGTAGTTTCCTGGAATGACGCCGCAGAAATAAACGACTTGGTTTGAAGCGATGCACGGGTAATTCCTTGCAGTTCTGGTGTAGCTGTCGCCGGTTGCGCATCACGTGCAATAACAACAGCTTTTCCTTCACGCTTCAAATAAGAGTTTTCATCGCGTAATTCACGTGAAGTGATCACTTGACCTGCTTGCAGGTTTTCAGAGTCACCTACTTCTTCCACTACTTTCTTACCATAGAGGTTGTCGTTTTCTTCGATGAAATCGTATTTGTGTGCTAATTGACCTTCTAGCAATAAAGTATCTCCCGGATCGTTGATTTTAACTTTACGCATCATTTGACGTACTACTACCTCAAAGTGCTTATCATTAATCTTCACTCCTTGTAATCGATATACTTCTTGTACCTCATTTACTAAGTATTGTTGAACAGCAGATGGTCCTTTAATTTTAAGGATATCTAATGGTGTAATTGAACCGTCTGATAAAGGCATTCCTGCTTTTACAAAGTCATTCTCTTGTACTAAGATCTGGTTTGACAATTTCACCAAGTATTTCTTGATGTCACCAAATTTAGACTCGACAATGATTTCGCGGTTACCACGCTTGATTTTCCCGAAAGATACCACACCGTCAATTTCAGAAACAACTGCTGGGTTAGAAGGGTTACGTGCTTCGAATAATTCAGTTACACGTGGTAAACCTCCTGTAATATCTCCAGACTTGGCAGATTTACGAGGAATCTTCACTAAGATTTTTCCTTCTTTAATCTTCTCGTTGTCATCGACCATGATGTGAGCTCCAACGGGTAAGTTGTAAGAACGCAATACATTGCCTTTGTTATCTTGGATTAATAAAGTTGGGATTAACTTTTTGTTTCTAGATTCAGAAATTACTTTTTCTTGGAAACCAGTTTGTTCATCGATTTCTACTTGATAAGTAACTCCTTGCTCGATATTATCATAAACGATTTTACCAGCAAATTCTGAAACGATTACCCCGTTAAATGGATCCCAAGAACAAACAGATTGTCCTTTCTTGAGTGTCGCACCATTTTCTATATTTAAGATCGAACCATAAGGAATGTTATTGGTTGACAATACATTCTTGGTTTTCTTATCGATTAACTTAATTTCAGAAGTTCTTGAGATCACGATGTTTACCTCGTTCCCTTCTTGATCTTGCCCTTTAACAGTTTTAAGATCTTCGATTTCTGCTACCCCATCAAATTTAGTGATGAGTTGGTTTTCTTCTGAAATATTTCCTGCTACCCCACCAACGTGGAAAGTACGCAAGGTTAACTGTGTACCTGGTTCTCCAATAGATTGGGCTGCAACTACTCCTACAGCTTCTCCTTTTTGTACCATTTTGCCAGTAGCAAGGTTACGACCATAACAAGAAGCACAGATACCCCGTTTTGCTTCACAAGTCAATGGTGAGCGAACTTCAACAGACTCGATCGGCATATCGTCGATAGAATCTGCTACTAGATCTAGGATCTCGAGTCCAGCTTCAACAACAACCTCTCCAGTTCGTGGATTAACGATGTCTTCTAAGGCGACACGCCCGCGGATACGATCAGAAAGTTTTTCAACAATCTCTTCGTTTTTACGCAATGGTTTAACGGTCACACCGCGTAAGGTGCCACAGTCAACTGTGTTAATGATTACATCTTGAGATACATCTACTAAACGACGGGTTAAGTAACCAGCATCTGCTGTTTTTAAGGCGGTATCTGCTAATCCTTTACGTGCACCGTGTGTTGAGATAAAGTATTCAAGAATCGAAAGTCCTTCTTTAAAGTTAGAAAGAATAGGGTTTTCAATGATTTCCCCACCTCCAGCAGTTGATTTCTTTGGCTTTGCCATCAAACCACGCATACCGGTTAACTGACGAATCTGTTCTTTTGATCCACGTGCTCCAGAATCTAACATCATATATACTGAGTTAAATCCTTGTTGGTCTTCGCTAATTCGTTTCATGGCCAAAGAGGTCAAGTGCGAGTTAGTCGACGTCCACACGTCAATAATTTGGTTATAACGTTCGTTATTGGTAATTAGTCCCATGTTGTAGTTGCCCATAATCCCGTCTACCTTTTTATTGGCATCGTCGATTAATGGTAACTTTTCTGGTGGGATGATAATATCTCCTAAACTAAAGGATAGTCCCCCTTTGAAGGCGAAACCGTATCCCATGCTTTTGATTTTATCTAAAAACTCAGCTGTTTCTGGAACGCTAGTTACTTTTAAGATTTGGCCAATGATATCACGTAAGTTCTTCTTGGTCAATACTTCATTAAAGTAACCTGCTTTTTCAGGGACAACTTCGTTAAAGAGAACACGTCCTACCGTAGTATCGATGATTTGGTATTCTAGCGCACCTTCTTCGTTCAATACTTTTGTACGAATCTTGATGGTTGCATTCAAATCAACACGTTTCTCGTTATAAGCGATATGTACTTCTTCTACAGAATAGAAAGTAAGTCCTTCTCCTTTAACGACAAGATCTTTAGTAGACTTGCGAGCTTTAGTCATATAATAAAGCCCCAAGACCATATCCTGAGAAGGTACCGTTACTGGCGATCCATTCGCAGGGTTTAAGATATTGTGAGAAGCTAACATTAATAGTTGTGCTTCAAGGATTGCTTCTGGTCCTAAAGGTAAGTGAACCGCCATTTGATCCCCATCAAAATCGGCATTAAAGGCCGTACATACTAATGGGTGTAATTGGATCGCTTTCCCTTCAATTAATTTAGGTTGGAAGGCTTGAATTCCTAAACGGTGTAATGTGGGGGCTCTGTTCAATAGTACAGGGTGTCCTTTCAATACATTTTCTAGGATGTCCCAAACAACCGGTTCTTTGCGGTCGATAATTTTCTTCGCAGATTTTACCGTTTTTACAATCCCACGCTCGATTAACTTACGGGTGATAAACGGCTTGTAAAGCTCTGCTGCCATATCTTTAGGAAGACCACATTCAAATAATTTTAATTCTGGCCCTACAACAATTACAGAACGTGCAGAATAGTCAACACGTTTTCCTAATAAGTTTTGACGAAAACGTCCTTGCTTTCCTTTTAAGGAATCAGATAATGATTTAAGCGGACGGTTAGAGTCAGTTTTTACGGCAGATGATTTACGGGTATTATCAAATAATGAATCGACAGATTCTTGTAACATACGTTTCTCATTACGCAAGATTACCTCTGGTGCTTTGATTTCGACCAAACGCTTTAAACGGTTGTTACGAATAATCACACGACGGTAAAGATCATTTAAATCTGAAGTAGCAAAACGACCACCATCTAGAGGAACTAAAGGACGCAATTCTGGTGGAATTACAGGAATCACCTTCATGATCATCCATTCTGGACGGTTCTCTTTACGGGTGTTCGCATCTTTTAATGCCTCTACAACTTGAAGACGCTTTAAGGCTTCTGTCTTACGTTGCTTAGAAGTTTCGTTATTTGCTTTGTGACGCAATTCATAAGAAAGTCCTTCTAAATCAATACGCGAAAGCAATTCGATTAAACACTCTGCTCCCATTTTAGCGATAAACTTGTTTGGATCGCTATCATCAAGGTATTGGTTATCATCTGGAAGGCCTTCCATCACATTAAGGTACTCTTCTTCTGTCAAGAAGTCCATTTTTTGCAATGACTCTCCTTCTTCATTTACTGCAAGACCTGCTTGAATCACGACATAACGCTCATAATAAATGATCATGTCGAGTTTCTTAGAAGGAAGACCTAAAAGGTATCCAATCTTGTTTGGTAAAGAACGGAAGTACCAGATGTGCGCTACAGGAACAACTAAGTTGATGTGCCCTACACGATCACGACGTACTTTCTTTTCAGTTACCTCTACCCCACAACGGTCACAAACGATACCTTTATAACGGATACGCTTGTATTTTCCACAGGCACATTCAAAGTCTTTTACAGGACCAAAGATGCGCTCGCAAAACAAACCATCACGTTCTGGTTTGTGGGTTCTATAGTTTATGGTTTCTGGTTTTAACACCTCACCACGTGAATTTCCTAGAATAACTTCTGGAGAAGAAAGTCCAATGGAAATTTTATTGAATTTTTTTTGGGTTACATTTTCGCTATTTCTTGGCATAACTAATGTTCTTTTTGGTTGTTGTTAATGAAATTTCCTTGATTATTCTTCTAAGCGAATGTCTAATCCTAGTCCTTTCAATTCATGCATCAATACGTTAAAGGATTCTGGTAAGCCAGGTTCTGGCAATGTTTCTCCTTTTACGATTGACTCGTATGTTTTGGCACGTCCAATCACATCATCTGATTTGACGGTCAAGATTTCTTGTAAGGTACTTGATGCTCCATAAGCTTCAAGTGCCCAAACTTCCATCTCTCCAAAACGTTGTCCACCAAATTGTGCTTTACCTCCTAACGGCTGTTGCGTAATAAGAGAGTAAGGTCCAATAGATCTAGAGTGCATTTTGTCATCTACCATGTGTCCTAATTTCAACATGTAGATCACCCCTACCGTTGCCGGTTGGTCAAAGCGTTCTCCAGTTCCT
This sequence comes from Candidatus Arcticimaribacter sp., assembly GCA_965658115.1. Lineage (GTDB taxonomy): Bacteria > Bacteroidota > Bacteroidia > Flavobacteriales > Flavobacteriaceae > Arcticimaribacter. The sequence continues at coordinate 24,437 of CBFHRA010000016.1, read as the reverse complement.
CCATCATAGAGGTAAGTATGTCCGTATTGTGGAATTCCAGCTTTAGCCGTTAGCTCGTCGATCTCTGCGGCACTTGCACCATCAAAAATTGGTGTTGCATATTTTTCGCCGAGTTCTAATCCAACCCATCCTAATACAGTTTCATATATCTGCCCAATGTTCATTCGCGATGGTACCCCTAGTGGGTTCAACACGATGTCTACTGGTGTTCCATCTTCTAAGAATGGCATATCTTCATGACGAACGATACGTGCAACAATACCTTTGTTCCCGTGACGACCCGCCATTTTATCTCCTACTTTAAGCTTACGCTTTTTAGCGATATATACTTTTGCTAAGCGCTTGATACCAGCAGGTAGCTCATCTCCTACACTAATGGTAAACTTCTCACGACGTAAGGCCCCTTGTAAATCATTTTCTTTGATTTTGTAATTGTGAATCAAATCAGCGATTAAACGGTTGGTTTCGTCTGTCGTTGTCCATGTCCCTCTAGTAAGGTGAGTGTAGTCCTCTACTTTAGATAACATTTTTAAGGTGTACTTTTTCCCTTTTGGAAGAACTTCTTCTCCTAAGTCATTTTGTACTCCTTGACATGTTTTCCCATTTACGATAGAGAATAACTTCTCTACCATAATTCCGCGAAGCTCTTCAAACTTCACATCATAGTTATCTTCTAATGCTTCTAACTCTGCTTTATCTTGGTTGCGCTTGCGCTTGTCCTTAACAGAACGGGTAAAGAGTTTTTTGTCAATAACAACCCCACGCAATGATGGTGGTGCTTTTAATGAAGCATCTTTTACGTCGCCGGCTTTGTCTCCAAAGATGGCACGTAATAGTTTTTCTTCTGGGGTTGGATCAGATTCTCCTTTAGGAGTGATCTTACCAATTAAGATATCGCCAGGGTTTACTTCAGCCCCGATACGAATCATACCAAATTCATCTAAATCTTTCGTCGCTTCTTCGCTAACGTTAGGGATGTCATTGGTTAATTCCTCTGCTCCTAATTTTGTATCACGAACATCCAAAGAGTATTCGTCAATGTGGATAGAAGTAAAGATATCTTCGCGAACTACTTTTTCTGAGATCACAATCGCATCCTCAAAGTTATACCCTTTCCAAGGCATAAAGGCTACTTTCATGTTTCGTCCTAACGCTAATTCTCCATCTTGTGTAGCATAACCTTGACATAAAACTTGTCCTTTTGTCACCTTATCGCCTTTGCGAACGATTGGCTTAAGGTTGATACAAGTTCCTTGGTTGGTTTTTCTAAACTTGATTAAGTTATACGACTTGGTATCACTATCAAAGCGCACTTTTTCTTCAAGTTCTGTATAGCTGTAACGAATGGTGATTTTTTGTGCATCAACATACTCTACAACTCCGTCTCCTTCTGCATTAATTAATACACGAGAATCAGACGCTACTTGACGTTCAAGACCAGTTCCTACAATAGGAGATTCTGGACGTAAAAGTGGTACTGCCTGACGCATCATGTTTGATCCCATCAAGGCACGGTTTGCATCATCATGTTCCAAGAAAGGGATTAATGAAGCCGAGATAGAAGCAATCTGGTTAGGTGCTACATCTGTATAGTGAACCTTAGTAGGGTCAACCACTGGATAATCTGCTTCTTCACGAGCAATGATTTTATCCTCTGTGATTTTACCGTTTTTATCAAAAGGGATATTCGCTTGAGCGATTAATTTATCTTCTTCCTCTTCTGCACTTAAATAGATAGGATTGTCAAGATCAATTTTCCCATCGGTTACTTTGCGATAAGGGGTTTCGATAAATCCAAGGTTGTTCACTTTGGCAAAAACACTTAAAGAAGAGATCAAACCAATGTTTGGTCCTTCAGGTGTTTCAATAGGACATAAACGACCGTAGTGCGTATAGTGTACATCTCGTACCTCGAAACCTGCGCGTTCTCTGGATAAACCTCCAGGTCCAAGAGCCGATAGACGACGCTTGTGTGTAATCTCTGCTAATGGATTGGTTTGATCCATGAATTGAGAGAGCTGGTTTGTTCCAA
>CBFHRA010000016.1:9770-22039 GCA_965658115.1 Candidatus Arcticimaribacter sp. | reverse complement strand
TACCACGTGCAGTTTCCTCATCTGGCGGTTCAGCATTACGCAATTGACGATAGATGTGTTCTACTGCTTCTTTTTCAGAGTTGGTAGGATCTTTTTGAAGCGTGTTGTGGATAATGGCATAGTCAGACATATGCGCATCTTCTTTGTGTAAAAGAATTGTTTTTACGCTGGCTTCAAGAATCTCTTCGATATGGTCTTTTTCTATAACAGTGTCACGGTCAATAATGATCTCGTTACGCTCGATAGAAATAACTTCTCCTGTATCTTCATCAACGAAGTCTTCATGCCATGTGTTTAGTACACGCGCGGCTAACTTTCGTCCGATAACTTTTTTCAATCCCGTTTTAGAAACTTTAACTTCTTCTGCAAGGTCAAAGATTTCAAGAATATCTTTATCGCGCTCATATCCAATGGCACGGAATAAGGTAGTAACAGGTAATTTTTTCTTACGGTCAATATAAGCGTACATCACATTGTTGATGTCTGTAGCAAATTCGATCCATGAACCTTTAAACGGTATAACTCTTGCCGAGTAGAGTTTGGTACCATTAGCATGGAAAGATTGACCAAAGAATACCCCTGGCGAACGGTGTAACTGTGATACAACGATGCGTTCTGCACCATTGATTACAAATGTTCCACTAGGAGTCATATATGGGATAGTCCCTAAGAACACATCTTGAACGATGGTTTCAAAATCTTCGTGCTCTGGGTCTGTACAATACAATTTTAAACGTGCTTTTAAGGGCACAGAGTAAGTTAAACCACGTTCGATACATTCTTGTATGCTGTAGCGTGGCGGGTCGACAAAGTAATCGAGGAATTCTAAAACGAATTGATTACGGGTGTCTGTTATAGGGAAGTTTTCTTTGAAAGTGTTGAATAAACCTTCTTCTGCACGTTCTGCAGATTTAGTTTCCAACTGAAAGAAATCTTGGAATGACTTGATTTGAATATCAAGGAAATCTGGGTAGTTGGGGGTGTGTTTTGCGGAAGCAAAACTAAGACGGGTTTTTTGTGTTGTTTTCGGCATCGGTACTTTTTTATAACGGGTTAAAAAGCAAACTCAGAAATGGGGGGTTTTTAAACGGAAAAAGGGTTACGGTCTTTGACGTGTGTCAAAGACCATAACCTATTTCAATGGGATGGGGAAGAACTACTTAAGTTCAACCTCAGCACCAGCTTCTTCTAAAGAAGATTTTAATCCTTCTGCTTCGTCTTTAGCAACACCTTCTTTAATAGGTGCAGGAGCTCCATCAACTAATTCTTTAGCTTCTTTTAAGCCAAGACCAGTTAATTCTTTAACGAGTTTTACAACAGCAAGTTTAGAAGCACCAGCTGATTTAAGAATAACATCAAATTCTGTTTTCTCTTCAGCAGCTTCTCCACCACCAGCGGCAGGACCAGCAACAGCAACAGCGGCTGCAGCAGGCTCAATACCATACTCTTCTTTTAAAATGTCAGCTAATTCGTTAACTTCTTTTACAGTTAAATTAACTAGTTGTTCTGCGAAATCTTTTAAATCTGCCATGATTTAAGTTTTTAAAATTAAATTAAATAATTATTTAGTTGAGTGCGTACACAAATTTGTTACCAGGGCTTAACGCTCTGATAAAGTTTTTAAAATTCCAGCCAATTGTCCTCCACCAGACTGAAGTCCAGAGATAACGTTTTTAGCAGGAGATTGTAAAAGGGTAATAATATCTCCAATGAGTTCTTCTTTGGACTTGATTGCCACAAGGGTATCAATTTGATCGTCCCCTATATAAACTGACTCTTCAATGAAAGCTCCTTTTAAAATCGGCTTATCCGATTTCTTACGGAAATCTTTGATCAGTTTTGCAGGTCCGTTTCCAGTTTCAGAAAACATTAAGGAAGTATTCCCTTTTAATACTTGAGATAATTCGCCAAAGTCTTTATCTGATGCTTCCATTGCTTTTTCAAGCAAGGTGTTTTTTACAACAGAAAGACGAATGCCGGCCTTAAAACAAGCTCGTCTCAGGTCTGAAGTTGTTGCGGCGTCTAATCCAGCGATATCGGTTAGATAAAGTGTTTTAGCTTCTGCTAACTCAGCCGTGAGCGTTTCAATTACTTGCGATTTTTCTTCTCTTGTCATTACGAATACGTTTTAAAAATCTTAAGCGATTTTGGTGTCAATTGAAATACTTGGGCTCATGGTTGAAGACATAAAAATGCTTTTCACATAAGTCCCTTTTGTGGTAGAAGGTTTTAACTTCATGATGGTCTTCAGCAGTTCGTCTGCATTTTCTTGGATTTTAAGGGCATCGAAAGATGCTTTTCCAATAGATGCGTGAACGATTCCTGTTTTATCCACTTTGAAATCAATCTTACCTCCTTTTACATCGCTAACTGCTTTTTTGACATCCATTGTCACTGTACCAGTCTTAGGGTTAGGCATTAAACCACGTGGGCCTAATACACGTCCTAAAGGACCTAATTTACCCATTACACTGGGCATGGTTACAATCACATCAACATCGGTCCAGCCGTCTTTGATTTTCTGTAAGTATTCATCTAATCCAACATAATCAGCGCCTGCCTCTTTGGCATCTGCCTCCTTATCTGGGGTAACTAGGGCAAGAACGCGAACGTTCTTTCCAGTACCGTGTGGTAAGGTAACAACACCACGAACCATTTGGTTCGCTTTACGAGGGTCAACACCCAATCGAATTGCTAAATCAACCGAAGCATCAAATTTTACATTGGTTAAATCTTTAACTAATGCAGATGCTTCTTCTAGCGAATAGGTTTTCTTTGCATCAACCTTTGCGCGTGCTTCTTTTTGCTTTTTTGTAAGTCTTGCCATTTCTTTTCTTCTTTAAAAATTAAAAGGGTGACTCACCTTTAACTGTGAAGCCCATAGAACGTGCGGTACCAGCAACCATTTTCATTGCAGATTCAATTGTAAATGCATTTAAATCTTGCATTTTGTCTTCTGCGATGGTACGTACTTGATCCCAAGTAACCGAAGCTACTTTTGTTCTGTTGGGTTCTCCAGAGCCTTTTTTAGCCTTGGCTGCTTCCATCAATTGAACGGCCGCCGGAGGTGTCTTAATGACGAAATCAAATGATTTGTCTTTGTATACAGAAATCACAACAGGTAATACTTTACCTGGCTTATCTTGAGTTCTAGCATTAAACTGCTTACAAAACTCCATGATATTGACTCCTGCAGCACCTAGCGCGGGTCCAACCGGTGGCGATGGATTCGCAGCACCTCCCCTAACTTGTAATTTGACTAGCTTGTCTACTTCTTTTGCCATTGTTTCAATTTACATTTGCGAATTTCCAGAGTGGAAGCCTAGGAAATTCAATTTATATGAGTAACATTTAAATTTTCTCTACTTGCATGTAGCTGAGTTCTAGTGGCGTTTTTCTTCCGAAAATCTTCACCATAACTTGAAGCTTGCGCTTTTCTTCGTTCACTTCTTCTATCGTACCGTTGAAACCATTGAAAGGTCCATCGACTACTTTGATGCTTTCTCCTACAGTGAAAGGAATCGCTACATGTTCTTTACTTAATTCTAATTCATCTACTTTACCGAGTAAGCGATTAACTTCTGCGGTACGTAAAGGAATAGGTTCTCCGCCTTTAGTTTCTCCTAAAAAGCCGATAACATTCGTCACTGATTTAATGATGTGAGGAATTTCACCAGATAAATCAGCTTTAATCATAATATAACCAGGATAGTAAACTTTTTCCTTGTTAATTTTTTTGCCGTTGCGAATCTGCACGACTTTTTCAGTAGGAACTAGAATATCTTCAAGGTAGCTGTCATAACCTAAACGGTTAATCTCAGAAGCAATATAATCTTTGATTTTTGCTTCTTGACCGCTTACTGCGCGAACAACATACCATTTTTTTGGGCTTGCTTCTGCCATGTTTATCCGTTAATCAAGTTAAAATAGGCTTGCACTACACCAGATAAAACAGTGTCTGCTCCCCAAATGGCTAATGAAAATAAAATGGAAAAGACCAGTACGACCACAGCAGACTGCTGTAATTCGGCACGGGGAGTCCATGTTACATTGTTTTTTAATTCTTCGAAAGAATCTTTGATATAGTTAATAATTGCTGCCATCTGTGATACTTTTAAACTGCACGGGTTGAGAGGCTCGAACTCCCGACACCTGGTTTTGGAGACCAGTGCTCTACCAACTGAGCTAAACCCGTTTTTATTTGACACAAAAGGCATCCGCCATTGGCGGACACCTTAGGGTCATTTAAAAAACTTTTTTTGGTTAGTCTAACATCTCAGTTACCTGACCTGCTCCAACAGTTCTACCACCCTCACGGATCGCAAAACGTAGACCAACACTTAATGCGATTGGAGAAATTAAATCAACAGTAATTGTTAAGTTATCTCCAGGCATTACCATTTCTACACCATCAGGAAGGTTAATGTTCCCTGTTACGTCAGTTGTACGAACGTAAAACTGTGGACGGTAATTGTTGTGGAATGGTGTGTGACGACCACCTTCTTCTTTTTTCAAGATATATACCTCGGCTTTAAATTTAGCGTGAGGAGTTACAGAACCTGGCTTACAGATTACCATACCTCTTTTGATGTCTGTCTTTTCAATACCTCTTAATAAGATACCAACGTTATCTCCAGCTTCACCACGGTCTAAGATTTTTCTAAACATCTCAACCCCAGTTACAGTAGAAGTTAACTTTTCAGCACCCATACCGATGATATCAACCGCATCTCCAGAGTTAAATACTCCCGTTTCGATACGACCAGTTGCAACAGTACCACGACCAGTGATCGAGAATACATCTTCAACAGGCATTAATGCATCTTTATCAACGTCACGCTTAGGTAACTCGATCCATGCATCAACTTCAGCCATTAAGTTCATTACAGTGTCCACCCACTTTTGCTCTCCGTTTAATGCTCCAAGAGCAGAACCAAGAACAACAGGAGTGTTATCTCCGTCATAGTCATAGAAAGAAAGTAATTCACGTACTTCCATTTCAACTAATTCTAATAATTCTTCATCATCAACCATATCGGCTTTGTTCAAGAAAACAACAATACGTGGCACACCAACCTGGCGACCTAATAAGATGTGTTCTCTTGTTTGTGGCATAGGACCATCTGTAGCAGCAACTACAAGGATAGCACCGTCCATTTGAGCAGCACCAGTAACCATGTTTTTCACATAATCGGCGTGACCTGGACAGTCAACGTGTGCATAGTGACGATTTTCTGTTTGATACTCTACGTGAGAAGTATTAATTGTAATACCACGCTCTTTTTCTTCAGGAGCGTTATCAATCTGGTCGAAGCTACGTGCTTCAGAGTGACCAGCGTCTGCTAGTACTTTAGTAATTGCAGCAGTAAGGGTAGTTTTACCGTGATCAACGTGGCCAATAGTTCCAATGTTTAAGTGGGGTTTTGACCGATCAAAAGTTTCTTTAGCCATAATACAGGTTTTTCTTTAGTGTTTTAAGAGGTGCAAATTTATAAATTTTTATGATTAACTTGTTATAAACGAGAAACTTTTTAAAGTTTTTTTTGTCGTTTTAAATTACCCCTAGAATATTCTTGAACGAGCGCTTCTTTTTAAGGGTCTTTAACCTTTGTTTTTTCTGTTCTTATTCATTCTTAGCACTGCTTTCTCAATTCCAGCGGGCGTAAGTGATTCCATGGGAATCAATTCTTTGATGATTTGAATGGTCAAAGTGTGTTCCCAAAACTTTAGGGGTTCTGGATTGAGCCAGGCACATTTAGAAAAATGCTTCGTCATCTCCATATAGGTGTTCATACTTTGATTGCTTAATTCATAGGGTGCCATGGCGGCATCTCCAACAAAGAAAACGTGATAATTAGGACTCTTAGACAAGATGCGCTCAATGGGGACGCGCTTTCTGCGTTGTGCATCACTGTAAACTTGACCATAGATGGTGTTGTGGAAATAATAGGTTTCAAGATCGTGGGCAAAACGGGTTTTCATTTTGCGAAACAAAGTTTGTACTGCTTTGATATAGGGATGCATCGAATAGCCCCCATTGTCTATAAAGAGAAGTACTTGTAATTTCTCTTCAGTCTCGTTTTTAATTTCCGGAAGAAATAATCCTCCTCTTTCTAAACCGCGATCGATGGTTTCTTTTACATCGAGGGTTTCTTGTGCAGATTCTTCTACGATCCCTTTAAGAGAAGCCAAAGCTGCATCTATATTATTGTCATTTAAAATGGCATCTAAGTCAACGGGGAAAAAGTTCGCATCTCCCATTACTTTACGGGCCATTTTTCCGCCTCCGCTTCCACCAACACGAATACCATCTTTGGCTGCGCCTCCATGACCATAAGGAGAGATTCCTCCTGTCCCTACCCAGTGACTGCCGCCACTGTGATCGCGTTTTTGTTGCTTAAGGACTTCTTCCATTCGCGCCATTAGTTCTTCTAAGGTCAAATCAGAATAGTCGGCCATTTTATCTAGGGGTCTTCTTTCCCCGTCGCCTTCTTCTCCTTCGCGGTCTTGATCTTCTACATCGCCATTGTCTTTTTCCCAAAGCGCTCTTCCATCAATCACTTTTTGGATATCATAATGGGTGATGTGGACTTCGTCAAGAAATAGATTCGCCATTTCTTTTCGAGTCATATCTTCTTCAAGACGACCGGCGTTTTGCTCTTTCCATTGTTGAAAGGTTTGCGAACGTAAAACGGCATCGTGCAATTGTTCGCCATTGCGAATGTCAATGGATAAAAAGTAATCGTAAAAGGCACGGGTGTAGGGACCCATTAATTCCGGGCTCTTTACAATAAAAGTGCGCAGTACATTGTATAAGTCACCGATGGTTTTGACCAATTCGCGATCGATGGCTTTTTGCAATAGCAAAAGTGTACGCACATCTACTGTGAGATGAAAAGCTTTAAATCGTTCTGGAAGGGTCGTAAACATACTATTTAATTCAGTGAAGTTCCCATGGGAGGTTGACCTCCACCAAGGGCCAATTGGCGTTGTACTTTCTCATAGTCAGCCTGAGTTTTAATCAACGTTCCCAGACCATCCAGCGCATTGAGTTTATCAATGGCTTCTTTTGAACTAAAGGTTTTGATATACTTTAGCCAGTTCAATAACTCCCTAGTGGTAGGCGCACGTTCTAAACCAATTTTTCGCAATTGATAAAATATATCTAAAGCTGTATCGACAATTTTGTCACTTACTTTCGGGTGGTGTTTTTGAATGATGTCTCGCATTTTATCTGCCTCTGGAAATTGGATGTAATGATAGATACACCTTCCTTTAAAGGCCGTGGGTAATTCTTGCTCGCGATTCGAGGTAATCACAATGGCTGGCATGTCTTCTTCTGAAACTTCTATTACTTCTCCAGATTCTGGCATGACAAACTTGCGGTGACTTAATGCGTACAATAAATCATTTGGAAATTCACGTGGCGCTTTATCGATCTCATCTATCAATAGTACAGAATTAGGCGAGCTAAACGCTTTGGCCGCAGGGCCTTTACTAACATAATCCCCTAAGGATTCTGTATCGCGACCAGCGGTAGACATCTTTGACGCTAGGCCTTTTTCTTCTCTCTGCGCATTGAGAATTTCAACTTGCGAATCTCTCAAATATTTGACATGGTCAAATTTTGCGACAAACTGCTCTATATTACTTTTTGATCCAGCGGGATAGACATGCAGTTCTAGCCCTTGTGCTTTTGCGTACTGCAGGGGGAGTTCTGTTTTCCCTGTTCCCGGTTCGCCTTCGATTAAAAGGGGCATCCCTAAGGTTCTTGAAATATGAAATGCCTGTGCTAATTCTGTATCACATAAATAGTGATCTGATCCTTCCCAATAGCTCTTTTCTGCCATGATTATTTTTTAATATAGTGTTCAAATATATTTTGAAGTTGTTCTTTACTCACCCGATGATCTCCTTTATAGGGCAATGATTTTACCGTTAAGTTATTTTGCGCAATTACAGCATTGACCATTGCGATGCGTTTTTCTGTTAAAAATTGATCTTCGGTTCCATAGGTAAACAAAAGGTCTACTTTGGATAGATCGGTTTTGCTTTGACTAAGCGGAATATCTTCTGGAATCCAACAAGCGTATGGGATAAGATAATCTACCTCAACCGCTCTAGCGTGTAACCATCTAAAGGCGGTTGTTCCACCTTGCGAAAAAGCTAGAATCGACTTAACACAATCTGGAGGCAACTGCGCCACAAAAGAAGCGTATAATCCAGAGAGGTATTCACTAAAGTCTTCGATCTCTTCTAGACGATCTCGCTTGGTCATCCATGAAGCGACAACAGGTCCCCCAAAATCTTTTTCATAAAACCGAATCAAGGCTTCTGGAGCAACGACAAAATGCTCGTTAGGATCAAACGCTTTAAACTTATACAACATCTGCTCGCAAAGCATCTTTGAACCGTGTAAGGCAAACCAAAAATATTTTGTTGCAGGACCCAGCGTTCCAAAGGTGGAATAGCGGGCAATCTTTTGGGTGGTATAATAGTTTGTGTTTATCTCCATGAATCCTTCAAAAAACTAAACTTCTCTTTTAAAGAAGTGCTAAATATAGTGTTATCTTCGTGAATATTAAATCTGATTTAAATAAAAAGCATGCTCATTACTACTATAGAGAACAATATTGCCATCGTTCAATTAAACAACGGAAAGGTGAATGCCATTACCCATCAATTGGTCAAAGAATTAAAAGAAAGTTTTCTTTCTCTTACAGCAAACCCATCGGTTGACGGAGTGATTTTAACTGGGCATACTGGGGCCTTTAGCGCTGGTCTTGATGTAGTAGAGCAAGCCCAAATGAGTGAAGCAGAAACCCATGCCTTTTGGATTGATTATTACGGTGCTTTACAAGCCATGGTGCGCTATCCTAAACCCTTTGTTTGTGCTATTACAGGATTTGCGCCTGCCGGCGGAACAATCCTTACCCTATGTGCAGATTATCGTATAATGGCCGAAGAACCAAAGCATGTTATCGGGATGCACGAGTTTAAACTCTCGATGATTGTCCCAGAGTTAATGATGGATTTATGGTGCTATACTTTAGGGGAACAAAAAGCTTTTCAAGCCTTACAAAACGCCAAGCTCTTTTCTGCTCAAGAAGCTTTAGAAGAAAATATTGTACAAGCCATTGCTCCGGCAGATCAAGTCTTAGGCTTAGCCAAAAAACACCTCGAAAAATGCCTTAAAGTTTATGGTCCAGTTTATATCGAAAGTAAACGTCTTGCACGCAAACAACTCCTCGCTCTAGTCGATCGCGATTTAGATCAAATGGCGAGTGAATTTGTCGCCACAGGGAAAGATCCTGAACTCAAAAAAAGAGTCCAAGCCTTTGCGGCCCAACTAAAACAAAAATAATGGAGCAAAAAAAACCAATTGTCTCGCTTGAAGTGCGTGTTCACTGGGGAGATATGGACGCCATGCAACATGTTAATAATATCATTTATTTAAAATGGGTGGAATCTACCCGCCTCTTGCTTTTTGAACAGTTGATGAAAGGAAAAACAGCAGGTCTTTCTGAAATTAGCCCCATCCTCGCCTGGAGTGATATTAAATACATCGCCCCAGTGGTTTACCCAGATACGGTTAGAATAGATTTTGATATCGTTAAATTAGAAGAAGATCGCTTGCAATGTCAAGCGCATTTATACAGTAAAAGTCAAAATAGACTAGTGGCCATTTCTAATAATACCATTAAGGCCTATAATGTTAAGCTCCTCAAAAAAGCGGAGATCCCAGATCACTGGATAAGTGAATTAAGAACACATTATGGCGATCTAATCTAACTTAAAAGGTCGCGCTAATCCTTCTTGAATCACGGTGGCTACAAGATTTCCCTCGCGATCAAAAACACTTCCCTTTCCTAAACATCGCGCCCCAGAAACATTCGGGCTATCCATGGCAAACAACAGCCATTCATTCACATCAAAAGGACGATGAAACCACATGGCGTGATCTAAACTAGCTACTTGTAAAGGTTGATCATATTCATCTTGATAATGACTTATCACAGACATCACTAAGAGATCGTAATCTACCGCATAGGCCAGAAACTCTTTTTGCTGGCGCTGGTCAAGAGTGGTTTGCTTTTTTAGCTTAAACCAGATGTTTCGATTTTCGTTTGATTTAACTTTATGGGAATATTTTTTTTCAGGACGAAACTCAAAGGCAAAAGGATTACGGGCTAATAGGTGAAGCTTCATCTTGTCAGAAATTCCTTCTTCGGTTTTTAAGAGATCAACATCAGAAAGCAAGCCTTCTGGAGCTGTAGCCGCCGGAGAAGGCGTATGCTTATCAAGGGCTTCTTGTTGAATTTGAAAAGAAGCCGCTAATACAAAAATAGCTTTTCCCTTTTGCAAGGCTGTAACGCGCCTAGTGGTAAAACTACCCCCGTCGCGTAGCGCTTCTACTTCGTATTCAATAGGTGTTTTAATATCCCCTGGTAAAATAAAATAACCGTGTAATGAGTGCACTAAACGGTCTGCAGGAACTGTTTGATGTGCCGCATGCAGGGCTTGCGCTAAAACCTGTCCCCCATAAACACGTTGCCAAACTGTTTGATAGTTTTCTCCTTCAAAGCGATGGGTATCTAATTGCTTTAAGTTAAGCAGTCTGGTTAATCCTTCTGGTGTTTGCATAGCGTTAATTTGTCCATTTAAAGATAGTATATCTTAGAAAGAATCTACGCTCTTATTTAAGAATGAAACATAAAAAAATCCTCTATAAAGAGGGTTTTTATTGGTATAACTAGTCTTTTATAAAGAGATATTAAAATAATATTGACCGTCGTTATAACGCACATTGGGCTAATTTACCGTTGCGTCATCCACATTAACTTCGGTAATTTCACCATTGATATTGATGGTCATTTTAAATACTTGGGCAAAAGTATCAATATTTTTTTTAAAGGATTAATCGGCTAAGTAATTATACCATAAGCTTTTATTCCATTCCTTTCCAAATAACAAATGCAAGCCCGTTGGAGATACAGTAAAACCGCCTTGATTATTCCCGTCTTTATAAAACCTAAACTGAATATCTGTGTTTGTAATCATTTCCAAATGCATTTTTACATTTTGATCGAGAGAAATTTCTTTGGGAACTTTACTTTTAAAGACCTCTTTTACTTGATTAAATAAGCTTTCAAATGTTTTTTGAGAAGTCATAAAATCGATTGTTTTTTTAGTTTTTTGGACTGAGTTCTCTTGAGAAGAATAACTAAAACGAAAAGTTACCTTATCCTGAAGAGTGTTTTCGCTTTGATTTAAAGCAATCTCATTTTCCAGAAAAATAACTTTTCCAATTAGATTGTCGTTAACTTCTGCTTGCTTTAAATTATTTTGGCCAAAAGCGAAAACAGTTAAGCTCATGGCACAAATAACAAATAGATTTTGTTTAAAACTGAGTTGAATCAAATTCATATTAACTTCATAATTTAAGGACAAGCATAAATTGCTGTGATTAATCCATCTGTTTTGCGCACCTCAATAATCTTGTTAAAATTGCGCATTTTCATATAGGCAAAACCATCTTGATTAAACGTAAACGGTTGAGGGAAGGAGTGCTTGTTATTCCAAATAATATGATCCCCCACTTCTGGCTCTGGGTCATCTCCAGAATGATAAGCGGTATTAAAAAATCTATTTTCAAAAAGCTGACAATGGTAAGTTTCATTTGCGACAATCACAGAATTAGAAGCGGTGTTTGACTTATAATTATTACCCAAATCAATAGACCAAGGACAGCCGTTCAGCGCTGGTACACCTGCAGCATTAGGACAGCTATCCACCTCGTTTAAATACCCATCTGTATCCCAATCGTTTTGCTCGCTAGAGTCTGATACTTCTTCAATTATATCATCGAGTTCGTTCAGTGCAGCAGCGGCGTAATACCAAACAAAAGAATCAGATTCATTTACCGCTAAATCATTGATGCGAATAAACATACTATAGGATCCATCATTCGTACTGATGATAGGAGCAGTATCAGGATTTAATTCAGTTGAAGGATTTTCGGCTGGATCATAGCCAGCATGGACATTATTCCCACGGGTGGAAGTCGTAAAGAACAATATCCCTTCACTCGTTGTTGTAATACGTAAAGCAGATGCTCTTTGCGATGTTAAGGTAATTGCTTCAAAAGTTCCATCATTTAAATTCCCTCTTATTTTAGTGGGTTGATCGGTTCCCCCTACATAATCATCTCTAGTTCCTACCCAATAACGTATATTACTCGCCTGTACTGTCCCTATATTTCTTATGGT
>CBFHRA010000016.1:0-9436 GCA_965658115.1 Candidatus Arcticimaribacter sp. | reverse complement strand
GCATTGATAGAAAGTTGGGTTCCATTCCCAAAACGCATTTTGCCATTATTGATCACTTGATTTGTCCCTGTAAACTGCCCATAAGCAGAGAGAGAAAAGAAATAAAAAACAACAAGAATACTACCCCTTAGTTTCAAAACAAGGATGTTTAAATTTATTAGCATGCAGGGTATTCTATCTATAAACCAAAAAAAAGTGATTTAATTGTATTTAAAGTGTTAAAAATGATCCCAAAGAAAAACATTTAGGTCGAAGACCTCCCGCAATTGCCTTAAGAGAAAAAGGCAGTAATGAAATAAGGATAAAAAAAAGGCTTCCCTTTTAGGAAGCCTTATGTTGTATAGAGCCAACGAGCAGATTTGAACTGCCGACCTCTTCCTTACCAAGGAAACGCTCTACCCCTGAGCTACGTCGGCGTTAATTAGAGCGAGAGACCGGGTTCGAACCGGCGACATTCAGCTTGGAAGGCTGACGCTCTACCAACTGAGCTACTCTCGCATTTTATAAAAACAATCATAAGAAAGCTTTTAAAGGTGTGGGGAGAGCAGGATTCGAACCTGCGAAGTTAAAAAACAACAGATTTACAGTCTGTCCTCGTTGGCCGCTTGAGTATCTCCCCAATAAACATATAATATAAAGAACAAAGAGCCGATGGAGGGACTCGAACCCACGACCTGCTGATTACAAATCAGCTGCTCTAGCCAGCTGAGCTACATCGGCTTTTAACTACCCTTTCGAGCGGTGCAAATGTATTGATTTATTTATTTTGTTTCAAAGAAAATGTAGAAAAAATATTTCTTAAGATCTAAGTAGTTCTTTATGACGAATTAACATTCGCTCTGCGGCTTTGACACTTAAGTCAATAGACTCTTCAAAGCTTTTGCACAACTTCTTGACTACAACGCTTTCACCGACAATTCCTATCTTGATTTCAGCAAACTTATTGACGCGATTTGTCGTATTTTCAACTTTAAAAAAAACATCAACCGTTAAAATTTTGTCATAAAATTGATATAGTTTGTCAATTTTACGCTGGGTGAAATCGACTAATTTTTGATCTACGTTAAAGTTGGTGGCTTGTACATTGATTTTCATAAGACAAAGATTTTAATGATTAAACTTACTTTTTATAACCTCTAGGATGAGCGTCTTTATAGACGGCTTTTATTTGCTCCATACTGCTGTGTGTGTAGATTTGGGTCGCAGCGAGTGAGGCATGCCCCAGTAAATCTTTTACTGTGTTGAGATCGGCCCCTTGGTTCAAAAGATGGGTTGCAAAACTATGCCGTAACATATGTGGACTGCGTTTCACCTTAGTGGATACTTTATTAAAGTAATCATTTACTAATTGATATACAAGCGCATCGCTTATTTTCTGCCCCTTCTTATTGCAAAAGAAATAAGGATTATCGGCTTGAGAACGCATTGTATTTACTAGATTATCAAAGTATTGCAGTTGCTTTTTTAAAGCAGGAATAACAGGAATAATTCGCTCTTTATTTCGCTTCCCGATAACTTTAAGACAATTGTTGTCAAAATCAACCCTAGAGGTCTCAAGATGCACTAACTCTGTTCTTCGCATCCCAGTGCTGTAAAGGGTTTCTATGATCGTTTTAGCTAATACGCCTTGATGGTTGTCTTCAAAATGAGCTCCATCTAAAAGCTCAGCAATTTCTTTTTCTGTAAAAGGCAGCTGGACTTTTTTACTTTCTTTGAGCGGTTTATGCTTTCTCAAAGGATTCGTCTTGCGTTGCTCTATTCGCATTAAAAAACTGTAGTAGGAACGCAAAACAGAAATCTTGCGGTTGATGGTACGGTTGCTATTTCCCGCTTCTCCTAAATGCAGAATCCACGAGCGAATTAAAGGGTATTCAATCAACTCAATGGCATCTTCTTGATGTTCTCTAGAACAATATTCAGCAAAACGCTCTAAGTCGTTTTGATAGGCCTTAAGCGTGTGTGGAGAATAGTTCTTCTCCTTTTCGACATAATCAATAAACTTCGCTATAGCCATAAAAAAAACGTTGTGATTAAAGATAAAACTTTAACCACAACGTTGAAATTATTTAACACAATTTGCTTACTGCATTTCTGCGTCGCGTAAGCCTTGAATATATTGTGCTTTTTGAATCTTAGCTCTGTTTTTTACAGAAGGCTTTAAAAATTGTTTGCGTGCGCGTAATTGACGCATCCCGCCTGTTTTATCGAATTTTCTTTTAAAACGCTTTAGCGCTCTATCGATGTTTTCGCCTTCTTTTATTGGAATTATTAACATAAAACTTAACCTCCTCTCTTTTAAAATGTGTGCAAATATAACTGCTTTAGGTTAAATCGGCACTACCTTTTCTTAATTCTTTAAAATATCTCTAGAAATGACTAATTTCTGTATCTCAGTTGTTCCTTCTCCTATGGTACACAGCTTTGCATCGCGATAAAACTTCTCTACTGGAAAGTCTTTGGTGAAACCATAACCACCGTGAATCTGAACGGCTTCATTCGCAATTTTAACGCAGGCTTCAGAGGCATACATTTTTGCCATTGCCCCGCTTTTGGTCACATTCTTTCCGTGCATTTTATCACTGGCTGCTTTATGCAATAAAAGTTCTGAAGCTTCTATCTCTGTCGCCATATCAGCTAACTTAAAGGCAACTGATTGAAACTTGCTAATGGCTTGACCAAATTGATGACGCTCTTTAGAATATTTTAATGAAGCTTGATAGGCCCCTTTTGCAATACCTAAGGAAAGTGCTCCAATAGAAATACGTCCGCCATCGAGGATTTTCATGGATTGTATAAAGCCTTCGCCTACTTCACCTAATCTGTTTTCATCTGGAATAAGGCAGTTGTCAAAAACCATTTCTGCGGTTTCTGAAGCGCGCATCCCCAGTTTATTTTCTTTCTTCCCTGCGGTAAAGCCTGGAGTTCCTCTTTCCACAACAAAAGCAGTCATCCCGTGATTGTCCCCTTTTTCTCCGTTACGAGCAATGACCACAGCGATATCTCCACTCTTACCATGAGTGATAAAGTTTTTGGTACCATTTAAGATCCAATCGTCTCCATCTTTACGGGCAGTCGTACTCATCCCTTTTGCATCTGAACCTGTATTGTGCTCTGTCAAGCCCCAAGCACCAATATGCTCTCCCGAAGTTAATTTAGGCAGCCACTTACAACGCTGTGCTTCATTTCCAAATAAATAGATGTGATTAGTGCACAAAGAATTATGCGCCGCTACAGAAAGTCCTATAGAAGGATCCACAATCGAAATTTGTTCGATGATAGCAATATACTCGTGATAACTCATTCCCGATCCCCCATATTCTGATGGGATAATGACTCCTAAGAAGCCTAATTGGCCTGCGATTCGCATTGCATCAATTGGAAAATGCTGAGATTCATCCCAGTCCATTACAAAAGGGCGCAAATGCTTCTCTGCATATTCTCTTGCAGCGTCGGCAACCAATTTTAAGGATTCAGTTTCATGCATAGAAACCAATGTTGGTGTATCCATCATAGCTTTTTAAAACAAATATAGGGCTAATCTTTTAATTTTTAAGCTATCAAAACCTTTGATTGAATGTAAATTAACCAATGACAATTGTTTTAATTCTGTTCTTAAGCGAACCACTTTTCGGGCTTCTGTATAAGAGAGATAAGGCAGATTAGAAAGCTGTTGCAAGCTAGCTTCCTGTAGGGCAATCTTTTCAAAAGTAGGCTGCGTAATGATACTGCATCTGGATTGAAGTCGCACTAACACCTCTGGGGACAAACCATAAACCTCGGCTAGTTGTGTTTCTTTAGCGAAGCCTTGTAATCTTTCGCGATAGCGAATAATTCGCTGACTCAACACCTCGCCTATCCCATAGATTTGTCTTAATTCATCTGCGGTTGCAGTGTTTAAATCAATAGGGGGAAATGATTTTTTTGTGTCTTTTTTCTGCTCTTTCTTTACTCGAGTTGGAAAGTTAAAAAATGGACTATATGCTTTTAGCCAAGTCGAATCAACCCCAGTGACTTTTTGAAATTCACGTACCGAATTGATCCACTTTCCCTGCTCGCGATAGGCATGTAGGCGATCAATTTCTTGAGGACTTAAGTCCAAAAAGTATCCCCGCTGATCACTGATGAAATTTGGGTTAAAGGGATAAATGGTTTTGGGTTGCTCGAGTGCTTTAAGCGAATCGATCTTTTTTTGTAATAGACCATCTAATGCAAGTGTTTCTGAAGTTGAAACAGCCTGTTCAAGTGAGCGATTGTACAGTAGTAATCCCAGTAATAGAAGCACAAAAAAAACCGCTATCGTCTTTCGTCGAACCGAAAAACCCATAGCGGTTTTAAAAGTCATAATGCTTTATTTTATAGTCCCGATCGCTTCTAAATAACGATTTAATTCTTCTTTCACCTTTGGGAATAAGAAGAACAGCCCTATCATATTAGGGAATACTAACGCTAAAATCATCGCGTCTGAGAATGTCCATACAGCTGACATATCTCCTGCCGCTCCAATAACGATAAATAACAGGAAAAGGATCTTATAGGTAAGGTCAGAAATTTTACTTTTTCCAAAAACAAACATCCAAGACTGCAGTCCGTAGTAAGACCAAGAAATCATGGTAGATACCGCAAACAATACTACAGCTATGGTTAAGAAAGGTCCAGAGAAAGAGATGTATTTTGCAAAAGCTGCAGCAGTAATTGCTGCCCCCTCTGCCGGTTGACCATCAATCATCACCATTCCGCCTTCGCCGCCATATTGAAATACTGTGCTATCTCCATTAAAGATAATAATGACTAAAGCAGTCAAAGTACAAATCACAACGGTATCGATAAAAGGTTCTAATAAGGCGACTAGACCTTCAGAAGCAGCGTATTTTGTTTTAACTGCAGAGTGCGCAATAGAAGCAGAACCTGCCCCGGCTTCGTTTGAAAAAGCTGCCCGTCTAAACCCTGTGATTAACACTCCCAGCAAACCACCGAGACCCGCCTGCGGATTAAACGCTTGAGAGAAAATCATCCCAAATGCATCGTCTACAAAAGTGATGTTTGTAATAATGATATAGAGGCAAGCCAAAATATACATCAAGGCCATCAAAGGAACTACTTTTTCGGTTACTTGAGCAATACGTTTGATTCCTCCTATAATGATAATACCAACCACAACCATCATGATTAAACCAATGATCGTTCTCGCACTACCTCCAGTCATCCCAAAAGATTCAACCAATTGCATGGCTGCTTGATTCGATTGCGCTGCATTTCCACCTCCAAAAGAAGCTCCAATACAAAGCACAGCAAAAATCACCGCTAATATTTTCCCTAAACGAGCAAAACCTCTTTCTTCTAGTCCTTTTGTGAGATAATACATGGGACCGCCATAAACAGTTCCATCTTCACCTACATCACGGTATTTTACCCCTAAGGTACATTCTACAAATTTTGTCGACATCCCAATCAATCCGCAAAGAATCATCCAGAAAGTGGCACCTGGCCCACCTATGGCAATGGCTAAGGCTACCCCAGCAATGTTTCCATTTCCAACGGTACCAGAAACGGCAGTGGCAAGGGCTTGAAAGTGACTAACCTCTCCCTCTTCTCTATCGTTACCGTGATCATCAACTTCATCGTATTTCCCTCTTACGGTGTTAATTGCCGTAGGAAATCTTTTAACATTAATAAAGCCAAAGTATACGGTGAAAAACAATGCTCCACCCACCAATAAAAAGATAATGGTTGGAATTTCTGTTCCAGGAAAGTTATGAAGAACTACAGCACCCCACCAATTTGCTATGGGCGTAAACGCTTCATTAATGCGATCGTCTAGACCTTGCTCTTGCGCAAATAAAGGCGCAGAAAATAATATAAATAAAACGGATAATAGTCGTTTA
Organism: Candidatus Arcticimaribacter sp.; assembly: GCA_965658115.1. GTDB lineage: Bacteria > Bacteroidota > Bacteroidia > Flavobacteriales > Flavobacteriaceae > Arcticimaribacter. Next base: position 3,554 of record CBFHRA010000016.1, on the reverse strand, counting down.
AAAGTTAATTGCATTTGGTTGTTATTAGGTTTCTAAGCTACCAATATCTTAAAATAATCCCTAATAACAAATTCTCAATTGGATTGATTTTTTACAAATCAAAGACCGAAGTACGTTTGGTATAGATTAAATCTTTGAGTTTTAACCAAAAAGCCAAAGTTAAATAAATAACAAACCCACCTACTAGAGTAGCAAAAGACGCATAGATAAAAAACAAGCGAACACTTTTGACTTTCATTCCTAAACGATCTGCCAGTCGAGTTGAAACTGCAAAACCATGTTTTTCAAACCAATGTCTAAAATTCCTTGCCATAACTATTCTGGGTGATTTAAAAGATGAACACCCACACTGCAAAGTAAACACTTTTTTAGCTCACAATACCCTTTTTTTAAGTGAAGAAAGGACTGGGTGTCTAGGGCATTATTAGCGTTTACCCCTAATGCTTGAAAGCCCTCAACAACAACATTCTTTTCTGGTTTTATGGCTTGCATTAATTCAAATACCTTTGCATTGGGATCCTTTCCTTTTGATCTCTGATAACAAAAATATAAGGGTATTAAAGTGTTTACCTGAAGTAGATCCACAAAAGCAGATGTGATTTTTTTCTCCCTTGTCTTAGAGACTTTGTCAAAAGTGTAATGCGTTTTCCAAAATGGCGAAACCCCCACCTTAGTCATCCATTGTACACTTAGGGTTTTAGCTTCAAATATCTTTGCAAAAAGCTGCTGAGAAGAGGCATATAACTGCGCTAATTGAACCAAGCGTATGGTGGGAAAGTTTTGTGGACGCAATCGCATAAAACGAACTGAAATATTTGACGAGGGCAAAGAAAACTTATGCTGTAAATATTTAAATTCATCCCATAAACCTGCTCCATAAACAGATGATTTTGCAGTAGCGAGCAAGCCCGCTTGTCCTAGCAACAAGGCTTCTAGCGCTCTTTCATCTTGCTGTAATTTCCTTATGACTTTAAAGGGGATACTCTTTGCCATCTCAAAAAAAGCCTCCCCATTAATGTTTAAACCAAAATTGCGCGACAACAATAAAAACAATACTGCCTCCCAATCGTTTTTAGTCGCTGCAAGAAGACTTTGAATGCGCTGGGATTTCTCTTCGAGTCGCGCAACAAAAAGTCGCTCTTTCCAAAGTTGAAAAAGCGGAGAAGGAACTTTATTGAAGTTTACTTCGCAAGGGATAAAATCAATCGTTTTAGAGAATGCTCGCTTGTGATTTTCGAGTAATGAAACGGGAATGTATTCTTTTAAAACCAAGGTTGGCAAAAGACTCCCATCTTCGCGGCAAACTGCGATATCATCCTCCCAAACAACATGCAAAATGACATTGTTATAGGCATCGTCTTTGTGATGATTGTGGCGATACCAATCTGAAGACTTTAGATGGATTTCGACTGAACCTACCCATTTTAAGTCTGCGATATATATTTGCGCATTAGAAGAATCTGGCCCATCGTGTTGATTGTGAAAACCAACATGAATGACCTGCAAGGAGTCTCCTTGAACAGTCTTTAAACGGCTGTGTAAAAATTTTTGAAACTTCCACACATAGTGGAGGAAGTCCTCTTTCATCGATTTGGGGGCTTGTGATTACTCGACGACTTCTCCAGTCCAGGCTAAAATACCGCCTTTAAGGTTAATGGTTTCGGCGACGCCTAATTGATCTAATAATTGACAAGCCTGGGCACTTCTGGCACCAGAACGACAATAGATATAATAGGCTTTGTCTTTTGGAAGTTCATTTGCTGCATCCATAAAAGCTTGGGGTTGACGAATGTCTATTAGAGTAGCACCTACAAGGTGTTTCTCGTTAAACTCATCTTCTGTGCGAACATCGAGCAATACAGCATTCTCTGCTGCTAACCTTTGTTCGTTCCATTCGTCTTGATGTAATTCTGTCATGATATTTTTTTTCAAATTTAATTCGAAATGTCCACTCTTCAAATCATTTTTCTGTCAAAACTTGTCGCTAACAAAATTTTTATTACATTTGTACATACAATTGTTGTAATGACAAATAAAAATAACAAACACAATAGAGATTTGGTTGTCGCTTTATTAAGGGCTGGCAATCGATTAGATGATGAATTAAATTCATTGACAAAAGCGTTTGGGATATCATTACCTCAATTTAATGTATTGCGAATTCTAAGGGGACAAAAGGGGAAACCTGCTAATCTTTCGACCTTAAACGAGCATATGATTCACAAAATGAGTAACACCACAAGACTGGTGGATAAACTCATTGAAAAGCAACTAGTCGAAAGATGTATTTGTGAAAATAATAGACGTAAAGTTGAGATTACCATTACACAATTAGGACTAGACCTATTAACGAGTATTGATGATCAACTCACCTTAAAAGAAGCACAACTTGTTGAAAAAATAAGCCCTAACGAAAAAGAAAAATTGATTGCTTTAATCTCAAAACTTACCTAAACTCAACCTACTTAATTCAAATATTAATTATTCAAATTTAAATTCTATGAAAAAAACAATTTTATCTATTGCATTAGGCGCTGCCTTCTTATTTGGACTACAAAACCTACAAGCTCAAGAAAAAGCCATTGATGCTGCAGCGAGCAACATCCACTGGTTAGGCAAAAAAGTAACCGGACAACACGAGGGGAATATTTCACTCAAATCTGGAAGCATTAGTATGACAGACGGTGCTATAACTGGCGGAAACTTTGTCGTTGATATGGCTTCAATGACCTGTACTGATCTTGAAGGAGAGTATGCTGAGAAATTAATTGGTCATTTAAGTTCTGATGACTTTTTTGGTGTAGCAACTCATCCAGAGGCTACTTTAGTTTTTACTAATGTAACTGCAAAAGGGAATGGTATTTATGCCGTTACTGGAGATTTCACTATCAAAGGAATCACTAAAGAAGCAAGTTTTGATCTAACTTTTGCTGGAAACGAAGCGACGGCGAAAGTAATCATCGATCGTTCAAAACACGATATTCGCTATGGATCAAATTCTTTCTTTGATAATTTGGGAGACAAAGCGATCTACAACGATTTTGAACTTGACGTAACCTTAAAAATGTAAGCTATGCCTAATCGACCTAAATGTGGTTGTGGTAATACACAGAATCCGGAAGGATTTTGTGATGGATCACACGCCAATAAATAATTTCTCCTTTCAATATTGAACACATTAATTTTTTGAATTATATTTGACTCAATGAAAACGAGAAACAACAGCACAAATTGGTGGAACGAATAAATTAACTTTATTCGTGAAACACGCTGTATCAACATATCAAAGGCTTGTCATCACGACAGGCCTTTTTTAATTTTGGCACCTTATGAAAACATTTGCCCTTAAAACAGAACATAAAAAAATACTCGCTGATACGCTTACACCCGTAAGTGCCTATCTTAAAATACGCGATGTTTTTCCTCATTCTCTTTTATTAGAGAGTAGTGACTATCATGCAAACAACAATGATTTTTCCTACATCTGTTGTAACCCCATTGCTTCCATCGAATTAAAAAACGGGGTGTTAAGTACACAATATCCTGACGGAAGT
>CBFHRA010000015.1:0-41456 GCA_965658115.1 Candidatus Arcticimaribacter sp. | reverse complement strand
GCAGAAAGGATTAAGCCCATTCTTTCTTGGGATTCATTTCCAACAATTTCTTTTGCTGAAAGGGTTGGATCCCCCAGCGGAAGTGAATCAATTTGAATTGTCCCACCGGTATCTTCTACTAATTCAGAAAGGCAATTTAGATGACCTCCGGCTCCGTGATCGTGGATAGATACAATAGGGTTATTGCTACTTTCTACCAATGCGCGAATGGCGTTTGCCACACGTTTTTGCATTTCGGGATTTGAACGTTGTACTGCATTGAGTTCTATGTCGCTGCCAAAGGCACCTGTGTCTGCCGATGAAACCGCAGCTCCTCCCATCCCTATGCGGTAATTGTCTCCCCCCAGAATAATGATTTTATCTCCTTTTTTAGGAAGCCCTTTTTGCGCTTGTTCTTTTTTTCCAAAACCGATTCCTCCAGCCATCATGATGACTTTGTCATAGCCCAGGCGTTGCTCGTTTTCTTGATGTTCAAAAGTTAGTACTGAGCCGCTAATTAGGGGTTGTCCAAATTTGTTCCCAAAGTCAGAAGCACCATTCGATGCTTTGATCAAAATATCGATAGGAGTTTGATACAACCACTTGCGTTCTGCAAAGGCGCTTTTCTTGCGTTCTTCTTGAACACGAGAATAAGGAGTCATATAAACTGCTGTTCCAGCTAGAGGTAATGAACCTTGTCCGCCGGCTAATCTATCTCTGATTTCTCCTCCAGATCCTGTTGCGGCTCCGTTAAATGGCTCTACAGTGGTAGGGAAGTTATGGGTTTCTGCTTTAAGGGAAATAACACTGTCGATTTGCTCTTTTTTAAAGCTGCTGGGTTGATCTGCAGCAGTAGGAGCAAACTGCTCAATAGTGGGTCCTTCTATAAATGCGACATTGTCCTTGTAGGCAGAAACGATCGTATTAGGGTTTTCTTTAGAAGTTTTTTTAATGAGTTGAAACAAGCTGCTTGCTTTTGTTTCTCTGTCAATGATAAATTCTCCATTAAAGATTTTATGACGACAATGTTCTGAATTTACTTGAGAAAACCCAAAAACTTCAGAGTCTGTTAAAGGACGACCTAGGGATTTTGCTAAATCGTTGAGGTAATCAATTTCTTCTTGATTTAAGGCTAATCCTTCTTGCTGGTTATAGGCAGCAATATCATTGATCTGTACTACTTTTTCTGGGGCAATATCAACGGTAAATAAGCTTTGATCTAAACTGTTGAATTCAACTACGAGCATGGGGTCAATGACATCGACTACTGCTTTAGCAAAGTATTCTTCAATGCGAACAATACCTTCGATACCCATATTTTGTGTGATCTCTACCGCATTAGTACTCCATGGGGTAATCATGGTAGCTCGAGGTCCTATAAAACTGCCTGAAACAGCTGTGCTGTCAATGACTGGGGCTTCGCCAAAAAGCCATTGCAATTTTATTTTATTTTCTTCAGAAATTGTAGAGGAACATTCAACAACGAAAACCTTTTGTGTAGGTTCGCCAAAAAACAGTAGCATAGCGTGCGGTTTAAAGCACAAAAATACGCCTTTTCTTTAAAAATTTTGTCTACTAGGGGGACTGAAATACGCTAAGTTGTTGTGAGTTATTCACAGCGAATAAAACCCTAGTTAAATAAAGAAATCTTTATTTTTTGTTCTGGGCTTTAAGCTCGTACACAATGGATTCATAAAAAACTTGATCGATGGGCTCTTCCCACTGGGTAGGGTCTGGAGGGTAGATGGCAAGATAGGCAACAGCAGTTGTAGGGGTGGCGGCATGCCAGTGATCTACACCAGGGGTGGTGTTAATTACATCTCCTTGACGAATGATTTGAACTTCTTTTCCGCGTTCTTGATAAAATCCTACTCCAGCGGTAACAACTAATTGTTGTCCTTTTGCATGGCTATGCCAATCAAGTTTTGCCCCTGCTTCCATAGTTGCAAGCACCATATTATACGGAAAATTATCATTGGCTTGACTTAAAAAATTAAGATAAACTTTCCCAGTATGATGCACATTAGGCGCTAGATTTCCCTTTGGGAATTCTGCTATTTCTTGTGCCCAAAGGCTCACAGTGAATAAGTAAAAGCAAAGTGTGAGTAGATACGATTTCATTAGAGGTTATTTTTTAATTAAACGCGCCATATAAAATCCATCAAAAGCAGTGCTGCTTGCATGGTGGATTAGTTCTTGTTCTAGTTGAAAGATAGGGTTTTGTTCTAAAAACCATGCGGTTTGCTCTTGATTTTCTGAGGGCAATAAAGAACAAGTGGCATAAATCAATGCGCCACCGGGGCGAACCATTTTTGCTCCTTTAAGTAGGAGATCTCGCTGCGTTTGTTGTAAAACGCCGAGTTGCTCTTGGGTTAAATTCCATTTAATTTCTGGATTTCGTTTCAAGGTACCTAAACCGCTACAAGGGGCATCGATTAAAACACGGTCAGCCCATTGATTGAGTTGATCCATACTACTTGACGGCGGTAGGGCTCGACTTTGAATGATTTTTACTTTGGCGCGTTTTGCACGTTTTTCTAACTCTCTAAGTTTATTGGCCTCAATATCAAAAGCTTTGATTTCTCCCTTATTACGCATAAGTGCCGCTAAATGTAGGGTTTTGCCTCCCGCCCCAGCGCATAAATCAATGACTTTCATCTCTGGTTCAACCTGACAGAAAGGTGCGATGGTTTGAGAGTTTGCATCTTGGATTTCAAAATTCCCTTGCTTAAAAAGCGGATTTTTATTGAGCTTTCTCCCTTTGGGTAAAAAAAGCGCGTCGGGGTAGTGCTCTTTTGTGATAGTTTCTACTTGATGATTTTCTTTGAGGGCTTGCGCTATTTTTTTTGGCGAAGCCAAAAGACGATTAACCCTAAGTGAAATACCCGCTTGTTGATTGCTTGCCACGGTTTCTTTTATCCATAGATCTCCTAATTTATTCTTTCCCAACGCAAAAAGCCAGTCGGGATAAGACTGTGCAATCGCTTCTGAAGGGAATTCAATAGCGAGGAGATCTTCCTTAGTTTTAAAAGGGGGACAATCCATTTCTTTCCAGTCTGGAATCGTATAGTCGTTTAAAAGACACCAAGTTTTGATCCACGACCAGGGGGAGAATTCGTTTTCTTCCAGTCCAGAAATAAAATTGTATTTTCTTTTCCAGCGGATGATTTCAAAGCAGGCGTTGTAGAGAAGATTGCGGTCTCTCGCGCCCCATTTAGGGTGGTCTTCAACACAGCGATCTAAAACACGGGAAGCGCGTTTTTTTTCTTCTAGAATATCAAACAGTGCATTTGCAATGGCTTCTGCTTGATTAGGGAATATTTTTTTCATTTTTAAAGGCGCTGTAGATTAACCAGCGCTGTATAAGCCCCATTTTGAGCCATTAAACTTTTGTGATCTCCTTGTTCTACGATCTTGCCTTTATCCATTACAATAATTTTATCGGCTTTTTGAATGGTAGATAATCGATGAGCAATCACCAAAGAGGTGCGGTCTTGCATTAGTTTTTCTAAAGCTTCTTGGACCAGTTTTTCTGAAGCAGAATCCAGCGCAGAAGTAGCTTCGTCTAAAACTAAAATGGCAGGGTTTTTTAAGATGGCTCTTGCAATGGATAAACGCTGCTTTTGCCCGCCAGATAATTTCCCACCACGATCCCCTATGTTGGTTTGATACCCTTTAGGAAGGGAGCTGATAAAATCATGTGCATTGGCGATTTTTGCCGCCTGAATCATTTCTTCTTCAGTTGCGTCTGGTTTTCCTAAACATAGGTTGTTCGCTACAGTATCGTTGAATAGAATCGCTTCTTGGGTAACAATCCCTACGAGTTGTCGAAGGTTTTCTTTGCTTAGGTTTTTGATGTCAACCCCATCGATGTTAATCTGCCCTTGATCAACGTCGTAAAAGCGGTTTAATAAGTTGGCCAAAGTGGTTTTACCACTTCCAGATTCTCCTACTAAAGCGACCATTTCTCCTTTCTTAATTGATAAATTAAAGTCTTTTAAAAGGGTAGTTTCGTCATAAGAAAACTGGATGTTTTCGAAGCTAATCCCTTTTTGAAAGGTTGCTATCTTTTGAGGCGAAGTAGCTTCTTTGATGCTGTTTTCTGTTTCTAAGAGTTCTAAAACTCTTTCTGCGGCAGCATCCCCTTTTTTAATGGTATATGTTGCCTTGCTTATGGCTTTAGCCGGAGTAAGGATATTGTAAGCCAAAAGCATAAACGATAAAAAGGTAGTCCCTAGAAGAGTTTGATCGATAAGTACCATTTTACCGCCATACCACAATAATCCGCCGATGACCCCGATCCCTAGGAATTCACTCATAGGAGAGGCAAGGTTTTGACGGTTAATCAAGGCGTTGTTGAATTTAAAAAAGCGCTGGGTCGAGGCGGCAAATTTATTGTAGAAACGCTCTTCGGCAAAAAAGGCTTTTACAATGGGAAGACCTCCTAAGGTTTCTTCTACGATTGAAAGAAAATTCCCTTGTTCTTGTTGCACCTTATCTGAATTTTGTTTGAGTGATTTCCCAATTCTAGAAATGATCAAACCAGAGAAGGGAATAAATAAGAGAACAAAGAAGCTAAGGTTTGTATTAATAGAAAACATCATCACTAGGGTAAAAACGATGGTAAGGGGTTCGCGAATTAAAACCTCGAGGATGGAGAGAAATGAATGTTGTATTTCTAGCACGTCTGCAGTAATTCTTGCGATGGTGTCTCCTTTTTTCTTTTCGCTGTAAAAGGCAACGGGGAGTTCGATTATTTTTCTAAAAATGTCATTGCGCAAATGCTGTAAAATCCCATTGCGTAAAAAAGTAATAAAGAAGAGCGCTAAATAATTAAAGAGATTTTTCAGAAAAAACAAGACTAAGATCAACCCGATCGAAAGCATCAAAGCATGTAAAGGGTTTTCTTCCACAGCTTGAGAAACGGTATAGTTCATGCTGTCGGTTACATAGCTTTTTAAAGAGCTAAGTCCGTTGTAGGTGGGTTGCTGTTCTACTTTTGGGGTTTGCCCAAAAAGTACATTGAGCATGGGAATCATCGCCACAAAAGAGATGGCGCTAAAGATCGCATAGAAAATATTAAAGAAAATATTGAGTCCTATATAAAGTTTAAAAGGACTAGCATAACGAAATATTTTCTGGAAATAGGTCATAAGCTTATAATGGCACTCATTAATTCTTCGCAAGTCTTGTTTAAAGTTGCCTGCATATTAGGGTAGTCTTCAGTGTTTTTTAGTCTTCCATTAACACTGATATAGAATTTGATTTTGGGTTCTGTTCCACTAGGCCGAACAGCTACTGTACTCCCATCACTTAAATGGAACTTAAGGACATTTGCCTTTGGGAAATCGAGCTTAGAAGCGCTTCCGTCGGCGTGTTTTGTATGACTTAATTGAAAGTCATCCAGCTTGACGACTGCCTTATTCGCGATAGTTTTGGGACTGTCTTGACGCATTTTACGCATCAGTTGAGCAATTTCTTCTGCGCCTTGTCTCCCCTTTTTTGTGATTGATTGAAGGCTTTCTTGATAACATCCAAAACGTTGATAGGTGTCTAAAAGGTAGGCGTAAATAGAACTACCTTTTCCTTTTAAATGGGATTGTAAATCACAAGCGAGCAAGGCCGCGCTAATTGCATCTTTATCTCTTACTTTATCTCCTACTAGGAAGCCATAACTTTCTTCTCCACCACATAAAAAGTTTTTATTAGGGGTGTCTTGAATCATTTTACCAATCCACTTAAAGCCCGTTAAGCCTAATTTACATTCTAATCCAAAGGCTTGAGCTATTTTTTCCATCAAGGGGGTAGAAACCACCGTTGAAGCAATAAAGCTGTTCTCCATTGAAGTTTGTTGCTCTAGTACAAAACGTGTCAGCACTACCATAAGCTGATTCCCGTTGAGCAATGTCCATTTACCGTTGAGGTCTTTTACGCCAATTCCTATTCTATCTGCATCTGGATCTGTTCCCAGAATAATATCTGCATCGATGGATTCGGCTTGTTTAAGCGCAAGGGTAAAAGCTTCTGGTTCTTCTGGATTAGGAGATACCACCGTGGGGAAATCTCCGTTCGGATCTTTTTGTTCTTCAATGATATTTACCTTTCTATATCCAGCTTCTTCTAAAGCAGGAGGGAGACTAACAATAGAAGTACCGTGCAAGGGTGTAAAAATAACTGCTGTTTCTTTTCGCTCTGCGGCAGTAAGATAGCTATCGTTAACAATAGTAGTGGTATAGGCTTGGTCGATTTCTTTATCGATCAATTGAATCAATTCTTCTTTTTGCTCCCATTTGATGTCGGTATAATTGACCGCTTGGATCAATTCCATTATGGCAGTGTCTTCAGGAGGAACAATTTGGCCACCATATTTATTGTATACTTTATAACCGTTGTATTCTGGTGGATTGTGAGAGGCGGTTAAAACAATGCCTGCGTCTGCTTTTAGATAGCGTACCGCAAAAGATAATAGCGGAGTAGGACGAAGGCTACTAAAGACAAAAGCCTGGATATTGTTAGCAGAAAAAACCTGCGCGACTGCTTTGGCAAAAGTTTCACTGTTATGACGACAGTCATAGGCAATAACAACCTTTGGAGTGCTGTCTTCTTTTTTACTGTTGAGGTAATCGGCTAGACCCTGGCTCGCTTTTCCTAAGGTGTATTGGTTAATTCTATTTGTACCTGCACCCATGATGCCACGCATCCCTCCAGTACCAAATTCGATTTCTTTGTAAAAGGCGTCTTCTAAGGCAGCGGGATTTTGTTTTAAAGTCTCAACTTCTGCGATGGTTGCCTGGTCAAAAGGTGCTTTTGTCCATTGACTGATGCTTTGCTCAATTGTCATGTTTCTCTTCTGTGTGTTCAACAATGGTATAACGTTTGGTATTTGCTTGTTGGCCGACTAGGATTTCTCCTAAAAATCCTGCAACAAAAAATTGACTCCCTAAAATCATGGTAGTTAATGCAATATAAAATGCTGGGCGCTCTGCAATTAAGCGACCGTCAGTATTAAAATACAATTTATCGATCCCTAAATAGCCTGCAAAAATAAATCCGATTAAGAACATGACGGTTCCCCACAGTCCAAAGAAATGCATAGGACGTTTCCCAAATTTATGCAAGAAGCTCAAAGTGATTAAATCTAGAAATCCGTTGATAAAACGGCTTAAACCAAATTTTGTCTCTCCGTATTTTCTCGCTTGGTGTTGAACGACCTGTTCTTTGATGGCTGTAAAACCTTCATGCGCTGCGATTACAGGAATGTAGCGATGCATTTCTCCATAGACTTCTATGTTCTTGACGACTTCTTTTCGATAGGCTTTTAAGCCGCAATTAAAGTCGTGGAGATAAATCCCTGAACTTTTTCTAGCGGCCCAATTAAAAAGTTTTGAAGGGATATTTTTAAAAAGAATCGAGTCATATCGCTTCTTTTTCCATCCAGAGAGAATGTCTAAATTTTCCTCTTTTAGGCGATGGTACATGGCTGGGAGTTCGTCTGGAGAATCTTGTAGATCTGCATCCATGGTAAAAACTACCTCTCCTTTTGCGGCAGCAAAACCAGCATGTAAGGCTTGTGACTTCCCAAAGTTTCGCGAAAAGCGAATGCCTTTTGTAGCAGTACTTGTTTGGCAAAGCGTACTAATTACTTGCCATGAATCATCTGTACTCCCATCATCGATAAAAAGGATCTCATAGGATAGGTTTTCAGTAGTGAATACTTTCTGTATCCAGTGATGGAGTTCGGGCAGGGATTCTGCCTCGTTTAATAAAGGGATGATGATTGTTAAGTCCATAGTCGCAATGCGCTTACAAACTTACAAAATTACCCCCTATTCTGGGCGATTGCGTTTGAGGATTAATCCGCTAATCATTGAAATGACAAATCCAATCAACAATCCACCGATTAGACCAAAAGCTACCATCATTTGAGGCGAAATGAATTTCTTTTGCATCTCTAGAATACCATCTAATTGTTCTTGGGTCATTTCTGGGTTAGAGTCATAAAGCTGGTTCTTCGCTATTTCAATCATTTTTGGAATTGTATCTGGATCAATAACTGTTACCAATAGCACCTGGTAAGTGACTCCTATAATGCTACTAATAAGTGCAATGCCAACTCCCAATTTTAAGGATTCTCCAAAAGATAGAAAGCCTTCGTTTTCTTTTCTAAAGTTATATTGTCCTAAAATAATTACCGCTGCTGTTATAGCGATACTAACAATTCCAACGGTTGATTCTTGGGAGTAATGCATGTCTAAAAAGAAGAGCATTAGCGCAAAAACGACTGAAATCCCTCCCAATAAGAGACCGTATTGAAGGATGTGTGACTTTAATGTAGATGAGTTGTTTTCCATAATAAGTAAAAATTCAAGTTTTTAATTGGTTTCAATTTTATAAATTTAGAAAATTCCTTTACATTTGCACACGTTTTTAAAACAATATAGATATGAAAGCAGATATTCATCCAGATAATTACAGACTAGTAGCATTCAAAGACATGTCAAACGAAGATGTGTTCCTAACGAAGTCAACCGTTAATGCAAAAGAGACCATCGAAATCGAAGGTAGTGAGTATCCTTTAGTGAAGTTAGAGATTTCTCGCACTTCACACCCTTTCTATACTGGGAAATCGAAATTAGTCGATACCGCAGGTAGAATTGACAAATTCAAGAACAAATACGCCAAGTTCAAAAAATAAATTGAGCTTAACCATAATTCAAAAAACTGTCCTTTTAGGGCAGTTTTTTTTTGTCCTTGTTTTGCTTCGAGAATTTATGCCTAATTTTAGGGATAGATTTTATGTAATTGATTATCCATGAACATTCTTCTTTTTGATGGTCCAGAACGCGACCAGTTATTACCTTTTACTTTTATTCGTCCAGTCGCACAATTGCGTATAGGGATTGATCGATTGCAAGATAAGTGGGAAGCCTTTTTAGGAGTAAAATGTGGCTGCTTTACCCAGGACTATTTACAACCAAAGTTTCCCATAGAAGCGGCTAAAGAAAATCTCTTTATCAATCCTGCTTATATTCCTACTCAAGCGCTAGCAGATAAAGTGAAAACCTTGACCTTGAACGATGCTTTAACGGTCGATGGAAATATTCTCGCCTGTTTGACAGAAAGTCCACTTCCGCCAGAAGTGAGTAGTTCAATCAATTGTATTGAAGTTGAATCTTCCTTGATACATATCAAATCAGCAACAGATTTATTTTTAAACAATGCAGCGGTTTTAGCATTAGACTTTGAGCGCCTTACCAAAGGAAGAAAAAGTGCTCCCATCTCTTCTACAAATCAATTGATTGCTCCAGAAAATATTTTCTTAGAAGAAGGAGCGAAAGTAGAATGCGCCATCTTAAATGCTACTGAAGGTCCTATCTATATTGGGAAAAATGCTGAGGTGATGGAAGGGAGTATGCTGCGAGGCAGTATCGCCTTATGCGAGCAGGCCGTGGTAAAAATGGGCGCTAAAATTTATGACGGAACGACCTTAGGCCCTTATGCAAAAGCCGGTGGTGAGCTTAATAATGTTCTTATCCTTGGCTATTCAAACAAAGGGCACGATGGCTTTTTAGGGAACGCTGTTATCGGAGAGTGGTGTAATATTGGCGCCGCATCAGATGCCTCGAACCTAAAAAATAACTACGGTAAACTGCGGGTTTGGAACTACCAAACAGAAAATTTCGCGAAAACAGATCTTCAGTTTTGTGGACTACTCATGGGAGACTATTCTCGTTGTAGCATTCACTCGACTTTTAATACCGCAACAGTGGTTGGGGTGTGTGCCAATATATTTGGAACAGGCTTTCCACGTACTTTCTTGCCCAGTTTTAGTTATGGGGGAGCACAAGGATTAAAAACCTATGCCTTTGACAAAGCCATGGAAAGTAATGCAGCCATGATGCAACGCAGGAAGATTGCTTTAACGCAAATTGACCGTGATATCTTAGAAAATATTTATGGCCTTACGGCCAAATGGCGCAAAGACTAAGGAGCAGTTTTATAGACCCTTTTTAGGTAAAGTAAGTTTAAAGGGTTCATCTCAAGACCTTGAACATTTTTTTGAACAAATCGAACCGCTTGATCATAATACAAGGGTACAACGGGATAGTGCTGCATAATCATCTCATCCATCTCTCTGTACAAGGCAATGCGTTCATCTAAAGAAGATTGCAATGAAGCTTTTTCATAAAGCGCATCAAACTCTGCTTGTTTAAAATGAGTGTAATTTGGCCCGCCTGGAGAAAAATTCGCCGAATAAAACAAGGAGAGATAATTCTCAGCATCGGGATAATCAGCGATCCAACTAGCTCTAAAAGCTTCAAGTTTTCCAGACGATTTGGCTTGCCTTAAAGTAGCCGTCGGCATTAAATCAATCACGATTTCAATCCCTATTTTTTGTAACTCTCGCTGCAGGTATTCGCAAATATCCAAGTAGTTAATGTCTGTCGCTAGTCGAATTATGGGGGCGGTTTTGTTCTCTTTGGTGAACTTTTTCACTAATGCCCTCCCTTGTTGGGGTTGATATTGGTTAAATGATTGTGTTGATTTTCCAGCTAGCCCCTTTGGGATAAATCCTCCTAAAGCTGGAAACCCAATAGTGTTGCGCAAATAGCGAATCATCTTTTCGCGGTCAAACCCTATATTGATGGCCTTCCTAATGTCTTTTGATTGAAGCGCAGGATTGTTGCTATCTAAGTACAAACCGATGTACTCTGTATTCAGATAGGGCCCTTTTTGTAAATTGATTTTGTCCAGATAAGCGGATTGTAATGCCCCTTTTGGGGTTAAAAGTTCATCTTTATAAGAAGGGTCAAGAGAGTTGAGGAAATCAAATTTCCCTTGAGAAAAGAGCATGAATTCACTTTGAATATCGGGTAGAAAACTTATCGCAATCGCTTCTAAATAGGGGAGTGGTTTCCCTTGGTCATCTTGTTCAAAGTAATGATTGTTTTTCCTTAAAACGAGTTTGATGTCTTCTTCCCAAGCTTTGAATTTAAATGGTCCTGTCCCTATGGGGTTTTTTCTAAATGCATGTCGGGGGTCTTCGACTACTTCTTTTGGAACAACCGCGCAATAGCGCATACTCAACAAACTTAAAAATGCGGGAAAGGTTTGCTTGAGTTTGATTTGAAAAGTGTGTTGATCGATGGCTTGATAGCTTTCAACCTGTTGCAATACCCAGCCTCCTGGTGAGCCTACTGCAGGATCTGTTAAACGATTAAAGCTGTATACAAAATCCTGGGCGGTGACTGTTCTGGTTTTTTTTGGACCAAATTGAACACTTTCATGAAAAAACACATCTTTCTTTAAGTAAAAAGTATAGGTGGTTCCTAAGGAATCTATTTCCCAGTGCGCAGCAATTTCTGGCACTACATTCAAATCATTATCTAGTTGAACCAATCCATTAAATAATTGTTGAATGGGCCAAATATTTTGAGGATTACGCGCAAAAGCAGGGTCTAATGAAGTGATGTTTCTAAACTCATTATACCTAAAAACAGCACTAGAATCTACAGACTTGTCCTGCCCACAACTTACCACAAGCGATAGAAAGAGTGTGCCTAAAAAAAGGGAAATAGAAAAGGGAAAAAGATTGCGTTTCAAAATTGTATCTTTGTCTCAAAATTAAGCTATTTACATCAGTCTTGAGCCTTGTTATTCCACAAAATACCGCAGTAGCTACCGATAAAATTCGGGTAGCCTTTCACACCCTGGGGTGTAAGTTGAATTTTTCTGAAACAGCAGAAATTGCCAAAGATTTTTCCACTTTGCATTACGATCGGGTTTCCTTTGACGAAGCAGCAGATGTCTATGTCATCAACACCTGTTCTGTGACAGAAAATGCAGACAAGCGTTTTAAGGCTTTAGTGGCGAAAGTACTTCGCCAAAATGAGGAAGCTTTCGTCGCTGCGATTGGCTGTTATGCGCAATTGCAACCCGAAGCGCTCGCAGAGGTGAACGGTGTAGACTTGGTTTTAGGGGCGTCAGAAAAATTTAATTTGACGCAGTACCTTAGTGATCTGACAAAAAGAGATACTTCAGAAATTCATTCTTGTGAAATCGCTGATGTCAATACCTATCAAAGTAGTTTTTCAACTGGGGATAGAACCCGTGCCTTTTTAAAAGTACAGGATGGCTGTGACTACAAATGTTCCTACTGTACCATACCATTAGCCAGAGGGATTTCTCGAAGCGATACCGTTGACAATGTTGTTGAAAGAGCCAAAGAAATTGCCTCTCAAGACATCAAAGAAATTGTTTTAACTGGAGTGAACATCGGGGATTTTGGAAAGGGAGAGTTTGGGATAAAAAAGCACGACGATACCTTTTTAGATTTGGTTCAAGCACTTGATAAAGTTGATGGTATTGAGCGAATTCGTATTTCTTCTATAGAGCCAAATCTATTAAAAAACGAAATCATTGACTTTGTTGGGTCGAGTAATCGTTTTGTCCCTCACTTTCATGTGCCTTTACAAAGTGGGAGTGATGTCGTTTTGAAAAAAATGAGAAGACGCTATTTATCTAAGCTATATGTTGATCGCGTCGCTCAAATAAAAGCAGTAATGCCACACGCTTGTATTGGGGTAGATGTTATTGTAGGTTTCCCTGGGGAAACCGAAGAGGAATTCATCACTACTTATCGCTTTTTGAGCGAATTAGACATCGCCTACTTACATGTGTTTACTTAT
Organism: Candidatus Arcticimaribacter sp.; assembly: GCA_965658115.1. Taxonomy (GTDB): domain Bacteria; phylum Bacteroidota; class Bacteroidia; order Flavobacteriales; family Flavobacteriaceae; genus Arcticimaribacter. Next base: position 28,788 of record CBFHRA010000015.1, on the reverse strand, counting down.
TCTGAACGACCCAATACTGAGGCGGTCGATTTTGAAGGAGAAGTTCCTCAAGCGATTAGAAATAAGCGATCAAAAATGCTAAGAGGTTTATCGGCGAAGAAGCGCCATGCTTTTTACCAATCACAATTAGGGACAACCCAACAAGTGCTCTGGGAAGGAGAGAACAAAAAAGGCTATATCCATGGTTTTACCACTAACTATGTTAAAGTAAGAGCAATATGGAATCCCTCGCTCGTCAATACACTAGCAAAGGTAACCCTTGAAAAAATAGATGAAGAAGGCTTTGTAAGACTTAAAGCTTAATCCCTACAGGAAGAAGGTCTTTATAGCGCTTGTTTTTTCTTAAAAAACCAGCGATGTCTGGGCTAGTTGGGACAACTTTTAAGTTGCGATCTGCTACATGATCAAGAACTAATTTAATGAAAGCATCTTTAAACTCGCTGCTCGCGATGTTTTCAGGAACAATTAACTTCGTTAAAAAAATCTTTCTTTCCTGTTCTGCATATTCAATACGAGCCATGGTGTCGTCCACCATTACTTCAAATTGTCTTAAAAAGTCGTTGTTTTCGAGTACAAGTTCGCCCATGAATAAGTATTTAGATGATAATTTTTGGTAGTTGACTAGATCAACATATTTTTGTTAAATTGTTGTCGATTTTGTAAAAATCAGCTCACAAATATACGAAAATTTCACTTAGTCCTTAACATTTAATTAACCTTATACGTGTCCTTACCCAATAAAATCCCACTTTATCTTATGCCAGGCATGGCAGCAAGCCCTAGGATTTTTGAATACATACAACTTCCTGAGCAATACGAATTGATTAAACTCTCATGGATACCTCCTTATGAGAAGGAAGATTTATCGGATTATGCCTTGAGAATGTGTGAAAGAATCGAGCACAAAAACCCTGTTTTATTGGGGGTTTCATTTGGGGGAATATTGGTGCAGGAAATGGCAAAACATCTTGATGTTCAAAAGCTTATTGTTGTTTCTAGTGTTAAGTCCAATGCAGAATTGACGATTTCTATGAAATTAGCTAAAACAACAGGAGCCCATAAACTATTGCCCACACAGTGGATCAAGAGTTTAGAGAGTTTAGCCTTATATGTTTTTGGGCCCTCCATAAGGCCAAAGGTGGAAGCTTATCAAAAATATCTTTCAGAAAGAGATCCAGCTTATCTCGACTGGTCTATAGATCAAATTGTTCATTGGTCTCAAAGTCATCCAGACCCTGAGGTGATTCATATTCACGGGGACAAAGACGTTGTTTTCCCCATTAAAAACATTGATACTAGTCAGCATTTTTATACCATTAAGAATGCTACACACGCCATGATCCTTACGCATCATGCGTGGTTCAATAAAAATTTGCCTAATATTATAGAAAATTAATTTATCCTATGCGTCAGATCAAGCTCAAATATATTGTGTTTACCGTTTTTATTATGGCCTTATTTTTTTTAGGCTACAATAAGTTATCTACTTCTGCTTTTATAGATTATAATGAACCGAGTTCCTATAAAATTCAAGCCTTAAATATTCCTGCAGAAATTGAATTTGCAGGCGAGACCATACAGTTAAAAGAAGCAGATTTAATAGAGCGAATGGACAAAGAGCTTTTGGTGAACACCTACTGGCAGTCCAATACCATCTTAATGCTCAAAAGAGCCCATAAGTACTTTCCGCAAATTGAAAAGATTCTTGCCGAAGAGGGAGTGCCAGAGGATTTTAAATACCTGGCTTTGATTGAAAGTGGTTTAGAGAATGTGACTTCTTCTGCGGGAGCAAAGGGGTTTTGGCAAATTATGCGCACCACCGGTCGTGAGTATGGCTTAGAAGTGAACGCTAATGTGGATGAACGCTACAATATCGATTTGGCCACGAGAGTGGCCTGCAAATATTTGATAAAGGCTAAAGAAAAGTTTGGTTCTTGGACATTAGCAGCTGCATCGTATAACAGAGGAATGTCGGGGATTAGAAGAATCATGGAGAAGCAGCAAGCAGATAATTATTACGATTTATTGCTAGGAACAGAAACAAAGCGGTATGTGTTTAGAATTCTTGCTGTAAAAGAAATTGTTGAAGCACCAGAGCGCTATGGTTTTTATATTGAAGAAGCGCAAAAATATACACCGTTGCGTTATTCAACAGTTGAGGTGGACACGGCGATTACTAACATCGCTCGTTTTTCAAAACAAATGGGAGTGAATTATAAAATCATGAAGATTTACAACCCCTGGTTATTGCAAAATCACCTTAACAATAAATCTAGGAAGTTATACCATATTGCCTTACCAGAGGCAGTAGGACCTTAGATCTTCTTCATTTGTTGTTGCATCATCTTGATCTGTTGCCCTAATACATTGTGTGTATCTGCTTTCTTCGCTTCGTTTAGTAAAGTGGTCGCTTCGCGTTTTCTTCTTTTTTGCATTAAGATCCCAGCAAGGCTTAATTTTGCCATGGCTTCATCTGCACTCATAGATAAACCAAAGGATAAAGCTTTTCTAAACGATTTCTCTGCTTTAGTCAAGTTAGTTTGTGACTCAATAACGCCATGAAGGTAATGGTAATACCCCTGTTGTTTTGTCACTAGATTTGCAGTGGGGTTAGGAATACGATTGAGCCATTTAAGCGCTCCCTCAAAATCTTGTTTGCGCAAGCGCAAAAAGGCGAGAAAGATGATCTCATTCTTAAAGTAAAGAAGAACGAACATCCCTGCGATTAAAATTAAAAAAATACCATTACCGATTTGATCCTCGATAAATTGATAAATTGCATAAGCAAATGTTGCTGCTGCGAGTATAAGTTTTATGACCTTGGGAAACATGCTTTATTTTTGCTGCTAAAGTAATAAAAACAATCGGAACTAATTTTTAGTTTAGGCTTGTCTAAAATAAAAGATGTTGTATATTTGCCCTCGATAAAAAAAGCACTTAATTCGCTTTATTCATTATAAGAAATTATGAAAAGAACATTTCAACCGTCGAAGAGAAAAAGAAGAAACAAACATGGTTTCAGAGAGCGCATGGCAACTGCCAATGGGCGTAAGGTTTTAGCTAGTAGAAGAGCTAAAGGAAGAAAAAAAGTTTCTGTTTCGTCTGAACCAAGACACAAGAGATAATGTTTGATAATCATCATATTAGAGTGTTACTTATTTTTAAGTAGCACTTTTTTTTTATATTTATTTTTAGATACTCAACTAGATTATGCCGAAAAAAGAAAATCTGAACAAAATCCTCATCATCGGATCAGGGCCAATCATTATTGGACAAGCATGTGAATTTGATTACTCTGGTAGCCAGGCGTTACGCTCCCTTAGAGAGGATGGAATAGAAACTGTATTGATCAATTCCAATCCAGCTACCATTATGACAGATCCCTCTATGGCCGATCATGTCTATTTGAAGCCATTGACGACTAAGTCTTTAATTGAAATCCTTACAGAGCATAAGGATATTGATGCTGTGTTACCCACCATGGGAGGACAGACCGCTTTAAACTTGTGTATTGAGGCAGATGAAAAAGGTGTTTGGGAAGATCACAATGTTGAAATAATCGGGGTGGATATCGATGCGATTAACATTACAGAAGACCGTCAACAGTTTAAAGAGTTGATGCTAAAACTGGATATTCCAGTAGCACCAGCAGAGACGGCAACTTCTTTCTTAAAAGGGAAAGAGATCGCACAAAAATTTGGTTTTCCTTTAGTGATTCGTCCTTCTTTTACCCTAGGGGGAACAGGAGCTTCTTTTGTGCATAAAGCTGAAGACTTTGACGAGCTTTTAACCCGTGGTCTAGAGGCTTCCCCTATTCACGAGGTTTTGATCGATAAGGCGCTTTTAGGGTGGAAAGAATATGAGTTAGAATTGTTACGTGACAAAAATGACAATGTTGTTATTATTTGTACAATAGAAAATATGGATCCTATGGGAATCCACACAGGGGATTCTATTACGGTAGCTCCTGCGATGACTTTATCAGATGCAACTTATCAACGCATGCGTGATTTAGCCATCAAAATGATGCGCAGTATCGGAGACTTTGCAGGGGGATGTAACGTGCAATTTGCCGTTAGCCCAGATGAACAAGAAGAGATTATCTCGATTGAGATTAACCCTCGTGTTTCGCGTTCTTCGGCTTTAGCCTCCAAAGCCTCTGGTTACCCTATTGCAAAAATTGCAGCAAAGTTAGCCATAGGGTATTCATTAGATGAATTAGACAATCAAATTACCCAGTCAACCTCGGCTTTATTTGAGCCATCTGTAGACTATGTTATTGTCAAGATCCCACGTTGGAACTTTGACAAGTTCGAAGGGGCAGACCGCGTATTAGGTCTTCAGATGAAATCTGTAGGAGAAGTAATGGGAATTGGTCGTTCTTTCCAAGAAGCCTTACACAAAGCCACGCAATCGCTAGAGATTAAGCGTAATGGTTTAGGAGCAGATGGAAAAGGATATAGCGACTATGATACCATTATCAGCAAACTAACCCATGCAAGTTGGGATCGTGTGTTTGTACTTTATGATGCGATACAGCTAGGCATTCCATTGAGTCGTATTCACGAAATCACAAAAATTGACTTGTGGTTCTTACGTCAGTTTGAAGAGTTATATCTATTAGAAAAAGAAATTTCTAATTACAGTATTGAAAGTTTAGAGAAGTCCTTGTTATTAGAAGCGAAGCAAAAAGGTTTTGCCGATCGTCAAATCGCCCATATGCTTGACTGTTTAGAAAGTCAAGTCTACAACTTGCGCGAAGAAATGGGGATACAACGAGTCTATAAGTTAGTAGATACTTGTGCGGCAGAATTTGCCGCAAAAACACCTTACTATTACTCGACTTTTGAGGCACAAATGCAAATAGGGGATGCAGCTCCTTTTAGTGATAACGAAAGCGTTGTTACAGATAAGAAGAAGATCATCGTTCTAGGGTCTGGGCCTAACCGTATTGGGCAAGGGATAGAATTTGATTATTGTTGTGTTCACGGGGTATTAGCAGCAGCAGAATGCGGCTATGAAACCATTATGATTAACTGTAATCCCGAAACCGTCTCAACAGACTTTGACACCGCCGATAAATTATATTTTGAACCTGTATTCTGGGAGCATATCTATGATATTATTCGCCATGAAAAGCCAGAAGGTGTTATCGTACAGCTAGGGGGGCAAACAGCCCTTAAACTAGCAGAAAAGCTAGATCGATATGGGATTAAGATCATAGGAACAAGTTATCAGTCTTTAGATTTAGCAGAAGATAGAGGAAGTTTCTCTACGTTATTAAAAGACAATGATATTCCTTATCCAGAATTTGGCGTAGCTGAAAATGCTGATGAAGCACTTGCTTTAGCAGATGAATTAGATTTTCCTATCCTGGTTCGACCATCTTATGTACTAGGAGGTCAAGGGATGAAAATTGTTATCAATAAAGAAGAATTAGAGCAACATGTTGTAGACTTATTGCGCAAGATTCCTAATAATAAATTGTTGTTAGATCACTACTTAGATGGTGCGATTGAAGCAGAAGCAGATGCCATTTGCGATGGTGAAAACGTTTACATTATTGGAATAATGGAGCATATTGAACCTTGTGGTATTCACTCTGGGGATTCAAATGCAACTTTACCAGTATTCAACTTAGGAGAATATGTTTTACAGCAGATTAAAGATCATACCTATAAAATTGCGAAAGCATTAAATACAGTAGGTTTGATCAATATTCAGTTTGCAGTAAAAGACGATAAGGTATTTATTATCGAAGCGAATCCACGTGCTTCTAGAACAGTGCCTTTTATTGCAAAAGCCTATAAAGAGCCTTATGTGAATTATGCAACCAAAGTGATGTTAGGAGAAAATAAAGTAACTGACTTTGACTTTAACCCTCAATTAGAAGGTTATGCCATCAAACAACCAGTGTTCTCTTTTAATAAGTTCCCTAATGTGAATAAACAATTAGGGCCAGAGATGAAGAGTACTGGAGAGAGTATCTTGTTTGTTGACTCACTGAAAGACGACGAGTTTTACAACCTGTATTCGCGTAGAAAAATGTATTTAACAAAGTAGTAAGCAAAAATTAGCTACTTTTATAGAAACAATTGATTGAATGAAAGCGATGAAGAAAGAGTACACCTTAATCCTAAGTATGATCGTTTTGGCGGTAGCCTCACGATTATTACCCCACCCACCCAACTTTGCTCCCATTACAGGGATTGCACTGTTTGCTGCGGTAAAATTAAACAAGAAGATAATCGCCATTTTAGTGCCTCTTTTTTGTTTGTTTGTCACAGATTTAATTTTGGGTTTAGGATGGATTAACCTTTTTGTTTATGCTGCTTTTGGAATGATTTCATGGATAGGCATGCGCCAAAAAAAGGTGTCAATTCCCACAGTATTAGGGTCGTCATTACTCTTCTTTGTTGTGTCTAACTTTGGCGTGTGGTTGTTGTATTATCCCGCGACTTTAGAAGGCTTAATTGCTTGTTTTACTTTAGCGATCCCTTTCTTTGGGAATACCATCGCTGGGGATTTAGTCTATACTGCTGTTTTGTTTTATGGCTTTTCTGCGATTAAAAACACTTATCTCAAAACCGCATAGTTCCTTTATCTTTTTGTAGCTTTGACTTGTGAACAGGTACTTGTTATGCAAGTCGAAAAGGGAAATTGGTGTAAAACCAATGCTGTACCCGCAACTGTAAGCTTAGTCTAAGTATTAGATGTTTTTTAGCCTCTTACACCACTGATTTTTTTATCGGGAAGGTTGCTAAAAAAACGCAAGCCAGGAGACCTGCCCGTTCATAGTGATACTATTCTTCGGGGATAAAGAAGTGGTATGGCTAAGGATGTTGTATCCCATAATATTTTAACATGAAAACAGTTCGATTAACTGTTCTTGCTTTGCTATGCGGTATTTTTACTGGAATAGCCCAAGAGGATCAAAAAAATGACAGTCTAGTACAAAAGACAAATTATTTAGATGAAGTCGTCTTATTAGACGCCAGAATTCCGCTAAAAAGATCACAATCCGGGAAACCGGTTTTGCGTATTGATGAAAAGCAAATCAAGCAATTTAACGGCCGTAGTTTGTCTGAACTACTTTCTACCCAAGCTGGGATAGAAGTGGTAGGAAATCGTTTAATTACTGGCCAAAACCTGCGATTAGCGGTGCGTGGTAGCTCGAATAACCAAGTGCTTATTCTTGTAGATGGAGTTAGGGTGGCAGATCCTTCTCGTATTGGGAATGATTTTGATTTAAATTTTTTAAGCTTAGATCAAATCAGTTCAATAGAGATTTTAAAAGGGGGAGCAAGTACTTTATACGGAAGCTCTGCAGCAGCAGCTGTGGTCAATATTTCAACCCTTAAGGTGACCAAAAAAAATCAATTTAACCTAAGTTTTAATGCTGGAACAGAGCAAGCGCAAAATACCTCTTTAAGCGAGTTTAACTACTTCTCAAACAATTTGCAATACGCAGGTAAAACCAAAGATTTTTTCTACAAAGTAGGCTATTCTGGTTTAAAAACAAGCGGGATGAGTGCAGTAGAAAGTGGAACAGAAAAAGATCCATTTGCGCGCTATAATGTTCATGCACAATTAGGAGGGAAACACAGTCAGTTTTCTTGGTATGTACAAGCGAGTAAAGCGAAAATCGAAAACGACTATGACAATGTTTTTCCTGTAGAAGATGCAAATTTTACGGCCATTAGTACCTTTGAAAACATCGCGTTTAATGCGAAGTATACTTATGGCTTAGGCGAGTTGAGTTTAGATACCGGAATGCAAAACACCGACCGGGAATATCGCGATAATTTTCCAGCGCAATACACCGCTTATAATCGCACCCTAGAGATTGTAAATCGCTTAAAATTGTCTGATCAGTGGTATAGTGTTCAAGGTTACTTAAAGCAACAAGCTAGCTATGAAGATAGACCTGCGTTAGAGCAAAATGATTTGTTTGCGAATGTTGTTTATGCTTCGACTTTTGGTTTAAATTTTAATGCCGGAGTTAGACGCAACGATCACGAGACTTATGGAGAGCATTTTACTTATAGTGTTAATCCATCTTACTCATTTAGCTTAGTCGAGGAAGAGTTTAAACTTTTTGGGAGTTATAACACCGCCTTTATCGCACCCAGTCTGTTTCAGTTATACGACACCTATTCTGGAAATGCAGACTTAATGCCAGAAGAGAGTGCTTCTTTAGAATTAGGTTTTACATGGGTGAAAGAGGATGGACGTGCTACTTTGGCCTTATTTCAGCGTACAGAAGATCCTAAGATCGTTTATGATTTTTCAACCTATGCTTATGCGAATGCTCCTTCAGATATAAAATATCAGGGGGTTGAGTTAAGTTATACGAACCGTTTATTTGAAGAATTTGACTTTAATTTGAATTACACTTTTACAGAACTTAAAAATGGTGCGCTTATTCGCTTACCAAAACACGCTGTCAATAGTAGTTTAAATTATGCCTTTAAGGATGAATCTAATCTTGGATTATATTACGCGTACCGCGGAGAACGACAAGCGGTTGATACGAGCCTATTAGAGGCGTATAGCTTGATTGATTTACGCTATGCGAAAGCATTTTATGACGAAAAGCTTACGGCCTCTATATGGGTGAGTAATATTTTTGATACCGACTATATCGAAATAACGGATTTTACTACTAGAGGTCGTAACTTCAGAATCGGATTATCCTATCAACTTTAGTCTTCAAATGAAAATCTAAATCCTTTTGGAAGGTCAACATGCATTTGTTGTTGGCTTTCCACCATAGGGTTTTTGATCATTTCAAAAGGAGTAGGATCATAACTGCGTTTAGCGCTACCTCCAGAAATATGATTCAATGCTGCGGCGAATAAAGGCTCGTTGACATCTCCTAAAATTCCATAACTAGAAGCACTTTCTCTTAGTTCTACATCTGGTTCAAGACCATTGGTATAGTCGGCAAAATTATCACTGTTAGCAATTTTAAGCACAATAGGCTGCATGGCATAGGTGTGGTTTGGGTTGCGTTCATTTCCTGTATTGTCTATATAATCATAAATTGTAATTGAACCAACGTTTTTACCATAAGTGGCTGTTCCTATTTGAATCACATTGATATGGGGACTTAAACCATTGATCAACAATTCACTTGCAGATGCGCTTCGTCCACTAGTAAGAAAATATACGCGATTTAATTGTAGTCCTTGAATGGCAACTCCATTATGGGTAGTGTCGACAAAATAATCGTTTAAATCAAAATCGTCACTTGGATCAGAATTGGTATTGCGACTATCAAAATAAGCCATTAGCTTACTATTCCATTGTTGTTGTGCAAAGATGGTCCCGGTGAATTGCCCCGTAATTAAACTAGCTAAATAGGTACAAGTTCGAACAGAACCCCCACCGTTATATCTTAGATCAATCACCAGTTCGCTGATATTTTCGGATCTAAAATTGGCAAAAGCGTCAATTAATGCTTGATCAAAATCATATTCATTGACTCCATCATCATTGCTGTCAACTGCTCCGACAAATTTATTGTACATCAAGTAGCCCACACGTGTACCACTGTGATTAACAACAACGTTTTTGTGAATAGGCTCCTCTTGGAAATTTTCTTCTTTGACTAAGTTGATGCTAATATTTCTAGGGGTAACGACATCTGCTGCTGCATCATAATTCACTAAATCAATGCTATAGCTCATATCTTGTCCATAGAGTAATGGGATATAATTATCAAGATTAAGTTCTTGTCCATTGACTGCATTAAATAAATCTCCTCGAAGCACCCCTTTCGTTGCTGCATCAGAATTGGGTAATACATAGGTAACAGCTCCAATTAAGGTTTCACAACCAGAACAACGGCGATAGAGCATAAACTTCATACCATTAGAGGCTGAAATTCCAGAGAGTTGATCTTCAAGATTTTCATAGTCTGGATCAATCCAGCTAAAACGGTCACTACTGTGATTTAGGCTGTTGAAAAAATCTTCTGGATCTGCAATAGAGGACAAGTAGTTTAAGTAATCATTTTGATTATCATCAAAGGTATCTGCTAGATTATCTACATCTTCTTGCCAGTAGTACCACAGGTTTAAACCCTTCCAGATATAATCCTTAACTTCATTATTGATGCTAACCTGCTGGTCTGTTGTTCCACTACTAGTTTCAGATCCTGTAGTGGTAGAGGTGCTTGTTTCACTCTCTCCCTCTGTTGGTGCTGGATCAGATACCACGTTGATTTGATTATCGTCAATGTCAGGCTCTGAACAGCTGGTAAAACTCAATCCTAAGACTAGGAGAATAAAAAGTGATTTTTTCATGCTTTTATTTATGTAGAATGCAAATTTATAAGATATTTCAATATCTGGGCTATGCTTTCATGTTTGTTATATATTTACGCAAATATTATTCCAAAATGAAAAAAGCCCTTACAATTTTATTATTGCTATTTATCTCGCAAATCTCTGCTCAAAATGTTTTTGAACAGTATGGTGGAAATCAAGGTGTTACTAACCTTAATGTTAGCCCTCAAATGTTTCAATTATTGGGTAAATTTAAAATAAGTACAGACGATCCCGAATCTCAAGCTTTTATTGAGATGATTCAAAGCTTAAAACGCTTTAGGGTTATGAGCACAAAAGAAACAGAAATCGCTACAGCCATGGAAAACTGGTTTCAAAATGAATTAAACACCTCTTCTTTAGAATCTGTTTTAAACATTACAGAAAAAGGAGTGAATGTTCGCTTTGGTGCCGTCTATGGCACAAAAGAAAGCACCGTTGATCGTTTAGTAATGTATGTCAAAGGTTTACAAGGCTACATTGATCAACGAGAGGATATTCAATTAGAAACCCAAACTCGTCTCGATTTTATCTTACTCGAAATCAAAGGGAATATTGACCTTAATCAAGTGGGAACATTGACGAAGTTAATCGATATCCCTGGGGGAGAATATTTAGATGCTTTAGCCAATTAAAGCCCTGTGTAATTAAAGGGAGAAATTGTTTTTAATTCTGCTTTGATCTTACTGTCAATTTCTAATTGATCGACAAATCGATGAATGGCTTCTTGATTGATCACATCATTGGTGCGGGTCAATTCTTTTAAAGCTTCATAAGGATTTGGATAGCCTTCTCTGCGCAAGATTGTTTGAATCGCTTCTGCCACTACCGCCCAGTTATTTTCTAGATCGGCTTTGATTTTATCTTCATTTAATAAGAGTTTTCCTAGTCCTTTAAGGGTAGACTGGAATCCTATTAATGAGTGTCCAAAGGGAATTCCTATGTTGCGCAATACCGTACTGTCAGTTAAATCTCGTTGCAGTCTAGAAATAGGTAGTTTTTCTGCTAGATACGCTAATAAGGCATTGGCAATTCCTAAGTTCCCTTCAGAGTTTTCAAAATCAATAGGGTTGACTTTATGAGGCATAGCCGAAGAGCCCACTTCTCCTTCTTTGATTTTTTGCTTGAAATAGTCCATAGAAATATAGGTCCAAATGTCACGATCTAAATCGATTAAAATGGTATTGATGCGTTTCATGGCATCGCATAAAGCAGCAAAATGGTCGTAATGTTCAATTTGTGTAGTAGGGAAGGAGTGGTGTAAGCCCAAACGATTTTCTACAAAATCAGTTCCAAAGGCTTTCCAGTCTTGTTTAGGATAGGCCACAACATGAGCGTTAAAGTTACCAGTAGCTCCACCAAACTTTGCCGCATTTGGCACATCGAGCAAAGTAGCGCGTTGCGCTTCTAAACGCTTGACAAAAACAGCAAATTCTTTTCCTAGTCGAGTAGGTGAGGCAGGCTGACCGTGTGTACGTGCTAAAAGCGGAACTTCTTTATACTCTTCTTCAAGGGTTTTTAACTGCTCGATAAGTTCGTCCAGTTGAGGTAAGTAGACGTTAGTTACTGCTTCTTTAATCGATAGCGGTATCGCGGTATTGTTAATGTCTTGAGAGGTTAAACCAAAGTGAATAAACTCTTTATAGTCGTGAATTTCAAGACGATCAAATTCTTTTTTAATGAAATACTCAACGGCTTTCACATCGTGATTAGTCGTTTTTTCGATCTCTTTTACGTCTTTAGCATCTTCTTCAGTAAAGTGTTGATAGATACTGCGTAAGTCCTCAAATAAGGAAGGTTTAAAATCAGCTAACTGTGGTATGGGTAGTTCGCACAGGGCAATAAAATACTCGATCTCAACCCTAACACGGTATTGAATCAAGGCTTCTTCAGAAAAATAAGAAGCAAGTGATTTTGTCTTACTGCGGTAGCGACCGTCGATGGGAGAAATTGCGTTTAAAGCGGTGAGTTTCATAGTGAAAATTAAAGCAACAAAGATAGGGCTTCTATGGGAATCCCGGAATCAATTTTAAGAAATTTGGCGAACGACAGATCGAAATCCCGGACTGCTATTGGGTAAGCGTTGTTCTATATACGCTTGCAGTTCTCCTTCAATCCAATCTTCGTGATTCCTGAAAAAATGTAAAGTTTTCATGCTAAAAGCTAACGCCGCAGCTTTTTCTGCTTCCAACATATAATCAAAACACAAAGTCACGATTTGATCTCGCTGTGTTTGATCAATGCTTTCCCGCCTTTTTTTATCCTTGCAATAATGATAAAGCAATTTGATCATAGGGCGCCGTTTACTCTCGTGTTTTTGCTGCGCAACACCGGTTAAAAATTCTGGAAATAAAGGGCTTAGTAGAGCTAGTTTTTCAAGGGTGTATTTTTCTAAAACCCATGCCGCAACAATATGTTTACGTTGTTGATCTGGAGCACAAGCTAAAGCAAAAAGTTCTTGAAAGTAGGCTGGGTTTTGATCGATAAAAGCCGCTCCTTTTTCACGATCGGAAACAGAGGCATAAAATTGTAATAATAAATCCTCTAGAGGGCTCATGATTATAATTGTAGAATCTTGTATTCTTCATAACAACCACTTATTGCTTCAAGGATTTGAAGGTCATTCGCCTCTTTGATAAACGTATTCGAGTAGTTGCAATTGCGCAAAATTTCTTCCAGATTAACGCGTTCAATTCCTAGAAGTTGAACTAATATTTCTCGGTCAAATTTTGTACCCAATAAGTTTTTAATGGCGTCATCCTCTCTCATCTTTTTCAGTTTCCGCATTTGTTTTGGGTTTTTCCCAAAGAGATTATAGAGAAAGTCTGCTGGATTAAATAGAGAACCTATCGCCTTAGAAATCGAAGATCGATTGCGGTTCCCCGCTTCATAACCCGACTGTGGTAAGCCAGGGATGTTGTAACGTCCCGCTGGATTTAGGGGGACTTTACTCACGTCGATATCTAAGTATCCGGTTAATTGATATGGGCGTACAACGACTTCTTCTAAAGCAAAAGATAACTGTGTTAATCGAAAGATGGGAAGCCCAAATTTGATCATATCATTACTCACAGGAACCTTGAGGGGTTTATATCCCAAATAAGAAAAGTAAAGGGTGTCTTGCGCTTTGACTTCAATTTCAAAGACTCCTTCATTATTTGTGATCGCACCTTGAACAGAGCTTAGGTTTAAAACGTGTACACTGGCCATAAACTGGTCAGTAATATCGTTTTTCACCTTTCCTTTTAAAAGGCGACTAGGTGTTTCTTGCGCAAAGACAAGAGACCAGCTGCACAATAAAAGAAGTGTTAGATGTAATCTATACCGCATAAAGACAAAAGTAACAAGAAAAAGTTGAGTCTCCCTTAAACAAAAGACATAAACATTTTTTTAACGCCTACTTCTTCTGCCAAAGCCAGAAGGTTTGCCTCCGCCACCTTCTCTTCTCTTTTTCTTGCCTCTATCAAAACCGCCGTCGTTGTTGTTGAACTTTTTGCGATCAGAACGTTGACCACCGCCACCGCCGCCGCCAAAGTTTTTGCGTTTACCACGACCGCCACCTCCACCACGTGGAGCTTTTTCAGATACTTCTACATTGATGTAGCGACCGTCTAGTTGAAACTCGGTAAAGGTTTCTAGTACTTTATCCTTTTGGCTATTCGGGGTATTGAAGAAAGAAAAGCTATCCATTACATCAACATGGAAAATATCATCTTGATCTAGTGATAAGGTTGCCTTTAAAAAGTCTTTTAAGTGCATCCAGTTGTAGTCATCACGTGCACCTACATTGATAAAGAAACGCGTACTTTCTTTTTTGTTGTGTTTCACTTTATCACGACCACCTTCTCCTCGATCTCCACCACTGGTGTTGAGGTCTTTGGCATTTTTGTAATAATCGTGGAAACGAGCAAACTCAACAGAAACTAAACGTTGAATCAATTCTTCTTTACTCAAATCATTTAACACTTCTTCTACCTTAGGAAGGTAAGGAGTGATTTCTTCGTTGATTTGCGTTTGATGAATTTTTTGGGCTAAATGATATAATTGCGTTTCGCAAATTTCAATTCCCGTAGGAATCTTTTTCGACTCGATTTTCGATTGAATGATTTTTTCAATCGTTCTAATTTTACGCGATTCACTAGAAGTTACAATGATCATTGAAACCCCTTTATTTCCCGCACGCCCGGTACGACCAGAACGGTGGGTATAGGTTTCAATTTCGTCGGGTAATTGATAATTGATAACGTGTGTAATGTTATCTACATCAATCCCACGCGCAGCAACATCTGTTGCAACCAGCATTTGAATTTGTTTGTTGCGGAAAGATTTCATCACCATATCGCGTTGGTTCTGACTTAAATCTCCGTGTAATGCACCGGCATTGTATCCGTCTTCAATTAATTTTTCAGCTACGCGTTGCGTATCGCGTTTTGTACGACAAAACACCACAGAAAAGATATCAGGGTGAGCATCGGCAAGGCGTTTTAAGGCCGGGTAACGATCGCGTCCAGATACTTGATAGTATTCGTGCTTGACATTTTTTGTTCCTGCATTTTTAGTCCCTACTGTAATTTCTTCGGGTTGGTACATGAACTTTTTAGCAATGGTCGCCACTTCTTTTGGCATGGTTGCCGAAAAGAGCCAAGTGCTTTTATCGTCTGGCGTATTAGAAAGGATAGCGGTGATGTCTTCAAAGAAGCCCATGTTGAGCATCTCATCTGCTTCATCTAACACACAGTATTCTACTCTAGAAAGATCTACCATTCTACGGCGAATCATATCTTGCATACGCCCTGGAGTGGCCACAAGGATCTGTGCACCTTTCTTTACATTTTTAGCTTGATCTGTAATGCTCGCACCACCATAGATGGCGACAACATTAATGCCTTTGATGTATTTGGAATAATTTTTTAATTCTTGGGTAATCTGCAAACACAACTCACGGGTAGGGGATAAGATTAACCCCTGGGTGATTTTGCTTTTTGCATCAATTTTCTGAAGCATTGGGAAGCCAAAAGCTGCTGTTTTACCAGTTCCTGTTTGTGCTAAAGAAACAACGTCCGTTTCTTTTTCGAGCAATAAGGGAATGGTTTTGGCTTGGACATCAGAAGGGGTTTCAAACCCCATGTCGTCAATGGCTTGTAAAATTTCTTCACTAAGCCCTAATTCTTGGAATGTATTCATTGCCGCAAAGGTACGGTAGTTTAATGGATAAAAGAGTCTTTATGCTCTTTAATCCCGTTAATCGATAATTTCTTTCAATCGACTTAAAAACAGTTGAGTAGCTTTTGCACGATGGCTGATTTTATTTTTTACATCACTCCCTAATTGTGCAAAGGTTTGCCCATAGCCTTGCGGAATAAAAATCGGATCATAACCAAAGCCACCTTCCCCGCGCTTTTCGTTGATTAAAGTACCTCGAACTACCCCTTCACAGTCCCATTCTTGCCCATCGATACAAACGGCGATCACGGTGCGAAACTGTGCTGTTTTGTCAGGATGGTTTTTAAGATTTTCCCAAACCTTTTGAATATTGGCCTCGTTATCTTTTTGAGGCCCGGCATAGCGGGCCGAAATGACTCCGGGGGCTCCATCTAAAGCATCGATCTCAAGACCAGAATCATCGGCAAAGCAGTTCAAGCCATAGTGGGTTTTGACATGCCGCGCTTTGATGTAGGCGTTTTCCTCTAGGGTGCTTCCTGTTTCTTCGATCTCTTCGGTGCAGCCAATATCGGTCAAACTAAGAAGTTCAATATGGGCTGGAAGCAATTGTTTTACTTCTTCGAGCTTGTTATTGTTGTGGGTGGCAAAAACTAATTTCATTAGCGGTGATGATAAGGTTCGTTTTTTAAAATGGTATGGGCGCGATAGAGTTGTTCAACAAAAAACAGTCGCACCATTTGGTGTGAAAAGGTCATGCTGGATAAGCTGATTTTCTGTTGGGCACGGGCATAAATATCTGCCGAGAAACCATAAGGTCCCCCAATGATAAAGACCAAGCGTTTTACCCCAGAGACCTGCTGCTTATTGATCCAGTCAGAAAATGCAACAGAGCTAAAGCTTTTTCCGTTTTCGTCTAATAAGACGATACGATCTCCAGCGTTTAATTGTTTTTCTAAGGCTTTACCTTCGGCTTCTTTTTGTTGTTTTTCGCTTAGATTTTTACTGTTTTTGATATCGTCAATAACGACTAAAGAAAACTTAGTATAGTGTTTTAGTCGATTTTGATACAGTTCGATCAATTGCTTTAATTCCGCCTGATCGGTTTTTCCTACGCAAAGCAGTACACATTCCATGGTAGCAAAAATACAAAGGGAAAGAGGTATATCCGTGTGAAATGCATTAATTTTGAAGAAACAACTTTAGGTGAGTAATCAATGGACGTCTTTCCCCGGCATTAAACAAATCATCGCATTTTTGCGCTTGTTGCGTATTCCTGGCTTAAAAGGATTTTCAATGTATGAGTTGTTAGAAATGTATATTGTGGGAATCATTAAAGGAGCGTTAACGGCTCGCGCTGGGTCAATTTCCTTTAGCTTCTTTATGGCTTTATTTCCCTTTTTACTTTTTGTACTGAATTTAATCCCTTTTATCCCAACCGTTTTTTCGATAGAGAATTTTGATGTGGTTTTATTGGATTTTATCGAAACCCTCTTGCCAGCAGATACCCACGGCTTTTTTAACGAAATCTTTCAAGACATTCAAAGCAAGCCTCGTGGGGGGTTACTCTCTTCGGTTTTTATTTTATCGATTGTCTTATCGGCTAACGGAGTCAATTCCATTTTCACCAGTTTTGAGGTGTCTTACCACGTCAAAGAGTTGCGCAATATTTTTAAGCAGTATTTATTTGCTTTAGGCGTAAGTGTGCTTCTAGCATTCTTATTGTTGATTGCGGTGATCTCTTTTATTTATTTTAAACTTGCCTTGCAAAATGTATTACCAGAGGCCATGGATTGGGTGCTGTTTGGACAAAACATCTTCTTTATTATCCTGACCTATTTCTCTATCTCGATTTTGTATTATTTTGGCACCATCGAAGGAAAACTTACCCACTTTTTCTCTCCCGGAGCTTTGATGACCTTATTGCTGTTTATCTGTAGCACCTATTTGTTTGGGATTTATGTGGATCAATTTTCAAATTATAACCAGTTGTATGGCTCAATAGGAGCATTGTTGATTTTTATGTTATACAGTTGGATCAATTCAATCGTATTGCTTTTAGGCTTTGAACTCAATGCCACCATTAGTCGTTTAAAACAAGAAAATAAATAGCTTGTTGAATGCACTATTTCGTCGATGTCTTATTGCCATTACCATTGCCCAAAGCATTTACTTATGTGGTAGAAGAAGCCGAGTTTAATTTCCTTTCTCCGGGTTTTAGGGTAGGGGTGCCTTTTGGAAAAAATAAGCTCTATACTGGTTTAGTCTACAAGAAACATCAAGTCGCTCCGCAGACTTATGAACCAAAGCCCATCGAAGTGATTCTGGATGAACATCCCATTGTTACTCCAGATCAAATCACTTTTTGGGAATGGATGAGTGATTATTATCGCTGCTCTATGGGCAGTATTTTACGCACCGCCTTACCCAGCGCTTTTTTGCTGGCGAGTGAAACCATTGTGGCAAAGGTCGCTGAGGTTGAGATCGATTGGGACAGTGTTTCAGACGATGTTTTTTTGGTTTTAGAAGGCTTAGCCAAAAGAGACTTATTGATTGAAGATATTCAAGCCATTGTTCAGCGGAAGTCTGTTTTACCCTTGATTCAAGACTTAGTCGAAAAGGGTTATGTAGAAACGGTTCAATCCTTAAAAGAAAAGTATACCCCTAAATACCATCGCTATCTTCGCATTGCATCAAAGCATCAAGGAGATCAAGCTTTAGCGGCTGTTTTTGATCAACTTAAACGCGCGCCAAAGCAAAGCAGTTTTTTATTGGGTCTACTTCAAGAACAAGAAGAATGGGTCAAATGGGCGCCCTTAAAAAAACGTTTAGGAGTAGAGAGCACTTTAGTGAAAACCCTTCTAGAAAAAGAAATTATAGAGGAGCGGTTTGTACAAGAAGATCGGCCTATTTTGCGCGATGCGAAATCGATTACCCGCCCCACTTTGTCTCCTGCACAAGACCGCGCTTTATCGGCTGTTAAGCAAAGTTGGAAAGAGAAAGAGGTTGTGTTGTTAGAAGGAGTCACTTCTTCTGGAAAAACTGAAGTTTATTTCTCTTTGATTGAGGAACAATTAGCCCAGAACAAGCAGGTCTTGTTTCTGCTTCCAGAAATTTCTTTGACTGCCCAGATGGTGCAACGTTTACAAGAGCGTTTTGGAGAACAGGTGACTGTTTTTCATTCAAAATATTCAATCCATGAAAGGGTGGAGGTATGGAAAAACATACTGCATCATACCGACAAAGCAAGGATCGTTTTAGGAGCGCGTTCTGCGCTATTTATGCCTTTTAAAAATTTAGGTCTTATTATCGTAGACGAAGAGCACGAAACTTCTTTTAAGCAATTTGACCCCGCCCCCAGGTATCAAGCGAGAGATGCCGCGATAGTTTTGGCACATCAACAGGGTTGTAAGTTGTTGTTGGGCTCTGCGACCCCGTCGATTGAATCGCGTTTTAATGTGGAGCGAAACAAGTACGGCTATGTGCAATTGCTTGAGCGCTTTGGCGAAGCCTTATTACCACTGATCGAAACAGTAGATTTAAAAGAAGCGCATAAGCGCAAAAGTATGCAAGGTTTGTTTTCGCCTACTCTGTTCGAGGCGATCGAGCAATCTTTGGCCGAAGGCAAACAAATTATACTCTTTCAAAATAGAAGAGGCTATGCCCCTTTACTCGAATGTCACAGTTGCGGGCATATTCCACAATGCACCAATTGTGATGTCTCTTTAACTTATCATCAATACAACCAGCAGTTGCGCTGTCATTATTGCGGCTACCATATTGCAAAACCCGTGCAATGTGTGGTGTGTTCTAGTCCTAATCTCGATGTAAAAGGAACAGGAACCCAGCAAATAGAAGAGCAGGTGCAACAGTATTTTCCAACGGCTGGAGTGGAACGCATGGATTGGGATTCTACCCGTGGAAAAAGAGCCTTTGAAGGGATTATTGATCGTTTTACTTCTGGGGAAGTCAAAATACTAGTGGGAACTCAAATGGTTACCAAAGGCTTAGATTTTAAAAATGTAGGCTTGGTAGGAGTGATCAACACCGACCCTTTACTATTCTTTCCAGACTTTCGCGCTCATGAGCGGGCCTTTCAATTGTTGACGCAGGTAGCTGGAAGGGCAGGAAGGTCAAAAACCCGCGGAAGGGTATTATTGCAGTCTTTTTCGCCAGAACATCCCGTTTTACAACAAGTGATTCAAAACAACTATGAAGCCTTGTATGCCCAGCAAATTAGTGAACGAAAAACCTTTGATTATCCTCCTTTTTATCGTTTGATTCGAATATCCTTAAAGGCAAGAGATTTTCATAAAGTGGATCAAGCTTCACAGTGGTTGGCAGATGTGTTAAATCAGTACTTGCCTAGTCCTGTACTAGGGCCAGTTGACCCTGCGGTGGCGAGGGTGCGCAATCAATTCATTAAACAATTAATGATCAAATATCCCGATAACACGCAACGTAAACAAATCAAAGAAAATGTGTCTCGCGCATTAAAGAGTCTTGAAGCGGTAGGTCAATTTAGAGCTGTAAAGGTCAATGTCGATATAGATCCCGCTTAAACCGCTTGCATAAAAGAAATAAAGGCTTGTTTTTTAAATCGGCTTAAGGGGATTTTGACTTTTTTCAAAACGACCTCTTTTGCGTTGAAGTTTTCAATTTTTTTACTGTTGACGATAAAAGATTTATGGGTGCGAAAGAAAAGTTCTTCTGGGAGTAGGTCTTCCATTTTTTTCATGGACATCAACACCACATATTTGCGTTCTTCGGTTACAATTTTGACATAGTCTCCCATGGCTTCAACATGAGAAATATCATCGTATAAGATGCGTTCTTTCATAAAATCACAGCGCACTTCAACATAAGGCTGTGGAAGGATAGAGCGTTGTTTTTCATTGATGTAATCTTGATTCTTTAATCGTTTTAAACAGCTGTGAAAGCGATCCTCAACAATGGGTTTAGGTAAGAAGTCAAATACGCCTAGCTCATATCCTCTAACAGCATCTTTTGTACGAGCAGAGTGGATGATAAAAAAATGTTCATTTAGTCTTTTCTCTATAAAACTAAAGCCAACTTCTTTGGTAAAATTAGGATCAATTATGATGACATCTACTGTATTTTCTTTAAGATATTTATTGGCTTTTTTAAGGCTGTTAAAAGATTGGATATTTTCAATCTCAAAAAAACTTCTAAGATTTTTTAAAATACTCTCTTGCGAGGATAGGTTTTCATCAATATAGAGGAAATTGAGGGACATATTTGGGTCTTTATTCAAAATTACAAAAAAAAGCGAGGAGATAAAAGAATAAAAAGCAAGTAATATTTGGTCTAAGAAGGGAATTCCTTTATTTTTGCAGCCTTAAATAAATCAATTTTTATGAATCATTACGAAACTGTTTTCATTTTGAATCCCGTTTTATCTGAAGATCAGATAAAGGAAGCAGTTAAGAAATTTGCCGCTGTCATCACTGACAAGGGAGGTAAATTTGTTAACCAAGAAGACTGGGGGCTTAAAAAACTAGCTTACCCAATCCAAAACAAGAAAAGTGGATTTTACCACTTATTTGAGTTCACCGTAGATGGTGCAGCGATCAATCCACTAGAGGTTGAATTTAGACGTGATGAGCGCGTGATGCGTTACCTCACCGTGAAACTCGACAAGCATGCAATTGCTTGGGCAGAGAAACGCGTAAAGAAATTAAAAGAAACCGCTAAAGCTTAATCGACATGTCTAAAATTGAAGAACAATCTAAAGGGAGAAAAGAAGGAGAAATCCGTTATTTAACTCCATTAAATATTGAAACCAATAACAAGAAGAAATACTGTCGTTTTAAGCGTTCAGGTATTAAGTATGTGGACTATAAAGACGCAAACTTCTTAATCGGTTTAGTAAACGAACAAGGGAAACTATTACCACGTCGTTTGACGGGTACTTCTTTGAAATACCAACGTAAAGTGTCTGTTGCTGTAAAACGCGCACGTCATTTAGCATTAATGCCTTATGTAGGCGATTTATTAAAATAATCCAATTTAGATCATGGAACTCATACTAAGAGAAGATGTACAAAACCTTGGATTTAAGGATGACATCGTTACAGTAAAAAACGGATACGGAAGAAACTTTTTAATCCCTCAAGGGAAAGCAGTATTAGCAACAAGCTCTGCTAGAAAAGTTTTAGCTGAAAATCTAAAACAACGCGCTTTTAAAGAGCAAAAATTAATTGATGACGCAAACAAGCTTGGAAAAGCTTTATTAGCTTTAGAGATTAAAATTGCTTCAAAAGTAGGCTCTGGCGATAAATTGTTTGGCTCTATTGGAGCGCAAGATGTTGCAGATACCTTTGGAAAAGCAGGACAAGAAATCGACAAGAAGTTTATTAGCTTACCAGGTCGCACCATCAAGCGTTTAGGCGCTTATGAAGCGACGGTTCGTCTACACAGAGAAGTTGTTGTCGAAGTACCATTTGAAATTATTCCTGAAAAGGCTTAATTCAAATTTGAACATAATACAACCCCACATTAGTGGGGTTTTTTTATATGGAATATCACCGTCTTAGCAAAGAACAGTTAGAAGAACTACACGAAGAATTCGCTAAGTATCTCGCTGCCTTATCGATTGATCGAAAGCAATGGGAAGAAATCAAAGCGAACGACCCGCAAACAGTAGACCTGCATTTAGATCAATTCTCTGATTTAGTCTGGGGAGATGTTTTGTCAAAAGACCTCTATCTAGAGCATCTTAGCCCTAACCACTTTTTTATTTTTGAATGTCTTGAAAAGACCATGAACTTGATCGCAGTTAAAATCACCAATGTTGAACAAGACATCACTACCCCAGAAGGATGGCAATGGCTCTTGAACCATATACATGACGAATCGGTGACTTTTTATCGTTCGTCAAAAGATTATGAACACGACCGCAAAGAAGAGTTGTATGGAATGATCATTAAAGGGGCTCAAATTAGTAGCGACAAGCGATTTAAAAGTATCCTTGAATTTCTTGCATAAGCCCTTCAAAAATTTGAATATTTGTATTCACTACTTTAGCTTATAACTATGAAACCCTCTTTACCTAAAGGAACCCGTGATTTTTCTTCAAAAGAAGTTGCTCAACGCAACTATCTTAAAAACGTTTTGCAGCAAGCATTTGAAGCAGCAGGATTTCAACCCATTGAAACGCCATCTTTTGAAAAATCGCAAACCCTTTTAGGAAAATATGGAGAAGAAGGAGATCGCCTGATCTTTAAAATCTTGTCTAACGGAGAGAAATTAAAGAAAGCAGATTTAAAGGCATTAGAAGAAAATCGCTTAGGCGCCTTTTCAAGTTCTTTGTCAGAGAAAGCATTGCGCTATGATTTAACGGTGCCTTTTGCCCGTTTTGTGGTACAGCATCAAAACGACTTAGTCTTTCCATTTAAACGCTATCAAATACAACCCGTATGGCGCGCAGATCGTCCGCAACACGGGAGATTTCAAGAGTTTTATCAATGTGATGCAGATGTGGTGGGGAGTACTTCTTTATGGCAAGAAATTGAACTGTGTCAATTGTATGACACCGCCTTTACAAAACTAGGCCTTAAAGGGGCAACCCTTAAAATGAATAATAGAAAGGTACTCGCTGGGATTGCAGAGATCATCGGCGCGGCAGATCAATTAATCGATTTTACCGTCGCCTTAGATAAACTAGACAAGATTGGTTTTGATGGGGTGGTAAAAGAATTGACCGAAAAAGGCTTTTCTGCTGCTGCGATTGAGAAAATCCAACCCTTGATGGAATTAAGCGGAACTGCTTTTGAACGTTTAGCGCAATTAGCTGCATTTTTATCCAATTCACAAATTGGCTTAGCAGGGGTGGAAGAACTTCGTTTTGTCGCCGATCAGTTGGACCAAATTGGGTTAAAAGGAATCGAACTTGCGATTGATGTAACCCTTGCCCGTGGCTTGAATTATTACACCGGCTGTATTTTTGAGGTGGCTGCGCCAAAGGGGGTAAAGATGGGTTCAATCGGTGGGGGTGGACGTTATGACGATCTTACGGCTGGTTTTGGAATGAAAAACATGAGTGGAGTAGGGATTTCTTTTGGTTTTGATCGTATTTATTTGGTCTTAGAAGAGCTAGGGTTATTTCCTGCTTCTGTGCAAAATCAAACACAGGTCTTATTCTTAAATTTTGGCGAAGCCTCTGCATTAAAAGCGAATCAATTGATTGCAGCTTTAAGAGACAGTGGTATACGTACAGAATACTATCCCGATGCAGTAAAAATGAAGAAGCAACTTTCTTATGCGAACCAAAAGCAAATTCCGTGGGTGGTCTTGCTAGGGGAAGAAGAATTGAGTCGCGAAGAAGTCGTGCTTAAAAACATGGAAAGTGGCGAACAAGAAGTTCAACCACTTTCAACTTTATCAAAAAAAATATTGGAGAAGCTCGCTTAGTGCGCGCCTAGCGCCCCTAAGTAACGCTCTGCGTCAAGTGCAGCCATACAGCCTGTTCCTGCGGCAGTAACGGCCTGTCTGTACTCTTTATCTTGTACATCTCCAGAGGCAAATACGCCTGGAAGGTTTGTTTTAGTTGATTTCCCTTCTGTAATTAAATAACCTGCATCGTCCATATCGAGATGTCCTTTAAAGATATCTGTGTTAGGCTTGTGACCAATGGCGATAAACAAACCAGTAATAGGGATTTCGGTTTTTTCTTGGGTGGTATTGTTGACCATTCTAAGTCCCTCGACTACCTGTTCTCCTAGTACTTCGTCTACTTCGGTATTGTATAATACCTCAATATTTTCTGTATTATTAACACGGTGTTGCATGGCTTTTGAGGCGCGCATTTCGTCACGACGTACCAGCATGGTCACTTTAGTACAAATATTGGCGAGGTAGGTAGCTTCTTCTGCAGCGGTGTCTCCTGCTCCTACAATTGCGACTTCTTGTCCTTTATAAAAGAAACCGTCGCAAACGGCACAGGCCGAAACTCCCCCGCCACGTAAACGTTGTTCACTAGGGATGCCTAAATATTTGGCGCTTGCGCCTGTAGAAATAATAATGGTTTCTGCTTCTATGGTTGTTGTGCTATCGACAACAACAGTGTGAATGCCTCCTTCTTCTTTGCTCAGGTTTACCTCAGTCACATGTCCAATGCGGACTTCTGTCCCAAAGCGCTCTGCTTGCTGTTGTAATTCAACCATCATGGAAGGACCGTCTACCCCTTTAGGATATCCTGGGAAGTTGTCTACCTCTGTTGTAGTGGTCAATTGCCCACCGGGTTCCATTCCAGTATAGACCACGGGTTTGAGATCTGCTCTTGCTGCATATATCGCTGCGGTATATCCCGCAGGTCCACTCCCAATGATTAAACATTTAATTCTTTCCATAATATTGGCTTAATTGTATAAAAATCAAAACTACAAAAGTCCTTTCTTTTTAGCTATCCATTCAAGGGGATTTCAATATCTTTTATCAACTATTGTATCAAAATTGTTGATATCATTGCGTCTTATTTTTTTAAAAATCAAAGACAATGTTGCTGCAGACAATTGTACCTTGACAGGCAAATAAATAAGCTTGATGAAATTTTTTAATCCCCCAGTAGATTATTATTATCGTGATGACATCATTGCGGGTATTACTTTGGGGGTGATTACAATCCCGCAAGCTATGGCTTTTGCGCTTTTGGCAGGATTGCCTCCCATTTATGGTTTATATGGATCTTTTATACCATTATTGGTTTATGCTTTTACGGGGACGTCTAATTATTTAAATGTGGGTCCAGTTTCTGTGATATCGATTTTCGTTTTTGAATCTCTTTCTCCTTATGAAGAACCTTTTACAACTGCTTTTGTTGTTGCGGTGGTCAACCTGGGCTTACTCATCGGTTTAATACAGGTTTTATGTGGAGTGTTTAAATTGGGGCGTTTTGTGAGTTATCTTCCTAAGAGTGTTATTTCTGGTTTTGTACAAGCTGCGGCAGTCGTGATCATTATTTCACAGTTGCCGTCTGCCTTTGGGGTGACACTGTCTTTGAAATCCAGTTATGCCGAACGCTTGTATCAATTGTGGTTGAGTTTAGGCGACTTCAATTTAATGTCTACCGGTCTATTTATAGGATCCTTATTGCTGTTATTTATTTTGGCAAAAGTTCGCCCGCAATTTCCCACGGCCATTGTATTGTTGGTGATGACAGGGATAGCTGCCTTTGTGTTTGACTTTGAATTGTTGGGGATTAGTTTGATCGGTGAAGTGCCGCAAGGTTTACCTTCTTTGATTTTACCTAAATTTAGTCAAGATATTTGGCTGTATTTGCCCTCTGCTTTTGGGATCGCATTTGTAACAAGTATTGGGAGCTTTGTGATGGCGAAAAATGTAGCAGATCGTCAAGCGAAGCCCTGGAAGCCTAATCGAGATTTGATTGCTCTAGGATTAGCAAAAATCGTGAGTGCATTTTTTGGTTCACTTGTTCCTGCGGGGAGTTTTAATCGTTCTATTCTAGTGATTAAATCTGGGGCTAAAACACAATTAGCGGGGCTGGTGGCAGCGGTTATATTAATATTTACCCTCTTGTATTTAACGCCGATAGTATATTTTCTCCCACAGGCTGTGATTGCAGCGATCATTGTTTATTCTGTGTACTTCTTGTTTGATTTCCCACTTATCATTGAATTTTGGTCAAAAGATAAAAAGCAATTTGTCTATCTACTCGCTACAGCCTTTACTACCTTGAGTGTTGGATTTGTAGAGGGGATTATGACAGGATTGATAATTGCTGTCTTAGGGCAATACTTTTTTAAATCGAAAAGCGCTTAGTTTGTTCTAAAGCTATAGACACCAGAATCACTTTGGTTACCTTCTGCATCTGTAGTAACCACTTTCCAATAATAGATTGTATTGTTTTCTACACTTACTTCGATTGAAGTTGTAATTGATTCAAATTCAATAGTATTAACTAATGTGCTCCCATCTGTTGTATCTAGATAAACTTCATACTGTGTTATATCATTATCTGCATCTGTACAAGTCCACTGAACTTGTACTAACCCATCTGAAGGTGTTACAGTAGAACCAGAAATAGGGCTTGTCAATTCTGCAGGGAAAGGGGCAAAATTAACTTGAGCAGGACCAGCTAAATAAAATTTCCAAGTATCACTTTCTACGGGTTGACTCCCACTTTGTCCATTAGAAATAATTTTCCAAGAATAAGGCTCGTCGTGTTCAAGGGTTAATACTTTATTATTTGTCGTTGTATTGTAAACATTACTTTCACCATTAGAAAGGTTTACAAGATTAAGGTCATATGAAGTTACATTTAGACCAGCATTCCAACGAAATGTGATTGAACTCTGTGTATCGTTAACCGATGTAGTTTCTAGACAGGGTTCATTATTGGCCGGAAAAGTTAATACTGCCACAGTTGGAGAAAGAATGACAACTTCTGGTGGTTCGTTCCCTCCACTTTCTTTTGAGCATGCGTTAAGGGTTATAAAAGTTATGGCCAGTAATACAATTGTTTTTTTCATTTGTTACCGTTTAATAATTATTTCTGATTGTGTTGTGGTTTCTCCACAGCTTTTAATGATATAGCCGCCAGGTTGTAAATCGGCAGTATTTAAATTGATCACCCGCTGTATATCACTTAGCTGGTGTTCGCTTGTTTTGATTAACCTTCCTTGAGTGGTATAGAGTTCAATGGTAATCAAAGTATCTGTGCCTCCTACATAGACAGATAAGTCACTTTCAAATGGATTTGGTGTATAATATACAGCCGCAGAATTAAAGTAATCTTCTTCAAAAATTCCTTGGCATTCAATTCCAGTTGTAATTCGAATATGATTAATTCCCTCTGCTAAAGTAATGTCAATTGAGTTTTGATCTGTTTGAATACTTTCTCCATTGTGGGTAATAGTATAGACATCTCCACCAGAGAGGTCATAATGAACTGTTTTACCAGAAGAGGCTAGCTTACCGTATACAGAAAGAGGAGAAGGTTGCTCTACTGTAATAGCGTAACAACGCTGGTACTCTGATGGATCTACCCCATCTACTGTGATGCAAATGTTATAGGTTCCATTAGGCACTTCACTTAAGGTAAGGGTTTCTGAAGTAAGAGGAAGTGTTTCGTTAAGCGGTCCAGTTACATTGACAGTGTAGTTGTATGAAGTGTCAGAGGTAACTAAGACAATTCCACTTTGACCTACACATTTTTCAATAGAAGAAACCGAGAAGTTATTTGTTGGGAGATAGAATACAGGACAACCTTCAATATTCACTTTAGTATTTAGTGGCGTCTCATTACAGATGTCGTTAGGATTCCATACTCCATCGTGATCTGCATCATCTGTTACATCTCCTACACCATCACCATCACTATCTTCTTGATTAGGGTTATAAACAAAAGGACTATTATCTACAATATCATAAATTCCATCTCCATCCGTGTCATCTGTTGCATTAGCAGGGATAGTTTGAATCTGTACTGCGGTTGGATCATTTTCTGGGACAAGGATATTGGTTTGTTGAATAACAATAGGTTGTGCAGCTTCCCCATCATTTGTATTGATATTTACTACATCAACCTCATAAATGTTATCTCGGTTGTGATCTTGTGGATTCTCATAATCTGGTTCGTCAATAAAGGCTAAATAGTCTCCTTCCAATATGCGCTTACCATTAGCTTTATCTGTTGCATCTTGAAAGCTTTCAACTCTAAATAGGTGGGCATCATTTCCACCGACAATTTTCTTCTTGATTTTCCACTTTCCTACTCCTTTATCTAGATTAGGATTCAAATAGCGGGTATAATCAACTTTTGCTCCAGTTGACTCGTTTTCGACATCGAACACAGCAACTTCAAAATTAGCGACTTTTTGTGTGTTAGGAATATCTAATACTTTAAGGACTATTTCTTTTTCTGAGCTTTGATTTAAGTTGTTTGTTGCCACGATAGTGAAGCTAGGGGTTGGATTTTCTTCAAAATCGGTACGACCTACTAAGAAAATTGAGTCGCCGACTAATTCAAACAATTCAGCATTTTCGCCTGCAGCAATGGCTAAGCTAATATTAGCGGTAGATCCGCTACTATCGTTAGGGTCACTGTAGAGAACTTTCCCTAAGAAGGTCCTAATTTCTTCTGTTTCGATGTCTCTACTATTTTCTTTTTGTTCAAAACTTTGTGCTTTTATGATCGGTGCTTTATAAGCGCATCCTTTCTCATCTACCGTTACTCCTGCAGAGGTTCCAGGGCATTGGTCTATGCTATTGTTAATACCATCTTGATCATCATCGCCATCGACTTCAACTTCGGCAC
>CBFHRA010000014.1:33562-51593 GCA_965658115.1 Candidatus Arcticimaribacter sp. | reverse complement strand
CCCCAAAATAATGCAGGATAAACTTCCTTCTAGAAATAGAAGTTTCTGCATACGCTACCATCTCGTTCAATAAAGCCATCCCAATTTCTTGCTCTGCAACGGGTTTACCCGACATAAACTTTTCAAGCTTCTCGATGTCTTTATAGGCATAAAAAGCAAGGCAATAGCCTTCGCCCCCATCTCGACCTGCTCTTCCAGTCTCTTGATAATAACTTTCAATACTTTTAGGAATGTCGTGATGAATCACAAAACGAACATCTGGCTTATCAATTCCCATCCCAAAAGCAATCGTAGCGACCACTACATCACATTCTTCTTTTAAAAAGGCATCTTGATTATTCGCTCTAGTTTTTGCATCTAAACCAGCGTGATAAGGAATCGCATTAATATCATTTACTTGAAGTATCTGGGCTAATTCTTCTACTTTCTTTCTTGATAGACAATAAATAATTCCCGACTTACCTTTGCGTTCTTTAATAAACTTGATGATCTCTATTTCTACTTGGCTCGTTTTTGAACGCACCTCATAGTACAGATTAGGACGGTTAAACGATGACTTAAAAATTTTAGCATCTGTAATCTGCAGGTTTTTCATGATGTCTTCTTGCACCTTTGGGGTGGCTGTTGCCGTTAAGGCAATCACTGGAAGATCTTGATCAATCTGCTGTAGCATATAACGCAGATTGCGGTAATCGGGTCTAAAGTCGTGACCCCATTCTGAAATACAATGGGCTTCATCTACCGCTAAAAAAGAAATTTTTGACTGCTTTAAAAATTGAAGCGTTTCTTCTTTCGCTAGGGATTCTGGTGCGACAAATAACAGTTTTGTAACCCCGTTTCGAATATCTTTTTTTACTTGTTCTGTTGCGGTTTTTGTCAAAGAAGAATTTAAAACATGAGCAATCCCCTCTTCTTGAGAAATACCCCGAATGGCATCGACTTGATTTTTCATCAAAGCGATTAAAGGAGACACCACTATTGCTGTTCCATCTGAAATTAAGGCAGGGAGTTGATAACACAGGGACTTACCTCCACCTGTAGGCATAATAACAAAGGAGTTTTTATGCGCTAAAACATTTTTGATAACTTCTTCCTGTTGCCCTTTGAAAGAGGAAAAGCCAAATATTTTTTTTAATTCTTCGGTTAATTGCATTGAAGACATGAATGCTTTAAATCAAATACTTTAAATTTGTAACCTAAATATAACACTTACAAAAGAATTTCCCTCAAAATAAAAGCGAATTGTTAGATAAAAATAAAATTTTAAAAGATGCTGAAGCAACGCTTTTGATTGAAGCAAAAGCATTAGAGGGACTCCTTGAGCAGCTAAATGACGACTTCTATCATGCCGTTGAATTAATCCATCATAACAACGGAAGATTAATAATAACCGGAATTGGAAAAAGTGCCGTTATTGCCATGAAGATCGTTGCTTCAATGAACTCAACTGGAACTCCTGCAGTCTTTATGCATGCTGCAGATGCTATACACGGTGACCTGGGGATCGTTCAACCAGACGACATTGTTTTGTGTCTTTCTAAAAGTGGTACTTCGCCAGAAATAAAAGACTTAGTCCCTCATATAAAACACCGTGGAAATCGTCTAATTAGTATTACAGCAAATAAAGAAGGCTTTCTTGCTAAGGCATCTGATTATGTTTTACTTACAGATGTTGAAAAAGAAGCCTGCCCTAATAATCTAGCACCCACAGCTTCTACCACTGCACAACTAGCAATGGGAGATGCTTTGACCGTTTGCCTATTAAAGTTGAAAAATTTCAATGCAAATGATTTTGCAAAACATCATCCAGGGGGGGCACTAGGGAAAAAACTCTATCTTACCGTAGGACAAATCGCCGCAGAGAATGCTCAACCCAAAGTAGACTTAGCTGCATCGATAGAAGAAGTACTCGATGAAATAACCACAAAACGATTGGGAACAACTGTTGTAGTTGATAAAGAAGAAATCATAGGAATAGTAACAGATGGAGATATTAGAAGAATGCTTAAGCAAAAGCAAAATATTCACGATCTTGTCGCTAATGACATTATGACTCCCGCGCCTATAAAATTACAAGAAGAGGTATTAGCCGTAGAGGCTTTAAATATTTTTGAGCAAAAATCGATTAATCATATTATTGTAATCGACAAGCAAAATCAATACAAAGGTATTGTGCATATTTTAGATTTAATTAAAGAAGGAATTAGCGAATGAGCACAGAAAACGAAATGTCCTTCTTAGAACATCTAGAGGCACTGCGATGGCATTTGATTCGCGCTTCCCTGGCGGTTGTAATCATTGGTTTTGGTGCATTTATCGCCAAAGACTTTATTTTTGACACTTTGATTTTTGGACCTAAAAAAGCAGATTTTTTCACCTATGAACTCTTCTGCAATATTTCAAATATGATGGGACAAGGCAAGAGTTTTTGTATTGAAGAACTTCCCTTTAGAATTCAAAGCCGTGCGGTCTCTGGACAATTTTCTGCCCACTTATGGACCTCTATAACTGCAGGATTTATTTTGGCTTTCCCTTATATCTTAATGGAATTTTGGCGTTTTATTAGCCCAGGTCTTCACGCTCATGAAAAGAGAAACGCAAGAGGTTTTATCGTTATCGCCTCCTTTTTATTCTTTTTAGGAGTCCTTTTTGGGTACTATATTGTAACCCCACTTTCGATCAACTTTTTAGGAAGTTATACCGTGAGTAACGAAGTCTTTAATGACTTTGACTTAGACAGTTATATCAGTTTGTTAAGAGCAGCTGTTTTGTCTTCGGGTTTTATTTTTGAATTACCCATCTTGATGTATTTCTTTACTAAAATAGGACTTGTCACGCCAGACTTCTTAAGAAACAATAGAAAATTTGCGATTGTAATCGTATTGAGTATTTCTGCTATTATAACACCCCCAGATATTGCCAGTCAAATTATCGTAACCATTCCTATTCTAATATTATACGAGGTGAGTATTCTTATCTCTAAAATTGTATACAAACGACAACTAAAAGCAAATGAGTAAGCTTGTAGAAGAATTTAATGCCTACCGTTCAAAAATGAACGAAAAATTAATGAATGAAAATTCAAAAATCATCAAAAGAATTTTCAACCTTGATGCAAATACTTATCAGGCAGGAACACTAGATACTCCTACAAAAGAATTGATGGGACTAGTGGCCTCTACTGTATTAAGGTGTGATGACTGTGTGCGATATCACCTAGAAGAATGCTATAAAAATAAGGTGCCCAAATCTGCTGTGGTAGAGAGTCTTGAAATTGCTACTTTAGTGGGAGGAACAATTGTGATTCCTCACTTAAGACGTGCTTTTGAATATTGGGAAGCATTAGAACAAAACGAAGATTAAAATGAAACTAAAAGCGTTATCCATAGAAAAATCCTACCGAGGTAGAAAAGTAGTGAGCGGGATATCCCTTGAAGTTAATCAAGGAGAAATCGTAGGACTTCTAGGGCCTAACGGTGCAGGAAAAACGACTTCATTTTACATGATCGTTGGCTTAGTTAAGCCTAACGGCGGAAAAATATATCTCGATGAGACAGAAATCACTACTTTCCCCATGTATCAAAGAGCCCAGAATGGGATAGGATATCTCGCACAAGAAGCTTCTGTTTTTAGAAAACTAAGCGTAGAAGATAACATTTTAAGTGTCCTTCAACTCACCTCACTTTCAAAAGAACAACAACATCAAAAGATGGAAGATCTTTTAGAAGAATTTGGGTTAAATCACATTAGAAAAAACAGAGGAGACCTATTGTCTGGTGGAGAACGCAGAAGAACTGAAATTGCGCGTGCACTAGCGACAGACCCAAAGTTTGTTTTATTAGACGAGCCTTTTGCTGGAGTAGACCCAGTTGCAGTAGAAGACATTCAACGCATTGTAGCTCACTTAAAAAATAAAAATATTGGCATCTTAATTACCGACCACAATGTTCAAGAAACCCTTGCCATTACAGATAAGACCTATTTGATGTTTGAAGGAAAGATTCTTAAGGCAGGCGCTCCAGAAGAATTAGCCAAAGACGAAATGGTTAGAAAAGTCTACCTAGGACAAAACTTCGAATTGCGCAAAAAGAAGATCAAATTCTAAAAAGGTACTTGATCGAACTCAAAACGACATAGAGTATAATTGTACCGGATATTGCTGCTAGGCCGTATAACAAAAACATTAGTGTTGCCCCAATTAGCAATAAGACAGGGAATAAAAAAGAAAGCATTCCCTCATTCGTTTTTAGAGAGAACATTTTCCAGTGGATATTCATCAAAAAGATCGATAAAGCACAACAGATCATCAAACTAATTGGATTCATTAAATACGCTTTGAATACGACTAGATTAGGATGCTGAAAAACAAAGGGTAAACCCATAATCAAAATAGCATTTGCTGGAGCGGGTATCCCTTTAAAATAGGGTAACTTTTCTTCTAATAAATTAAACCTTGCTAACCTAAAAGCTGCTCCTAGTGTTATAGTAAACCCAATTAAAGCAAGAGGAGCAAAAGAAAGCACCATCGAAATATCTGAAGAAATATTTAAGGTGTAATCATTGATTTTTACGCCAGAGAGTAAAAACAGTTGATACATAAGTGCCCCAGGAGCAACCCCGCTTGTAATCAAATCTGCCATAGAGTCTAACTGAACTCCTAAATCGCTTTCCACGCCTAGTAAACGGGCGAAAAAGCCATCAAAAAAATCAAAAAAAACACCCAATAAAACAAACAACAAGGCCGCATTAAATTGATGTGAAAAAGCAAAATAAACCGCTAAACAACCCCCTAGTAAATTTAAAGAGGTGAAAATATGCGGGATAGATTTTTTAATCATAAAAAATATTTAATCGCCAATTTACAATTTTTATACGGTCTTAATACACCCATCGAAACTACTTTTTTACTTTCTTTGTGTGGTCGCTCGAAATTAGTTTTCCTATGAAAAAAGAATTGAAGTTATCTCTTGTAAGTGGTCTTTTATTGGCACTGGCATGGCCTACTTATGGACTATCATTTTTGGCGTTTTTTGGGATAACTCCCCTGCTTTATCTAGTCGAGCTAATTAATAAAGGGCAATATAAAAGAAAAGGGTGGAGTGTTTTTGGATACAGCTATTTGGCCTTTTTTATTTGGAACATAATTACCACCTGGTGGATTTATAATTCGACTGGATTTGGAGCTGCTTTTGCGATACTCTGTAACAGTAGTTTTTATGCTATTATCATGACCATTTATCGCTGGTCCATGACAAGGCTGCCACAAAAAACAGCTTATCTGTTTTTGATTTCCTTTTGGATGGCATTTGAAAAGTTTCATCTCAATTGGGATTTTTCTTGGCCCTGGCTTAATCTAGGAAATGTCTTTTCAGAAAGTATTTATTGGATTCAATGGTATGAATACACTGGAGCCTTCGGCGGAACGCTATGGGTGCTTTTGGTGAACTTTATCGGTCTAAAATACTTGCGCAATTATTTTGGTGGAACACCATTAAAAAATATTTTAAAAGCCTATATCCCTCAACTCTTATGGATCGCTATTCCCATTGTTATCTCAATGGTGATCTATCTCAACACAACAGAAGGTAAAGAAAGCACTAAGGTGGTTGTACTACAACCAAATCTCGACCCCTACCAAGAAAAATATCAATACACTAACCCACAACTACTTCAACTAACCAAAGAAGTTACTGCGAATCAATTAGACGAGACCGTTGACTTTTTACTTACGCCTGAAGGCTACTTTGATGAAGGCTATGGCTTAAATCTATCAAACTATAGCCGTAGTCTGTTTTATCAAGACATTAAAGCATTTACTGCGCTGTATTCTTCCCTATCTCTTGTAACTGGCGCACAAAGTATTCGCCTTTACCCCAGGAGTAAGACAGCACCTTCTGAGACAGCGAACAGATTAAACAATGGGGCTTGGTATGACGTCTACAATTCTGTTTTCCATTTTGAAAATGAACTAAAAGATGATTATTACCACAAATCAAAACTTGTTGTTGGGGTGGAATACATGCCGTATAAAAAATATCTAGAACCAATTATCGGGGAATTTTTACTTGATTTTGGGGGGACAATTGCTACCCGTGGGGTGCAAAAAAACAGAACAGTCTTTACAAACAAGGCGGGGATTAAAACCGCTCCTATCGTTTGTTATGAGTCCATTTATGGGGCTTATGTGACAGAATATGTGCGCAATGGCGCCCAGTTTTTAAGCATCCTTACAAACGACGCCTGGTGGGGCAATACACAAGGCCATCAACAACTCTTTAGCTATGCCAGACTAAGAGCGATCGAAAACAGAAGAGCCATTGCACGTTCTGCCAATACAGGGATTTCTGGTTTTATCAATACTAAAGGTGAAGTACAACAAACCTTAGACTATGAAGAAAAAGGAGCTTTAAGTGGTTTGGTTCCGCTGAATAGCCAATTAACCTTTTACAGTATCTATGGTGATTATTTAGCGCGCTGGTCAATCTTCTTATTTGGCTTGTTTTTCTTAATCGCCTTTAGCGGTCGCTTAAAAGAAAAAGCTGCATTTTAAGAGAATTTAATCCTTCCCTAAAACAAATTACTGTAATTTTACACTAATGAAACAGTCCATTGTTTTAATCGCAGGGCTTTTAGTGGGATATTTCCTCATTAAGAAATGGCTATTTACTCCTCCAAAAAGGAAAAACAAACAGGGATTTAGAAAGAGATATGAAGCGCGAAAAAAAGAAAAATTAAATGCTAGAGATGAAAGTTTACACCAGGACGGGTGATGATGGTACGACGAGTTTATTTTCTGGGAAAAGAGTTCCAAAGCACGACTTGCGCATTAAGAGTTATGGCACCATCGACGAGCTTAACAGCTGGGTAGGAGCCATTAGAGATCAAGCCGATCCAGAAACTCAAAAAGAACTCATCGTCATTCAAAACGATTTAATGACCATTGGTGCTCAATTGGCAAATGATAAAGACGACCTTCCCATCGCTAAAATTGACACCACCCAAGTCGAAGCCCTAGAAAAAAGTATTGATCGTATCACAGATCATCTTCCGCCACTAAAGAATTTTGTAATTCCAGGGGGGCATCCTCAAGTATCAAACACCCATTTAGCGCGCTGTGTTTGCAGAAGAGCAGAACGCTATATCACTGAACTTAAGGAACTAACAACTGTTGCTTCTGAAATAATTTTCTACATCAATCGCCTTTCTGATTACTTTTTCACCCTTGCAAGAAAATTCTCTTATGACCTTAACGTAAAAGAAATTAAATGGGAACCTGCTCGAAAATAGCAAAATAACTTGCGCAGAAGTTCTAAACATTTATTTTTGCAAAAAAAAAGTCATGTATTGGACCCTAGAATTAGCTTCTTATTTAAGTGATGCGCCTTGGCCAGCGACTAAAGACGAATTAATTGATTTTTCAATTAGAACTGGTGCTCCTCTTGAAGTGGTTGAAAACCTTCAATCCATGGAAGACGAAGGAGACGTATACGAATCCATTGAAGAAATCTGGCCTGATTTTCCATCAGACGAAGATTATCTTTGGAACGAAGATGAATATTAAACCTCAAAGTTGAAAAAGTCTCGTTAGGAGGCTTTTTTTTTGATTACATTTGAGTCTATAATGCCGAAATTTAATTATGAGTTTTGTAAATAATCTCTTAAAAGTTTTTGTTGGTGATAAAACCAAGAAAGACCTCAAATCTATTCTCCCACTTGTTGATGCTGTAAAAAGCCATGAAGCCGCTTTTGAAACACTAAGCCATGATGAGTTACGTGCAAAAACAGCTGCATTCAAAGAAGAAATAAAAGCTGCTAGAGCAGACTTTGATCAAAAAATCGATCAATACAAAGAAGAGATCAATGCCACAGAAGACATTGATCAAAGGGAACAGCTCTACAACAGCATCGATCAATTAGAAAAGGATGCATTAGCTGTTACAGAAGAAGTGCTCTTAAAACTCCTTCCAGAAGCATTTGCAACCGTTAAAGAGACCGCAAAACGCTTTGTACATAATTCAACGATAGAAGTTACTGCCTCTGAATTTGATCGCCAGATCTCTGGCGAAAAAGCTTATGTCAACCTTCAAGGTGACAAAGCACTATGGTCTAATAGTTGGGATGCTGCAGGGAAAGATATCATTTGGGATATGATTCACTATGATGTACAATTAATTGGTGGGATCGCAATGCACCAAGGTAAAATTGCCGAGATGCAAACAGGAGAAGGAAAAACCCTCGTTGCTACCCTTCCAGTTTACCTTAACGCCCTTGCCGGTAAAGGAGTACATTTAGTTACAGTAAACGACTACCTCGCAAAACGAGATAGCGCATGGATGGCACCTATTTTCCAGTTTCATGGGCTTAGCGTTGATTGTATCGATTATCACACACCCAA
Organism: Candidatus Arcticimaribacter sp.; assembly: GCA_965658115.1. GTDB lineage: Bacteria > Bacteroidota > Bacteroidia > Flavobacteriales > Flavobacteriaceae > Arcticimaribacter. The sequence continues at coordinate 43,198 of CBFHRA010000014.1, read as the reverse complement.
TAGTGAAGAACGCAGAAAAGCTTATTTAGCCGACATTACCTATGGAACCAATAACGAATTTGGTTTTGACTATTTAAGGGATAATATGTCGCATACCCCACAAGACCTAGTTCAACGCAAACATCACTTTGCAATTGTAGATGAGGTGGATTCTGTCTTAGTCGATGATGCGCGAACACCTTTGATTATCTCTGGTCCTATTCCAGAAGGAGACAGGCATGAATTTGATGCGCTAAAGCCAAAGGTAGCAGATCTCTTTACCAAACAACGCACTATGCTCACCGCACTATTAGCAGAAGCGAAAAGCAAAATTAATGCGGGTGATAAAGAAGAGGGAGCCATTTTACTCCTTAGAGTATATCGCGGTTTACCTAAAAACAAAGCCCTTATTAAATTCTTGAGTGAAGAAGGCGTCAAACAACTACTTCAAAAAACAGAAAACTTTTACATGCAAGACAACAATCGGGAGATGCATGTAATCGATGCCGAACTTTATTTTGTCATTGACGAGAAAAACAATTCGGTAGAATTAACCGATAAAGGCGTTGAATACCTTTCTGAAAGTGTTCAAGACAAAGGCTTTTTTGTCTTACCAGATATTGGAACAGAAATCGCTAAAATTGAAAATCAAAAGCTTCCCGTAGAAGAAGAAGCCGCACAAAAAGAAGTCCTTTTTAAAGATTTTGGGATCAAGAGTGAACGCATACACACCATGACCCAGCTTTTTAAAGCCTACACCCTCTTCGAAAAAGACACAGAATATGTTGTCATGGAGAACAAGGTGATGATTGTAGACGAACAAACTGGGCGTATCATGGATGGTCGTCGATATTCAGATGGACTTCACCAAGCCATTGAGGCAAAAGAAAATGTAAAGATTGAAGCGGCAACCCAGACCTTTGCTACTGTTACCTTGCAAAACTATTTCCGTATGTACCACAAACTTTCTGGTATGACAGGAACGGCAGTAACTGAAGCGGGAGAATTTTGGGAAATCTATCAATTAGACGTTGTTGAAATCCCTACAAATAGACCCATTGCACGGAAAGATCAAGAAGACTTGATCTATAAAACCAAACGTGAAAAATACAATGCCGTTATTGAAGAAGTCACTAAACTCTCTCAACAAAAAAGACCGGTATTGATTGGAACAACCTCTGTTGAAATTTCTGAACTACTCAGTAAAATGCTCAACATTCGCAAAGTTCCGCATAACGTACTGAATGCAAAACTGCATAAAAAAGAAGCCGATATTGTCGCAGAAGCAGGTAACCCTGGCGTGGTAACCATAGCAACAAATATGGCGGGACGTGGAACAGATATCAAATTATCTGATGCCGTTAAAGCAGCAGGCGGTCTCGCAATTATAGGGACAGAAAGACATGACTCTCGTCGTGTAGACAGACAGTTAAGGGGTCGTTCTGGGCGTCAAGGTGATCCTGGAAGTTCTCAGTTTTTCGTGTCTTTAGAAGACAATCTCATGCGTCTTTTTGGATCCGATCGTGTTGCAAAAGTAATGGATAGAATGGGCCTTGAAGAAGGGGAAGTCATCCAGCATTCGATGATGACTAAGTCTATCGAACGCGCACAGAAGAAAGTAGAAGAAAATAACTTTGGCGTTCGTAAACGCCTCTTAGAATATGATGACGTAATGAACGCTCAACGCGAGGTCATCTACAAAAGAAGAAAACACGCCCTGCAAGGAGATCGTTTAAAAGTAGATATTGCCAACATGCTCTTTGAAACTTGCGAAGAAATTGTGCTCAATAATAAAGCAGCAAACGACTTTAAAAACTTTGAGTTTGAGATCATCAGTACCTTTTCAATTACCGCTCCCGTTCTTGAAAGCGAATTCGAAAGTATGTCAGAAGGTGAGTTGATTGACAAACTCTATCAAACCACTTTTGATTATTACAAGCAAAAAGGTGAAATCAACGCTACCCTGACCTTCCCAGTCATTAAAAATGTCTATGAACGCCCGGGGAATAAGTTTGAAAAAATCGTCGTGCCATTTACAGATGGGACAAAAACCCTAAATGTTGTAACGCATTTAGAGAAAGCTTACGCTTCCAAAGGAAAACAGCTTATCGAAGATTTTGAACGCAATATCACGCTCGCATTAATCGATGATGCCTGGAAAAATCACCTGCGCAAAATGGATGAATTAAAACAATCTGTGCAGTTAGCCGTTCACGAACAAAAAGATCCATTGTTGATCTATAAGTTCGAGGCCTTTGAACTATTCAAGCGCATGATTGGGAGCCTTAATAGAGAAGTGATTTCTTTCTTGTTAAAAGGAAGCATCCCCTCACAAGACACTTCTATTCAAGAAGCAAAATCTACCCAACGTAAAGACAAGCTCAAGACCAGTAAAGACAGCGTCTTAAACACTGAAGAGTTAGCCGAAAAACAACGCGCCATAGGTGCTGGAGCAGGTGGACAACAACGCCAAGTGGTGGAAACCATTACTAGAGAGCTACCTAAAATTGGACGTAATGATCGTGTGACGATTAAAAACACCATTACTGGAGAAAACAAAACCGTAAAATTTAAACAAGCTGAACCTCTTCTAGCGAAAGGAGAATGGGTCTTCGTTGAAAAAAATTAATTCGTAACTTACATCAAAATATGTAGTTGATGGAAATGTATGCGGAAATTTTGTTGATCGCCATCCCCAGTTTTTTGGTCTTAGTTTTGATTGAAATCGCCTATGGAGCTTGGAAAAAAGAACAGACTTATACTTTGATGGACACCTTGTCCAGTTTAAGTTCTGGAATGACGAATATCTTAAAAGATGTCTTTGGGATTGGACTTATTATCATCTCCTATCCTTTGTTAAAAGACGCCATCGGGTTAATTGAGATCGAAGAAAGCTTTTTCCTCTACTTTGTTGCTTTTATCTGTATTGACTTTGCCTCTTACTGGAACCATCGCCTCAACCATTCTATCAATGTTTTTTGGAATCGACACATCGTTCATCACAGTAGTGAAGAATTCAATCTAGCTTGCGCTTTACGTCAAAGTATTTCTAGCCTAATTGGTTTTGGCGCATTATTTCTTTTACCTGCTGCCCTTTTGGGGATCCCACATAAAGTGATTACTGTGCTAGCTCCTTTACACCTATTTGGTCAATTTTGGTATCATACCAGACATATTGGAAAGCTGGGCTGGTTAGAATATATTTTAGTTACTCCGTCTCAACATAGGGTTCATCACGCGATTAATCCAGAGTATGTCGATAAAAATCTATCGGCCATATTTTGTGTTTGGGATCGTATGTTTGGAACTTTTCAAGAAGAATTAGACGATGTTCCCTGTGTCTATGGCACCCTAAAACCGGTACAAACTTGGAATCCTGTCTTGATTAACTTTCAGCACAACTGGGGGTTAGCGAAAGATGCTTGGTACGCAAAAAACTGGGGAGACAAACTAAAACTATGGTTTATGCCCACCGGCTGGCGCCCCGCTGATGTTGCAGCACGTTTCCCACGTCCTATTGTAGAAAATGTGTTTGAACAACAAAAATATGCTCCTGTTTATACCTTAAAGCACAAACTAATCGCTTTATTTCACTTTGTAGGATTAAACACCTTTATCGTTTTATTTTTATCCCAATTTGGGGATTTACATATTTCTTCGCAAGTGGCCTATGGGATTTTAATCTTTACAACCATCTTTGGGTTTACCTCAATCATGGATGGCCATAAATGGGCTTTTATCTTTGAAATCACGCGTTCGTTATTAGGTTTAATGATAATGTTTCACCCCTTTCAAGGACGTGTATGGGAAGTTGACTATGCCTTTGCATTAGGGACAAGTCTTTACTTCTTTTTAAGCCTTTGTGCAACCCTATGGATGTATCAATCGCTGCCGAAACGCATCCCCATCACGCCCTAAAAATGACACAAGAAGAGCCCCTAGATTTTTTACTTCTTGGCCCAGCAGCACCTTATCGCGGGGGCATAGCTGACACCCAACACGCACTAGCAAAAAGTTTAACCGATCTGGGCTACAAGGTCAAACTCTTCACCTTTACACAACTTTACCCCGCTTTGCTTTTCCCTGGAAAAACACAGTTTACAGAAGAAATAGAAAACCATCCTCTTTCCATCGAAAGGAAAGTACATGCTTATCATCCATTACAATGGAAACATGTAGCCAAAACAATTAATCAATTACAGCCAAAGGCAGTTGTCTTTCGCTATTGGACCCCTTTTCTAGCACCTTGCTGGACCAGTATTGCTAAACAGCTTAATCCCTCTATTAAAAAGGTAGGCTGGGTAGATAATTGGCAAGCACACGAACCTAAGCCCTGGGATAGATTTCTAACCCAGCGATTTGAAAAATCAATGGATCTTTTCACCACTTTATCCACTACAGTTGCCAAAGAAATTAAAGGCAATAGCCAAAAAAAGGTATGGGGAAAGATGCACCCTATTGAGGCTAATTTGCCCAAAAAAATAGACCAAATAGAAGCGCGAAAAAAACTCAATTTCCCCGAAGATAAAACAGCCTTGCTCTTCTTTGGCCTGATAAGGCCTTATAAAGGTTTAGCCATTTTAATCGAAGCCTTAAAATACCACCCAGAAAAGCATTTGTTTATTGTAGGTGAATGTTACGAAAAATGGTCAAGCTACCAGCAATTAATTGAGCGATATCAACTCGAAAAGCAAATCACTGTGATCAATCGATTTGTGTCTTACAAAGAGGCAGCAATTTATTTTTCTGCAGTTGATGCAACCATCCTCCCCTACACTAGCGCAACGCAAAGTGGTGTGATAGCCCTCGCCTATCACTACGAAACTCCGTTAGTCGTGACAGACCATCCGGGCTTAATAGAAGCTGTTCTTAGTGATAAAACGGGCTGCATTTGTCTGCCAGAGATCAATGACGTCAAAGAGGCCATAACAGTAGTGACTGATGCGTCAGAAAACAAGACCTATAGAGAAAACTTAAAGCAAACCAAAGCCAACTATTCTTGGGAAGTTTATGCCAAAGAGTGGGCTAATTTCATTTTACATGAAGCAAGAAAACATTAAACTCATTTGTAGCGATATTGATGGGACACTCTTAGACAAAGACAGAGCGCTCTCTAAAAAAACAAAAGCTGTTTTTAGTCAATTAAAAGACAAATACCCAAGCGTATTAATTTCTTCCCGTATGCCTAAGTCTTTGCGGCAATTACAAGCAGAATTAGGTATTGAAAACAATCCCATCATTGCTTATAATGGTAGTTTAATTCAGTCTAAAGGGGAAACATTATTTAGTCAAGAAATGCCTTTTGCTTTATTAGAAAAAATGGTGGAATATATCAAAGGAACGAATATTCATCTAAGCCTTTATCACAAAGATGAATGGGTTGTTCCTGCACAGGATTACTGGGCAAAAAGAGAGGCGCATAATACTAAAGTCGATCCTAGTATTGCCCCTTTATCAGCAACCCTTGCCAACTGGAAAAAACGCGGGATTAGCGCACATAAAGTAATGTGTATGGGCGAGGAAGAAGAAATTGACCTATTGTATCAACAATTACAACTGCACCAACATCAAGTCAATGCATACCGTTCTAAAAACACCTACATAGAGGTGAGTCATATAGAGCAAGATAAGGCATCGGCGCTTTTGTTGCTATTGCAGCAAAAATATCCTGAAATATCGATGGAGAATGTTGTGGCTTTTGGGGACAATTATAATGATGCTACCCTCTTAGAAAATGTAGGCTTAGGGGTTGCGGTAGCTAATGCAAAAGAAGAGATTCTCAAAAAAGCAAAGGCTGTTTGCAAGGCGAATATTGAGGATGGGGTGGCTTTATTTCTAGAAGCATTATTGCTGCAATAGGTTGTCTATCCCAGCAGGACTTGATCAAGATTGAGTATCTCTATTCTTTAAACTCTCTGCAATAATATTCTTGAATTTTGTTGTACTCCAACCATGGTCACGACTAACAAAATGCACTGGAATTCCAAACTGATCACCTGTATATGATTTCCCGACGTAGTCGTCTCCTAAAAATCTAATGCCAAAATCGTTCTCCTCGATTAATTTCAATAGGTCTTTTTCGTAGGTATACACCAAAACCTCATCGACATAAATATTTGACATCAATTGCTCAATGCGTTCTTCTGTAGAGAGAATGGGCTTGAGTTTTTCTGGACGCTCAATGGATGGATCTGTCTGTAACAAGATGGTGAAATGATCACAATTTGCTTTACACTCCTTGAACAACTGAATATATCCAGGGTGGAGTATATCAAAATTTCCTGCGGTGAATCCTTTTTTCATAGCTAGATTAGTTTGTAAAGTTATTTAAAATATCAATTAATTTATCTGAACTGCCCACAGTGTATTTCGCGGCAGTTTGTTTGTGTCCTATTTTGATAGAAGTAACCTCTTCTGGAAGTTTGTCAAACATGTCTTCATCTGTAACATCATCTCCTGCAACAAATACAAAGTCGTATTCTTGGCTAGAAAATAAATCAAAGGCAGCAATTCCCTTATTAATCCCAGCAGGGATTACCTCAATAATCTTATTTCCATCCATGATACTAATTTCATTAGAGATCATACTAGATAAGACCGTTTTTAATTCTTCTGCTTTATTGACGCCTAATTCTGGATCAGTTTTACGATAATGCCAAACCAGGGAATTCTTTTTGTGTTCAATAAGTGTTCCCGGAGTGTTGTCTGTAAACTGCTGCAATACGGGGAGTATATGCGTCATCCAATCGTTATTGGTTGGATGTTTGTCAATCCATTCATCAGTTTGTGCATGCTTGATAAAATGACCGTGCTCTGCGACTAAGGTAATTGCCTTATTCGTAAATACTTTTTCTAAAAATGACATGGGTCTCCCACTAATGATGACGAGTTGGTTTGCCGGATCCTCACTCAATTGATTGATTATATCGAGTACACGTTTATTTGGCAAGGCCTTATTGCGCATCTTATGAAATTTGACTAATGTCCCATCATAATCTAACAATAACAATCTTTTATGGGTGGCTTTATAATCTTTGGCTATGCCATTAATAATATCCTCTGTGATACGGACACTCTTGTGTTGCTGCGAATCGATTGCAATAGCAGACAATCGCTCTAAAAAGTTATCTGACCAGAAGGTTACATTATAGCGTCTAATGCGCTCGCGAAGCTCAATATTGCGCTCTTGTTGTTCTTCTTCGGGCATATTAATGGCCTCATAAATAGATTCTGACAAACCTTTAATATCAAAAGGATTAACGGTTAAAGATTGATGTAATTCTTTTGATGCACCGGCTAATTCACTTAAGATCAAAACACCTTTATTATCGACTCGTGTAGCGAGATATTCTTTTGCTACTAGGTTCATACCGTCCCGTAAAGGGGTGACCATGGCGATGTCTGACAAGCAGTAAAAATCAATCAAATCGTCAAAATCAAAGGAACGATAGTAATACCAAATGGGCGTCCAATTGACCGTGGCAAACTTACCGTTTACTCTTCCGATGATTTCGTCTGTATCTCTTTTAAGCTTTTTATAGTGGGAAACATTTGTCCTTGAGGGGACAGAAACCATGACTAATCTTACCTTTTCTTGATATTGAGGATATTGTTCTAAGAAGTATTCAAAGGATTTAATGCGGTTGATGACGCCTTTTGAATAATCTAATCGGTCAATTGAAAGGATGATTTTTCCATCACTAGAAGCTTTGTGACGCTCTAATTCTGTTCTAAAGGTTGAAAAATCTTCTTGTTTAACCGCCTGGTGCTTCATGGCTGTATTTTCAAACTTTTCAAAGTCGATCCCCATAGGAAAAGTATCAACAGTGATTTCGCGTTCATCTTGTTTGACTATATTATAGTTGACTTGCAGGTGTAAATGTCTTTTAACAGAACTGATAAAATGGCGCTGGTAATCATAGGTGTGAAAACCGATTAGATCTGCCCCTAGCATTCCGTTGAGCAACTCATCCCGTTTTGGGAAAATCCTAAAGATCTCAAAAGAAGGAAACGGTATATGCAAGAAGAAACCAATGGTTACATCTTTTCGAACCGATTTGACCATCTCTGGAACAAGCAGCAATTGATAGTCATGAATCCACACTTTATCGCCGGCTTCAATTTCTTTGAGAATGGCATCAGCAAACTTTTGGTTTACCTCAACATAAGACTCCCATTGTGTTTCGTCGAATTCTACATACTGTTTAAAGTAGTGGAATAATGGCCAGATACATTTATTAGATAGGCCTAAGTAAAAATCATCAATCTCATTTTCAGACAATGAGATGGGTTTGTAGTTTTGCTGATTTAATTCTTTGGAAAGGGTGTTGTAATCCTCTTCTTCAATTTCTTCAGCACTTATTCCAGCCCACCCAATCCATAAAGATTTGCCATTTTCGTGAACTGTCTTAAGTCCTGTTGCTAATCCTCCAGAAGTAGGGCTAAATTTCCATTGATTATTGAGTTTATCAATTTTTACGGGTAGTCTATTTGAAACGATAATATATTTTGACATAATTTCGTGTAGGTTGTATTAATCTTTATTAAAGCCTAAATTAAAATTTAATAAAAAGTTTTTTTATGCATGATAACTTAAATTATGGAATAATAGGAAATTGTAAATCTGCTGCATTGATAAATGAGGATACCTCAATTGACTGGCTATGTCTTCCACAATTTGATTCCCCCTCTGTTTTTGCAAAACTCTTAGATGATCAAAAAGGAGGTCATTTTTTAATCAAAAATCTTGCAAATTACACCATCAAACAAGCTTATATAGAAAATACAAATGTATTGCGAACAGAATTTCGCAATGATGAAGCTGGATTTGAGGTTATTGACTTTATGCCAAGATATAAAAATGAAATTAATCTTTACTATACACCGCCAGAAGTTATTAGAATTATCCGTCCCCTTTATGGAAAGCCTACCCTATCTATCGACTATTTGCCTGCCCTAGAATATGCAGCAGCCAAAACAGATACCTATATAAAGAAGGATTTTATTGTTAGCGTTTATAACCATGAAAACTATGACACACTCTATTTATATTCTAACTTGCATAAAGAAGACATTCTAGCAGGAAATACAATCGAGCTAACCCAGGATGTGTTTTTCACGATCTCCTATAACGAGAAATTGCAAATGCCCAGCTTAGAAAGCTGTCTACTCGAATTAGAAAGAACAAAATTATACTGGCTCAATTGGTGTAATAAAACCCCCACCTATCAATATTATAACGAGGTCATATTGAGAAGTGCGATGACCTTAAAGCTGCTTACTTATGACAAGACAGGTGCGATATTAGCCGCAGCGACTACTTCGCTTCCAGAATCAATAGGAGAGGTGCGCAATTGGGATTACCGATTTTGTTGGATTCGCGACTCCTCTATGGTGATTCGTGTCATCTCAAAATTAGGACATAAAAAAATTGTTAAAGATTTTATTGACTACATCATTGATTTAATCCCTGAAAAGGATGAGAAAATCCAGATCATGTATGGGATCAATAAAGAAAAGAAATTAACAGAAACGCTTTTAACCCACCTTAGTGGCTATGAAAACTCTAGCCCGGTTAGAATAGGAAACGCTGCCTATAAACAAAAGCAAAATGACATCTATGGAATCTTAATGGATGCCATCCATGTAGAGTTAGTC
>CBFHRA010000014.1:0-33058 GCA_965658115.1 Candidatus Arcticimaribacter sp. | reverse complement strand
TACAAAATTGGCGAAGTAGATAAAGCAAAAACACTATTTGATCAATTGTTGAGCTACAGTAATCACCTGGGACTATTTAGTGAAGATTTAGATTTTAAAACAAAGCGCTTGTTGGGTAATTTCCCACAAGCTTATTCGCATTTAGCATTAATTGACGTTGCACTAACCTTCAATAAAATAAAGCATTAAGCGGCTATAAAAAAAAATGAATATATTGAACTATAATTAATTGCTATGTTCAATATTCGCATTTTACCCCTTTTAATAGGACTACTTTCTTTTTCTGTTAGTGGTCAAAACACACGTTTTTTTGTATCAGCGCATCAAGATGACTGGCAACTTTTTATGAATCCAAATGTTTATGAAAGTATCAAAAACGAAGCAGATAAAACCGTAATCATACATACTACAGCAGGGGAAGCAGGAATGGGCATGGGCAACGATGCTTATTACTTAGCCAGAGAAAAAGGAAGTCTCGCAGCAGTACGCTTTTTATCAAATACCTATACCACAGGCGCTGGACTAGGCGCAGAAATGCAACGCAATTATGTCAATTTAAATGGGCATCAAGTCTTGCGTTATCAATACCGCAATTGCGTGGTCTATCTCTTGCGGTTGCCAGACGGCAACGGTCAAGGCACCGGCTATGAATTGCACGAATACAAAACCCTTGCAAAGCTTTTTGACGGAAGCATTCAAAACCTTCCCACCATTGATAAAAACACAATCTATAAAGACCGAAAAGATTTAGAATCAACCCTAAATGCACTACTTCTAAAAGAACAAATCGGAGAACATACCGAAATACATCTCGCCGATACCGATCAAAGCATCAATCCCGGTGACCACTCTGACCATCAAACTTCTTCTAAGCTTTTTCAGGCAGTTGCCAAAGAAATAGGCGGAGTTCAACTTTATCTCTACACCAACTATGCCAGCGCAGAACAACCCAAAAATGTCCCAGACGAGGGTTTTCTAGTTAGTGCTGCAGCCTGGGGAGTAACCACTGCACATATCGCAGATCACCGTCATTACAGCACATGGGACGATGTGCACAACAGCTGGATAGGACGACAATATTTTAGAACAATTAACCTACCGAAGAAATAATCCCCATGCCTACTCTTTACCAAAGCCTACTTATCCTACATATCACAGCTGGAAGTCTTTCACTATTTGTTGGAGGACTCAACATGATCCTACCTAAGGGCGGGAAAAGACATCAAAAAATTGGTCGACTATTTGTCACTGGAATGATGCTCACAGGAGGTAGTGCGCTATTTATGGCACAGATCAAACCTAACCCCTTCTTATTTATCATAGGGGTGTTTACCATTTACCTTGTGGGAACTGCAGATCGCTATATTAAATTGACCCAAAACAAACCCCTATTAATCGATTGGGTTTACACCTTAGGCATGTTTGTCTTTGGTAGCATTTTTATCATTTGGGGGGTTATCACTTTGACAAAGTCAGATGGGATGGGAGCGGTCATGCTTGTCTTTGGTTCCATAGGACTTTACAGTGTTTATCAAGATTTTAACAATTATAAAGGAGAAGCAAAACACCGCAATTATCGTTTATTGACCCATATTGGTAGAATGGTAGGAGGCTTTACCGCCACTGTTACCGCGGTACTTGTGGTCAATGTACAATACATCCCTTTAAATATTCCAGCGGCCCTATACTGGCTCGCTCCTACCCTTATCTTCACTCCATTGAGTATTTACTGGATTAGACAACAAAAAAAATAGCTCATGTTAGAAATGCATAACCTTTGTGAAAACTGCCACAAAACCTTTACCCATGAAAGTGATGATGCCTATATCTGCTCTTATGAATGTACCTTTTGTAAAGACTGTGTAGAAAATAAACTCAATCTTACCTGCCCTAATTGCGGTGGGGAGTTTCAAAAGCGCCCTAAAAGAAAAGCCAACTAAATGCCATTTAAATCTCCTCTTCTATCTACCCTACTTATCCTCCTTTTAATTATCGCAAAAAGTTATGGTTCACTTCTGCCACTCTCCTTTGTGAGTGACCCCTATGTCAATAATCATATCATTCGCACAAGCATCAACTTACTCTTAAGTATTGTTTTTATTTCACTGATTTCAAAAAATCATTTTAAAGATAAAGTTGGCTTAACAGGAACTTCCTGTTTAAGGTTTGACTTACTCGTTCTTCCACTATTTTATGGTGTATTGATCAATCTACTTTCCTTTGAATTAGAAGGATCTTTAGAAATTAAATATATTATCTCACTTTTCACTTACACTATTTCTGTGGGCCTAATAGAGGAATTATCATTAAGAGGGCTAATTCAAAATTATCTCCTAGATTATTTTGGACACCACAAAAAAGGTATCATCAAAGCGATTGTTTGCATGTCTTTTTTATTTGCTGCACTGCATTTATTGAACTTTAATAAAGGTATCTGGGGCGAAATGGCGCAATTCTTTTATGCCTTGTTTATCGGTATGGGGTTTGGATCTATTTTCTACTTTACAAAACGTATCTATCCATTAATCATCATTCATGGACTAATTGATTTTGCAAGTGGACTAGATCGACTTGGCATTGTAAACTATCCATCAGATAGCGATAACTTTATGAATAGTCTATTGATTATTTTACTACTTTCTCCTTATCTTTTCTACGCTCTTTTCTTATTTAAAAAACTTAAAACCCAAGCATCATGATTTTACACCCTTATTTTGTTTTTAATGGACAAGCCAAAGAAGCCTTAGTTTTTTATGCCAATGCCTTAGGTATAGAACACGGGGAACTCAAAACCTATGGCGACAGTCCCATGCCGCACGAACCCCATCAAAAAGATTGGATCATTCATTCAGAATTAATTTTTAACGGGAGTTCACTTGCTATGTTTGCCGATAGTGCAGATGCGCCGCTTAGCCCAAACCCCAATATTCACATCAGCTTAAATTATACAGATTTAGAAGAGATGAAAGTGGCCTTTAAGCGCTTAGCCGAAGGGGGAGAAATCACCATACCCTTAGAAAAACAATTTTGGAATGCCACTTTTGGACAACTTAAAGACCGTTTTGGGCTTCACTGGATGATGAATTGTGATCATACGACATAATGGCCTACGACGAATATCTTGCCGAACGAATACGCCAGTATTTCACCCTGCAAAAGCTCAACTTTTATGACAAAGCAATGATGGGTGGCCGGGTCTTTATGCTCAATGACAAAATGTGCTGCGGAATTCACTTTGATAAAAAAAGACAAATGGATCTTCTTATGTCCAGAATTGGAGAGACCGCAGCAGAGGAACTAAAGCATAAAAAAGGCTGTCACCCCATGGATTTTACTGGTCGCCCCATGAAAGGCTATGTCTTTATCGATCCAGAAGGTTTTGACTTAGAAGAAGATTTATTATTTTGGCTCAATCATTGCATTGCCTATAATCCAAAGGCAAAAGCCGCTAAAAAAAGAAAAAAGAAATGAAATTATTCCTTACCCTATTGAGTCTTGTTAGCTTGCAAACTTGCATTTCTAGCACCCCACCAATTGATAAAAAAGACCCCGTTTGGGAACCTCCTTTAAGCGAACAAAAAGATTTGGCCAAAGCATATTTTGCATCAGGCTGCTTTTGGTGCGTTGAAGCAATTTTTGAAAGTGTAAAAGGTGTACACGAAGTTTATTCTGGCTATGCCGGAGGGGAAACGAAAAACCCCAATTACAACCAAATAGGTACTGGCAGAACCGGCCATGCTGAAGCGGTAGAGGTGCATTATGATCCTAAGGTAGTATCCTTTGGTACCCTGGTGCAAGTTTTCTTTGGGTCGCACGACCCTACAACGCCTAACCGACAAGGGCCAGACCGTGGGTCTCAGTATCGTTCTATCGCGTTTTATCAGAATAGCAGTGAAAGAGAAATGATTCAAGATTATATCGCACTATTGGAAAAAGAAGAAATCTTCAGCAATGCAATCGTCACCGAGGTTGAGCCTCTCGATAAATTCTATTTCGCCGAAGAATATCACCAAGATTATGAAAAACGTAACCCTAACAATCCCTATGTGAGAAGTGTTTCGATTCCGCGTTTACGCAAATTTCAAAAGGCCTATCCAGAGCTGCTAAAAGAAAATCACTAATAGGGAGGAAGAAGGTGTTGGGCTCGTTTATTCACTAGAGAATAAACGAGGGTAGCCATGGTGATTCCAGCTAAGGCTCCACATAAAATATCTATGGGGTAATGCACCCCTAAATAAACCCTACTATAGGCTACTGTCCCAGCAAAAATCATTAAAACAGGCATCAATTTTTTCACTTCTTTAAAGATTAAACTAAAGAAAAAAGCAAGTGCAAAAGAATTGGATGAATGCCCAGAGAAGAAACTGTATTTTCCTCCGCAAGACGATTTAACCAAACGCATTATTCCGTCAAGTTCTGGATTGTGGCATGGTCTAAGCCGCATAAAACCATTTTTAAATAAGTTGGTCAATTGGTCGGTTAAGCCCACTAAAACTATCCCCGCTAAAAAGAGTAGAAGAGCAGATTTAAGGCCGTACTTTCTGCCATAAATCGTTACAAGAATTAAATAGACAACAACATTAGTAGCTTTCTCACTCATCAAGACCCAAAAGGGATCATAAAAACTACTTCCCATTTGATTAAGCCACAAAAACAAACTTGTATCCCAAGCTAATAATTGATCGATCATTATTCTAATGCTTCTATTTCTTTATCAAAAAACGAAAGGGCTTCTTCGATTAAATCTTGGGTAACTTTCTCGAGTTCGTTTTGATCTTCTTGACTAAACTCTTCTAACCACAACACATCGTCGTTAGAAACGTTGAGTAAAAAACGAGGGTAAGCAGTGTGCAACACAAAAATTTCGTCTTCTAAAGAAGAATTATCGGCAATTAAAAACTTTGGAACCTCCATGATTTATTGTTTTAGTAATTTTTTAGTTTGATGTTGAAAGCGTAAAAATAATAAAAAGGCAGAAGTGCTTAGCCCTGTTAATAGACCAATCCAGATACCTACCGCCCCTAAAGGAGTTTTAAGCCCCAAATAATAAGAAACAGGAAGACCAATAATCATATATGAAACAAAGGTCAAAGCAGTGGGGATATTAACATCTTGGATTCCTCTTAGTGCTCCTAAAATAACTGCCTGTAAGCCATCGGTGATTTGAAAAAAGCCTGAGACTAAAAGCAAAGCTGCAGCAATTGACACAACCTCCATAGTATCTGCAGGAGTGTTTACGCCATAATTCTCTAAATAGATCCAAGGCAATTGTTCATTAAAACTCAAATAAATGACGCAAAAAACGACATCAAAAAGTCCAATCAATAAGAAAAGAGAAATGGCAATGCGACGTAAATCAGCATAAGCCTTCATCCCAAATTGATTCCCTACCCGTATCATCGCAACCACCCCTAAGCCCATTGCAAACATAAAGGTCATTGAAGAAAGGTTAAGCGCAATTTGATTTGCTGCCTGAGCATTCTTTCCTAGAATACCAGACATCCATATTGCCATGGTGAAAAACGACACCTCAAAAAACATTTGCAAGGCAGAGGGCAAGCCCAAACTATAGATCTTTTTAAACAAGCTTAACTTTAGATTTTTAAAGCGAATCCTTAAAGAATACCCCTCGAACAAAGGATGAAATTGAATAAAAAACAAGATGAAAATCACTGCCCCAGTTCGAGCAACCATTGTTCCTATTGCTGCACCTTCAACACCCATCTTTGGGAAACCTCCATATCCAAAAATGAGAAGATAGTTTAGCATAACATTTAAAATATTAGAAAACACCGTGGCATACATGGCAGGACGTGTTTTTGACAAACCATCGGCAAATTGTTTATATGCCTGAAAGGTAATTAAAGGTACAAGAGAAGCGGCTACCCATTTCAAATAGGGGAACGCAAATTCTACTACTTCTGGGGGTTGCCCCATAGAATACATTAGCTTTCTAGCACTAAAAACTGCTAAGAACAGACTTAACCCCAGAAGCGTGCAAAGCACCACCCCATGAGATAAAACCCTTTGAGCTTGATCACGATTACTTGTGCCATCAGCTTGTGCGACTAAAGGCGTAATAGCAGTCGAAAAACCAATCCCTAATGACATGGCAATAAAGACAAAACTATTTCCTAGAGAAACTGCTGCAAGTTCTGCTGTTCCTAATTGTCCCACCATGATATTGTCAACTAACTGGACAATGGTGTGTCCCAATAAACCTAAAATAACCGGAAAGGATAAACTTAAGTTATACTTAAATTCTTTTGTGTACTGTTGAAGATTTATCAATAGACTAGAGTTTAAAGTGGTCCATTAAAAAGACCATAGAAGCCATAGCTGCCGCGCCTAATTCTAATTCTCTTTTATTGATTGCATCAAAGGTATCGTTTGCAGCATGGTGAAAATCAAAGTAACGCTGTGAATCTGGACGTAAGCCTGCTAGAACATTATCGGCTGTTTTTAAAGGAGCGATATCTGCACCACTTCCCCCTTTTACAAATAAGTGAATTAAATAAGGCTCAAAATAAGGTGCCCATGATTGAATCGTCTTTAATTTTTCTGGAGTGGTATCGATAGAAAATCCTCTAGGCGTAAATCCCCCTGCGTCTGACTCAAGTGCAAACACATGCTTTTCGTTCTTTTTTTGTGCCACCTCAGTATACTTTGCGGCCCCGCGTTGCCCGTTTTCTTCATTCATGTATAGCACCACTCTTAAAGTGCGCTTTGGGCGATAATTAATTTTCTTCATTATCCTCAACACCTCCATCGATTGTACAATCCCTGCTCCGTCGTCATGTGAACCATCTCCAAGATCCCAAGAATCTAAATGTCCCCCTACAACCATGATCTCTTCAGGATAGGTAGTCCCTTTAATCTCCCCGATTACGTTATAGGATTGTACGTCAGGCAAGTTCTTACAGTTTTGCTTGAGGTAAAACTTTAAGGCGGGATTTAAGGCTAACATAGAACTCAACAACTCTGCACCATTGGTACTAATCGCCGCTGCTGGAATACGGTCTCTAAGCGGTAAATCGCCATACCCCATCGATCCAGTATGAGGATAATCGTCTAAACGCAAATTCATCGATCTTACCACTACACCTACAGCGCCAAGTCTAGCAGCCTCTTCTGCCCCACTAAAACGTTGATCAACACAACCAGAATATGCAGAAAAAGTATTAATCAAATCGGCTTGCATAGGACGATTATAAAACACAATCTTCCCCGCTACCTTTTCTTCCCCTAAAGCTTTTAATTCTTCAAAGCCTTTAACTTCAATCACTTCTGCTCTAATCCCTGCTAGAGGTGTAGCAACAGAGCCGCCCAGGGCACAAACGGGAACGTTTATGGTATTGCCAGGACTGGTTTCAATATTGGCGTATTCAAAGGTTCCCCTAATCCATTTTGGCACCATCACAGGCTGTAACCACACCTTATCTAAACCTAAGGCATCTAGTTCTTCTTTCCCCCACTCAACCGCACGTTGCGCATTGAGGGATCCAGACAATCTTCCTCCTATTTGATTAGACAAATGTGCTAACCATGGATAAGTTTGACCGTCTAAAAGGGCCGTTTGATAAATCTTTTTTAAAGTAGGTTCAATGGCTTGTTGTGCATTAAGGCTAATCGCCAAAAAGAATAAGCTCAACAGTAGTCGTAGTTTCATGTTATTTAGATGCAAATTGTTCAATATTTTTTTTTGTGATCGGGTTATCCCCTAAAATCATGAGTCGCTCAATTACATTGCGTAATTCGCGAATATTCCCCGTCCATGGGTAATCTTGCAATTTTTTTAAGGCTGCAGACTGTATACTTTTTGCCGTCACACCATCTTTAAGCGAGATTTGGTTTATAAAGTGCTCGCAAAGTAAAGGAATATCCTCTAGACGATCTTTTAAAGCGGGAACTTTAATGACAATTACGGCAAGTCGGTGGTATAAATCTTCTCTAAAACGCCCTTCGGCAATTTCTTTTTGTAGATCTTTATTTGTCGCCGCTAGAATTCTAACATCGACCGTTAAGTCTTTATCACTTCCCACCCGCTGAATCTTATTTTCTTGCAAGGCACGTAATACTTTAGCTTGAGCTTTTAAACTTAGATCTCCTATTTCGTCTAAAAACAAAGTACCATTGTGGGCGGTTTCAAACTTTCCTTTTCTGTCTTTTACAGCAGAAGTAAAGGAGCCTTTAACATGCCCAAACAACTCACTTTCAATTAACTCTGAAGGAATAGCAGCGCAATTCACTTCGACTAATGTTTGCTTGCTACGCTCACTTTTTTGATGAATTTGATGTGCAACAAGTTCTTTCCCCGTTCCATTAGGACCGGTTATCAATACCCTTGCTTTTGTGGGGGCAACTTTATCAATTATTTCTTTTATCCCTTCTAGTGCCTTTGACTTCCCAATCATTTGATAGACTTTTGCAATGCGTTTCTTGAGCTGCACATTTTCAACCACAAGGTTTTTAGATTCTAAAGCATTGCGTACAGAAATCAATAAGCGATTTAAATCTGGCGGCTTTGGAATAAAATCATAGGCCCCTATTTTCATCGATTCCACAGCTGTTTGAATATTCCCGTGACCCGTTAACATAATAAAAGGCGTAAGCACACCTTGATCTTTTGCTGCTTGCAATACTTCTAAGCCGTCTTTATTGGGCATTTTAATATCACATAAAATCAAGTCATAATCTTCGGCTAATAAAGCAGCTAAGCCCTCTTTGCCATCTTTTGCTTCTGCTATTGCAAATTGATCGTTTTCTTCTAATAAAATACGCTTGAGCACTCGTCTAATAGGCTCTTCGTCTTCGATGATTAAGATTTTGGACATAACTAATTCGCCTCGGTTTTATTAATCCACAGTTTGCGTTGGGGAAAAGGAATTTCTATTTGGTTTTCTTTAAATGCAGCGTGAATATTATAGCGAATATCGCTTTTTACTCCTTCTGCAAAAAAGCTTTTATTAATGGTGAAAAAAAGCTGAAAGATAAGCGCGTTCTCTCCAAAATCCTTGAATAAAACGGTGGGAGAAGATTTTTTGAGCACTTTGCTATGACTTGCAGCACAATCAATTAAAAGTTTGGTGACCTCCTCTACATCGCTGTCATATGCTACTCCCACGACGATACTCTCTCTGGTAACCGTTCCGTTTTCTGTCCAGTTGTATAAGATGGACGTTAAAAATTTGTGATTAGGGATAATCAATACCTTATTGTCAATGGTCACCGCTCTTGTAGTTCGTAGGGTAATATTTTCTACTTTCCCGATTTGTCCATCCACCTGTATAATATCGCCTACATGTACCGCCTTATCTGCAATGATAAAAATACCAGAAATAATGTCTTGAATAAAGGTTTGAAGTGCTAAACCTACGCCAACTAAAAGCGCTGCAGAGGCCGCAAAAATAGCGGTTACATTCACCCCTATATTGTCAAAGGTGATCAAAATCAAGATGAGGTAAATAAAATAATTAAAAAAGGTAAAGATGCTTCTAAACTTGTACTGCGTATCCTCATCCATCCTATAGAGGATGAGTCTTTTTGAAAGTTTTAGCAAAAAACGCGTTAGAATAAAAACAAGAAGAATGATTAATAAGGACAAGACAGTAAAAGAAATGTCACTTCCTATTTTTATTGGATGATTAAAGAAGTCAATTATTTTATTCATTCAACTGCGATTAAAGTGGACTTAAACCAAAGATAGGAGAAAAAAATGGCTGTAAAAACAAAACCCACCCTTATCGAAACAAGGATGGGAAAAAATTGCTATGAAAAAGAAAAATTGCACTAAGAGTGCATGTCAAAGATACATTAATTTTTCAATCTGCAAAAAATTAAGCAAACATGTCCTTTACTTTTTCAAAAAAGGATTTATCAGATTTCTCTGGCTTGGGGATAAAATTCTCATCCTCAGCCATCCTCTGAAAAAATTGTTTTTGCTCTCTATTCAATGTTTTTGGTGTCCAAACATTAATATGCACCAATAAGTCACCTGTCCCATAGCCATTTAAGTCTGGTAGACCTTTTCCGCGCAAACGCAAGGTTTTCCCTGCTTGAATTCCTGGCTCTAATTTGATGCGTACTTTTCCATTTAAAAGATCGACTTCTTTTGCTACCCCTAGGGCTGCCTCAGAAAAAGAGATATATAGGTCGTGGTGTAAATGATTTCCTTCTCTAATAAAATTATCATGGGTGATTTCTTCGATTAGAACAATCAAATCTCCAGAAATGCCATTGCCTGGAGAAGCATTACCTTTTCCACTTACTTTTAATTGCATGCCTTCTTCAACTCCTGCAGGAATCTTTATGCTCACTGTTTCTTCTTCGGCAATCATCCCTTGCGCATCACTCCCTTTAGGGCGGTGTTCAATGCTTTGACCACTTCCTTGACAAGTAGGACAAGTTACTGCGGTTTGCATTCTTCCTAAGATGGTGTTGGTAACACGCACAGTTTGTCCGCTCCCTCCACATTGACTACAATTGGAATAGCGCACATCTTTTGCCTGGACTTTACGGCGTACTTTTACTTTCTTTTCTACGCCATTAAGGATTTCGTCTAGGGTTAGTTTTACCCTGATTCGCAGGTTGCTACCTTTGGCTCTTCTTTGGCCGCCACGGCCTCCAAAACCACCAAAACCGCCAAAACCACCTCCAAAAATGTCGCCAAACTGACTAAAGATATCATCCATATTCATACCGCCACCGCCAAAACCTTGACCGCCTTCAAAAGCAGCATGACCGTATTGATCATAACGTGCCTTTTTGTCTGTATCACCTAAAACCTCATAGGCTTCTGCCGCCTTTTTAAAATTAGCTTCTGCTTGTGCATCGCCTGGGTTTTTGTCTGGGTGGAATTGTATGGCTTTTTTGCGGTAAGCCTTTTTAATTTCGGCTGCAGTAGCTCCCTTACTTACTCCTAATATGTCGTAAAAATCTTCTTTCATTATATTGTCTTATTGTCCCACCACTACCTTAGGGTAACGAATTATTTTCTCCCCAAGCTGATAGCCTTGTTCTGTTACGTCAATGATTTTACCAGACTGATCTTCTCCTGCTGGGATTTGGGTAATGGCTTCGTGCTTTTCTGCATCAAAAGCGTCTCCTGCATTCACCTCAATAGCGATTAAACCTTTGCTTTTAAGGGTTTCATTCAATTTATTACTAATCAATCGAAAGCCTTCAAAATCTGCACTATTCTCTTGCTTTTCTGCTTCTGTCAAAGCGCGATTAAAATCATCGACAACCGGAAGCATACTTGAAATTACTTCTTGACCTGCAGTTTTAAACAACTCAATTCGCTCTTTTGAAGTACGCTTTTTATAGTTTTCAAATTCTGCAAACAGGCGTAAAAATTTATCCTTTTCTGCTGCAAGGGCTTCATTTGCTTCAGCTATAGCTTTATCAGCTTTAGAAGCAGCCGATTTCTTTGCTGTTGGTTTAGCTTTCTTTTTAGTGCTTTTAGCGTCTTTATCTTCTGTTTTTTTTGCAGTGCTCATGCTTACTTTTTTCTTTGCGAGAGCAAAAGTACTGCCATTTTAATAAACTTGTCAAAATGTCAGAGAAAATGTTCCCTACAATAAAGATTTAATCGCCGCTAATAATTCTGGATATTTAAATTCATATCCTTTATCCAGCACTTTTGCAGCACTAACATTCTGACTATTAAATACTAATATACTCATTTCGCCCATCACAAGACGAATAGGAAATTGCGGTAATGAAGGCATAAAATAGGGACGTCGCATGGCTTTGGCCAAAGTTTTTGTAAATACTTTTTGCGAAACGGCTTGAGGACTTACCGCGTTGTATATCCCTTCCCATTGTTGGGCAGCAGCACTGAGTGAAATAGCAACAAGATCGTCCACATGAATCCAAGATTGAGTTTGTTGACCAGTGCCAAAGGCGGCACCTAATCCAAACCAAGTCGGGATTTTAAGGGGTCCTAACACTCCGCCTGTAGCGGTCAAAACAAGACCGATCCTAAGTTTGCATAATTTTAATCCCAAAGAGGCAAAACCGTCTTCTGCTTTTTCCCAGGCAATGACGACTTCTTCTAAAAAGGAATTGGGTTGTGGGATATAATCTTCGGTGTAAACCGCAGAAAAAGATGAAGGGTAAATCCCAATAGCTGAGGCAGCAACGACTTGTTTTAATTGATGCTTTCCGTTGAGTTGTTGTATTGCATTAACAAGAAGATTTGTTCCCTCTACCCTACTGTCTAGGATTTCTTTTTTATTTTTCTTTGTCCAGCGTTGAGAAATACTCGCCCCAGCAAGGTGAATCAATACATCAACCCCCTCAAAACATTTGTGATCAATTTCGTTTTGCTTTGGATTCCAATAAAAACCCTTAGCAGTTGGAATTGCTTCTAATTGATTTTTTCGGGTGGTTAGATAATGTATTTGATGGCCTTGTGCGGTTGCTTGTTCAAGGAGAACAGACCCAACCAGACCTGTGGCTCCAGTCACTAAGATTTTCATGCTTTTTTTTTGTAAAAGTACTACAAAAGTGGGCGATACGCTTGAATCATTTCACGTTTCCCTGGAGGACCTGGAACTAAAGCCACTTCGAGGCCTAAATTTTGCAATGCCCTGCGCACGCTTCCTTTTGCGGCATAGGTAACAAACACACCTCCAGGACTTAGTTTATCAACCAAGGGTTTAAAGCAATGATCCTCCCAAATCTCTGGTTGTGATCTAGCTCCAAAAGCGTCGTAATACAATACATCAATGGGTTGTTCGGGGAGGTAATCTTCTAATAAAATCTCGATCTTTTTAAGGCTAAAATAAGCAGTAACCGCATGCAAAGTTTCCCAGGGTGCTTCGATAATTTGATCAAACAAAACTTTGGCGTTAGCCTCTAAATAATCATTGTAATTGACTTCTTTTAATTCTAACGGGGTCAATGGATAGGCTTCAATGGTGTGATAATTTAGCTGCAGTTGAAGTTGATCTGCCTTTTGAGCGGTTAAAAGTGCATTTAATCCAGTGCCGAAGCCCATTTCGAATATACGGCATTTTTTTGCATCAGGATGTTGCGCCTTCCAGTAGTCTAAGCCCATCTTAAGGTAAACATGCTCTGCTTCTTGGACAGCGCCGTGTTTTGAGTGATAATACTCGTCGAATTTCTCCATGTAAAGCGTTGGACTGCCATCTGCAGTTTGAAATTGCTTTTTCTTTATATTTTTCATCTTAAAAACGAAAATAAGACAGTTTTTTTCAGTTGAATTTAAAATGCCAAAAAAAAGCCTTCCTAGAATCAAAAAACCCAACTTAAAATAAGGAATATTTAGATTAATCATTAATTTAGTTCATTCAAACCTACCTAATGAGAGTTGAACGCGCAGAAAAATCGAAAATTCACGACATAAATTTTGAAAGCCTTTCCTTTGGAGAAGTATTTACAGATCATATGTATGTCTGTGATTATGTCGATGGCGAGTGGATTGATCCGAGGGTAATCCCTTATCAACCTATACAAATGGATCCTTCTGCAAGTGTACTACATTATGGTCAAGCGGTTTTTGAAGGCATGAAAGCCTATAAAGACGAGCAAGGTACCGCCTGGTTATTTCGCCCAGAAGACAACCATGCCCGTATCAATAAATCGTCTGTAAGATTAGCGATTCCAGAATTCCCAAAAGAATACTTTATGGATGGCCTCAACGAATTGCTTACAATCGATAAAGATTGGATCAGATCGGGAGAAGGAAATTCCCTTTATGTGCGTCCTTTTGTGTTTGCGAATCAAGCCGCGGTTTCTGCCTCTGCCTCTAATCGATATCAATTTATCATCATTTGTTCTCCAGTAAAGTCATACTATTCTGGAGAAGTAAATGTTTTGGTTTCAGAGAATTATTCTAGAGCTGCGAGTGGTGGAGTTGGATTTGCAAAAGCAGCAGGAAATTATGCGGCTTCTTTCTATCCTACTCAGTTAGCTTTAAAAAAAGGATATCAGCAAATTATCTGGACAGATGCCAGTACGCATCAATACCTAGAAGAGTGCGGAACGATGAACGTATTCTTTAGGGTAAATGACACCTTGATCACTGCACCCACGACAGATACCATCTTAGACGGGATCACCCGTAAAAGCGTGATTCAGATTGCACAAGATGCCGGAATAAACGTGGAAGTGCGCCCTGTTAATGTGACCGAGATTATCGAGGCACACAAAAACAGAAGCTTAAAAGAAGTCTTTGGAGCTGGAACTGCTGTCGTTATTAGTCCAATCAACAGTATTGGGTATAAAGGTGAGAACTACCTTATCGAAAAGCAAAACCATTCTTTTGCCACAATGATCAAAGAAAAGATCGTGAATATACAATACAACTTAAGCGAAGACCCTTATGGTTGGCGCAAAGAAGTTGTAGCCGTTACTGTTTAAGGATTTTTTCAATGTTGGGTTTAAAGTAATTAGGTCCTTTCATTACTTTTCCATCTTCGCGGTAAATGGGTTCTCCATTTGCTCCCAGTTTACTCATATTAGAACGTTGAATTTCATCAAATACTTCTTCGATTTTGTGCTGCATCCCGTGGGTAAGCATCGTACCGCATAAAATGTAAAGCATGTCACCTAGTGCGTCTGCGACTTCGACCATGTCCTTGTTTTTTGCTGCCTCGAGGTATTCTAGATTTTCTTCTTCCATTAAACGGAAACGAAGTTCTATGATATTATCAGGAAGATCAACTGTAGGTTGGTTTGCACATGCTATTTTAAATGCATTGTGAAAGGCTTCAACGGCCTTGAGTTCTTTTTGAATCATAAATATGAGATTAGTATAAACTAGATTGACTAATTTAGACAAAAAAATAAGAATGTTTTCATCTGGTCAACTCGTTTTTGCCCTGTGCTTTGTGTTAGCTTTTACGACCATCATTATATTAATGTATAGAAAGGATGCTAAAGGGCACAAAATCCACTATTCTGGGGCCTATAAAATCTTAATCGGTTTTATTCTAGCCATCATTGCATTATTCTTGATTAAAGTTTTTGTTCATTAATAGACTAAGTCGATGCTCAATTTTATTAAAACGATCCTAGGTTTTATTTTCTTTAGCTTTGTTTTTGGGCTGATTATTATAAAAAATGGGCCAAAAGATCATACCCTAATCATTGAGCAAGATCTCTCAAACCCTGCAATTAGTTATATCGAATATCTTCAATCCGCTAAAGCGAAAGAAGAATGGATAGCCGAAGCCTTTCCTCAAGGAGAATTAGCTGAAGCAAAAATAGAGATCGAAGAAATCACTCCCTTTAATCGAAGTGAGTACGAATTTGGATTTTCGATCCCAACGAATAAAAATTTTACACTCCAAGAACGCTGGATTTTTTCGCCAAAACAACAAAAAGTAAGAGTAGAGTATCATTATACTATTGACTTTAGAGGGCAAATATTTCTTCTTCGTCGACCCTATTTTAAAGACAGCCTTAGATCTGTTGCTCTAAAGCGTCTTTCTAAAGCAGAACAAAAGATCACGAATTTATATCAACAACATCGTTATATATATAAAGGTGAAACAACTTTACCCCTGACCTATTATTTAGCGCTTGAAGGAAATAGTACTTGGAATAAAGTAGCACAAGAAACAGCCACTGCATTTGAAACAATACAAGATTTTGCAAAAAACAGCAATATCCCTATTCAAAAAGAATCGTTTCTTGTTTATCCTTCATTAGGTGATTCTATTGTTCGCTGGAGAGCAGCCATAACAGTAGACCGCTATTACAGAACAAATAGTGCGGTGATCAAATGCAGAAGATTTAAAGGAAGTAAGACCTTACAATTAGAACATCAAGGTCCTAACAATTTCTTGAAAGAAAGCTGGGATTTGCTTCGGGATAGTTTAAAGGGTAAAATACAGTCTTATCCACTCATTCAAGAGATCAATACAGCAAATGATTCAATATCAAACCCGCTTAACTGGTCAACGCAATTATATATACCCATACAATAATGAACCTTAAAGCACTATTACTCGTATTTATTGGAGGCGGTTTAGGAAGCAGTTTACGTTATCTTATAGCACTGCTAATGCGGTCCTATTCTAGCCAATTTCCCTTTGGAACATTAATAGCAAATACTATAGGTTGTTTTCTTATTGGACTATTTGTAAGCTACCTTAACCGTGTAGGTGTATTAAAAGAAAGCCTAAGCCTTTTTCTTGTGGTTGGGTTTTGCGGGGGATTAACGACCTTTTCGAGCTTCAGCCTCGATTTATTCAACTTAGTTAAGGGAGCCTCATCATTTTTACCCCTCCTCTATTTTGTGGGTAATATTGCGCTGGGCATATTATTTCTATTATTTGGCCTATGGATAAATCGTTAATTGCGATTTTCACAAGTCAGGCTATTTTTTTTTGACAATCTCATTATATCACATTTAATATTACATACCCCCTAAAAAATAGGGGGTATATTTTATTTATATCATAATTATATGATTTACCCCCTAAAAAAACAATAGATGTGTTGATTGAGTTTATAATTTAGCCACATAATTATTACAAACAATATCATTATGAAAAAAATCGAAGCAATCATCCGCAAGTCAAAATTTGCTGATGTAAGAGACGCTCTACATGCTGTAGAGGTTAACTTTTTTAGCTACTGGGATGTAACTGGTATCGGAAATGAAAAACAAGGTCACGTATATCGCGGGATAAGCTACAGCACTTCAGACATTCAACGTCGTTTTATCTCTATCGTAGTGAACGATGATTTTGTTGAAAGAACAATTAAAGCAATCACAGATGCTGGTGCTACAGATAAAGTAGGAGACGGTAAAATCTTTATCCTCCCAGTTGAAGAAGCCGTTCGAGTTCGCACAGGTGAACGTGGTGGATCAACCTTAAACTAACAATTACAACACTTATAAATATTTATTATGGAATCTACAGCACTTTTTACTGCTAACAATGTATGGATGATGGTCTGTACTGCCTTAGTCTTTTTTATGCACTTGGGCTTTTCTTTCTTAGAAATTGGACTTACACGTCAAAAAAACACCATCAACATCTTATTTAAAAACTTTTTTATCATTACAGCTGGTCTTTTATTATACGCTATCGGTGGATTTAACTTAATGTACCCTGGATTTGAAGAAGGAGCTGCTGGTTTCCTCAAATTTGCTGGCTTTGGTATTGCTGCCCCAGAAGGTGGGATGACTACTGCTTATGCTGACGGAGGATACACTTGGTGGACAGACTTCTTATTCCAAGGCATGTTTGCTGCCACTGCCGCTACTATTGTTTCTGGAGCAGTTGCAGAACGTATTAAATTAACCTCTTTCATGCTTTTCTCAATCATCTATGTTGGTTTAGTTTATCCTATTGTAGGAGCATGGAAATGGGGAGGTGGATTCCTTGACGGAATGGGCTTCTATGATTTCGCAGGTTCAACACTTGTTCACTCTGTAGGTGGATGGGCAGCCTTAGTTGCGATCTTTTTATTAGGTGCACGTATTGGTCGCTTTGACAAAGACGGAAAGCCATTAGCTATTCCTGGACACAATTTACCACTAGCCGCAGCAGGAGTTTTAATCCTATGGTTAGGTTGGTTTGGATTTAACGGTGGTTCTGTATTATCTGCAGACCCAGAATTAACTTCTCTTACGCTTGTTACTACTTGTTTAGCTGCAGCTGCAGGAGGAGTTTCATCTGCAATCTTTTCTAATATTCTTTATAAAAACTTTGACTTAACCATGTTTATGAATGGTGTTTTAGGAGGTCTTGTAGGTATCACCGCTGGTGCAGATCAAATGTCTCCTATGGATGCTGTATTCATCGGTGCGATTGCTGGTGTTATCATCGTATTAGGTGTTGCACTTATCGACAAACTTCGCTTGGACGATCCAGTTGGTGCAGTTGCTGTTCACTTAATCTGTGGAATCTGGGGAACACTTGCAGTAGGGATCTTCGGCGCAATGGCAAGTTTTGATCAATTCATCATCCAATTAGCTGGTGTAGGTATCGTAGGCGCATTTAGTGTGATTTGCTCTTTGGTTATCCTAATCCCAATCAAAGCCACTATTGGTCTTCGCGTAGACAAAGAAGAAGAATTAAAAGGTCTTGACCTTGCAGAGCACGGTATGGATGCTTATGCTGACTTTAGAATGAACCAACACTAAACCCGCAATTATCAATTATAAAACAACTATTATGAAATTATTTAAAACAACTTTATTATCACTTTCTCTTTTTGCCAGCACATTAGTTTTTGCTCAAGAAGATGCAACTACAGAAGAAGTAGCTGCTGAAGAACCAACTTTTAGCATCTCTGGATCTGTTGACACTTACTACAGAAGCAGCGAATATGCTCCTGGAACTTCTTTTGGAAACCTTCCTGGTTTCGCTTTAGGAATGGCAAACGTTGTTCTTTCTTACGAAGGAGAAAAGTCTGGTTTTGTTGCAGATTTAGTATTTGGACCACGTGGTGCAGATGCAGTATTTAACTCTACTGGTTCTTCTAACATTGTTAACCAATTATATGCTTATTACAATGTAAGCGATAGCTTTACATTAACACTTGGTAATTTCAACACTTTCTTAGGATATGAAGTGATTTCTCCGGTAGCTAACTTCAACTATACCACCTCTTATATGTTCTCTTACGGGCCTTTCTCTCACACAGGGATTAAAGCTGATATCGCAGTAAGCGATGACGTATCTATCATGTTAGGTGTATTAAACTCAACAGATATGACTGAATTCCAACCAATAGGTGATGATTATATGTTCGGAGCCCAAGTAGGCTTATTCGGGCAGTACATTAACTATTTAGGGGGTGGAACTGCAGGTGTATCACAAATCGATTTCACCGGTGGAATTAACATCACAGATAGCTTCTACTTAGGACTTAACGCTACAAGCTATAGTGATGATAACGACGTTGAGTTCTCTGGTGTAGCTTTATACCCACAGTACTCTTTCTCAGATAGCTTTGCATTAGGTGCACGTTATGAAGCTTTTTCTGAAGATGGTTTAGGTGCTATTGGTTCTATAAGTGGTGAAGGAGACAATACTTCTTTCACAATCACAGGAAGCTATACTTCTGGAAACATGATCATCAAGCCAGAATTACGTCTTGATACTGCTTCAGGACAATTCTACAGTAATGCAGATGGTGCAACTGACAATCTTTCAACCTTTATCGTAGCTGCGATCTACAGCTTCTAACCATAATAATTGTTCGGTTTTTTTTAACCCCTGGAACCCATTTTGTGAGTTTCAGGGGTTTTTCTTTTACTTTAAAATAAAAGTTAGTAGTATTGAAATCTAATCCCAAAGCATGTCAAAATTCATTCTCAATATACACTGCCCAGATCAAAAAGGGATAATCGCAACGGTGACTAATTTTATTCACCTTAATGCAGGAAACATTCTCTATATCGACCAATATGTCGATCGAGAAAATAAGCTCTTTTTTATGCGTTTAGAGTGTGAGTTTATCAACGGTGACTTCCCAGAGGTACAGTTTAGAAAAACTTTTGACAAAGCAGTTGCAGAGCAGTATTCGCTCACTTATGAGTTGTACAATCTTGAGGATCGCCCTAAAATGGCTTTGTTTGTCTCTAAATACGACCACTGCCTCTATGATATTTTAGCGCGCTACCAGTCGAATGAACTGGCCGTAGAGATCCCTTTTATCCTGAGTAATCACGAAGATCTAAGAGAAATTGCCGAACGTTTTGACCTTCCTTTCTATCATGTTCCCGTAACAAAAGACACCAAGGCCGAAGCAGAAGCAAAGCAATTAGAAATTCTAAAAAAACACCAGGTAGAGTGCATTGTTTTAGCCCGTTATATGCAGATAATTTCGCCAAAACTCATTCAGCATTTCCCGAATAAAATCATCAATATCCATCACTCTTTCCTTCCAGCCTTTCCCGGTGCAAAACCGTATCATTCTGCCTATGAAAGGGGTGTTAAAATCATTGGTGCAACCAGCCACTATGTAACAGAAGAATTAGACGCTGGACCGATCATTGAACAAAATATCACACAGGTCTCTCACCTGCATTCGATTCAAGATTTTATCGCAAAAGGAAGAGATTTAGAAAGAATGGTATTGTCAAAAGCCATACAACTGCATATCAATCGCAAGGTGATGGTCTATAAAAATAAGACCGTGGTCTTTTCTTAAAGGCTTTTCAAAAAATCAAGGGTCAAGTGGTTGAACTTTTGAGGTCGCTCTACATTCACCACATGTCCACAATCTTGAATGACCTCTAACTGAGAAAGTTTGTGCTGGCTCACCACACTGCGCACGGAGGGTAAAAACATATAGTCTTGGTCTCCCATCACATAAAGGGTAGGCACCTTAATTTGCTCTTGACGAAAGATTTTGAGCAGTGGAATCACCTCAGAGGTTAATTTAAACCAGCGAATAAATTCTTTTTGATACAACTTTTTAGCCTCTCTAATAAAAAGTAGACGCGACTCTTTGTGATTGCGATTAGGCATAATGATAAAGGCCAGCATTTTGTACAACCACATATAAGGTAAGATAGATTTTGTGGCGTTGCCAAAGCGCATCAATAAACGTGAGCGGAAATTGAGCTTTAGGATCGCTCCCCCCATGATCAAGCTCTTGACGCGTTCTGGAGACTTTTCTGCTATAGCACGTATTAATATGGTCCCCAAAGAGATCCCCATAAAATGAGACTTGGTAATTTTTTCATGGTCCAAAACCTCAATAATATCTGCTGCAATCGCATCAAAAGTATAAGTACTGTTCGCTAAATCAAGCATATGATGCTTTGACTTACCATGTCCTCTAAGGTCAATCAACAAGAGGTTAAAGAACTTAGAAAAACTCTTAATTTGTTTGAACCAAATCGTAGAACTCCCTCCTGCCCCATGAATAAAGGTGACCCAAGGTTTATTTTCTTTTGAGCGGTAAACAGTATAGTTTAACATTAGATCAAATTCTTTTCTTGAAGTAAAACAGCCATTTCTTCTTGTAATGCTCTGGCAGCATTTGCTGCAGCTTCTGCAAAATCCTCTTTTTGGGAAGCATAGATAATCCCTCGAGAAGAATTGACGAGTAAGCCCACATCCTTATTTAATCCATTATGGGCAACTTCTGACAAACTTCCGCCCTGCGCACCAACACCTGGAACAAGTAAAAAAGCATCAGGAACTGTAGCGCGAATTTCCTGCAAAGCTTCGGCGCGAGTAGCGCCTACCACATACATCAAACGTTCGCTTCCCTGCCAAGTTTGAGCTGTTTTTAACACCGACTGATAGACAGGAGTGCCATTTGCTTCAATACGTTGAAAATCTGCTGAACCGGGATTAGAGGTCAAGGCTAATAAAATCGTATACTTTTCTTCGAAAGCTAAAAAAGGTTCGACAGAGTCTTTCCCCATATATGGGGCAACAGTGATTGAGTCAAAGCCTAAAGTCTCGAAATAAGCTTTGGCATAACGGGTGGAAGTGTTCCCTATATCTCCACGTTTTGCATCTGCAATAGTGAAGTGATTAGGGTAATGGGCGTTCAAATAATCGATCACTTCTTTAAGTGCAGCCATACCCTCTACCCCATAGGTTTCAAAGAAAGCAATATTGGGTTTATACGCAACTGCATAAGGCGCAGTTGCATCAATAATTGCCTTTGAAAAATCCACTAATGCTGTAGGGGAATTTTTAAACTGAGCTGGCACCTTTTCAAGATCGATGTCTAAACCCACACAGAGGAAAGATTTTTTCTGTAAAATTTCAGCTTTGAGTTCTGCTAGCTTCATCCTTAAAACACCTCTCCGGCTTCTTTTAATTTTTCTGTATTCTGGTACAATTGCAGCTCGTCAATTAGCTTGCTAATGTCTCCATTAATGATATTCTGTAAATCGTAAAGCGTCAAACCAATACGGTGATCTGTCACCCTACCTTGTGGATAGTTATAGGTTCTAATCTTAGCAGAACGATCTCCAGAAGAAACAAGAGAGTTTCGCTTTTCGGCATCTGCTTCAAGCTTTTTAGACAGCTCTAACTCATATAAACGCGAACGCAATACTTTAAGGGCCTTGTCTTTATTCTTATGCTGTGACTTCTGGTCTTGACATTGCGCGACAATCCCTGTTGGTTCGTGTGTTAAACGCACCGCAGAATAAGTCGTGTTTACAGATTGTCCTCCTGGACCAGAAGAACAGAAGTAATCCACACGAACATCGTTCATGTTAATTTCAACATCAAACTCTTCGGCTTCTGGAAGAACCATTACCGTTGCTGCAGAGGTGTGCACTCTGCCCTGTGTTTCTGTTTGTGGAACACGCTGTACCCGGTGAACCCCAGATTCGAATTTCATCGTTCCGTAAACATCTTCACCAGATACTTCAAAAATAATTTCTTTAAATCCTCCAGCAGTTCCTTCGCTACTGTCCATTAAACTTGCTGACCAACCCCTATCTGAACAATACTTAGTGTACATTCTATACAGGTCTCCGGCGAATATACTGGCTTCGTCTCCCCCCGTTCCAGCGCGAATTTCGATCACGACATTTTTCGCGTCTTCTGGATCTTTTGGGATGAGCATGTATTTGATTTCTTCTTCTAGGCCAGGTAAACTTTCCTTTGCTTCGTCGAGTTGCATTTTAGCCATTTCGATCATCTCGTCATCCCCGCCATCTTTGATAATTTCTAATGCTTCTTCTTGATTAGATAAAAGGGCTTTATACACTTTCCCTTTTTCCATCAATTTACTCAAGTCCTTGTATTCTTTATTGAGTTGTACATAGCGTTTTTGGTCAGAAATGATATCGGGTTGTATGATCAAATCTGATACTTCGTCAAAACGCTGTTGAATGATTTGTAGTTTTTCTAGCATAGTGGAAATTCTCGAAGTACAAATTTACTCAATTTCTCTCAATAGCTATGGCTATTGGTCTAAAACAAATTGAAAAGCGGTAGAGACGACAAAGGCAGATAAACCATCACTACGGTTATAAACTTGTGCTCGCAATTGTGCTGCTTTTAGCCCAAAATCTAAAAACTTTAAGGCGCTAAATACCGATCTATAACCAATAGAGAATCCCCATTGATGACTATTAAACTGAGCTAAATCATAATCTGATGTATAAAAATCACTACTGGATAAATGACTGTTGTAGGGCGCAAAATAGGTTGCTGCGGTTTGGTTGTAATAGCGATAAATAGGAACAAA
Organism: Candidatus Arcticimaribacter sp.; assembly: GCA_965658115.1. Classification (GTDB taxonomy): domain Bacteria; phylum Bacteroidota; class Bacteroidia; order Flavobacteriales; family Flavobacteriaceae; genus Arcticimaribacter. Next base: position 9,895 of record CBFHRA010000014.1, on the reverse strand, counting down.
CTTCCAGGACAAGTTAAATCTTATAGGCAATTCAATTTGCAAGGTGTTAGATTTTACCCCCCAATCATCTTGATAGTAACGCAGATAAGAACGCAAGACCACATATTCGTTTAGGTAATAATTTAATCGCATCCCAAGGGGTGTTTTCAAGCGACTAGTAGGCAATCTTTCGACATCATCTGCAAGATGAAAAAGATCAGTATTATCGGTTGAATCATAATTCCCCAAGGTTCTGAAATTACCGACATAATAATCGCTTTTATCTTCAAAATACACGCGTTGTAAGGGGTTAGACAGTAAGCCCTCCTGTCGCACTATATCGGCAAAAATAGCGCCTTGTAACTTTGGGCTTAGCACTTGTGATAAGCCTATGGAAACTGCAAAAGAATTACGGTGTACAGAAGTATAAGATTCAAAAGTATCTGGACGATAGGCAGCGACACTATTGCCTTGATTGTCGATAATGCTCACGCCCCTAAAATAGCTTTGTTCGTTGTACAAAAAGGTTTCTTGAAACAACTCATATTCGTGCAATTCTGTAGGGATGATGGGCTTCCAGCGATCTAGATAGACTTGTCCTTTTAGCGATAGCTCTGTATTTTTTTCATTCCATAATTGTGCGTAAGAAACACCCACATTAAAAGATTCATAATCATATTCGTGGGAGCCTCCCAAGTTGACACCCCAGTAGCGATTTCGATCATCACTCGCTTTTTGATAGCCAACGTTAACGGTGGTCAATACATCTTTTCGCGAAGCGCCAGTAGAAGCAATCCAGGGGGAACCTTGAGGTGGAGTGCCGCCTTGACTTCCTCTAGTGTAGTTCACATCGTCTTCTCCTGTATTTGATGCTCCTGTTCGATTAAAAGGATTCCCGTTACTAGAACTGGCAGAAGTATAGGCAGATAGGCCTACATCTGCGGTTATAATGGCATCCTCCTTAACTGGCATTCTCACCACAATAGAAGGGCTGTAATCTGTTAAATATTCGTTTCCTAAACCACCTGTAACTGCTGCATGCGTCCCTTCTTGTTCATAATAGCTCATCAAAATATCAACCTCAACCGCATCCAAAACTTTTTTCTTAAACTGGGTCAAAGAATCTACCTGAGCTGAAACCAAAATAGGAATAGCGCAAGCTAATAACAATAAAAATTGTCTAATTACACCCACAGCCTCCTCCAGTTTTTCCACCATTTGCTCCTGCAGCGGCCTCGCGATAGATTTGAAAATTCGTTTCAAAACGCTCACATGGAAAAGCACTCAATTGCATGTCTTGATCATTAATGGCAATTTTATTGTACTCTTTCACCACGGTGCAAGAAGAGCATAAGAAAACTAACAATAAGACTGCTTTATATCGTTTCATCGATTGTAATATTTTTTGAAGTAAATATTTTCCCATCATCATCAATCACGATGGCCTCTACTTGATTTAATTGATTGATAAAGTCTAAACCCGTTTCAACACCCATTACAAAAAGAGCGGTTGAAAGTGCATCTGCAAGTTCTGCTTTTGGGGCAAAAACGGTGCAACTAATCACGCCTTGACTGGGATAACCTGTTTTAGGGTTGATAATATGCCCATAGCGCTTGTTATCAATCATTATAAACTTTTCATAATCCCCAGAAGTGACGACCGCTTGGTTACTGATAGGAAACCATGCAAAAACCTTTTCTTTATTCTTGGGGTTAACTAGTCCCACTTGCCAAGCTTTTCCGTTAGGTTGGTTTCCCCAAGCAGACATATCCCCAGAGGCATTTACAATTCCAGCCGTCACACCCTGCTTTTGCAAAAGAGATTTAACACGGTCTGCTGCATAGCCTTTCCCAATTGCTCCAAAACCAATTTTCATTCCCTGAAGGGGAAGGTAAAGTGAATTTTCTAAAGGATCAAACACGAGCTTTTCAAAACCTATTTTAGCGACAGTAGCCGAAATGATTTCAGCTTTTGGCTGTTGTATACTGCTTCCATCAAAAGTCCAAATTTTATCGACAGAGGCATAGGTAGGATCAAAAGCGCCATCGGTCAATTGTGCAATCGCCTTAGCCCTAGAAACTAAATCATATAATTCTTTAGACACCTTTACTGGCTGTTTTCCTGCCATTCGATTAACTAGCGAGGTCTCAGACGCATGGTCCCATGAAGAGATTAAGCGTTCAATACGGTCAATTTCTGCAATGGCCGCTTCGATCAATCGGTCTGCTTCAGTCTGGTTTTTTGCCACTAGGGTCAAATCGAAAGCAGAACCCATCTTTTTAAACGAACGCTGAAAAACAGCTTGAGCTTTTGCACTAGTTAGCGCAAAGAGGAAAGTCAAAAATGCTGCAAAAAAAGGTTTCATTTTAGAAAGATTTGATCTGTTCAATATAGTCTGAAACGGGATCTTTGGTGTAAATAAAAGTGCCCTTAACCGTTTTGTCCACACCAAAAACCACTACCCATGGAAAATAACCCTTTGGGTTATACAGCGCCGCCAAACTTTCGTTCTTTTCTTTTAATGCTGAGGCTAATTGATTCTTTTTTCGTTTGGGGAAATCTGCCCTATACAATACGAGCTTTTCTTTGGCATACGCCAAAAAAAGGGGGTCTTGCCAAACTTCTTTCTCTAGGCGAATACAGGGAATACACCAGTCAGAACCAGAAAAAACTAATAACAACTTCTTTTCTTGCAATACCGCTTTTTCTTGTGCTAACCAAAAGTCTTCTTCCCATTCTTGCCCAAAAACAACAGAAGAAAATAATATAAAAAGCAGAAAACTATACTTCATATTAAGGAGTACTGCGTTGATAAGTAAAGCCACCTAGTTTTCCTTGTGCCCAAGAAGTAATCGTAAGTTCAATGTACACATCGTCTTGAATTAAGTGGACTACCATGGGTATTCCCACCACATTTTTAGGTTTATTACTAGGGCATGCAGCACGGAAATTAGTAAACTCCATCATTTCTAAATCCGCAAAGGTCCCTTGTGCCCATTCTGTACCGGCTGGACTAGAATCATTTATTGCTGTTCCCTCTGTAACAGCATTGAAAAGAATTCCTTCATCACCTCTAGTTAACCAGACATTAGCTGAAATGCGATCTTGATTTTCTGACTGGGTAGGATCACCACCATTAGGTTTAGAAAAAGTAAGGGCAGTTCCTTCCCAAAGCGTTAAAGCAGAAACATCCACCTCGTTTAAATCCAAAAGATTGATGGTAACAGTAACATCTTCAGATACACTCCCTACAGAAACCCGCACAACTGCAGTTATGACCATGCGCGTTTCATAGTCAAACAAGCTAGCATCGCCTACTGTAATTTGCCCACTACTCGCATTGATGGCAATGGCCCCAGCGTCACTTTGAGAAACAATTGAAAAGCTAACAGATCCTTGATTTGCGCTTCCTTGTACAGTCCCAATAGTTGCCCCTACTGTGGGGTTTTCATCAAAATTAGTATTGAAGTTTGAGGCAGTAACCGTTACGGCTAGCGGCTCTTCGGTAGGACCATAATTGCCACCACCATCGTCACCTTTACTACACTGCATAAAAACAATAACAGCAGCGAGCAAAAGAATTTTAGACCCTAAGGTCTTGTTCATCTTTTTCATTTTCTTTTTTTTATAAATATAGTAAACAAATCTGTACTCCTCTAAACAGAAAGATCTAACTTCAAAAGAATTAAAGACTTAAAAAGAGCTACTTAGCAAAAAAAGAACTACTTCTATAGCAAAAAAATGGTAGACAATTAATAGGTGAAATTACCGTAAGGACTGTTAATGGTTAACTGCTTTGATTGGGCTGCTTCAACACGACCCACAACTTGTGCAGCAACCCCAAAGGATTCACTAATGGCGATAATTTCATCGGCCTGGGCAGCGGGAACATATAACTCCATGCGATGCCCCATATTAAAGACCTCGCACATCTCTTTCCAATCTGTTCCAGATTCTTCTTGAATCATCTCAAACAAAGGTGGAGTTGCAAACAGATTGTCTTTAATCACATGCAATTGATCGATAAAGTGCAACACCTTAGTTTGGGCTCCTCCACTGCAATGTACCATGCCATGAATATTCTTTCGCGCAATTTTTTCAAAGATGCTTTGAATAATCGGCGCATAAGTTCTAGTAGGAGACAATACTAGTTTTCCTGCGTCAACAGGAGCATTTTCAACTTTATCAGTCAAGCTTTTAGAACCCGAATAGACTAAATCAGCTGGTACACTCGCATCAAAAGTTTCAGGGAATTTATCTCGAACGGCATGATTAAATACATCATGACGCGCAGAGGTTAAACCATTACTTCCCATTCCACCATTGTATTCGCTTTCATAGGTCGCTTGCCCAAAGGAAGCTAATCCCACGATCACATCTCCTGCTTGTATGTTTGCATTATCGATCACTTGGTCACGCTTCATCCTTGCCACAACCGTAGAGTCAACAATAATGGTTTGTACAAGATCCCCCACATCTGCAGTTTCACCTCCTGTACTTTTAATAGAAACGCCATGTTTAGCAAGATCATCGATTAATTCTTCGGTACCATTGATAATGGCAGCTAAAACCTCACCGGGAATGCGCTGCTTGTTTCGCCCAATGGTTGAAGACAATAGAATGTTCTCTGTCGCCCCTACACAAAGGAGGTCGTCGATATTCATAATCAATGCATCTTGAGCGATTCCTTTCCACACAGACAAATCTCCCGTTTCTTTCCAATAGGCATACGCCAAAGAAGATTTCGTTCCAGCGCCATCGGCATGCATTACAATACAGTGCTCCTCGCTAGAGGTCAAATAATCGGGTACAATTTTACAAAACGCCTTAGGGAACAAACCTTTATCGATGTTTTTGATGGCGTTGTGCACATCTTCTTTTTGGGCAGAAACCCCACGCTGCTTATAGCGATCACTTGATGCTGTACTCATGTAAAATTTTTTACAAAAGTAGGGGTTTTATTCCGCTTGCAAAATCGACTGATTAATTTCTAATGAGAAAAAAGTAATTCTCTGTATTTTGCTAATGGCCACAACGAATTATCTACTAATAATTCTAGCTTGTCACAATGGTAACGAATGGTTTCGAAAAAAGGCTTTACCTTATTGCAATAGGCCAATGATTTTTCAAAATCATCTTCGATGGTATTGGCTTTTTTGCGCTCTTCAATCATAGTGTTTACCCCAGAATTAATTTCGGCGATATGCCTAGAAATTCTTTCAATCAAAAGCATTTGCTCTTTAGCGTGTTCGGTGTATTTATCGCCATAGATTTCTTTTAAGCCTTTGACATTTTCAATCAAAGTATTCAAATACTTAATGGCTGTAGGAATGATGTGATTTCGCGATAAGTCCCCTAGAGTACGTCCTTCAATTTGCAAAGCAAGAGTATAATGTTCCAAATCGACATTGAGTCTTGCATTGAGTTCTCTTTCAGACAAAACACTTAAGCCTTCAAAAAGTTGTACATTTTTTTTGGCTACATAAGCCTGCAAAGCTTCTGGAGTATTTTGTGCGTGATAAAGGCCGCGTTTATTGGCTTCTTTAACCCAAGCCTCGCTATAACCATCTCCTTCAAACAGAACTGGTGAAACCTCTTTGATCAAATCCCTTAAAGCATTAAAAATGGCATCGTCTTTTTTCATTTTAGCATCTTTTGCTAAAAGTTTTTCTACGCTTTCTTTAAAGTTGTTTAATTTCTCTGCAACAATAGTATTTAACACCGTCATGGGTTTAGCACAGTTTGCTTTTGAGCCCACCGCACGGAATTCAAATTTATTTCCAGTAAAGGCAAAGGGCGAAGTCCTGTTGCGATCTGTATTATCTAATAAAATTTCAGGGATTTTCCCTACGACGTTTAGCTTGAGATCAGTCTTTTCTTCTGGAGATAATTTTCCTTTAGAAACATGCTCAAGATCGGTGAGCACTTTAGTCAACTGTTTCCCAATAAAGACAGAAATAATGGTAGGCGGCGCTTCATTTGCACCTAATCGGTGATCGTTACTGGCGCTCATCATGGAAGCACACATCAAATCTTGATATTCTAAAACTGCCGCAATGGTACTGACAAAAAAGGTCAAGAATTGTAGATTGCTCATGGGGGTTTTTCCTGGGCTCAACAGATTTACTCCTGTATTTGTGGCAAGAGACCAGTTGTTGTGTTTCCCAGAACCGTTGATTCCTGCAAAAGGCTTTTCGTGGAAGAGTACTTCAAGGTTGTGCCTTTCAGCAACTCTTTTCATGACATCGATCAATAAAGCATTGTGGTCGACTGAAAGGTTGGCTTCTTCAAAAATGGGCGCGAGTTCAAACTGGGATGGAGCCACCTCGTTATGTCTAGTTTTTACTGGAATCCCTAAAAGCATACACTCTTCTTCCAACTCATTCATATAAGCGAGCATACGGGTTGGGATGGATCCAAAATAATGATCATCTAATTGCTGTCCTTTTGCAGAACCGTGCCCTATAAGTGTTCTTCCCGTCAAGACAATATCTGGTCGAGAAGCAACTAACATACGATCCACCAAAAAGTATTCTTGTTCCCAGCCTAGGGTTGGGATGACTTTTTGAACGTTTTTATCAAAGTATTTACAGACTTCTGTCGCAGCAGTATCAATGGCAGATATCGAACGAAGAAGGGGTGTTTTATAATCTAATGCTTCTCCGGTATAGGAGACAAAAATGGTCGGTATACAAAGGGTTTTTCCAAACAAGAAAGCGGGGGATGTAGGATCCCAGGCGGTATATCCTCTTGCTTCAAAGGTATTCCTAATTCCACCACTAGGAAAGCTGGAAGCATCAGGCTCTTGCTGTACAAGTTGCGAACCATCTAAGGCAGAGATGGCTTTTCCATCTTTGGCGAAGTCTAAAAATGATTCGTGCTTTTCTGCAGTGGCACCTGTTAAAGGTTGAAACCAGTGGGTGTAATGTGTGGCCCCTTTTTCTAAGGCCCAAACCTTCATGGCTTGTGCGATTTGCTCTGCTAAAGAACGGTTAATTTGTGTTCCTTTAAGACTCGCCTGAACCATCTCTTTAAAGGCGGTTTTGCTGAGGTAATTTTGCAGTTTGTTTTCATCTAAAACATTGGCTGCAAAATGATCAAATCGATTCTCTTTTGGCGCATAAGCAGATCGTTCTTGATGTGCTATTTTACGCAAGGCTTCAAAACGTAAGTTATTCATAAAATTGGGATTTAAATTCATACAAATATAAATTAATATTTATAAGGGATTCTCTTTATATTTTCAATTTTTGGAAATTTAACCCCCAAAAAATTGATGTATTAACAAAAATAGTGTGATTGTTGATATTTTACCCCCATAAAAAAGGATGGGTTATTCTCTATATTTTAAATTTGCCCTGTTACAAGAAAAAAATATTTCATTATGAGTAAATCTAAATTAGAGTATATTTGGTTAGATGGATATACCCCTACTGCGAACTTACGTAGTAAAACAAAAATCGTAGACGGTTTTAGCGGTAAATTAGAAGACTGCCCAATGTGGTCTTTTGACGGTTCTTCAACACGACAAGCAGAGGGTGGAGCATCTGACTGTTTATTGAAGCCAGTTGCTATTTATCCCGATCCAGAACGCAACAACGGTTATTTAGTAATGACTGAAGTTTTAAATGCAGATGGAACTGCACACGAATCAAATGGTCGTGCAACAATTGACGATGATGACAACGATTTCTGGTTTGGATTTGAACAAGAATACTTCCTTTGGGATCCAGAAACAAACTTACCGTTAGGTTTCCCACGTGATCAAACCCCTCAAGGACAATTCTACTGCTCTGCTGGAGCAAAGAATGCTTTTGGTCGTGAGATGGTTGAGGAGCATTTAGATATCTGTCTAGAAGCAGGAATTAATGTAGAAGGAATCAATGCAGAGGTTGCTGCAGGACAGTGGGAATACCAGTGTTTTGCACAAGGAGCACGTCAAGCAGGAGATGAGATCTGGGTATCTCGTTATTTACTTGAGCGTTTAGGTGAAAAGTATGGTTTAGCGATCAACTGGCACCCAAAACCACTTGGAGCAACTGACTGGAATGGATCTGGAATGCACGCTAACTTCTCTAACGAGACTTTACGTACATGTGGTTCTAAGGAAACGTATGAGAAAATCTGTGAAGCGTTCCGTCCTGTAGTTAAAGAACACATTGCTGTTTATGGTGCAGATAACGATCAACGTTTAACAGGAGAGCACGAAACGCAGTCAATCACTGAATTTAGCTTTGGTGTATCTGACCGTGGAGCGTCTATCCGTATTCCGATTATGACCGTTGAAAAAGGTTGGAAAGGATGGTTAGAAGACCGACGTCCATCTTCAAACGGAGATCCATACAAAATCGCTGCAAGAATCATCAAGACGGTAAAATCTGCAAAGGTTTAATCCTCATTTTGATCTTTATCATAAAAGCATCCGCCAAATCGGATGCTTTTTTTTTGGCTACATTTTTGAATAACAACTCACTGTCATTTATAATGATTAGAGCTAAACACGGTGATATCACAAAGGATTAAATAAAGACTATTTCCCAAAAAAAGGAGCGTAAAAAATTAATTCTAGTTAAGAATTAATGTTATATTTGCACCCACAAAAGGCCTCGTAGCATAACTGAATAGTGCACTTGATTACGGCTCAAGAGGTTGCAGGTTTGAATCCTGCCGAGGTCACTGAAAAATAAAGGGATTGCAGCATTGCAGTCCCTTTTTCTTTTTTCCACTTGCACACTATTTGCACACAAGTCCAATCATAGAAGAATAAAGATTACTAATCATTACTAAATTATTCTTTACTCAAAGTAAATGTAATAAAGTTTAGGCTAAATACACAGTATACTTCCAACACCTCTTACAAAGCACCTTGTTTATTCCATAACAACCACCTTCGGCATACAAGCTGAGGTAAGGGATACTATAAATAATACACTTGATGCCTTGGTGTAGGAAATCACAGTATATATAAAGAGTGATTATGGACTAATCTGCCATAATGATTATCCCTTGTTCATCATCTTCAATAATACAACTAAAGCACTTAGAGCATTTTCTTGGTTCATAATCCCATTCTACTTAATTGTCACTATTACCGTTCTTACATCCTAACTTTAAGAGTACATCTGTCCAAGGATCGATGATTCTGTCATAGATTTAATCACATTCCTTATAGACCACTGAGATAGTTTATCCTCTCATAAGGATATTTGGTTTCACTGTTCCCACAAAAGAATAATCATCTTTATCATAGTTATGTATCCTCAATGAAGCCATCCTCTATCAAATTTAATAATTTATATTAGGCTAAATTCCTAGTAAATCAAACTCTAGAAAAAACAGCTAGCGATAAGGTTGCCATTTCATGTAAGTTGCGCTTCTCCATGCCCATTCTAACAATCCATAACGGTGGCTTTTAAGATGCTGCCTACTGTATAGAATTTGAATGATGTATATGACTAACCCCATCATCACTTGAGTAAAGGCTCCATAAGAGCTAATACTAGATCCGAAACACCAAGGAGAAAATAAAAAGAATCCCAATATGCCTTGTGCTACGTAATTGGTTAAAGCCATACGCCCGTAAGGTGATAACACACTTAAAATACGTTCTCCTACAGCTGTTTGATAAAGGGAAATAAAACCCATAGTTAGAACACCTGAAAACAAAAATAAGTTAAGGTCTTGCATACTTTGATAAAGCCCTAAAGTAGGGGACAAAAATTTGCCCTGAGGACGAAAAAATATCAGAATATTCATTTCAGGAAATAAAGTAAGCAACAAACTAACAAGAAGAAACGCTAGAGAGAAACCAGCTAATAATAGACAGTTCCTTTTTCGAAACTGCGCCAATGTTTCAAAGAATCGAATGCGACCTACCCAAAGGCCTAAAATAAATAATGCAAGCGTAACATAGCC
>CBFHRA010000013.1:0-55739 GCA_965658115.1 Candidatus Arcticimaribacter sp. | reverse complement strand
AAAGCGCATTTGATTGCAGACCAAGCCAGCGGAAATATGATCTATTCCTCTAAAGAGAAAGTTGTTGTGGTCAAAGGGTTGAAAGATTTTGTTGTGGTAGAAGAAGAAGGAGTTTTATTGATTTACCCTAAAGGAGAAGATCAGTCGGTTAAGGACTTAAGGGCCCAAGCAAAAGATCAATTTGGCGATGAAATCGCCTAGCTATTCGCTTTCTTCTAAGTATACTTTACGCACTTTTTTAAACAGTTCTGAAGAGTAGACAAAATTGGTCACAGCCTCGTTATCTGTTCTAAAGATGTCTTTATTTGTTCCTTCCCAGCTTTTAAATCCTTCTCTAAGGAAGATGATTTTTTCTCCAATTTCCATCACAGAATTCATGTCATGGGTATTGATAATGGTGGTGATTTGATATTCTTGGGTAATCTCTTGAATTAGATTATCGATCAAAATAGCTGTTTTTGGATCTAATCCAGAATTGGGTTCATCGCAAAATAAATAGTTGGGATTCATCACAATCGCTCTAGCAATAGCCACGCGTTTTTTCATTCCCCCAGAAATCTCGGCAGGTAATTTATGGTTTGCATCAACAAGGTTTACCCTGTTAATAGCAATATTTGCACGTTCTCTAATCTCGTCTTGAGGGGTCTCTGTAAACATTTGCATGGGGAACATAACGTTCTCTTCTACCGTCATAGAATCAAATAAAGCGCTCCCCTGGAAAACCATTCCCATGTCTTGCCTTAAAAGTGTTTGGGCATTTTCATCCATACTAGAAAAGGGAACATTATTGTAGATGATCTCACCTTCGGTAACTTGATGTAAGCCCAGGATGCATTTTAAAAAAACCGTCTTCCCAGAGCCACTTTGCCCGATGATTAGATTGGTTTTTCCTTTTTCAAAACTGGCATCGATCCCCTTGAGCACTTCTGTGCCGTCAAATGATTTTCTAATGTTGTTTACTGCTATCATTAGGTCAATAAAAGATTAGTAACAAAAGAATTCATAACGATGATGGCTACGCTCGTCCATACAAAAGAGGTTGTACTTGCTTTTCCTACTCCTAAAGCTCCACCTTTCATATAGTAGCCGTGATAAGCGGGAATGGTAGCGAGTAGCATGGCAAACAAAAAGGTTTTGATAAAGGCATAAGTCACGTGAAAGGGATTGAATTCTAACTGCAATCCTTCGATAAAGTCGGCATGGGCAGAGAAGCCTCCTGTGATGCAGGCGACATAGCCGCCAAAGATCCCCAGAAACATCGAGATCACGATGATAAATGGATACAAGGTCATTGCGACAATCTTTGGAAAAATAAGGTAGTTGTAAGTGTTAACTCCCATTACCTTTAAAGCATCAATTTGTTCTGTAACTCGCATTGTACCAATAGATGAGGTGATAAACGATCCCACTTTTCCTGCCATAATAACAGAAATGAAGGAGGGTGCAAATTCGAGTATAATGGATTGTCTTGTGGCAAATCCTACCAAGTATTTTGGTAATAAGGGATTGTCAGAATTAATGGCGGTTTGTATGGCGACTACTCCTCCTACAAAAAAGGAGATAAAGGCGACAATGCCTAATGAGCCTATAATGAGGTCGTCAATTTCGCGAACGATAAGTTTTCTAAGGACTGCTCCTTTGGTGAATTTCCCAAAGGTTCTTTGGAGCATGAGAAAATATCTTCCGATATGTTCAAGCAATTTTATCATGCTTAAAATTACGCAATTTGAAGGACTTATGCCCCGAATATTTTTGGATTCTAAAAAAGGGTTTTAACTAAACCTTGTAAGTGATCGCATTAATGTTCATTCCTGCGCCTACACTTGCAAAAAGGATGATGTCCCCTTTGTTTAACTGGTGAGATTCCAGCTCGTTTTTTAACACTTGGTCATATAGTGTAGGGATGGTCGCAACAGAACTGTTTCCGTGCGTTTGAATGTTCATGGGAAGGACGCCTTCTGGAACAGCTGTGCGATACAAACGATAGAACCTTTTAATGATGGCTTCGTCCATTTTCATATTAGCTTGATGAATAAAGACTTTCTTTAAATCGCCAATCTCAATACCAGATTCATCTAAGCATGCTTTCATCGCTTGCGGAACGTGAGATAAAGCAAATTCATAGACCTTTCGTCCCTTCATCTTGATATATTTGTTTTTATCACTAGGATCATAAGAACAATCATAGTAAAGCATGTCAATCTCGTTATTCGAAGTATAGGTAACACTTTTATGTGATAATATACCCGCTTGATCATTAGAGGCTTCAATGATAGTGGCTCCAGCACCATCGGCAAAAATCATCGAATCGCGATCTACTGGATCAACTACTCGTGAAAGGGTTTCTGCCCCGATAACTAGACATCTTTTTGCAATACCAGCTTTGATAAATGCATTCGCTTGAATCATTCCTTCTACCCATCCTGGGCAACCAAACAGTAGGTCATAAGCCACACAATTAGGATTGACAATACCTAGAATAGTTTTGACCTTAGAGGCAACACTGGGTAAGGGTTCAGATTGTTTAGCATTCGCTGGTGTATCCCCAAAGTTGTGGGCAACGATAATATAATCTATGCTTTCTTTGTCAACTCCTGCGTCACTAATGGCTTTAGCTCCTGCTTCTGCCGCTAGATCAGACGAATTAATGTTGTCTGGTGCATAACGTCGCTCTTCAATGCCTGTGATAGAAGAGAATTTTTGAATGATTTCTGTGATTTCATTGGGGAAAGGATTCGCCTCCTCATCAAGAAAATTGCTTGTCGCAAAGTCACTGTTTTTCTTAACGATGGTAGGAACTGCTCTTCCAGTACCAGAAATAAAGTTGCTCATTAGATTAGTTTGATCATATCAAAAATATCACAAGCCTCTCACCGAGCCGCGCTGCCAAAAATAGGTCAATGATGTTCAAATGACACTTATTTGGCTTTTATGCTGCTAAATAAAAATGCAAATAACTGAATTTCATTAATTTGAATAAGACTCAACCGATGGGCAACTACAAATCAAATTACGATCGCCAAAGGCTTCATCAACTCTTCTAACGGAAGGCCAAAATTTATTTTCCTTTACAAATTCTAGTGGATAAAGTGCTTTTTTACGACTGTAGTTGAATCGCCATTCGTCTTCTGTCGCCATGGCTAAAGTATGCGGCGCATTTTTTAGCAAACTATTTTCGTCATGAAAATCTTCTTCGGCTATCTCTGCAGCGATAGAAATCATGGCTTCACAAAAGCGATCAATTTCTGCTATATCTTCACTTTCTGTGGGTTCTATCATCATGGTTCCTGCCACTGGGAAAGAAACAGTAGGGGCATGGAATCCATAATCCATCAAGCGTTTTGCTACATCGACTACCTCAATACCCTTTTCTTTAAATGGGCGCAAGTCAATGATTAATTCATGGGCTGCACGACCATTGTCGCCGGTATACAGCACTGGATAAGCACCGTCAAGGCGCTCTTTGATATAGTTGGCATTTAATATCGCAATCTCAGTTGCTTTTTGCAAACCACTACTTCCTAGCATTTCGATATAACCATAAGAAATAAGGCAAGCCAAAGCAGAACCCCATGGAGCGGCAGAAATTGCCTCAATAGCGTGATCTCCTCCTGTTGCAATAATAGGGTTAGAGGGTAAAAAAGGCGCTAAATGTGATGCAACACAAATAGGTCCTACTCCTGGTCCACCACCTCCATGAGGGATGGCAAAGGTTTTATGAAGATTTAGGTGGCAAACATCTGCACCAATTGCCGCAGGGCTGGTTAGACCTACCTGGGCGTTCATATTTGCGCCATCCATATAAACCTGTCCGCCATTATCGTGAATCAATGCGGTGATATTTTTTATATTAGATTCAAAAACCCCGTGGGTGGAAGGATAAGTGATCATTAAAGCAGCAAGATTGTCTTTGTTTGCAATCGCTTTTTCTTGAATGTCTTCCCAGTCGATATTACCGCGTTCATCTGTTTTTGTAACGACTACCTTCATTCCTGCCATCACTGCAGATGCTGGGTTAGTCCCATGGGCAGAAGCTGGAATTATACACACATTTCTGTGGTGATCATTACGCGATTGATGATAGGCTCTAATCACCATTAACCCGGCATATTCTCCTTGCGCACCAGAATTGGGCTGCAAAGAAGTAGCAGCAAAACCAGTCACGATGTTTAATTGGTGGGTAAGATTTTCTAAGACTTCTTGGTAGCCCTTTACTTGATCTAAAGGAGCAAAAGGGTGCAAGCTATTCCACTGTGGTGAACTTAAAGGAAGCATTTCGCTAGCAGCATTGAGTTTCATGGTACAAGACCCTAATGAAATCATGGAATGGTTCAAGGCCAGATCTTTTCGTTCTAATTTTTTAATGTAACGCATCAAAGCCGACTCAGAATGGTAAGAACTAAAAACCGGATGGGTCATGTAGTTGCTTTGGCGTAACTGCGCGCTAGGTAAACGATTTTCATTATTAATGATTACGGCTGCTGTTTTACCGGTATACGTCTCAAATACATTGATAAGCGCAGTGAAGTCCTCCTCGGTTGTAGCTTCGTTTAATGAAATACAGGCTGTTTGATCGTCTGGATAGTATAAATTGATTTCATTATCCAGTGCTATTTTTTGCAATTTTACCACATCGACTTTGATCTGTAAAGTGTCAAAGTAATGAGTATTGATTTGTTCAATCCCTATACTATCTAGAGCGACTTCAAGTTTTTTTGCTTTTTCATGAATAGTTAAAGCGATATTTTTTAAGCCTTCGGGACCGTGATATACTGCATACATTCCCGCCATGACAGCAAGCAATACTTGTGCGGTACAAATATTTGAAGTCGCACGGTCTCTTTTGATGTGTTGTTCTCTGGTTTGCAGTGCCATGCGCAAGGCAGGCTTTCCTTCCATATCTCTTGTTTGACCGATAATTCGACCAGGGATATTTCTTTTATAGGCTTCTTTTGTGGCGAAATATGCCGCGTGTGGCCCTCCATATCCCAATGGAATACCAAAGCGTTGCGTGGTACCCACAACGGCATCAACACCATATTTTCCTGGTGCCTCAAGCAGGGTCAAGGCAAATAAGTCAGCTGCTACCACCGTTTTTATTTCTAGGGCTTGCGCCTTTTTAACATGCGCAGCTAGATCGATAATATTTCCATGTTTACCAGGGTATTGAAAAAGAGCACCAAAATAGGTTTCGTCTAGTTCGTATTGCTCAATATCGCCTACGACAATTTCCACCCCAATAGGGTTCGCTCTAGTATTGAGCAAAGCAATGGTTTGTGGCAGGGTAGAAGAAGCGACAAAAAAGCGATGACTATTGCGTTTCTTTTGTTCTCTGCTTCTTACTGCAAAAAGCAAACTCATCGCTTCTGCTGCAGCAGTACTTTCGTCTAACAAAGAAGCATTTGCGAGTTCCATACCGGTTAAATCTGCCACCACGGTCTGGTAGTTGAATAAGGCTTCTAAACGCCCTTGAGCAATTTCTGCTTGATAAGGCGTATAAGCGGTATACCATCCTGGGTTTTCAAGAATATTACGCTGGATTACTGCGGGAACAATGGCAGGGTGATACCCCATGCCAATATAGTTAGCAAATAACTTATTCTTTTGTGCTAATCGCAGAATTTTCTTTTGGAAAGCATATTCAGAAATGCCCTCTGGAAGTGCCAGTGCTTCTTTTAAGCGAATATTACTGGGGATGGTTTCGTCGATTAATTGTGCAACATCATTCACTCCAATGGTCTTAACCATTTGAGCGATTTCTTTTTCATTAGGACCTAAATGTCTGTTCGCAAACATATGCTACTTTTTTCAACAAATTTACATCAAACTGTTATAAGTAAAAATAGATTTTATTTAAAACAAGACGAAGTTTTTAACCCTTATGATAAACTTATAAACACTTTGCCTATTTTTGGCGCATGCTATTCCTGCGCTATCTATTTGATGTTTATATTAAGACGAGTTTCCATGTCGCTTTAATGGTCTTATGCTTTTTTGAAATCACTCATTTTCAGTGGAGTGTAGCCTGTGCATTAAGGGATAGGGTTTTAGTTTTTTCTTTGGCCTTTTTAGGCTATAATGCGATAAAGTATTACCCCTTTTCAAAGACGATAATGATGACGCCAGGCTTGTATAAGGTGTTAATTCCTGTAGGTATATTGAGTTTTTTATCTTCTGTCTATATCTTCTTTTTGTTGTCTTTTCATGGGCAAGTTTTATTATTAATTTGTTTCCTTCTTTGTGTTGCTTATACTGTTCCGATCCATGCAAAATTTGGGAACCTGCGCAATCAATACGGGCTAAAGATTTTTATTGTTGCCATGTGCTGGACTTTATTGACAGCGGTATTTCCATTGATTGATTTGGTTTCTTGGAATTTAACCCATTACCTTTTTTTCTTAGAGCGTTTTATCTTGGTCTTTGTTGCCACCCTTCCATTTGAAATTAGGGATGCCGCCATAGATCAAAAAGAACTGGGAACCATTCCACAATTGATCGGAGAATCAAAAACCAGATGGCTGGGGGTTGCTTTACTCTTTTTGCTTTTAGGGATGGAATTGTTAATTCCAAAGGGTGCAAATGCTTCTCCCACAGCTTTTATTTTAATGGGGACAGCCTATTTATGCGCACTTTTTGTGGTAAAGAAGGAGAGTTCAGAGAATATTACTTTATTTTGGGTAGAATTAATTCCAGCTATTGGCTGGCTCTACTATTTTATAAAAACCCTTTAGCTATGAAAGCGACATTTCTTCTTTCACTTCTTTTGATCCAGCACTTTAGCACTTTGCAAAAGGTCGAGGATTTTGAAGCAAACATGCAAAACGACTATCTCATTGTTGATGTAAGAACCCCAGAAGAATTTGAAAATGGCGCAATCCCAAAGGCAATTAATATATCTGTAACCTCTTTAAATTTTCCTTTTGAAATCAACAAGTTAGACAAGGAAAAACCAGTTATGATTTATTGTAAGGCTGGCAGCCGAAGTGCCCGTGCAGCGGTTGCGATGAAAGCATTGGGCTTTGACAAAATCTATGAGCTTGACGGGGGGTATATGGCCTGGCAAGCGGCCAAAAATTAATCGACTAACCCAGCTCTTTTCAGTAGTGCTTGTGGATTAGGGGCCTGACCTCTAAACCTTTTATACAAGGTCATGGGGTGTTCGGTCCCACCTTTAGATAAGACGTGATCATGAAATGCTGTGGCAGTGTCTTGATCAAAAATTCCTTTTTCTAAAAAGAGTTCAAAAGCGTCTGCATCTAAAACTTCTGCCCATTTATAACTGTAATAACCTGCGGCATATCCTCCTTGGAAAATATGAGAGAAGGCTGTACTCATACAGTTTTCTTCGTGATCTTCAGTAAATTGAAACGGCGCCATAATGGTTTTTTCATGCGCTTTAACTCCTTTAATATCTAAACTGTTTTCACTGTGCCAAGAAAGATCCAAATAGCCAAAGCTGAGCTGCCTCAAGGTTTGAAGTCCTTGCTGAAATTGCCCTGCCTTGATAATTTTTTCGATATAATGCGCTGGGATTAATTCTCCTGTTTTATAATGCTGCGCAAAAAGTGCTAAAGCTTCTGCCTGATAACACCAGTTTTCTAATACTTGGCTTGGTAATTCAACAAAATCCCAAAAGACGCTTGTCCCACTTAATGATCCATAATGTGTATTCGCTAGCATTCCATGCAAGGCATGACCAAATTCGTGAAACAGAGTCGTTACTTCGTTAAAAGTAAGGAGAGCTGGAGTGTCTCCAGTAGGGGGAGAGAAATTACAAACAATAGAAATATGGGGGCGTTGTTCGTGATTTTGAGTGCGATAAGAAGTCATCCATGCGCCATTTCTTTTTCCTTCACGTGGGTGGAAATCTGCATAAAGTACAGCGTGAAATGCACCGTCTTTTGTGACTTCATAAGCTTGAACATCTGGATGATAAACAGGGATATCTTCTCTTATTTTAAAGCTTAAGCCATACAAGCGCTCAACAATTTTAAACAAACCAGCAGTGACCTTTGGTAAGGCAAAATAAGGCTTGAGTTCTTCTTCATTAAAAGAAAAACGCGCTTGCTTTATCTTTTCTGAGATATAAGCAGAGTCCCATTTTTCAACGGTCTTATAGCCTAGCTCTTGCTGTCCAAAAGCATTGATTTCTTCCCATTCTTTTTCTGCTTTGGGGTATGCTTTATTTCTCAAGTCATTTAAAAAATCGCGCACCGTTGATTCATCTTTGGCCATACGTTCTTCTAAGACAAAAGCCGCATGAGAATCATAACCTAAAAGATTAGCTCTTTGATAACGAAGTTGAACAATGGATTGAATCACCGTTTCATTGTTGTGATCGTTTTGCTGGAATCCTCTTTTTCCAAAAGCAAGGCTCATCTTTTTACGCAATTCACGATTGTCAGCATAGGTCATAAAAGGAACATAACTGGGGTAGTCAAGTGTAAATAACCAACCCTCTAATGACTTTTGCTCTGCCATTTGTTTTGCCATAGCAAGGGCGCTTTGCGGTAAACCAGACAAATCTTTTTCGGCTGTTATATGAAGTGAAAATGCATTAGAATCTTCTAATACATTTTCGCCAAAGCGAAGTCCTAGCTGAGCGAGTTCTTGGTCAATCGCTCTAAGTTTTTCTTTTTTCTCTGCTGGAAGAAGTGCGCCATTGCGCACAAAACCTTTGTATTCTTTTTCTAAAAGTGTTTTTTGTTCTGGGGTGAGTACTGCAGTATCCTTTTGATCGTGCACCTTTTGGATGCGTTGGAATAATGCCTCGTTTAATCTAATGTCATTCTGCAAGGCAGTAAGGATAGGCGCTGCCTTTTGGGTGACCTCTTGTAGGGCTTTGCTGGTTTCTGCGCTGTTGAGATTAAAGAGTGCTCCAGAAATAACCCCCAGTTTTTTTCCGCTTTTCTCCATGGCTTCAATTGTGTTATCAAAGCTGGGTTGGGCTGGATTTTGAGTGATTTGATCTATTTCAGCTTTTGTTTTCTCGATTTCTGCTTCGAGAGCAGGAAGAAAATCTGCTGTATTGATTTGATCAAAAGGAAGGGTCTCAAAAGGAGTCGAAAATTCGACTAAAAGTGGATTCTGCAAAGTACTGGATTTAAGCGTTTAAATTTTTTGATGAATCGATTACTTTAGCCTTTAGGCCTTCTTTATAAGCAATGATTCTATCGAGTACTTCTCGATCTGAACTTCCGATAATTTGGGCGGCGAGGATTCCCGCATTTTTAGCTCCGTTAAGGGCAACTGTTGCGACAGGTACTCCGCCCGGCATTTGTAATATTGAAAGAACAGAGTCCCAACCATCGATAGAGTTACTCGATTTGACTGGTACTCCTATCACGGGTAGTGGGCTAATTGCGGCGACCATACCAGGTAAGTGTGCTGCGCCTCCTGCCCCGGCTACAATCACTTTAATCCCTCTTTGATGGGCCTCTTGTCCATAGGTCATCATTTTTTCTGGGGTGCGATGGGCAGATACAATATCTACCTCATAATCAATGCCTAATTCTTTTAGAATGTCGATTGCTTCTTGCATTACGGGTAAGTCAGATGCGCTTCCCATGATGATTCCTACTTGTGCCATTAGTTTGAAATTACGGTGATTAGTTGTTTTACTTTTTCTGCCGTTTCACGGGCTGTATTGATGTCTTGATCGACGATAGTGACGTGTCCCATTTTTCTAAAGGGGCGGGTCTCTTTTTTGCCATAAATATGCGGAGTAACTCCTTTCATACTTAAAGCTGTTTCAATATTGTTATAGTGCACTTGGCCGGTATGTTCTTCTCCACCTACAAGGTTGACCATTACACCGGCTGTGATAAGGTCAGTATTGCCTAATGGAAGGTCTAAGACCGCACGAATGTGCTGTTCAAATTGATCTGTAATTGAAGTTTCTATGGTATGATGTCCACTATTATGCGCACGAGGTGCAACCTCATTTACATAAATATCGCCTTCTTCAGTGAGAAATAATTCTACGGCTAAAAGGCCTACATGATTCAATGCATTAGAAACTTGCAGGGCGATTTGCGTGGCTTTTTCTTTAATGCTGTCATCAATTCTAGCAGGACACAAAACATATTCTACTTGGTTCGCTTCTGGGTGAAATTCCATCTCTACTACAGGATAAGTTTTTACTTCTCCTGAAGGATTTCGAACTACCGTGACAGCAAGCTCATGCGAAAATGGAACAAGATCCTCGACCATGCATTCTTGATCGGTCAAGTAATCTAAGTCTTCACTTTGACGGATGATTTTAACACCATTGCCGTCATAGCCCATTTTAGCTGCTTTCCAAACAAAAGGAAAATGCAGTTTATCTGTGTCTATTGCCTGTTGTAAAAGGGATAAATTTTCAAAGCGCATATGCGCTGAAGTAGGAATATTATGCTGCGCATAAAAGTCTTTTTGTACCCCTTTATTTTGAATCAACTCTAAGGTTGCAGCATTAGGATAGGTTTGTACCCCTTCTTTTTCTAATTGTCTTAAGGCGTCTGTATTGACGTGTTCTATCTCAATGGTTAAAACATCGAGTTCTTTCCCAAAGTCATAAACGGTTTGATAATCTTTAAAATCCCCTTGAACAAAATGATCACAAGCGATACGCGAAGGCGCGTCTGCACTAGGGTCTAGTACATGTGTAGTGATGTCCCACTTACGGGTAGTATAGAGTAACATCTTGCCTAATTGCCCCCCACCCAGGATGCCTAATTTTGCTTGTGAAGAAAAAAACTGCATAAATCTTTTTGGCAAAAATACGGATATATCTTTGATTGGTAAACGGGAATAGAGAAAAGGCTTATTTTAGGTATCTTTGCCACCATAAATATTAAACTATGATCAATTTAGTCCTCTTTGGTAAACCTGGGGCGGGGAAAGGAACCCAAGCAGAATTTTTAAAATCACATTACCAATTGGTACACATTTCAACAGGAGATGTTTTTCGTTATAACATTAAAAATGCAACTGATTTAGGCAAGTTAGCCCAATCATATATGGATAAAGGTGACTTAGTGCCAGATGAAGTAACTATTAATATGTTAGAGGCTGAAGTGGAAAAAAACCCGCAAGCCAAAGGATTTATTTTTGATGGTTTTCCTAGAACACAAGCACAAGCGCAAAGTTTAGACGCATTTTTAAGCCGAAAAGGGATGAGTATTTCTGCCACTGTAGCATTAGAAGCAGACGACGATGAGTTAGTATCTCGTTTATTAAAAAGAGGAGAAACCAGTGGTCGCCCAGACGATCAAGACGAGGCAAAGATTCGCAACCGTTTTGAAGAGTACAATCAAAAAACGGCTCCTTTAAGAGCATTCTACACAGAACAAAATAAATTTCACAGTATCAATGGAATTGGTTCGATCGAAGAGATCACCCAGCGATTGATGACTGCAATTGATTCACTATAACAACAAACAATGACCGAAGGAAATTTTGTCGACTATGTAAAGTTATTTATTTCTTCGGGAAACGGGGGTAAAGGATCTATACATCTACACCGTGAAAAGTATATTACTAAGGGAGGTCCAGATGGGGGCGATGGCGGCCGTGGTGGTCACGTGATCGCAAGAGGAAATCCTAATTTATGGACCCTCTATACTTTTAAATTTAAAAAGCACTTTTCTGCTGGACATGGGGAACACGGAAGTAAAAACCGAAGTTCTGGAGCGCAAGGAGAAGATATCTATATCGATGTTCCCTTAGGGACATTGATTAAAAGCACAGAAACCGGTGAGGTAATTGCAGAAATTACAGAAAAAGATCAAGAGATAATTTTGTTGGAAGGTGGTTTAGGCGGCCGTGGAAACTGGCATTTTAAATCTTCTACCCGTCAAACGCCACGCTATGCTCAACCGGGAATTAAGGGACAAGAATTAGCGCTTACGCTAGAACTAAAAGTTTTAGCAGATGTAGGGCTCGTAGGCTTCCCTAATGCAGGGAAATCTACTTTATTGTCTGTGCTTACTTCGGCGAAGCCTAAAATTGCTGACTATGAATTTACTACTCTTAAACCTAATTTAGGGATTGTTGAATACAGAGACTATCGCTCTTTTGTGATGGCAGATATCCCTGGAATTATTGAAGGCGCTGCAGAAGGAAAAGGTTTAGGCCATTATTTTCTTCGGCATATTGAGCGCAACGCAGTCTTACTTTATCTTATCCCCGCAGATGCGGCGGATATCAAAAAGGAGTTTGATATTTTACGCAACGAATTGATTGCCTTTAATCCAGAATTGATCGATAAAAAATTCATGATAGTGCTATCTAAATGTGACCTGTTAGACGATGAGTTGAAGGCAGAATATGCAATTGAGATGAAAGAGGCTTTTGGTGATATTCCGCATTTGATGATTTCTTCTGTAAGTCAAATGGGAACAATGGATTTAAAAGATGCTTTATGGCAGTTAATCAATGAAGGCTAAAGATGAGGTTTGTCTTTTTTTTAATGTTGTTTTCAAGCCTTGTTTTTGGGCAAAATAAGACCCCTTTTAAAAAGTTTGATGAGGTAAATCGAGCGGAATATATTCTTAAAAAAAAGACTATTCAAGCATCAAAAAGAAGTCGCCTAGAAAAAATAAACCTTAGGATTCAACTCGCTTCTCGTTATAAGGAGCAAGACGATTTAATTTCAGCCCTTGAAGATAAAATAAGCAACCAGGGTGAAAGTGCTCAGTTGTTGTATCTCTTAGGGGGGGCAAATGGAATTAAAGCCCTTCAGGTAAACCGCATGTTTTCTATCTCTTATGTAAAAGCCATGCTAAAGAATTTTAAGCGTGCCCTAGCACTGGACCCCAACCATCTTCCCGCTCTTGAGGCTTATATTGAATCATTGTCTATGGTTCCATCTTTAATAGGGGGAGATATCGATAAAGCAAAAGTACTGGCAAAACGATTAATGGAGTTAGATCAGGTGAAAGCCTATTTTTCTTTTGCGTTTATCGCAACAGCTGAAGCAAAGAAGTCACAAGCAGCGGACTATTATAAAAAGGCCTTTGATTTACTTGAAAAACAATCTTTTTGTAGTCAAAATCTATCTGATTATTTCGCACAGCATTCGATGAACTTTTCTTACAAAATTGCCGAAGATAGTGTGTTAAATAAATTATCACCAGCGATAGGACTTTGTGCTATTGATTATTTTATAGACAATCAAACTCCGTTTTACAACATCCCACTAGAATGGGCTTATTATCAAAAAGCACAACTACTAGATCTTCTAGGTGATAAGGATCAGGCCCTGCTTATGACACAGCAAGCGCTAAGTATCAATCCTAACTTTGAATTAGGGCAGGCTTTGCAAACAAAACAGCAAAAAGCATTATGAAAAAAATTCATTTTATCGCCATAGGCGGGAGTGCCATGCACAATTTGGCGTTAGCCTTAAAGGCAAAAGGATATCAAATTAGCGGAAGCGATGATGCGATATTTGAACCCTCAAAGTCTCGTTTAGAAAATGCCGGATTGTTACCTGATGTCATGGGTTGGTTTCCAGAAAAAATTAATGCAGATTTAGATGGAGTGATTTTAGGCATGCATGCCAAAAAAAATAATCCAGAACTCTTAGCAGCCCAAGAAAAAGGTGTGCCGATTTATTCTTATCCAGAGTTTTTATACGAGCAAAGTAAGGATAAAACGCGCGTTGTCATTGCGGGGAGTCACGGTAAGACCTCCATTACGGCCATGGTGCTTCATGTGTTGAATTACCACGATCAAGAAGTGGATTTTATGGTTGGGGCACAGTTAGAGGGTTTTGATACCATGGTGCATTTAACAGAACACAACGATTTTATGTTGATTGAAGGAGACGAATACCTTTCTTCTCCCATCGATTTGCGACCAAAGTTTTTATGGTACAAGCCTCATGTCACCCTGATTTCTGGAATTGCTTGGGATCATATTAATGTCTTTCCCACTTTGGCAGATTATGAAGATCAGTTTAAGCAATACATCGATACGATAGTTCCGGGTGGAGCAATTGTCTACAATCAAGAAGATCCGGTTTTAACTCGTCTTGTGGCCACGACACAAAACACCATTAGAAAGCAAGGCTATCAAAAACCTGAAGCAGTGATAGAAGAGGGAGTTACCTATTTACAAACAGACGAAGGGGATTTGCCATTGTCTGTTTTTGGCGATCACAATCTAGCGAATCTTGCGGGGGCAAAATGGATTTGCCAACTAATGGGAGTGGACGAAATGGACTTTTTTGAAGCCATAGAAAGTTTTAAAGGAGCGTCAAAACGTTTAGAAAAAATGGCGACAGGGAAAACCGCGCATCTATTTAAAGATTTCGCTCATGCTCCCAGCAAGGTCCTTGCAACGGCCCAAGCGGTAGGACGTCAATTTGAGGAATTGAATACAATAGGGTGTTTAGAGTTACATACATATAGTAGTCTTGATCCGGTTTTTTTACCACAGTATAAACACAGTTTAAACGGTCTTGATGAAGCCATTGTTTTCTTTGATCCAGAAGCTTTAAAAATAAAAGGAAGAGCTCCTATCGCAGTTGAGGATATCACTACAGCTTTTGATCACCCTAATTTAACCGTGTTTACAACACCAGAAGACTTGCATCAATACTTATTCCAAAAGGAATATTCCCGCACAGCACTCTTGATGATGAGTTCTGGGAATTATGGCAGTCTTGACTGGGAAAAGCTATCTGGGCTTATTGCTTCTTTTTAGTTTGGTGCATCGAATACAATAAAGCGACTTCTTTTTCGGTATTTGTTCGTGCGGCTTGCATAGCGACCTTTGCCCTTACACGATCTTCTTTCTTCTTGTCTTGAGAGATTTTATACTTGCCTTCCCAAGAATTGATTTCAATGCGAAACCCTACAATATAATCCAGCGCGGCTTCCATTCTGGGATTGTCTGGATCCAGCTTGTATTTGGGTTGATCTCCTTCTAAAAATGCAGTCATATTGATCAAGCTTTGTTTCACTTTTTCACGATCATTTTCTATGGTTAGGGTTCCCTTTAAATGCGCTTTAAAATAATTCCAAGTGGGTAATTGTGTTGAGCTATAAACAGATGGGGAGATGTACACTTGTGGTCCGTTAAAGATAATTTGTACGGCAGTATTGTTTTTAAAATGTTCTAGTTGGGGGTTGTATTTATCGATATGTCCAATCAATACTCCCAACTGCTCATTGGGTTGATAGACAAGCGGAGTGTGGGTACTTTCAATCTCATTATTCATGCAACTGTTAATGATGGCCAAAGGATACATTTGCATCAATTGAATGATGTTGTTGTAGTTTTCCTCTTGATGATGAACAGGTGGGTAATGCATAAATATGTATTTTAGGCTTGCCTAACGAATGTATTAAAATAACCCAAATCATGTCACAAAAACCTTCACATTTTACCATTAGACAGTGGTCGATAGACGATCGTCCCAGAGAAAAAATGCAGCAAAATGGTGCCCAACAATTATCAAATGCAGAATTGCTAGCCTTGCTTATAGGAAGCGGGAATAAGGAGGAATCTGCGGTGCATTTGATGCAGCGTTTGTTGTCTGCGGTTGACAATAACATTCTGGAGTTACATGCCATGGCTTTAGAAAAAATGATGGAGTGGAAAGGGATAGGACTGGCAAAGGCGGTAAAGATAAAAGCAGCTTTAGAGTTGGGAAAGCGTATCCATTTGGCAGAGCCTATCAAACAACTCCAATGTAACAGTAGCACAAAGGCCTATCAATTGTTTCAGCCGGTATTGAGTTTTCTTGCTCATGAAGAATTTTGGGTGGCCTATTTAAATCATCAAAATAAGGTGATCACGCGTCATTGCTTGAGTAAAGGAGGGATTTCATCTACTACAGTCGATTTGCGTTTACTGCTTAAAAAAGCCCTTGAAGTGGGGGCAACTGGGCTACTTTTAGCCCATAATCACCCTACGGGAAATTTGCAGCCCAGTAAGGCAGATATCGCCTTGACAGAAAAAATCAATAAAGCAGCAAAAGTCATCGATATTCAACTCTTAGATCATTTAATTGTTTCTGAAAAAAGCTACTTTAGCTTTGCAGACGAAAACTTCTTATAAATGCTATTGGTTTTTTGCCAAAAAATCACTCCTAGAATCCAGTACACCTTCAAGCATGTGTTTACCACAGCTTTAGGGATAGAGATTGATTTCACCTCAAAGTTAGAGACCTTTATCGCTTATACAGGGCCAAAAATGAGTTACGGCAAAGCCCCTTTAGGCAATGAGTTTTTTGTCGAAGCCGTGCCTTTGCTTTTTGAATTAGGGGTGCAAGACGTTGCCGTCGATATAAAACAATGGAAGACATACCCCACCTTTTTTGAAGTACGGAAAAAAGAATCGGCCTTTCCATTTGACCTCTTTGCGGCTACTTTTTATTTGATCTCCCGCTATGAAGAATATTTGCCTCATGTCAAAGATCAGTTGGATCGTTTTGAGGCCAAGCAAAGTCTTTGTGTTAGAAAAGGCTTCGCCGAAGTCCCTATAGTGGACTTCTGGTTAGCAGAATTATTGTCGCTGTTAAAAGACACCTTTCCCGATCTCCAAATCAAGGAAAGTTCTGGGGAAAATTTTAAGCCCTTGATAGAGGTGGTCTCGCCTTATAAGTATCTGCATCAATCGGTTTTTAGTAATTTGGCGACCTTTGGGAAAGCGCTCTATCAACTCAACTTTTGGGAACTAATTGAACAACCCATGGTGCTCTTAGGGTTTAGAAAAGATCCTTGGGATACTTTTGAAGCGTATAAAAGTTTATTTTATAAGGCAAAATTCAAGTCTTATTTCTTCTTTCTATTTTCAAAAGGATCGAATATGGACCGTGGTATTTCGATTAGAAATAACGCTTTCCAAAGTTTGATTAAGGGGGTAGCCGATTATTTTGAAGTGGGTTTGCTCGCTTCTTTTCCTGCGAATAAAAAAGGCAATCAATTTGAAAAAGAACGCAAGGACTTGAATGTATTGATACATCGAAAGATTCAAAAAATCAGATATGCTTGGGGGATTAGTACCGTTAATGAAAGTTATCGCAACTTGATCATGCAAGAAGTGCAAGCAGATTTTAGTTTAAGTTTCCCCAATATTATGGGGTACCGTGCCAGTACCGCCGTGCCTTTTTATTATTATGACCTAGCGAATGAAATGACCACCACCCTAAAAATTTTCCCTGTGGTGTCTAATGAAGATATTTTGCGACAATACAGCCCTGTAGAAGGAATTAAGAAATTGATTACAATGGGGGATAAACTTCCGCTTGCGACGGGAGTGCATAGTTTTGCTTTAAGCAATAAATTTTTAGAAAATTCTGAGGTAAATAAAGGCTATCGCTCTGTCATTATTGATTATCTTAAGGCACATGATAAATAAGGATTACCTCACTGATATTTTTTTTGATTTAGACCACACTTTATGGGATTTTGAAGCGAATTCTCACGCTACTTTTGACCAATTACTTACCCACTACAATTTCCCGTTTAATACCGCTACATTTATGGAGGCATACGGCCCCATAAATCACGCTTTTTGGAAGTTGTATCGCGAAAATAAAATCACGACAGAAGAGTTGCGATTTGTTCGCTTACAGAAAACTTTTGAAGCAGTTAACTGTCCGCAAACAGAGGAGGTGATCACCGTCTTGTCAGAAGGCTACATCAATCAACTATCTACCCATACTCATATTTTTGAGGGAACAATTGATCTGTTAGATTATTTAAAGCCGAACTATCGTTTACATATTATCACCAATGGTTTTGAAAACGTGCAACAAAAGAAAATGGCTAACGCTGGTTTAGCGCCTTATTTTGAGGTAGTACTTACTGCAGAAAAGGCAGGAGTAAAGAAACCCCATCCCGATATTTTTAATCAAGCTCTTGACTTAGCAGGAACCACTGCAAAAAATGCTTTAATGATTGGAGATAGTTTTGAGGCAGACATAGAGGGGGCAATTGCACTAGGGATGCAAGCCATACAATTTAACAGCCATGATGAACCCTTGCATAACCATTGCCCAATCGTAGAAAATTTAGCAGAAATAAAGCAATACCTCTAAGCAATTCTTGTAGTTGTTGAAACTTCCTTTAGCTTTGTAAAAAAGTTTTTCATGGACATACAAAATGCACAAAAAGTAGTGGACGACTGGATCAAAATCCATGGGGTTCGTTATTTTAACGAATTGACTAACATGGCTCAGTTAACCGAAGAAGTAGGTGAAGTCGCGCGTATCATCGCCCGTCGCTATGGAGAACAAAGTGAAAAAGAAAGTGATAAGAGCAAAGATTTAGGAGAAGAACTCGCAGATGTGCTTTTTGTTTTGTTGTGTCTTGCAAACCAAACAGGAACTGATCTTCAAGCGGCCTTTGATCAAAAACTCGATCTAAAAACAAAACGAGATCACGATCGCCATCATCAAAATAAAAAATTAAAATAGTCCCGTATTTATGCGATTAGCCTTACAGCACCCCACCAAGAAAGCTCATGCAAAACTCACTATAACGGGCTCAAAAAGTGAAACCAATCGCTTGTTGCTTTTACAAGCATTGTATCCACAATTAGTCATTGAAAATCAATCTAATTCTGACGATTCTGTGGCGATGCACAAGGCATTACATGCAGAGGGGAAGCTAAAAGATATTCATCATGCGGGTACAGCCATGCGTTTCCTTACCGCTTATTTTGCCACCAAAGAAAACAGTGACATCGTTCTTACGGGTTCACAGCGAATGCAAGAACGCCCCATCGCACTTCTTGTCGATGCCTTAAACGCATTAGGGGGGAATATTAGCTATACAAAAGAAGAGGGCTATCCGCCGTTATCCATCATTGGAAAACAATTAGAAGGTGGAGCAGTAACGCTTCCAGCAAATATATCAAGTCAGTACATTTCTGCTTTACTGCTAATTGCACCAAAATTAGCGCAGGGCTTGACCCTTCATCTGGAAGGTGAAATTACCTCCTTGCCCTATATCAAAATGACTTTGGCGTTGTTAGAACGCCTGGGGATCAAGACCAATTTTGAAGGGAAAACAATTCAAATTCCGTTTAAAGAAGTAGTTGATAAACAAGTCCAAGTAGTTGAATCAGATTGGAGTTCTGCTTCTTACTGGTTTAGTACGCTTGCTCTTGCCGAAGAAGGCGAAATAGAGTTGTCCAACTATCGCGAAGATAGTTTGCAAGGTGATGCTGTTTTAAGAACGATCTATCGTCAATTAGGAGTAGAAAGTCATTTTGAAGGAAATACTTTGATCCTTAAAAAGGAAGCTTCTTTTGTTATCCCACAAAAAATCGAACTCGATTTAGTCGAGGCGCCAGATATCGCGCAGACTATAGCGGTAAGTTGTTATGGTTTAGGTGTTGCCTGCGATTTAACCGGCTTGCATACCTTGAAAATCAAAGAAACCGATCGCCTTTTGGCCCTTGAAAAAGAGTTGGGTAAGTTAGGGGCTACAATCACTGTCGATGACGAAAGTTTACAATTAGCTGCGACACAAAACTTTCAAGCCGATCAATCGATCGACACCTATCACGATCATAGAATGGCGATGGCTTTTGCACCTTTGGGATTGAAAATCTCTTTAACAATCAACGATGCAGGAGTTGTAAGTAAGTCTTACCCTGGCTTTTGGGAAGACATAAAAAGCTCTGGTTTTCAGGTAGTTGAAAAATAGTCAACCGAAAGTAGGCCATTTACTTGACAACCCCTATCTCCAGAACGTATATTTGCCCCTTTATTAAGAAAAATTATTTTATCACCCACTTTGATATATGAAACTATCTGATTTTAATTTTGAGTTACCAGAAGATCGTTTAGCAGAATTTCCCGCTGAAAATAGAGACGAGTCACGCTTAATGGTTTTAAACCGCGAAAAACGCACCATCGAACACCACCAGTTTAAAGATGTTATTAATTTCTTTGATGAAGGGGATGTGATGGTATTAAATAATACCAAAGTTTTTCCAGCCCGTTTATTTGGTAACAAAGAGAAGACAGGAGCGCGTATTGAAGTATTCTTATTACGCGAATTAAATGAAGAGCAACGTTTATGGGATGTGTTAGTAGATCCAGCAAGAAAAATTAGAATTGGAAACAAATTATATTTTGGGAGCGATGATAGTTTAGTGGCAGAGGTGATTGATAACACTACTTCTCGCGGAAGAACCTTGCGTTTTCTTTTTGATGGTTCCTATGAAGAATTTAGAAAGAAGTTAAAAGAGTTAGGAGAGACTCCTTTACCAAAATATATCAAGCGTGAACCTAATGATGAGGATAAAACACGTTATCAAACCATATATGCTAAAAATGAAGGAGCTGTAGCAGCGCCTACTGCTGGTCTGCATTTCTCTAAACATTTATTAAAGCGTTTAGAGATCAAAGGTGTTGATTTAGCAGAGTTAACCCTGCACGTAGGTTTAGGAACTTTTAACCCAGTTGAGGTAGAAGATTTATCGAAGCATAAAATGGACTCAGAAGAGTTGATTATTGAGCAAGATGCCGTTGATGTTGTCAATGCTGCAAAAGCCAATAAAAGAAGAATTTGTGCAGTGGGAACAACAGTAATGCGTGGTTTAGAAAGCTCTGTTTCTTCTGTCAATACCTTGAATACTTATAGAGGATGGACGCATAAGTTTATCTTCCCTCCACACGAGTTTGCGATAGCCAACTGTATGATCACGAATTTCCACACGCCCAAGTCAACGCTCTTGATGATGGTATCTGCCTTTGCAGATCCAGATTTTATCAAAGAAGCCTATGACGTTGCAGTAAAGGAGAAGTACAACTTCTATTCATATGGTGACGCCATGTTGATTATATAAATCACTTTATGGCTACTGAAAAAAAAGATATACGCGCATACTCTTTGACAGAGTTGCAAGATTTTTTTGTAGCCAAAGGGGATAAAGCCTTTAGAGGAAAACAAGTCTATCAATGGCTGTGGAATAAAGGGATTCATCACTTTGATGGGATGACCAATTTGTCTAAAGACACCCGGGCTTTTTTAGAAGAACATTTTACCATTAATCACATTGCAGTTGATCAGCAACAGCGCAGTGCAGATGGGACCATTAAAAATGCCGTCAAATTATTTGATGGTCGTATAGTCGAGTCGGTATTAATCCCAGTAAAAGATCGTACAACAGCCTGCGTTTCATCACAAGTGGGATGTAGTTTAGATTGTAAATTTTGTGCGACAGCAAAGCTTGCCCGAATGCGCAACCTAAATCCAGACGAGATCTTTGACCAAGTTGTCGCGATCGATCAACAAAGCAAATCCTATTTTAATCGCCCTCTATCAAACATTGTTTTTATGGGGATGGGAGAACCCTTGATGAATTATAACAATGTGCTTTTAGCCATCGATAAAATCACC
The DNA here is from genome assembly GCA_965658115.1 of Candidatus Arcticimaribacter sp. Classification (GTDB taxonomy): domain Bacteria; phylum Bacteroidota; class Bacteroidia; order Flavobacteriales; family Flavobacteriaceae; genus Arcticimaribacter. Next base: position 34,389 of record CBFHRA010000013.1, on the reverse strand, counting down.
GATCCTGCTGGACTGGGAATGTCCCCCAGGCGCATTACTTTATCTACTTCTGGCTTGCCAAAATTGATTAAAAAAATGGCCGATGATGAGGTGCAGTTCAATCTTGCAGTTTCCCTCCATACTGCCGTGCAAGCAACAAGGGAACAGATTATGCCTTTTGCAGAAAAGTTTCCCTTAGAAGATCTTTTGGCCTCCCTCAAATACTGGTACGAAAAGACCGGGAAAAGAGTGACCTATGAATACGTCGTTTGGAAAGGGATTAACGATAATATGGAGCATATACGCGCTTTAGTGAATTTTTGTCGCCAAGTCCCCTCAAAAGTAAACTTGATTGAATACAATGCCATAGGGGAAGATGACTTTCAACAAGCCGACCCAGCGATCATCGATCAATACATAGAATACCTTACTGCAGCACATATTACCGCTACCATTCGCCGCTCGCGCGGAAAAGACATTGACGCCGCTTGCGGGCAATTAGCCAATAAAAATCAAGAAAACACTTGATGAAAGTGTATCTTTGAGCAATGAAAGTCGTTGAGCAGATAAAGGAGCCGATATATGAAGAGATGGAGCTGTTTGAAGAGAAGTTCACCGCTTCCATGTCTTCTAAAGTTGCCCTATTAAATCGTATTACCCATTTTATTGTTAACCGTAAAGGGAAGCAAATGCGTCCCATGTTTGTCTTTTTGACTGCTAAAATGCTCAATCAAGGCAAGGTCAACGAAAGAACTTATCGCGGTGCTGCCGTAATAGAATTAATCCATACCGCCTCGCTTGTACATGACGATGTGGTAGATGATTCTAACCTTAGAAGAGGGTTTTTCTCTGTCAATGCTTTATGGAAGAATAAAATCGCCGTTTTAGTAGGGGATTTTATGCTGTCAAAAGGAATGTTACTTTGCATAGAGAACAATGACTTTGACTTGTTAAAAATAATTTCTGTCGCGGTTCGAGAAATTAGTGAGGGGGAATTATTGCAAATCGAAAAGGCCCGTAAACTCGATATCACCGAAGAGGTCTACTACAATATTATTCGTCAAAAAACAGCCACCCTATTAGCCGCTTGTTGCGCAATGGGTGCGAGAACAGTGCAAGACGACGACCAGGTGGTAGAGAAAATGCGCCTTTTTGGGGAATATATAGGAATGGCCTTTCAGATAAAAGATGACCTCTTTGATTATGGCGAAACGGCCATAGGGAAACCAACAGGGATTGACATCAAAGAGCAAAAAATGACCCTGCCTTTAATTTATACCCTCAATAATGTTTCGACTCCAGAGAAAAACTGGATCATTCAATCTGTTAAAAGACACAATCGCGATAAAAAACGTGTGCGAGAAGTTATTGAGAAGGTCAAAGCAGCAGGAGGTTTAACCTATGCTGAAGAAAAGATGGAAGAATTTAGGCAAAAAGCATTAGCGATCCTGTTAGAGTTCCCTCAAGATGCCTATAGAGACGCCCTTGAACAAATGGTGAATTACGTTATTTCTCGTAAGCAATAAGTTCTTTTTTCTTAAGTTTATAGCACCATTAATTATTTCCTTTGATTACAAAAACTACTATTGATCAAGTCTATGACACCGCTCGTGTAGAGGAGGTGATAGGAGATTTTGTGTCCCTTAAAAAAGCTGGGAGTAATTTTAAAGGACTCAGCCCTTTTTCACAAGAGCGCACCCCTAGTTTTATGGTCTCTCCGGTAAAGCAAATCTGGAAGGATTTTAGTACCGGAAAAGGAGGGAATGTAGTCGCTTTTTTGATGGAGCACGAGCGTTTTTCTTATCCAGAAGCGATTCGGTATCTAGCGAAAAAGTACAATATTGAAATCGAAGAAACTCAGCAAACAGATGAAGAAAAGGCCAAAAGAGATGCGAGAGAAAGCATGCTTTTGGTGTCAGAGTTTGCCTTAGATTATTTTAAAAACAACCTCTGGGAAAGCAGCGCAGGGAAAGCAATCGGGAAGACCTATTTTCAAGAACGTGGCTTTACAGATGAAACAATAAAGGCCTTTGACTTAGGCTATGCCTTAGAAACCAAAGATGCTTTTACCACGACAGCCTTAGAAAAAGGATATAAGCTCGAGTTTTTAGAAAAGACAGGACTCACCATCGAAGAGCGAAAAATAGATCGTTTTCGTGGGCGAGTACTTTTCCCGATCAAAAGTATGGCGGGGCGTACAGTAGGTTTTGGGGGGCGAATTTTAGGAGATAATAAGAAAACAGCCAAGTACCTCAATTCTCCCGAAAGCGAAATTTACCACAAGAGTAAAGTCCTTTATGGTTTGTATGAATCAAAGCAAACCATCGCAAAAGAGGACTGTTGTTATTTAGTCGAAGGTTATACCGATGTGATCCAAATGCACCAGCGGGGGATTAAAAATGTAGTCTCCTCTTCTGGTACTGCATTGACCCAGGAGCAAATTCGTTTGATACAGCGACTTACACAGAATATTGTGGTCTTGTTTGACGGTGATGCAGCGGGTTTAAGAGCAGCTTTACGCGGGATAGACATGATCTTATCCCAGGGAATGAATGTGAAAGTATGTTCTTTTCCAAAGGGGGAAGATCCAGATAGCTTCGCAAAAACCCATAGCCTAGAAGAGGTGCAAACTTTTTTTAGCGAAAACGCAAAAGATTTTATACAGTTTAAGGCTTCCCTCTTGATGAAAGAAGCTCAAAACGACCCTGTAAAAAAGGCGGCGACCATTAAAGATATGGTGGATAGTATTGCAAAAATCCCCGATGCGATTCAGCGGGAGGTGTATGTGCAAAGCTGTGCTGCAATTATGGAAATTTCTGAGGAAGTCCTTTTTAGCGCTTTAGCGCAAAAAAGAGCCAAAGAAGCAAACACACAGCAAAAGCGAAAGCCTAATGCCCCACAAATGCAAGTGGTGCAGCCTGTTGCTCCAGCTCTTAAAGTGGACGAGTTATACGAGTTAGAGAAACAGATCATCACCCTTTTAATGCTGTATGGAGATCGTGAAGAAACCTTCCAAGAGTCTGTTTTACAATTCTCTGAAGCGTCTGATGAAGTTGAAGAAGAAATAACAATGGTTAAGGCAAAGGTGTATGAGAAGATCTTTTTGGACTTGCAACAAGACGAAGTTGAACTTGCTAATGACGATTTTAGATCCTTGTTTTTTGTGCTTTTAGAGCAGTTTCAAACGCAAGGTTTGTTGTCGATTGATAAGTTAATGCCCACCCTAACCCCAGAGTTAAGCAGTCTGGTAAGTACTATTTTAATGAACGAAGAAAAGTACAGTCTGCATCAATGGGATAAGAAAAATATTTTTGTCAAAACCAGAGATCAACAAATTGGTTTGATGGTGACGGAAACGATTTTGAGTTTACGCAAGCATTTAGTCAACCGCAAAATAGAGTCCTTACAAGCAGAAATGGAAGACCCTGCGCAAGAACATAAAGGCTTGCTGGAAGATGTAATGAGCTACTATCAATTAAGACGATTAGTCTCTAATAAATTAAACCGGGTTTTATAGTAATCCTTCTGGGATAACACATACAGGGATGGGATCCATTTTGTGTTTGTTTTGTCGATTAAAGGCTAAATAGATCTTCATGACTTCCTTTTCCCTTTCAGAAAAATCTTTAGCATCGGCATTCACATTTTTCATGGCCCATTCTAGTTCGTTATAGGTTGCACCTAATTGATCTTCGTCTGTGCGATCGTCTCCCCACAATCCATCTGTCGGGGCGGCATTTTGAATTTCTTGGTTGACATTAAGTGCTTTAGCAAGAGCAAAAACTTCAGACTTCATCAAATCTGCGATGGGACTTAGATCCACTCCACCGTCGCCGTATTTGGTGTAAAAGCCTACCCCAAAATCTTCAACTTTATTCCCTGTTCCAGCAACAAGGTAACGGTGTAAGGCAGCAAAATAATAAAGGGTTGACATGCGTAATCTAGCCCTTGTATTCGCTAAGCTTAAAAAAGCTTGATCTGTTTGATCGGTGGTAGGAAGAATGTCTTTAAACGCATCAAATACCCCAGTAAGAGATAGGGAATGGTGGCTAACATTATGGTAGTTTTTCTCTAGCCATGCGATATGCTCTTTAGCTCTAGAAACTTGATTCTCTTCTTGGTGGATCTCCATCTCTAAACAGATCACTGGGCGACCTGTTTTAGCGCATAAGGTTGAGGTTAAGGCAGAATCGATTCCGCCAGACACACCGACCACAAAGCCATTCATTTGAGCCTTATCTGCATAATCATCAAGCCACTTAACAATATGATCTATTACTTTTTCTGGACTTTTCATCGCTACTCTATTTTTTGCATGTAACTTTGTATAAAAATAGCAAACTTCTTGATGAGGGTGAAAAAAACAAGCATAATGAAACACCAATTTTCTTCATTTTTATCATTTTTCTTATTTGGAACACTTTTTTTTGCCATTTCGGCATGTTCTTCTTCGAATGCTGTTGAAGAAGAGATCGCAAAGATCCCCGTTGACATCACCTTAGATCGTTTTGATCAAAAATTCTTTAACGCCTCTAAGGAAGATTTTTACCAGCTTAAGCAGGATTATCCCTATTTGTTTCCAGAGCAATATCCAGATAGTATCTGGCAAAAGCGTCAGCGCGATAGTTTGCAGGTTCTTTTGCAAGGAGAGATTAGTAAAGTATATCCTTCTTTAGCCCCCTTTGAAGAGCGATTAAAGCCACTATTTCAGCATATCAAATATTATTTCCCAAGATTAGAAGATCCAAAGGTAATCTTGCTTACAAACAATGTTGATTATCAAAATAAAACGGTCTATACAGATTCTTTGGTTTTAATTTCTTTAGACACTTTTTTAGGGGCTAAAAACCCCTTGTATGAAGGGATTCCACAATATATTGTTCGCGATATGGACATTGCTTATTTAGGGGCGCATTTATCAGATGAGTTTGCCCTAACAGTTGTTCCTGCCCCCAAAGATAGAACCTTATTGGCCCAAATGATTTATTACGGCAAGCGGTTTTATATTAAAGATCTTTTATTGCCCGAAACAGCAGATGAAATAAAGATAAGCTATACCGAAAAAGAAATGAATTGGGTAAAGGAAAACGAACGTTTTATATGGCAGTATTTTATTGAGAATGAGTTGCTTTATAAAACCCAATCAAGTTATTTGTTGCGCTTTATTGAGCCAGCGCCTTTTTCTAAATTTTATCTCGAAATTGATAACGAAAGTCCTGGTAAAATAGGGCAGTGGTTAGGATGGCAGATCGTTCGAGCATTTGTCTCAAAAAATCCAGATAAAACCCCACAACAGATATTAGCTACGCCAGCACAAGAACTATTTACTAAGGCGAATTACAAACCCGCAAAATAATGAGCAAAGGAAAAGAAACCAACATCAAGATTGATGTGCAGTTAGACGAAAATAAAATTCCAGAAAAAATCATTTGGTCTGCACCAGACGGTGGAGTTAACGAAGAGGAAGCACAAGCCCTTTTAATGTCTTTGTGGGATGGAAAAAATCAAGAAACACTTCGTATGGATTTGTGGGTCAAAGAAATGCCTATTGATCAAATGAATGTGTTTTTTCACCAGTCTTTAGTGACCATGGCGCAGACTTTTTATCGCGCGACACAAAATGAAAAAATGACGGCGACAATGAATGATTTTTGTGAATATTTCGCTACAAATCTTAAGATCGATAGAAAAGGAAAGGCTTAACGCGTTTTCTTAAATTCTGTATTGAGTTCCTCAATATAGGCTAGAATTTCTTCAACCCCTGTTTTATGGAGGGAAGACGTGGTGAAATGCGGTGGAGTTTCTTCCCACATTTCTTCTTTCATTTTGGCAAGATACTTATCGATATTACGCTCTCTAGCGAGGGGTTTGAGTTTATCTGCTTTTGTAAAAACAATGGCAAAAGGGATGTAATTTGTACCCAGCCATTCCATAAAATCAAGGTCCACAGTTTGTGGTTCATGCCGAATGTCAATTAACACAAAGGCAGAAATCAATTGTTGGCGCTTTTCAAAATATCGCGTAATGAGTTGTTGGAAAGCTTTTTTGGTGGTCTTTGATGTTTTGGCGTAGCCATACCCAGGGAGATCAACTAAAAACCAATTTTTATTGATCTTAAAGTGATTGATTAGTTGTGTTTTTCCAGGGCGACCAGAGGTTTTGGCTAAATTTTTTCTTGCGCAAAGAGTGTTGATTAAAGAAGATTTTCCCACATTAGAACGGCCAATAAAGGCGTATTCTGGGAAAGGTTCTTTTGGGCATTTTGCAACATCAGTATTACTGATGACAAATTCAGAATGAATTACGCGCATGGCGACGATTTAGTATTCCTTAGCTTTAAGCCAGTTGTGAAAAATCTCATTAAATAGAACAGGGTGTTCCATCATGGGAGCATGTCCACATTTGTCAATCCAGAACAAACTTGCGTCTGGTAAAAGTTTATTGAACTCTTCTGCTACTTCTGGTGGGGTAACACCATCGTTTTTCCCCCAGATTAGACAGGTGGGCGTTGACATAGCTGGTAAGTCTTTAGCCATGTTATGTCGTATAGCGCTTTTAGCAATAGCAAGTGTTTTGATGAGTTTATTGCGGTCGTTGACCGTTTCAAATACTTCGTCAACGATTTCTTTTGTCGCTACAGCTGGATCATAAAAGACCTCTTCGCTTTTTGTTTTGATGTAATCGTAATTACCTCTTTTGGGATAGCTTTCTCCCATGCTATTTTCATATAATCCAGAGCTACCTGTTAAAACAAGACCTTTTACTATTTCTGGATATGTTTTTGAAAACACTAAGCTAATATGTCCCCCTAAGGAGTTGCCTAAAAGAATAACATCTTTTAAGTTTTTAAATGCTAAAAAACCATGTAAATATTCTGCAAAAGCCTTGACATTTGTCGACTTTAAGGGCAGGTCATAAATGGGTAATTCAGGAATAATGACTTTATAGCCATTATCTGGGAAGTAATTCAAAACACCTTCAAAGTTACTAAGTCCTCCCATCAAACCGTGTAAAATAACGATTGGTTGACCTTCTCCCTTTTCTAAATAAGTGTAGTCTGCTTCTTTGGTTAATGTTTTTTCCATGCCTTTTGGCTCATTCGCATTAGCCGTCAAATATAATCATTAAAACCGATTAACACCATTTAATTTTTTGCCATTTGATTCATAGGGATTTAGTTGTTCAAGGTGGGAAAGTTATTAACAAAGTGGTATTAAGTGGAAAAAAGTGGGAATTATCAATTATATTTGGTCTAATCAATTGCTTAATAGTCTGATGCAGCATTTTATAGGAACATATGAGTTAAAAGCTGACGCCAAAGGGCGTATCATGCTTCCTGTGGCATTAAAGAAGCAATTGGCAGAGAGTCTTCACGATGGATTTGTTTTGAAAAGAGCCGTGTTTAACGCTTGCTTAGAATTGTATCCCTTAAAGCAATGGGAAGCGTTAATGGAGAAAGTGAATAAGCTCAATCGTTTCAATAAAAAGAACAATGATTTTATACGTCGATTTACTGCTGGGGTTCGCTTAGTAGAGATCGACAATACAGGGCGTTTGTTGATCCCAAAAGATCTAGTACAACATGCAGGAATCAATCGCGAAATAGTGATTTCTTCTGCTGTAAATATTTTAGAAGTCTGGGATAAAGCGCGTTATGAAGAAGCGATAAGCGAGGCAACAGTTGATTTTGGTGCGCTTGCAGAAGAAGTAATGGGGGATAAAGATGACGAAGATTAGCTATCATGATCCGGTATTACTACAGCCGTCTGTAACGGCTCTAATTACTGACCCCAAAGGTGTCTATGTAGACGCCACTTTTGGTGGAGGAGGGCATTCTCAAGAAATTTTAAACCAATTAGCGCCAGAAGGCCGCTTGTTTGCTTTTGATCAAGATCAAGATGCGCATAAAAATGCTCTTGATGATGAGCGATTTACCTTAGTTGAAGCTAATTTCAAAGACCTCAAGCGTTATCTCAAGTTGTACGGAGTTAAAAAGTTGGATGGTGTCTTGGCAGACTTTGGTGTTTCTTCTCACCAGTTTGATGCAGAAAAGCGCGGTTTTTCTATTCGTTTCGATGGGCCGCTGGATATGCGCATGGATCAAGAGGGAACACTAGATGCCACCGATGTAGTTAATCGATACTCAATCGATGCCCTAACAGCCATCTTAAAGAATTATGGTGAAGTTAAAGGCGCCTACAGAGTGGCAGAACAGATTATTGCTGCAAGGGAAGAAAGTAAAATCGAGACAACCCAGGCTTTAATCGCTGTTTTAAAACCGCTTATTCCAGAGCGTTTTTTAAATAAAACCCTTGCACAAGTTTTTCAAGCGATCCGTATTGAAGTGAATCAAGAGCTAGAAGTTATTAAGACTTTTCTCCAACAAAGCGGGGAACTTTTAGTCAAAGATGGTCGTCTTGTTTGTATTGCTTACCACTCTTTAGAGGATCGTTTAGTAAAGCGATATATCCGCGAAGGTGTTTTTGAAGGTCAGGCACCAGAGGATTTTTTTGGCAATAGAGATTGCCCTATGAAAAAAGTAGGGGGGCTAATTGTTCCTGACCAAGAAGAAATAAAACGAAACAGTAGAGCGCGAAGTGCTAAACTTAGAATTGCGCAAAAGATATGAATCAGTTGTTAGCCCTTTTGAACTTAGAGTTCTTGATCAAAGACGATGCGTTAAAAAACTGGCGTATGTTGTTGTTCTTGTCTTTTCTCGCCCTAGTTATTATTGCGAGCGGGCATAGCGCTGATCGAAAAATATACACAATTGCTCAACTAAACAGCGAGATCAAAGAGGTGAAAAGTGAGTTTGTGGAGACACGAGCTTCATTAATGCGTCTTAAGATGGAGTCAAGAGTTGCAGCAAGATTAGCAGAAAAAGGAGTGGGTCCAGCAACTGCACCTCCCATTAAATTGAAGCGAGCAGAATAATGGAAGTCAACGATAAACATATCATGAATCGTTTCTACCTCTTTGTGGTGGGCTTATTCTTGTTTGCTTTTGTCTTAATAGGGAAATTGGTTTTTATTCAAACCCAAGAAGGGGAGAAGTATCGCGCTTTGGCGAAACAAAGAACAGTTAAGAATTTTGTTTTGGCTCCTAGCCGCGGAAATATTTATGCCGACGATCAAAGCCTTCTGGCAACTACTGTCCCGAGGTATGAAATTAGATGGGACGCAAAAGTGGTGAGTGACAAAAGGTTTCAAACCCATAAAAAAGAACTTGCTCAAGGGCTTTCTTCCCTTTTAGATAAAACAACAAATCAATGTTTGGCAATGCTTGAAAAAGCAAAGCGAACGGGCAATAGATACACGCTAATCGCGCGGAACTTAACCTATTCTGAATATCAGCAAATCAAACAACTTCCTCTCTTTTCAATGCCTTCATTGAGAGGAGGTTTGATTGTTGAGTCAAAACTTATTCGAGAGCATCCTATTGGAAAAATCGCAGAGAGAACGATTGGTTATGAAAAGCCAGACCCTGCGGGTAACTTTTTACGGGTAGGTTTAGAGGGTGCTTTTAGCCAGTATTTAAAAGGAGAGAATGGAAGACGTCTAAAGCAAAAAATTGCTAATGGACAATGGAAGCCCATCAACGATAATAATGAAAAAGAACCTACCGAAGGTTATGATGTTTTTACAACGATCAATGTCAATGTACAGGATGTTGCTCATCATGCTTTGTTGCGTCAATTAGAAGCTTATGAAGCAGAACACGGAACCGTGGTGGTTATGGAAACTAAGACTGGTGCAGTAAAAGCAATTGCTAATCTGGGAAGAACCAAAGAAGGGAAGTATTATGAAAAGCTAAACTATGCAGTAGGGGTGACCTATGAGCCAGGATCGACTTTTAAATTAATGGCAATGATCGCTGCCCTAGAAGATAAGGTCATTAAGCCACATGAATTAGTGGATACTAAAAATGGTTTGCTCACTTTTTACAATCAATACAAAGTGAGAGATTCTAAAAAAGGGGGGTATGGACTAATTCCCTTTTCAAAGGCTTTTGAGGTTTCTTCTAATACGGGGATAGTGCAAATGGTCAACAAGCATTATAGAAACCAACCTAGAAAGTTTATCGATCGTCTTTACAATATGGGTCTAAATGAAAAGTTAGGCGTGTCAATTTTAGGCGAAGGCCAGCCAAAAATACCTTATCCAACAGATAAGTCTTGGAATGGGATCACACTTCCCTGGATGGCTTATGGTTATGGTGTTGAATTAACTCCTTTGCAGACTTTGGCCTTTTACAATGCTGTAGCAAATAACGGTGAAATGGTCAAGCCGCGATTTATTGATAAGATCCAATCGACGGATAAAGAAACTGTGAAACACTTTGAAAAAGAAGTAATCAATCCTTCCATCTGCTCTCAAGAGACCTTAGACAAGGTAAGAGAAATGATGTTTAATGTGGTAGATAAAAAATGGGGGACTGCAAATCGAATTAAAGATGAGGCGTTTACCATGGCCGGTAAAACAGGGACTTGTCAAGTAGATTATGCTACAGATAATATGCAGTACATCTCAAGTTTTGTAGGCTATTTCCCTGCAGAAAATCCAGAATATTCTGCCATTGTTTTGGTTTATAAACCCAATAAAAGCAAAGGTTATTATGGGGCGACTGTAGCTGCGCCAGTCTTTAAGGAGATTGCGCAAAAAATGTATTACACTACCCCAAAAGAAGTTATAGTTGGCGTGGATTCCCTGCATTTAAAAACAGCAAATCCTATTCCTACAGAAGAACTTATTCTCGCTCAAAAGGTGCCTAATGTAAAAGGAATGCCTGCAATGGAAGCCCTTGCGATTTTAGAGCAAATGGGATTAAAAGTAACCCTTAAAGGTAAGGGTCTAGTTAAGCGACAGTCTTTGCGATCGGGTACTGCGATCAAGTCTAATTCAAGCATAATATTAGAATTGTCATGAAGCAGTTAAAAGATCTACTTTTTGGGGTGCAGATTGAAGCGACACAAGGGCGAACAGATGTTTCAATTCAAGCCATAGTATTTGACTCTCGTGAGGTGCAACAAGGAGATTTATTTGTTGCTATTGTAGGAGATACAGTTGATGGTCATGCTTATATACAAAAGGCAATTGATAAAGGAGCTATTGCTGTTATTGGAGAAGAAAAGCCGCAAGATTTTCCAAAAGATAATGTTTGGATTGCGACGAGAAACAGCCGTGCTGCCCTAGCTATTTTGGCTTCTAATTATTACGATCAACCATCAAAAGATTTAAAGCTTATAGGGGTAACTGGAACAAATGGCAAGACCACAACAACCTCTTTGCTTTATCGCTTGTTTGAACAAGCAGGATTTGCTACAGGGCTACTGTCCACCATAGTGGTTAAATATTTATCCAAAGAAATCCCCGCAACGCATACCACGCCAGATCCTTTGCAAATCAATGCTCACTTAAGGGCAATGGTTGATACCGGAGTTGAGTTTTGCTTTATGGAGGTGTCCTCCCATGGGATTGCGCAAGATCGGATCAAAGGCTTAGTTTTTACCGGTGGTATTTTTACAAACCTTAGTCACGACCATTTAGATTACCATAAATCCTTTGCTGCCTACCGTGATGTAAAAAAACAATTCTTTGATCATTTGCCAAAGGGTGCATTTGCATTGATCAATGCAGATGATAAAAACGGAAAATTTATGCTGCAAAACTGTGTGGCAAAACAATACAGTTTTGGCTTAAGTAATTATGCAGACTATCAGGCAAAGGTTTTAGAAACGCAGTTTTCTGGAATGTTGTTGCAGTTGAACCAACAGGAAGTATGGACCACCCTCGTCGGACAATTTAATGCATCAAACTTATTAGTGGTCTTTGCAGTAGCCCACTTGATGGGGTTAGAAGAGATGGAAACACTGTCTTTGATCAGTTCGTTAAAAAATGTAAAAGGGAGGTTCCAAACGTTTACCACACCAAATAAAGCAACGGTAATTGTGGATTATGCGCATACGCCAGATGCCCTTGAGAATGTGTTGAATACGATTAGTAAGATTCGCACTAAAAATGAAACCCTTATCACCTTAGTAGGTTGTGGTGGAAATAGAGATCAAGCGAAACGCCCCATTATGGCAAAAGTGGCTGCTGCCTACAGTGATAAAGTCATATTTACTGCAGACAATCCCAGAGACGAAGATCCCGAAAAAATCATCGATGAGATGGAAGCGGGTGTTGCGCCAGAAGATTATAAAAAGACCTTGAGGATAACCCATAGAAAGGCCGCTATAAAAGCCGCTTGCATGGAATTGAAAGAAGGTGATGTCATGTTAATTGCTGGAAAAGGACATGAAAATTATCAAGAAATAAAAGGGGTAAGAACCCCCTTTGACGATTATTTAATCGTAGAAGAAATCTGTAAACAATTGTTTTAGTATGCTGTATTATTTGTTTGATTATTTAGAAGCACAATACCAGTTCCCTGGGGCTAGTTTGTTCCAGTTCCTCTCTTTTAGAGCGGCCATTGCCGCTTTATTATCACTTTTATTTTCAACATTTTTTGGAAAGAGAATCATTGATTTTTTAAGAAAGCAACAAATAGGGGAAAGCATTCGAGATTTAGGATTAGCAGGTCAAAACGAGAAGGCGGGTACCCCTACAATGGGAGGAATCATCATCATCTTCACCACCATTATTCCAGTTCTTTTATTGGCGAAATTAGATAACATTTACATCTTACTCTTATTGTTTACCACGCTATGGATGGGATCGATAGGTTTTATCGATGACTACATTAAGATTTTTAAAAAAGACAAAGAAGGGTTAAAGGGAAAATTTAAGATACTTGGTCAAATCGCCTTAGGGATAGTTGTGGGTGCAACCCTCTATTTTCACCCAGAGGTAACTGTGCGACAGGAAATCCCAGTTCAGATAGGAGAGCTAGCAGGGAAAACTTCAGCATTTTATGCCCAAGAGAAGTCTACCATGACCACCATCCCGATGTTTAAAAACAACGAATTTGATTATGCTGAATTAATCAATTGGATCCCAGGGAGTGAACATTTAACCTGGTTAATTTTTATTCCCATTGTCGTATTTATTATCACGGCCGTTTCAAATGGGGCAAATTTAACCGATGGTATCGATGGTCTGGCTGCAGGAAGTTCGGCTATCATGGTCTTTACACTAGGCATTTTTGCTTGGGTTTCTGGAAATGTTATTTTTTCTGATTACCTCAATATTATGTACATCCCTAATGCGGGAGAAATAACCATTTTTGTCGCTGCTTTTCTAGGGGCATTAATTGGGTTTTTATGGTACAATACCTTCCCAGCACAGGTCTTTATGGGGGATACAGGTAGCTTGACCATTGGAGCGATCATCTCTGTTATCGCCTTGATGATTCGCAAAGAATTGTTGCTTCCGTTATTGTGTGGAATTTTCTTAATCGAGAATTTATCTGTGGTCCTACAGGTAAGTTATTTTAAGTACACCAAAAAGAAAACAGGGGTAGGACAGCGCATCTTTTTGATGTCACCGATCCATCATCACTATCAAAAGAAAGGCTATCACGAGAGTAAGATCGTTGCTCGTTTTTGGATTGTGGGCATTCTATTGAGCATTTTAACCATCGTAACCTTAAAGCTTCGCTAATGAAAAAAATGGTGATTTTAGGGGCGGGCGAAAGCGGTAAAGGCACAGCAATTTTAGCACAGCAAAAGGGCTATGATGTGTTGGTGTCTGATGCTGGTCAAATTGCACCCGAAATTAAATCACTATTGGATCTAAACAGTATCCGCTGGGAAGAGAATACCCATTCTACCGAAGAAATTCTTCAAGCTGATTTAGTAATGAAAAGCCCTGGGATACCAGAGCATGTTGCAATCGTTAAAGCCATTCGTGCCGCAGCGATTCCTATTCATTCTGAAATTGAATTTGCCAGTCAGTTTACCCAGGCTAAAATCATTGGGATCACTGGCAGTAACGGAAAAACAACCACGACACTGCTTATTCATCACTTGTTAAAGAAGGCAGGATTGAATGTAGGCCTAGCTGGGAATATAGGGATGAGTTTTGCCCAGCAAGTGGCTCAAAATAAATATGACTACTACGTTTTAGAAATCAGTAGTTTTCAATTAGATGACATCCATAATTTCGCGCCAGCGATTGGGGTGATTACCAATATAACCCCAGATCATTTAGATCGTTACAACAACGATTTTTCGCAATACATCTCTTCAAAGCTGCGCTTAAGTATGAATCAAACAGAAGATCAATTCTTGCTCTTTAATGCCGATGACGAGGTGCTGACAAAAGCCTTAGAAACCACTAATACTGCTGCGACAAAAATTCCTTTTGGAATGTCAAAAGCAGCCCAAACTGGAACAAGCTTTCAGGACGATACAATATCAATAAACACTACAAAACCAACCACTATGATTAACACGACACAATTTCCGCTTCAAGGGCGTCACAATTTACTCAACGCAATGGCAGCTGCCTCTGTTGCAAGTTTATTAGACATTAGTAAAGAGTCTATTCGCAACAGCTTGTTAAGTTTTACGGCAGTAGAACATCGTTTAGAGCATGTGTTAAAAATTCAAAATAGAACCTATATCAATGACTCAAAAGCGACGAATGTCAATGCGACATTTTATGCTTTAGAAAGCATGGAAGGACAAACGGTATGGATAGTAGGGGGAGTAGACAAGGGGAATGATTATTCTTCTCTTTTGCCTTTAGTGCGTGAAAAAGTAAAAGCCATAATTTGTTTAGGGGTGGATAATGATAAAATTATCGAGTCTTTTTCTCCAGTAGTAGACCTTTTGGTAGAAACGCAATCCATGCGCGAAGCAGTTAAGATGGCACATCAACTGGCTAACAAACGCGAGTATGTTTTGTTATCGCCTGCCTGTGCTAGTTTTGATCTTTTTGACAATTATGAAGATCGCGGAAATCAATTTAAAGAAGCCGTAAGAGGACTTTAATGGAACAGAAGAATAAACTCATACAAGGAGATTTGGCGCTTTGGGGCTTTTTGGCCCTTCTGGCCATATTTTCATTTTTTCCTGTGTTTAGTGCCAGTTCGAATTTAAGCTATGTAGTGGGCAATGGAACGCCTTGGCAACATTTATTTAAACACATGTTTATTTTGGTGATGGGTTTTGTAATCATGATAGGAGTGCATCGCATTCCCTTTCATTATTTTAAGGGGATCTCAATTTTAATGCTACCTATTGTCATCCTGCTTTTGATTTATACCGTTTCTCAAGGGACCACCATAGGAGGGGCGAATGCTAGTCGATGGATAAGGATTCCTTTTGTAGGGATTGGTTTTCAAACGTCCACTTTAGCCTTTTTAGTGTTGATGATGTATGTGGCGCATTATTTGGATAAAACCTTTGGGCAGCAATTGACATTTAGTCAAACCCTCTTGCCCTTGTGGCTCCCAGTGGGGATTGTTATTGCGCTTATTTTACCAGCGAATTTATCAACAGCTGTCATTGTTTTTGCGATGGTCTTTTTACTGTGTTTTTTTGGGAATTATCCCATCAAACACCTCTTGGTCATTTTAGGAATTGGCTTAGTTGCATTCATCATGTTTATTTTAGCAGCAAAAGCTTTTCCAGAGGCTATGCCAAACCGTATTGACACCTGGATGAGCCGTATTGATAACTTTACTTCTCCTAGTGAAGGAAGCTCTGGAAACTATCAAGTTGAGCGCGCTAAAATCGCTATTGCAACGGGTGGAGTTACCGGACTTGGGGTAGGGAAAAGCGTGATGAAAAACTTTTTGCCTCAAAGTAGTTCAGACTTTATTTATGCCATTATTGTAGAAGAGTTTGGCTTAGTAGGCGGGGTGATAATCATTCTTTTGTACCTCGTTATTCTCTTTCGGTTAATGTTAATCGCCAGACGGGTGAATACGATTTACGGAAAACTCTTAGTAATGGGAGTAGGTTTACCAGTGATTGTTCAAGCCTTTATCAATATGGGGGTCGCACTCAATGTGTTTCCTGTTACCGGGCAAACCTTACCGATGATCAGTAGTGGGGGAACTGCTGCGTGGATGACTTGTGTTGCCTTTGGTGTTATTTTAAGCGCCAGTGTAACCACTGTCAAAAAAGAAGAAAAAGAAGAAGTCAACGAAGATAATCCTTTAGCAGTTTTAAGTGAAACCATCTAAATACATCATTTCTGGAGGAGGTACAGGAGGGCACATTTACCCTGCTATTGCCATTGCCGATGAGTTAAAAGCCCAAGACCCTGCAGCGACCATAATTTTTGTTGGAGCACTAGGTAAAATGGAGATGGAAAAAGTGCCTCAGGCCGGCTATAAAATTCATGGAATATGGATTTCTGGACTACAGCGAAAGCAGCTGTGGCGAAATATTCTTTTCCCTTTAAAATTAGCGATTAGTCTACTTCAGTCGGTATTTATTTGGCTGAGATATCGCCCAGATGTCCTCATTGGTACGGGTGGATTTGCCAGTGGTCCGATGTTGTTTATTGGAAATTTATTTGGGAGTAAAACCCTTCTGCAAGAGCAGAATTCTTACCCTGGTATAACCAATAAGCTCTTGGCGAAAAAGGCCAATGCCATCGCTGTGGCTTATCCAGAAATGCAGCAGTTTTTTCCAGCGCAAAAAATCACTTATACGGGAAACCCTGTACGCAGTTCTTTGATAAACACCAATGATTTAACCGCTAAAGCAGAACAACATTTTGAACTTTCAAAAGATCGAAAAACCCTGGTTGTCTTAGGGGGTAGTTTAGGGGCGCAACGCATTAACGAACTAATTGCGGCAAATATTGATTTCTTTGAAAAACTAGGGTTAGATGTCATCTGGCAATGCGGAAAGTTATACTACGATCGCTTTAAAAATCTTGCCACTAGCAATATTAAAATTTATCCCTTTATCAAAGAGATGGACTTGTTGTACGCTGCCGCAGACGTCATTATTTCGCGCGCAGGCGCCGCCAGTGTTTCAGAATTGTGTTTGGTGGGTAAGGCAGTTATTTTGATTCCGTCGCCTAATGTGGCAGAGAATCACCAGTTCCATAATGCGAATGCATTAGCCAAGAATAATGCGGCTGTTTTAATCGAAGAAAAAGACCTAGAGCAATCATTTAATTCGCTCTTTGAGGCGATTGTAATATCGCCAAAAAGACAACTTGAATTAATCGAAAATATTCGTCAAATGGCAAAGCCAAAGGCGACCAAAGAAATTGTAAAAATGATCCATCAATTACAACAAAAAGCATGACAAAACAGCCATACTACTTTATCGGAATAGGTGGAATAGGGATGTCTTCTATCGCTCGTTTTTTGTTACAACACGGATGCCAAGTAGGGGGGTATGATAAAACCCCTTCGCCCATAACGCAAGCCCTAGAAAAAGAAGGAGCAATCCTTGTTTTTGATCAAGCGGTTGAAGCGCTACCAGAACAATTTCACGTAAAAGAAACAAAGGTGATTTATACGCCCGCAATCCCTTTGGGGCACCCTCAAAAAAAATATTTTGAGCAACAGGGGAACAGTGTGGTCAAGCGCGCTGTTTTTTTAGGTGAAATCACCAAAGATAAACCTACTCTGGCGGTAGCGGGAACACACGGTAAAACCACTACTACGGCTATTTTGGCACATCTATTTTCTTCTTTAGAGGAGGCGTTTACGGCTTTTGTGGGCGGAGTCATGAATCAAAAGAATACAAATTTAGTTTCTACGGGTCTAGACACAATTTTAGTTGAAGCAGACGAATTTGATCGCTCCTTTTTACAGTTGTCTCCTTCCATTGGGTGTATCACATCTGTCGATGCAGATCACCTCGATATTTATGGGACAGAAGAGGCAGTTTTAGCGGCTTATCGTGACTTTTCAGATAAAATCACACAGGTAAAGATTGTCGAAAAAGGGATATCTCTCCCTGGCTTGACCTATAGTATCAGCGAGAAAGCAGATTATTATGCGACTGCCGTTCAGGCAAAAGGATACGGCTATCAATTTGATTTGCAAACACCAAAAGGGATTTACGGTAATGCCTACTTCAGTCAGTTAGGACTGCATAATTTATCAAACGCAATTGCTGCTTTTGCCATGGCAAGTCAACACGGTTTATCGGAAGAAAAAATGGTTGAAGCCCTCGCTCATTTTGAAGGAGTTGATCGACGCTTGCAATTAAAGTTAATGTCTAATGCGCATGTCTTGATAGATGATTATGCCCATCATCCCACAGAGATCAAAGCGGTTTTTGACACACTTGAAGACGCTTTCCCGCAAGAAGAAAAGTGTGTGATTTTTCAGCCTCATTTATTTTCAAGAACCCAAGATTTTATGGACGATTTTGCCGCAGTTTTATCCCTGTTTGATCGCGTCATCCTTTTGCCGATTTATCCCGCAAGAGAATTGCCTATTGCTGGGGTAACTTCGCAGGCTTTAGCCAAAAAAATCGATCCAACAACGCTGGTTGAAGTGTTGGAAAAAGACGCATTAGAAGTTCTTATTAACCAATTGCCACAGCGTATAAAAGTGGTGTTAGGTGCAGGGGATATCGGCTTAGAATTGAACGCATTAAAGAAAAAATTAGAGCAGAATGAAACGGTCTAAAGTACTTCACTTATTTTTTATGCTTGTGATCTTAGTGGGTTCTATTGTCTTGACTCAAATTAGATCTAATGATATATTAACCAGTGAATTAGAAGTTTATTTTAAGGAAAAAGGTGCGCGATTTTTAGATGTAGAAATCGTTAATAAATTGTTGATACAAAGCAATGACAGTTTGTTTTTTCAGCAAAAAGATATGGTAGCTTTGAATAAGGTAGAACAGCATTTTTTAGATCACCCAGTGGTTAAAAGTGCTGAGCTATACACCGTTCCTGAAGGGAGATTATACATCGAAATAGAAGAGCGACTGCCCATTGTTCGTATACAAGCAGATAACAGTTTTTATCTCGATGAAGTTGGAAAAGTCATACCGCTATCGGATCGCTTTACCGCTAAGGTTCCGCTTTTTTACGGTGAGTTAAAGGAAGAAAATATGCAAGCACTCGTTCAATTGATTTCTAAGTTGTCTTCAGATGCTTTTTTAGCAGCAGAGGTGATCGACTTTCAATGGCAAAACAGTGAATTTGTGTTAGGACTTCGCTCTTATCCCTTTGAGGTGGTATGGGGCGAGGATAAAGCCTTTGAACATAAGGTTGAAAAGTTAAAGCGCTTTTGTGCTTTTACTTTAGAAAACAAAGACAAAAAATTTAATCGGATCAATTTGACCTATGACAAGCAGGTCGTTGCCCGTCATAACTAAGGATATGGAAAACAAGAAAATTGCCGTTGGGCTTGATATTGGTACGACTAAAATAGTCGCCATGGTTGGGCAAAAAAACGAATTTGACAAAGTAGAAATCCTAGGGATAGGAAAATCCCAAAGTCTAGGAGTACATCGTGGGGTGGTCAATAATATTACACAGACCATACAGTCGATCCAACAAGCAACCCTAGAAGCAGAAGCAAAATCTGGTGTTACCATAAGCGATGTTGTAGTCGGGATTGCGGGGCAACATATAAGAAGTCTTCAGCATAGTGATTATATTACAAGAGAAAATGCCGACGAGGTCATCGATGAACAAGATATCGAAACCTTAATCAACCAAGTGCATAAACTAGTCATGCTCCCAGGAGAGGAGATCATCCACGTTTTACCACAAGAATTCAAAGTAGACGGTCAAGCAGAGATCAAAGAACCCATCGGAATGTACGGCGGTAGATTAGAAGCGAATTTCCATGTGGTTGTTGGTCAAGTATCTTCGATCCGCAATATTGGTCGATGCATTAAAAGCGCAGGGCTAGAAATGGGAAAAATCACCCTTGAACCCATTGCTTCGTCAGATGCGGTGCTAAGCCAAGAAGAAAAAGAAGCGGGAGTTGCGCTAATCGATATAGGAGGTGGAACTACTGATCTTGCTATCTTTAAAGATGGGATTATCCGCCATACTGCAGTAATTCCTTTTGGAGGAAATGTTATTACAGAAGACATTAAAGAAGGCTGTTCTATCATTCAAAAGCAAGCAGAATTGCTTAAAGTGAAATTTGGTTCTGCCTGGCCAGGCGAAAACAAAGAAACAGAAATTGTTTCCATTCCGGGCTTAAGAGGGCGAGACCCAAAAGAGATTTCTTTAAAAACACTATCTAAGATCATCAATGCGAGGGTGATTGAAATCATCGAGCAGTGCTTCTTAGAAATTAAAAATTACGGTCACGACGATCAAAAGAAAAAACTTATTGCAGGAATTGTTTTAACCGGTGGCGGAAGCCAATTAAAGCACCTTAAGCAACTGGTCGAATACATCACTGGGATGGATACCCGTGTGGGATATCCAAACGAACATTTAGCGGGAGATTCAGACGAGTCTACCACTAGCCCAACCTTCTCTACTGCTGTGGGTCTCTTGATGGCAGCTTTAGATAAAATGCCGGTAGATGTAATGCCAGAGCCGCAAGAAGTGCCCCTTGAGCAAGATGTGCCAGTGGACGAAATGCCACAGCCCGTTGCTCCAAAGAACAGAAATTCCATTTTTGAACAATGGACAGATAAGTTTAAAGAATTTTTAGATAAAGCCTAAAGAAAAATCACATGTCAGAAGAAACCATGGACAACATCCCAGGGAATTTTAATTTTGATTTGCCTAAAAACCGCAGCAATGTCATCAAAGTCATTGGAATAGGTGGTGGTGGAGGTAATGCGATCAACTACATGTTCCAGCAAGGAATCATGGGGGTTGATTTTGTTATTTGTAATACCGATTCACAGGCCTTAGAAAAAAGTTCAGTTCCCATTAAAATACAATTAGGCGCTTCTTTGACAGAAGGTCTTGGGGCAGGCGCAAATCCAGATGTTGGGAGACAAGCCGCACAAGAAAGTTTAGAAGATGTAAAAACCTTGCTTTCTACCCAGACAAAAATGATTTTTATCACTGCCGGTATGGGTGGTGGAACAGGTACTGGAGCAGCTCCTATTATTGCTAAAATGGCCCGCGAAATGGACATTTTAACTGTTGGGATTGTCACCATGCCCTTTCAGTTTGAAGGAAAAATTCGCCTTGAACAAGCCCAAAAAGGACTCGAAGAATTAAAAGCTAGCGTTGACTCTCTAATCGTTATCAACAACAATAAACTAAGAGAAGTTTATGGCAACTTAGGCTTTAAAGCAGGCTTTGCCAAAGCAGACGAAGTATTAGCCACTGCCGCTAGAGGTATAGCAGAAGTAATTACCCACCACTACACACAAAACATTGACTTAAAAGACGCAAAAACAGTCTTGAGTAACAGTGGCTCTGCCATCATGGGATCTGCCATTGCGGAAGGGGCAAATCGCGCCCAAGAGTCCATTGTAAAAGCCTTAGACTCTCCTTTATTGAATGACAATAAGATTACGGGCTGTAAAAACGTACTGCTATTAATTGTTTCTGGAGAAGAAGAAATTACCATTGACGAAATCGGAGAAATCAACGATTTTATTCAAACAGAAGCAGGTAATAACACAAATATTATCATGGGAGTGGGAGAAGATCCCGCCCTGGGCAATAGCATCTCTGTTACCATTATTGCTACCGGTTTTAACTCTGAACAGCAACACGAAATTGTCAACACAGAGGCAAAGAAAATCATCCATACCCTGGAAGAAGAGCAGCCTTTGATTCAAGATTTAACGCATCAAAAAGCCCCGCAAAGTATCTTTGAAGCCCCGATCGAAACACCTTCAGACGAGCCTATTATCAAGTATAGTCTAGAAGATGAAGTAGAAGAAGCTAAGCCTGTTTTAGAGGCTTCGCCAAAGGTGGTTTTGGAAGATTTTGAGGTTTCACCAAATGTTGCAAATCAAGCCCTTGAGCTCACCCCACAAGAAGAGCCAATCGATCAAACTGCCGTTAATGCCATTGAAGTTGAAGATGTTCAAGTGGTCTCTCCTATAGATGGGATTGAAGTAATAGATCCTATTGTTGTTGCCGTAGAAGAAAATCCATTGATTGCGACCACACAAGAAATCGCTTCTCTCGAAGTTATTGCAGAACACATTACTCCTATCCAATCAACACCTTCGATCGAAGCAATTGAAGAGGTTGCCCTTGAAGATGATTTTATCTTTAACGAAATCAATCCATCTATTAATGAAATTGATGTTGTTGATCACGAATTAATCGAAAGCGAGGAAAAACAGCAAATTCAATTTGAATTCGAATTGCCGATTCAAAAAGAGCTTACTACCGAAGAGATTGAAGTTCCTCAAACAATAGAAGAACCTATTGCAACGGTTTTCCAATTAGAAGAGATCGAAGAAGCCCCTGTCAATCAACTAGAGGAACCACAAACTACTGAAATTGCTGACATTGAACTAAAGGTAATTGCAGAAATCCCTGAAAACGAAGAGGCAAAACAAGCCTTGCCGCCTACAGGATCAAGTCCATTCGATCAATCGATTCGCGAAAGCATCAACCTTCAAAACGAAAAGCGAAAAGAGCAATTAAAGCAGTTTAATTACACCTTTAACAACAATATCAATCGCATCGAAGAGATGGAACGTCAACCGGCCTATAAGCGCTTAGGCTTTGAACTTGACGGTACTCAAGAAGAACAAGCCCCTTCGACACTATCACTTGACAGTGATTCAAACGACGATATACAGTTGAGATCAAACAATTCATTTTTACACGACAACGTAGACTAAACATGGGAATATTAGCCAATTTAACAGACGAGATTAAGAACGCCATGCGTGCAAAAGATAGCCTAAAGCTAGAAGCTTTACGCGCCATCAAATCTGCCGTAATTTTAGAGCAAACTGCTACTGCTGCAGGAACAGAGCTCACCGAAGAACAAGAGATTAAATTGGTTCAAAAGCTGGTCAAGCAACGCAAAGACAGCGCACAAATCTTTAGGGATCAAAACCGTGTAGATCTTGCAGAGCCAGAAGAAGCACAAGCCGAAATAATCTCGGTCTTTTTACCTACCCAATTGTCTGAAGAAGAAATCACAAAAATCGTTCAAGACATCATCGCTCAAACTGGCGCTGAAGGAATGAAAGACATGGGGAAAGTAATGGGAATGGCCTCAAAACAAATGGCTGGAACCGCAGATGGTAAAACCATTTCTACCATTGTCAAACAATTACTTTCTTAAAGGATTAGCTGCAGTTAATCACAATTTTTCCGCGTACTTTTCTATCCATCATCTCTTGCATGGCTTTTTGAGCTTCAGCTAAGGGGTACTGTGCATGTAGGTGTGGATTAAGTTTTCCTTCTGCATGCCATTGAACTAATTCCATGGTATTTGTCATATTCTCTGTGGGGAACTGCATCGCCCAGGATCCCCAAAAAACACCCACAATTTGACATCCTTTTAATAGGGCTAAATTCAAAGGGATTTTAGGGATTTCGCCTGCGGCAAAACCGACCACTAAATAACGTCCTTCCCAACCGATGGCTCTTAGTGCTGGCTCGGCGAATTTATCCCCTATGGGATCATAGATCACATCTGCTCCCTTTCCTTCTGTTAAGGCTTTTATTCGTTCTTTAAGATCTTCTGTGTTGTAGTTAATCCCTTCGTCGGCGCCATAAGATTTACAGAGGTCAATCTTTTCTTGGGTAGAAGCACAGGCAATAACCCTTGCGCCCATTTGTTTGCCTAATTCAACTGCAGCAAGGCCAACTCCGCCAGAGGCACCCAGAACAACAAGGGTTTCTCCTTCTTTTAGTTTTGCTCTGTTTTTTAATGCGTGATAAGAGGTGCCATAAGCCATTAAAAAAGAGGCAGCTGTGGCAAAATCCATTTTAGGTGGTTTAGGGAAGACATTTTTAGCAGGAGCGATAACTTCTTCGGCGAAGCCTCCATTTGCCACAAAACCAAAAACTTCTTGCCCTTCTTTGAGGTGTTTTACTTTGCTTCCCACTGCGCTTATGACTCCAGCAATATCGCTTCCTGGGGTGAAGGGTAGGGCTGGTTTATATTGATATTTCCCTTGAATAATCAAGGTGTCTGGGAAATTTAAACTGCAGGCTTTCACTTGAATAACAACCTCTTTTTCTCCTGGGGTAAGGGCAGGAAGTTCTTTTAAAACTAGATCAGATGGGGGGCCATATTTTTCACAAACGATTGCTTTCATAGATTTAATTTATTTACCAACTATCGATAAAGGAGTTGGTGTTGTTTTTTGAGTTAAGGTTAAAACAGCCATGCGCTGTCGCGATGCTATTTCTGGTTTTGAGAGGGTCAATTACTTCATCAAACTCTAAAGTTTCTGCCTCATTAATAGCTCTTCCTTTTTCGTATTCTTGTGCGACAAGTTGATGCATTTTTTTTGCCATAGCCTAGGGTTATACAAATGTGATCATGTCCTTTTTTAAATGGGGTAATTCGTTAAAAGAGAGTAGATTGAATTTCTTGTTGGAGTATAAAAAACTAGAAAACGAAGTGTTTCTAATAGAGAAATTTAATTCGGCGACTGCTTTTTCTGTCGTTAGCCCTAAACACTCTGCTGTGATTGCACTAATGGTTCCTCCAGAGCTAAAGATTCCAATGGTTTCCCCTTTGGCGGTAGCCTCTAAAACTTGTTCTAAGCCTTCTTTGACATCGGCTCTAAATTCTTTCCAAGTGGGCATCCCTTCAACGGTGATATTTCCCTCTGCCCATTCGCTTAAAAAATATTGAAATCCCAGCATGGCATTGCGCATTGCTTTTTTAGGGTCGCGCTTTGTGCTCTTTTCTAATGTGACCAAATAGGGATCAGTTTTGATCAAATCTGGGAGGGCGATTTTCATGGTTTCTATGCCATTGTGTTCTTTTAGGCCCTTTATGATAATTGGGCTAGGGAGGTTTTTTCCGTTTTTGTGATACTGTTCTTCAACTGCTTTAAAGGTGTTGATTTGTCGGTCTAGAGGGCCTACAAATATTTTGTCAAACGAGATGTTTTCTTTGAGAAGATACTCCCCTAAGATTTGTGCCTGTCGCACTCCTTTATCAGATAAAACGTCATAGTTTTCTGCACCTAAAGAAGCTTGACCATGTCGAAAAAAGTATAATTTACTCATGCGAGCTTAGCTTGATGACGGTTTTTATAGTTGCTGTACTAAACTAAGAATTTGATTCGGATTATTCTTTGGTATGTGAGGGTAGTTTTATAGGAGAGAAGATAAATTACATTTCTTTATTTTTTTCTACTAGTGATAGCCTTAATTTTGTCTTTATAAGGCCTAGTAGTTCAACTGGATAGAATATCAGATTTCGGCTCTGAGGGTTAGGGGTTCGAATCCTCTCTAGGTCACTTAAATATTAAAGGCAAGCGAAAGAAAACGCTTGCTTTTTTAGTTTAGTACCATTGGTTATAAAATTTATCCAATATTTGAAGTATGATTTTATATGCTTATCCTGTGATAACATCTAGGGCTCCTTTTAAGACACTAATGGATACAGTCTCTTCTTTCAGTTCGATATATTCACCATCAATTTGAATGGAAAAAGGAGTAGAAGGAGCTTTTATTTGAAGTTGAGTGATTTCTTTTTCGAACAGATTTTTTCTTTGCAAGGGGCGTTTAAAAAGCCCTATTTGAAGCATAAAACTAGATAGTTTTAACCAATTTTGTTTGGGTAGAGCTGCTAGGTTGAGCATTCCATCATTAGTTACTGCTGTTGGGGTTAGTGTTCTGCCGTATCCTTGCTCGTTAGTGTTTGAAATCATTAGTGTATATGGAGTGTATTTAAAGTTTTTACCTTCTTCAATTAGTTCAAAAGTTTTAAATCGAAAAACAAATAAGGCTCTCCAAAAAGCAATACAATAGCCTAAAAGTCCGTGTATTTTTCTTTTTTGATAGGCATGAATAAAATCAACTTCTATCCCAAATCCAATATTGCCAAAAAAACAATGATCGTTTGCTTTTCCCACGTCCATCTGTTGTGTTTTTTGTGTAACCAAAAGTTGAAGTGCGTTTTGCAACTTTGTGGGGATGCGAAAATGTCTTGCAATTCCATTTCCTGAACCCATAGGGAGAATACCCATGGTTAATGGATGGTCTATTAAGGCTTTTCCTACCTCTAGTATTGTCCCATCTCCGCCACACGCTACCACAGTGTCAAAGCCTTTTTCTATTGCTTGATTTACCATGTAGTCTACTTTTTTTTCTGCAGTCCAAAAAGCAATTTCTATTGTTTCATTTCGAGATTGAAAGAAGGTTTCGATTATCTCTTTTGTAGTATGGCTCCTCTTTCTTGAAACAGGGTTAATGATAAAAAAATAGCGATTCATTTGATGAATTGAAAATAGGGTGTTTTTAATCCTTAGTGTAAAAGTATTCTTTGTAGCGGAAGGATACTCCTATTGAATGAAAAAAAATCCAAAAACAATTTACTTTTATGTGTTATTATCTAATAATCTTCCAGCAGTTTTTTTATAAGACACTGTTTTTTAATTAAATAAATCATTTCTTTTGGTTTAAAATTTGTTTGCTCCTTTTTATTTTGAATGATCTTTTTATAGGATAAAATTGTATTTTCACAGAGCATTAAAATGATTTAAACATGAAAAATTCTAGTCTATTTTCAATCCTTATTTCCTTTTTAATCTTAGTTTCTTGTGCCGGAGATGGATCAAAAGCTAATGCTAAAAAATTAGCAGATGGTGTCTATCAAAAAGAGGGATGGATTTATGATATGAAAGAATTGCCTTCTGGAAAAAATGTTATTCCATTTTATACTGTGGGGACTTTGTCTACAAATGTGCTTACTAACTCATTTACAAACCCACCTTCAGAAATGGGAATTACACTCTATTTTATGCTAGATAAAGCAGGTGATAATAAGAATAAAATCACCTCTGCCTATTTAGAGTCTACCGCAACAGATGAGAATCTTTTTAAATTTCCTCGTTGTTTAAGTATTTGTCCTGTTACAGTTGAAATTCTCAATCCAGACGGAAGCGCCACAGAAATAAAAACTTCTTATTCTAGACCAAATGTTTTTAGAATGGATATTGAAGATACTGTGTTGAACGATTTAGCGGCAAATCAATCTAAAGTGAGAATGCGAATTCCGGTTTCGCGTAACAATCAAAACACCACTTTTGAATGGTTTGATTTTGATTTTGCTGGATACACTCCAGAATTAGACTAGATTATAAGGATTTTAGGCTTAAATCGATGTTTTTAGCAGAATGGGTTAATGCTCCTAAAGAGGCGTAATCCACTCCTGTTTCTGCGATTTCTACCAGGGTATTTTCATTGATGTTTCCAGAGGCCTCTGTAGAGAATCTACCGTCAATTAATGCGATGGCTTTTTTTAGTTCTTTTGGAGACATATTGTCTAACAATAATCTGTGAATCCATGGAAAGGCAAAGCATTCTTCAATTTCTGCAAGATTGCGCACTTCGACAATTGTTTTGATGGATAAATTATTCTGTTTTAAATAAGCTTGTGTTTTCCTGAGTGTATTTGATAAGTTGCCATTAAAATCGATATGGTTGTCTTTGATCATGATCATATCAAAAAGTCCTATTCTGTGGTTTTTTCCTCCCCCGATATTAACGGCCCATTTTTCTGGATATCGAAAGTTAGGGGTTGTTTTTCTGGTGTCTAAAAGCACACATTTTGTATGGGCTATTTTTTGACTCAAACGATGGGTGAGGGTGGCAATTCCACTCATGCGTTGCATACAATTTAAGACCAAACGTTCTGTGGCCAATAAGTCGTGTTGCGGCCCCTCTATGGTCATTACAATATCTCCAGGAAGGATAGGATTTCCATCTTGTATTTTAAGATTGCATTGAATCGAATCATTGACATGCTTAAATATGATTTGCGCTAAATCTACCCCAGCTATAATACCACTCTCTTTTGCGATTAGTTTTGCGCTACTGTTTTGTGTGTGGCTAAGACAGGAAAGACTTGTGTGATCGCCATCGCCGATATCTTCTTGTAAAGCAGTAGTGATAAATCGATCTATAGGATCTTGATGTAACTTATAAAATGGGGTTTGTTGCATAGTCATGATTGTAAAATACGCCATTATTTTGGGTTAGTATCAAGGATTGATTTACCATAACATATGCGACACTAACCATATTTCTCAATTCGCAAATTTGAGGAGAAAGTTTATTGTTGTTGTATAATTGCACTATGTCAAAATAGAGCTGCTTAACGTGTTTTTGTGCATTGATTAATCCTTGCGTTGTTTTAAAAATACCGACATCTTCACTCATGATTTCACATAATTGTTTGCGAAGATCTTGCGTTTGTTTTGCTGGATTAGTGCTGGTATAGCTTTGTCCTTTCCAGTCGGGTACTTTTAAATAAAAGTCTTTTTCTAAGGGGTTATTTTCTAAATCAGTACAAGTCTTGATTGCAGCGCGATGGGAGAATACAATCGATTCTAATAAGGAATTAGAAGCTAGACGATTTGCGCCGTGTAAACCTGTATGTGAGCATTCCCCAATGGCATAAAGCCCCTTTAATGTAGTGCTAGAATTTTCGTCCACCTTAATCCCGCCACAGCTGTAATGAGCTGCCGGAATAACAGGAATAAGATCCTCTAGCGGGTTAATGCCTACCGATTGACAGTTTTCTACGATATAGGGAAAATGATTGAGTAATACTTTAGCTTTAATATTAGTAGCATCTAAGTATACATGCTTGCTTTTTTGTGCTTTAATTTCTTGAATTATAGATCGTGCTACTATATCTCTAGGGGCTAAATCCTTACTAGGATGGTATTTCTCCATAAAAGCTTCTCCTAAATGATTTTTTAGGATAGCTCCTTCCCCGCGTAAAGCTTCTGTAATTAAAAAAGTTTCTCCATTGACCTTTGGATAAAGTGCGGTAGGGTGAAACTGTACAAAAGGGAGTTTTTCTAAAAAGGCTTTAGCCCTGTAGGCTGCCCCTAAACCATCTGCTGTGGCTCCTGCTGGATTAGTCGTAAAGTCGTATAATTGCCCGAGTCCGCCAGTTGATAAAACTGTTATTTGCGCTGTGATCTTTATGATTTCCTCGTCAAGGGTAGAGATGATATAGGCACCATAACAAGCTTGATGATTGGTTTTAGTGTGGTGATCTGTAATTAAGTCAACCAGGATGTGATTCTCAAAGTACTGAATGTTTTGAAACTCTTTCACCTTTTGAATTAAAGCGCGTTGTATTTCTGCGCCAGAGTGATCTTTAAAGTGAACTATTCGCTTTTCTGAGTGCCCTCCTTCTTTGGTTAGATCTAAACGGTTGTTTTCTTTTTTATCAAATTGTGTCCCCCAATCGATGAGTTCATTTAGTCGATCGTTACCTTCGCGTATCACAAAATCGATGACCTCTTTATCACCTTGATAGTCCCCGGCGATATAGGTATCCATGATGTGTTTGTCAAAGGTGTCTTTTTTAAAATTTGAGACCACCGCAATTCCCCCTTGAGCGTAACGCGTGTTTCCTTCGTCAAGTTGCTGTTTACAAATCAGTGTGATTTTAGTGTCAGGAGACTTTTCTGCCAGTTTGATAGCATAGGTCAAACCAGAGATTCCGGTGCCGATAACAAGAATATCTGTATGCATTTATTTGACAGCTAGCATACGTTCTATGGGTAATCGAGCATCTTCCATGAGCTGTTGATCGAGTTTGATTTCTGGAGTTTCATCTTTTAAACAACGATACAACTTTTCCATAGTGTTGAGTTTCATAAAGGCACATTCGCTACAGGCACAAGTGTCATCTTCTACTGGGGCTGGAATAAATTGTTTTGAAGGGCATCTTTTCTGCATTTCGTGTAGGATTCCAGCTTCTGTTGCAACGATAAAGGTGTCACAACTGTCTTTTT
Organism: Candidatus Arcticimaribacter sp.; assembly: GCA_965658115.1. Taxonomy (GTDB): domain Bacteria; phylum Bacteroidota; class Bacteroidia; order Flavobacteriales; family Flavobacteriaceae; genus Arcticimaribacter. The sequence goes on along the minus strand of CBFHRA010000013.1, from coordinate 4,628 downwards.
GAACAAAATTTAAAAGGCCAGAAGTGCTTCCTATGTAATGGGCAATGTCCAGCACTTGACTCTCGCTCTCTGGATGAGCGATAAACTTAGCTGTTGGATTTTCTTTGGCTAGGGCGACAATTTTATTAAAAGAAAAAGCTTCGTGTACTATGCAGGCACCGTCCCACAAAATCATTTCTCTTCCTGTTTGTTTGATTAAATAGCGCCCTAAATTTTTATCTGGAGCAAAAATAATCTGCTTTTCTTTAGGGATACTATTGATTACGTCAACGGCATTAGTAGAGGTGCAAACGATGTCGCTAAGGGCTTTAATTTCTGCAGAACAGTTGATATAGGTCACCACAACAGCGTCTGGATATTGTTGTTTAAATGCAGCAAAATCTGTCGGGGGACAGGAATCTGCAAGAGAGCATCCTGCTTTTAAATCCGGGAGGAGTACCTTCTTTTGTGGATTGATAATTTTTGCAGTTTCTGCCATAAAGTGTACGCCCGCAAAAACGATGATATCTGCTTTGGCTTCTTTGGCCATTTTAGCCAAATAAAGACTGTCTCCTAAATAATCTGCAATATCTTGAATTGCATCTTCTTGGTAATAATGGGCTAGTATAACCGCATTTTTTTCCTTTTTTAGATGGGTGATTTCTTTCTTGAAATCTATGTTCTGCTCGACAGCATTATTAATCATTATATTTATTTAAATGGCAAGGGTTTTTGGCTTTGCTCAATTGATTAACTAAATTAATAAATTTAATACTTACAAGTGTTTGATAAGGATACAATTTGCAATATTTGGCGAAGCCTTGTGATTATTTAACATGAATTTGTATATTAGCCATTGTAAGTTATTTAACCCAAATCTAACAAACACTTTTCTACATGAAACCTACTTATATCACCCTCCTATTTATGGTTGTGACCACTGCTTTGATGGCGCAACGACACGATACCCCATGGCAAATAAATGCTGGCTTAAATACTGTAGATATTTTCCCAACTGGTGGTGAAAACACTTACTTTCCAAATCAGGGAGGCTTTTTTGAAGATTTTACTAATACCAACCATTGGAATGCAGGAGTTCCATCGATTGGTGTTTATCGCACCCTAAAAGAAAACTTATCTGTAGGGGTAAACTTTGCTTTTGCAGGAGTTTCAAAAATTGAAGGAGCAGCAAATCACAATCTACGGTATTTTTCTTCAGACCTTCAATTGAAATATGCTTTTCTTAGATCAAAACACTTAAGTCCTTATGCCAGATTGGGAGCGGGGATTTCATCCTTTAATAACGACGCTTCTATCGCAAATAATATTACAGCTGAAAAGCGATCTGCCGGTCATTGGGTTGGCTCTATTGGATTGGATTTATTGCTGACAGATAAATTTGGTTTTTATGTAGAGACCAATTTTAAAAGTGCCTTTGGCGATCAAGGAATTTCTCATTTTAATCACAGTATAGGGTTTAGTTATGGTTTAGGTATTTTAGATCGCGACGGTGATGGAACTCCAGATAGTGAGGACGAATGTATAGACGAGCCTGGGATTGCTAGTTTAAACGGCTGCCCTGATCGTGACGGTGATGGAATAAAAGACAGTGAAGACCAATGCCCAGATACACCTGGAATAAAGGAGTTTATGGGTTGTCCTGATACTGATATGGACGGAATTCAAGATAAAGAGGATGATTGTCCTGAAGAAGCCGGTCCGGTTGAAAACAATGGTTGTCCGTTCCAAGATGCGGATGGTGATGGTGTGTTCGATAAAGATGATGCCTGTCCAACTGAGGAAGGTCCAGTGGAAAATGACGGTTGCCCATGGCCAGATACAGATGGGGATGGGGTTTTAGACAAAGATGATGTTTGTCCAGATGAAGCTGGTCTTGTTGAAGATAGAGGTTGTCCAGTGGTAACCCAAGAGCGAATTCAGCAACTCAATTTTATTGGGGCGCAAATTTTCTTCCAAGTTAATAACTCGAACCTACAAGGAGCAGGAACAAATGCTTCTATTCTAGAAATTAAAAAATTCATGGAAACAGACGAACGCATCGAGCTAATCATTGAAGGGCATACCTCTAGTGATGGTGCTGCAGCACATAACTTGCGACTTTCTGAAGAACGTGCAGCGAGTGTTCGCACAAGGTTAATTCAATTGGGAATTGCGCCTGATCGTTTAGAATCTGTGGGTTATGGAGAAACGCGACCAATAGAAACAAATGATACTGCTGAAGGACGTGCTCGCAATAGACGAGTAGAGTTTAAATCTAAAAATTAAGATATAAAATATGACCTATGACTTTCCTTAGAGAGTTTTAACAATTAAGTGCCTCAAGAATAACAAATAAATACAATGACATGAAAATGATTAAAAAACTTAGCTTCTTCCTACTATTAGCTACTGGATTAAATGCACAAACATCAGACAATCCCTGGTTGATATCAGCGGGAATTAATGGTGTTTCTCTTCAAAGTGATTTTAAGCAATCACTAAATAACGACCAAATCTATACAAAAGATGGGATTAAAGGACTTAATATTGGTGTTCCGTCACTTTCTGTTTTTCGCTCTATAGTGGGTGGATTAGCTGTAGGGGGACAGTTCTCTTTAAATAAGTTAAAAGAAGAATCTGGTCCAGACGAAATAAAGTTTTTCAATATTGATGCTTTGTTAAAATACGGTTTCAATCGAGATGGATCTGTAAGTCCATACCTTAAAGGGGGTTGGGGTTTTACCTCTTTTGATGCCCTTGAGAATAGTGAAGGATACGATCGATCCTTAAGGTTAACAAATACCTACTTTGGTGGTTTGGGTTTAAACTTTAAGTTAACAGATCAGTTTAGTGCTTTTGTAGAAACGAGCTATCGGGTCACCGATGATAGACCTACGGTAAATTATTTACAGCATACTTTAGGAATTGCCTTGGGACTAGGAAGTGGTGACTCTGATAAAGATGGGGTGTCTGACAAAAAAGACCAATGTCCAGATGTTCCTGGATTAAAAGAGTTTGAAGGATGTCCAGATACAGATGGTGATGGCTTACCCGACAATCAAGACGATTGTCCTGAAGAAGCAGGACCTATAGAAAATAATGGATGTCCAGACACAGATGGGGATGGCGTTTTAGATAAAGATGACGTATGTCCAGAATTAGCCGGTACTGCTGAAAACAACGGTTGTCCAGATCAAGATGGAGATGGAGTAATCGATCCAGACGACGAATGTATCGATGAAGCAGGTCCATCAAGTAATAATGGTTGCCCGTGGCCAGATACAGACGGTGATGGGGTATTAGATAAAGATGATGATTGCCCAACTCAAGCAGGTAATTCAGCTACTGGTTGTCCTGTTGTTGAGAAAACCATTATCGATGCCTTAAACAGTGCGGGTATCAATATACTATTCCCTGCAGATGGTTTTGAATTAAAAGGAACCAAAGTATTAGATGCAGTCGCAAAAGTGCAAAAGATACTAGAGGACAATCCTCAAGGAATTGTGCTTGTACAAGGCCATGCCTCTGAAGATGGAAGTGACGCTTATAATCAAGCACTTTCTCAAAAACGTGCAGAAGCGGTTAAAGCTAAACTGATTGAACTAGGCGTGCCATCCGCTCGTTTAGAGGTTCAAGCATTTGGTGAATCAAGACCTATTTCTGATGAAAATGAGGCTTTATCACGAGCGAAGAGCAGACGGGTGGAGTTTACAGCAAAACAATAAGAGTTAAAAGATTTTATAAAAAAGGCTGAGCTTAGCTCAGCCTTTTTTGTTTACCTGAAAGTTAAAATTTAAGACTTTTTTAATGTGTTTTATGTTCATCATAAATGATTAATTATAAGATAAATACATTTTATTTTAAATTGTTTTTTTTGAATGGAACACCTTCATTGCATTTAAATTTTTAGTAGTTTTACGCACTTTAAAAATAAAACTATTTAGTATGAAATTTATTAGACTAATGTTGGTAATGAGTCTTTTAGTCTCAGGATCAATATTTGCACAAACCTCTGCCAATCCATGGCAGATATCAATCGGTGCGACAATTCCTTCAATTAACAGTGATATTGTAAATACAGGCGGAACTGTTGCTTCAGGTGATCTAAGCGGTTCTATCGGATTGCCACAAGCATCCCTTTACAGAAAAATCTTTAAAGGACTATCGATTGGGGGTCAAGTTGCTTTAGGAAAAGCTGAAGATGAAAGCACTTCTACAGATTATGAATTCTTTAGTATGCACGGTGGTTTAAAGTACGGTTTTAATATTGATGGTAAATTTAGTCCATATGTCAAAGCAGGTGTTTATGGAACTACATCATTGAAAGATGGAACAGATAGTGGTTCATTAAACACAGACTATTCTAACTTTGGGACAGTAGGTTTTGATTTAGGATTAGGAGAGAGATTAGGTCTTTATGCAGAGTACTCTATTGGAAAAATCAACGAAAACCCAGAAGTAGACTATGGACTTGTATCTCTAGGTCTTAGCTATGATTTCGGAGTAGGTGATAGAGATAAAGATGGTGTGAACGACAAAAAAGATAAATGTCCAGATGAGCCAGGTCTAAAAGAATTTGAAGGTTGTCCTGATACAGATGGCGATGGTGTTCCAGATCCACAAGACGAATGTCCAGAAGTTCCTGGCCC